>NZ_JBLLJL010000023.1:0-546 GCF_056172015.1 Clostridium sp. LXY-7 | reverse complement strand
TTTTCTTATTTTACTATGTAATTTTCAAAGAACATAAATGGTGGGTCTAAATGGACTCGAACCATCGACCTCACGCTTATCAGGCGTGCGCTCTAACCAGCTGAGCTATAGACCCACATGTGGTGGAGATAAAGAGATTCGAACTCTTGACCCCCTGCGTGCAAGGCAGGTGCTCTCCCAACTGAGCTATACCCCCATATTATTGGACATCATATTAAAATTACTATAAACTTCGTATTCCATGGCTAGCTTCAGTCACTAGGATGCTCATTTATATTTAATAAATTCCGCTCCTCATTCCTTTGCTACCTCGAACTACTAGTTTCTAATAATTTTAACTGTTGAGAGATAGTCTCTCAAAATTAAACAGAGTTAAAGTACCAGTGTCCAGCTAAGCTGGATGGGCTCATCTAAACTTACTAAAATTACTTTTATTAAGTAAGATTCGCTCAATGTCATAAGGGATTAACCTTATGTCGACTCCCTAGAAAGGAGGTGATCCAGCCGCAGGTTCTCCTACGGCTACCTTGTTACGACTTCACCCCA
>NZ_JBLLJL010000022.1:0-568 GCF_056172015.1 Clostridium sp. LXY-7 | reverse complement strand
ATTTGGTGATAATGCGTCCAAGGGATACACTCGTTCCCATACCGAACACGCCAGTTAAGCCTTGGACGGCTGAGAGTACTGCAGGGGAAGCTCTGTGGGAGGGTAAGTGGTCGCCAAGTTTTTTATTTATGGCTCCTTGGTCAAGCGGTTAAGACACCACCCTTTCACGGTGGTAACAGGGGTTCGATTCCCCTAGGAGTCACCATATGCAGATGTGGCGGAATTGGCAGACGCACTAGACTTAGGATCTAGCGCTTAGCGGCGTGGGGGTTCGACTCCCTTCATCTGCACCACTTTGCGGGTGTAACTCAATGGTAGAGTGCTAGCCTTCCAAGCTAGTTACGAGGGTTCGATTCCCTTCACCCGCTCCAAATGCGTCTTTAGCTCAGCTGGATAGAGCAACGCCCTTCTAAGGCGTGGGCCAGGGGTTCGAATCCCTTAAGACGCACCATAATGGGATATCGCCAAGCGGTAAGGCACCAGACTTTGACTCTGGCATTCGTAGGTTCAAATCCTGCTATCCCAGCCAAAATGGTTCACTAGCTCAGTCGGTAGAGCACATGACTTT
>NZ_JBLLJL010000021.1:0-586 GCF_056172015.1 Clostridium sp. LXY-7 | reverse complement strand
TTCTTTCTCTTCCTCGGGGTACTTAGATGTTTCAGTTCCCCCGGTTTACCTCTATATACCTATTTATTCAGTATATAGTACATAGTGTTTACTATGTAGGTTTCCCCATTCGGAAATCTTTGGATCACTGGCTATTTGCGCCTACCCAAAGCTTATCGCAGCTTATCACGTCCTTCATCGGCTCCTAGTGCCAAGGCATTCACCATGCGCCCTTTGTAGCTTGACCTTAAGTTACTTTTGCTATAAGCAAAAGCTTAGTTTTTCTAAAAAAACTGGTAACTCTATCATCTTACAAAGAATAATAAATTATCTTGACGAAATTGTTTAATTTAAATCTAAATTTAAAGGTTAAACAAATTTTCTTATTTTACTATGTAATTTTCAAAGAACATATATACAAACCTTTAGGTTTGTATTCATTCTTGAGAGATAGTCTCTCAAAATTAAACAGAGTTAAAGTACCAGTGTGTCATAAGGGATTAACCTTATGTCGACTCCCTAGAAAGGAGGTGATCCAGCCGCAGGTTCTCCTACGGCTACCTTGTTACGACTTCACCCCAATCACTAATCCCACCTTCGGCCGCTG
>NZ_JBLLJL010000020.1:0-930 GCF_056172015.1 Clostridium sp. LXY-7 | reverse complement strand
ACCGTAAGGAGCCAGCGGCCGAAGGTGGGATTAGTGATTGGGGTGAAGTCGTAACAAGGTAGCCGTAGGAGAACCTGCGGCTGGATCACCTCCTTTCTAGGGAGTCGACATAAGGTTAATCCCTTATGACATTGAGCGAATCTTACTTAATAAAAGTTATTTTAGTAAGTTTAGATGAGCCCATCCAGCTTAGCTGGGCACTGGTACTTTAACTCTGTTTAATTTTGAGAGACTATCTCTCAGAAATTGAAATTAAATTATTAGAGGCAAGTAATTTGCGATAGCAAAGTAACATGGAGTAGAGTTTATTAAGTTAAATGAGCACCATAGTGACTGAAGCTAAAAACAAAATACGAAGGCTATAATAATTTTTAGTGTTCTTTGAAAATTACATAGTAAAATAAGAAAATTTGTTTAACCTTTAAATTTAGATTTAAATTAAACAATTTCGTCAAGATAATTTACTAATCTTTGTAAGAAGATAGAGTTACCAGTATTTCAAGGATATGAATTTATAATCAAATTGATTTATAGATTAAATCCAAGAAGTAATTGAGCTTTTGGCAGAATCAAGCAGTACTAGGAAGCGAGGCGTGAGGAGCAGAGTTTACTTCAAGTAAATGAGCACCAGAACAACGAAGCTGACGACGTAATGCGCAGATTATGGCAAAAGCGACTTAAGGTCAAGCTACAAAGGGCGCATGGTGAATGCCTTGGCACTAGGAGCCGATGAAGGACGTGATAAGCTGCGATAAGCTTTGGGTAGGCGCAAATAGCCAGTGATCCAGAGATTTCCGAATGGGGAAACCTACATAGTAAACACTATGTACTATATACTGAATAAATAGGTATATAGAGGTAAACCGGGGGAACTGAAACATCTAAGTACCCCGAGGAAGAGAAAGAAACCTCGATTTCCTGAGTAGCGGC
>NZ_JBLLJL010000017.1:0-1744 GCF_056172015.1 Clostridium sp. LXY-7 | reverse complement strand
CATAGTAAACACTATGTACTATATACTGAATAAATAGGTATATAGAGGTAAACCGGGGGAACTGAAACATCTAAGTACCCCGAGGAAGAGAAAGAAACCTCGATTTCCTGAGTAGCGGCGAGCGAAAGGGAAAGAGCCCAAACCTAAGCCTTTGGCTTGGGGGTTGAGGACAGAACATAAAATTGAAATTTTCTTAGTCGAAGATAGCTGGAAAGCTACTCCGTAGAAGGTAATAGGCCTGTAGGCGAAAAGAAGAAATCAAGAGTTCTGATCCAGAGTACCACGAGACACGTGAAACCTTGTGGGAAGCAGGGAGGACCACCTCCCAAGGCTAAATACTACCTAGTGACCGATAGTGAAGAAGTACCGTGAGGGAAAGGTGAAAAGAACCCCGGAAGGGGAGTGAAATAGAACCTGAAACCGTGTGCCTACAACCGGTCGAAGCACTTTATATGTGTGACGACGTGCTTTTTGTAGAACGAGCCAACGAGTTACGATATGTAGCGAGGTTAAGTACTTAAGGTACGGAGCCGAAGGGAAACCGAGTCTGAATAGGGCGCAAAGTTGCATGTCGTAGACCCGAAACCGGGTGACCTATCCATGGCCAGGATGAAGCGACAGTAAAATGTCGTGGAGGTCCGAACCACGTTGGTGTTGAAAAACCATGGGATGAGCTGTGGATAGCGGAGAAATTCCAATCGAACTCGGAGATAGCTGGTTCTCCTCGAAATAGCTTTAGGGCTAGCGTCGATTAATTGAGTAATGGAGGTAGAGCACTGAATAGGCTAGGGGGCATAACGCTTACTGAACCTTATCAAACTCCGAATGCCATATACTTTTATTTCGGCAGTCAGACTGCGAATGATAAGATCCGTAGTCAAAAGGGAAAAAGCCCAGACCATCAGCTAAGGTCCCCAAATGTAAGTTAAGTGGTAAAGGATGTGGGATTTCTAAGACAACTAGGATGTTGGCTTAGAAGCAGCCACTCATTTAAAGAGTGCGTAATAGCTCACTAGTCAAGAGATCCCGCGCCGAAGATGTCCGGGGCTAAAACTTACTACCGAAGCTATGGATGTACACTATGTGTACGTGGTAGAGGAGCTTTCTGCATTGGCTGAAGTCGTACCGTAAGGAGCGGTGGACGATGCAGAAGTGAGAATGTTGGCATAAGTAGCGCGAGCCAGGTGAGAATCCTGGCGGTCGAAAACCTAAGGTTTCCTGAGGAAGGCTCGTCCTCTCAGGGTTAGTCGGGACCTAAGCCGAGGCCGAAAGGCGTAGGTGATGGACAACTGGTTGATATTCCAGTACTACCAACGGACGTTATCACAAATGGGGTGACGCAGGAGGATAGGGTGTGCACACTATTGGATGTGTGTCTAAGCATTTAGGAGTAGCTAGTAGGCAAATCCGCTAGCTGAATCTGAGGTGTGATGGGGAGCTCATTAGAGCGAAGTACCTGATTCCACGCTGCCAAGAAAAGCCTCTATGGAGGAAGTTGGTACCCGTACCGCAAACCGACACAGGTAGGTGAGGAGAGAATCCTAAGACCAGCGGAAGAATTGCTGTTAAGGAACTCGGCAAATTGACCCCGTAACTTCGGGAGAAGGGGTGCCTACGCAAGTAGGTCGCAGAGAATAGGCCCAAGCAACTGTTTAGCAAAAACACAGGTCTCTGCTAAAGCGAAAGCTGATGTATAGGGGCTGACGCCTGCCCGGTGCTGGAAGGTTAAGGGGATCACTTAGCG
>NZ_JBLLJL010000016.1:0-3800 GCF_056172015.1 Clostridium sp. LXY-7 | reverse complement strand
TGTCTCGCTGACATTAGTTAATGTCATTTTGATAGATTTCTCTATCGGAATTAACTGGTTTTACCTTCTTCTCTGTTTAATTTTCAAAGACCATTTCTTCATCACTTACTAGTGACGACCTTTATTATTTTATCAAGGAATCTCTTCCTTGTCAATAACTTTTTTTAAGTTTTTTCAACTTGTTTTTTGTTGCTTTTTCACAACGAAATTAAGTTTACCATTTATATATATGCTTGTCAATATTATTATTAATATTTTTTTAAATAGCTGTTTTTATTTGTTATATAATTTTATCTATTATACTTTTGCTAAATAACACACTTATTTAGTGAAATGAATTATAATTATATTACATGTTATTTTTTATACATCAACTTTACATTTAGATATCCAATATTATTTTAATTGAGGTGTAGCAAATGAAATTAACATTAATAAAAAATTTAAATAATACCGAAACTTTAGCTAAGGATATAATTTCATGCACTGGTAAAGTCTTATTAAAGAAAGGAATACTTCTTTCTACTAATATAGTTAATAAATTAGTATCACAAGGAATATTTTTTGTATATATTCAAGCTGATGAATTAGATGATATAAATCTTGATGAGGATAAATTAATAGATTTAAAGAAAAGTACTCTAGAATCAATTCCCAATATGTTTAATGATTTTATTACCTGTAATGAAAAATCTTTAAACCATTCCTTGAATATTATTGATGATTTAATAGCTTATATTCAATCTGATGATTCTATAAATTTGAATTTATATGAAGTTAAAACTTATGATAATTACACATATGTTCATTCTGTAGATACATGCATTATGTCTATATTTTTAGGTTCCAATATGGAATTACCTGATCAGGAACTAAGAAACCTAGCTATTTCATCTATGTTTCATGACATAGGAAAAACTAAAATTTCAAATAAAATTGTAAATAAACCTGGCAAGCTTACACGTGATGAATATGAACAGATGAAACTTCATCCTTTTTTGGGGAAAGAAATAGTATCTAGAAATTCCTCTATGACTCAATCAATTATAGATGGAATCGCACAACATCATGAAAAGTTTAATGGTACAGGTTATCCTTTTAATATATCAAGAACCGATATATGCTTATTTTCTAGAATTATAAGCATATGTGATGTGTTCACTGCTATAACTGCTGACCGAGTATATAGAAAGAAATTCAATCCCAAAGAAGCTTATGAATATATTTTATCTCAATCTTATTTTAGCTTTGATCCTAATATAGTTCATATTTTTAAAAATACATTTGCCATATATCCTATTGGTTGCCATGTACTATTATCCAATGGCTTAAAAGGATACATAATAAGGCAGAATCAAGGACTTCCTGATAGACCTGTGATAAGAATATTTACTGACAAATACGACAATAAACTTTCTACATATGATTTAGATTTAAAAACAAATTTAAATATAATAATTATAAATACTGTTAATTAGTATAAAGAGTATTCAAAAATATCTATATTATTTGAATAGTTTTGCTTTTAATTGGGTAAATTACAGATATATACTTAAAAATTTTATGGATATGGTGATTTACTTTATGAGAAAATTTGAAAATCAATTTGTTCATGACATAATTTCATACTTAATTATTATTTTACTTATTTCTCTTATTACTTTAAGCAATAACAAAATAACTTTTGCACAGAATTTAACTAAAGATGATTATCCGCATGAATTAGGCATATATTCTAATACTTCTAGTACTAATTTTTACCTAGGTGAATATATTGATAGTCCTGATTACTATTTATACAAGTTAAAGAAATCCAATGAAAGATATAAAAATCTTGCATTAGTAGCTGATCTAAAAAAAGAAGCAAAAATTGCTACAGCTCATATACCTATAGAATTTCAGTATGAGATAGTAGATAAGATAGCTTTAAAAGAATACCTTGAAGTTAGAAACTCTATTTTAGCAGATGAACCTTATTTTTCATCGATTATCGATGTTTCAAAAGATTTTAATATTAATCCCTTACTATTATTCGCTATTACAGGACAAGAGCAAGGTTTTGTTCCAAAAAATCATAATAATGCACCTAAGATAGCTAATAATCCTTATAATGTATTTTGTAGTTGGCAAGTCTATAATACTGATATTGTAGATTCATCTAAGATTGCTTGTAGAACTATAATAAATCTATCTAAAAATAAACCTAAAGATATAGACATATTTACTTGGATAAATAGAAAATATTCTGAGGATAAAAATTGGAATTATGGTGTTAGATCTCTTTATGAAGATTTGAAACCTTATGCTTTCAATTCATATTAAATCAATAAATTTTCTTACTTTAATTAAGTGAACATAAAAAAACATATTATTTACTTATATTTTCTATATTATAAATATACTTTTGAAATTCTATTTCTCAATATAAAAACCAGCGAATACTTCGCTGGTTTTCTATTTAACTCTCTTCTATATATATACGCCTTGTTGGAAATGCTATTTCCACATTTTCACCACTTAATATCTCCATAATACTATAATTGATATCTTGCTTAATATTTATATAATCATTTAAATCTACTTTATTAGAATAGCAATAAACTCCTATATCTAGAGTACTTTCATTAAACTTATCAAAAGATACTTGTATTGAATCATTTTCTATATTCTCATTATCATTTAACATCTTGTTTATTTTCTCCGTACATATCTTCATCTTTACTATATCTGTGTTATAACTTACACCAATATTTACAACTATTCTTCTTTTATCACGTTTATTAAAATTTAGAACTGACTCGTTAGCTAAAATAGAATTTGGAACTGAAATTAAAACTTTATCAACTGTTCTAATTTTTGTACTTCTAAAACTAATATCTTCTACTGCACCCTCTAAATCTTTACATTTTATCCAATCTCCTATGCCAAAAGGTTTATCTAACACTATTATTGCACCAGATATTATATTAGCAGCAAAATCTTTAGCTGCTAAACTAATTGCTAAACCACCTAATCCTAAGCCTGTTACAAGTGCATCAATATTAAAATTCCATATATCTGCTATTTGAATAGTACCTAATGCAACAATTATGAAGTTAGCACTCTTTATAATCAATGGCATAAACATATCACCTACATTTATGTCTAATTTTCTATTAGCTCGCTCAAAAAAATCATGTGAAGCTCTAGAAATATTCATTAATCCATTACATAAAAGTACAACTATACAACTATACATTATCCGATCTATGAACTTTACTGTTAATATAGGTATTATACCTACTAAAGTCCTAGCAAGTATATATGCACCTATAATTATAAATAGTTTTTTTAATGGATTTTCAAATGCATTAATGACTTTAATGCCAAACTTAAAATTTAATTTATTGAATGTTCTATGTAATATCTTGACTATATATTTTGTAAATATATTTTTTAGGAAAATTATTAAAGCAAAAACTCCCACGCCTAAAGCAACATGTTTCCAAGTTTCATATAATGAACTATTTAAAACCATCTGTACATATGCATTATCCATAATGTTTGAATTTAATAACATTATTTTCATTCCTTCCATTTAAAATGTAATAGACATATTTAAAAATTGATATTATCATATTATTATAGTTTATAAAAATATATGACTTATAATAGTAAATTATAAAAAAAGCACTTCTAAATGAAGTGCTTTTGGTGGCTCACCGGGGAATCGAACCCCGGACACCATGATTAAAAGTCATGTGCTCTACCGACTGAGCTAGTGAACCATATATATGCCTCCAAGCCTTAACTTGGAGGCA
>NZ_JBLLJL010000015.1:0-7566 GCF_056172015.1 Clostridium sp. LXY-7 | reverse complement strand
GGTAGGTCCGGGGTTCGAGTCCCTGAAGGTCCACCATATTTGGGGGTATAGCTCAGTTGGGAGAGCACCTGCCTTGCACGCAGGGGGTCAAGAGTTCGAATCTCTTTATCTCCACCAAAAGACTGTAACATTTGTTACAGTCTTTTTTTACACCTCTTGCATAATTTCCATAATGGAGTTTTATCATCCACATTAGCTGAAGTTAGAGTAAAATTAGTTAAATATTTATGAAATGTCACAAAAAGATGTAACATAAATCTAAAGTATATTTTCCATTATTATTGGAAGTGGGTATGCTCTCTTAATTATAAGGAATATACTTTGCTAGGGTTTTCTATTTTTAGATACTGCTAGTTTATTTAGATAGCACAACAGGTGAAATTAATGAAATTATATAAAAAATAATGCCAATATCTATTATGCATATTGGCATTATTTTTTAATAAGAAGATTCTATATTTGTAACTTTTTATTACATATCATTTAACATTGGTAATTTCTTTTTTGATGTCTTAGTTAATATAATTCCATAAACTACTCCTAGAGAAAGCCAAGTGAAGCCTACAATTAATGCAAAGGTTGATAGGTTAATCCATAAATAGAAACACACAACAAACCCTAAAGCTGGAATTAGTAAATTAGAAAAAAGCTTTTTTTCCTTTTTCTTAACAAAGTAATATACAATTACAGAAAGGTTTACACACATGAAGCCAATAAGACCACCAAAATTTAACAACTCTGTTACTAAAGAGATATTAAGAGTAAGAGCACCTATAACTCCGATAGCACACATTATGAAAATGTTATAAGTTGGAGTTTTATATTTTGGATGTAAGTGAGTAAAGAATTTTTTTGGTAATACCTCATCTCTTCCCATACCAAATAGTAAACGTGCAGCGCTAGATTGTCCTGTAAGTCCTGCTGTCAAGGTAGAAATAACAACTGCAAAGGTGTAAAGACCTGCTAATAATGCTCCACCTGCGAGCTTAGCCACTTCAAATAAAGCAGTATCTGAAGATGCAAAGGTTGAATAATCAGGCCAAACTAGTTGTATAACATAAGCTTGAATTATAAATATTAATCCACCCACAATACAGGAAATAAGAGCAGCTTTACCAATATCTTTTTCTGGTCTTACTGCTTCTTCTGCCATAGTAGTTATGGAGTCAAAACCAAGGAATGAGAAACAAGCAATGGCACCACCTGCTATAAGTGTGGAAATGGAAAAAGTACTTTTGTTGAAGAATGGTTTAATTGATAATAAGGTTCCTTCGCCAACGCCACCTAAGAGTGATTTCCCACAGATAAATACAAATATTAACACAATGGCGCCCATTAACCCAACTAGGTAAAGGTTTGCTTTAGCCGCAAGCTCTACGCCAAAATAATTTACGAAAGTAGTGACTGCAGCTATAATAACTACCCATACCCAATAAGGAATAGCAGGTATTGCTACACTAGCATAGGCTGCTCCCACCATGAATACTATAAGTGGAACTAAAACATAGCTCATAAACATACACCAGCCAGCAAGAAATCCTAAATATGGACTAATAGCACGCTGAGTATATGTATAAGTTGATCCAGCCACTGGAAAAGCTGCTGCCATGCGGCCATAGCTATAAGCTGTAAATAGCATTGCTATCATTGCACAGAGATATGCTAATGCTAGCATTCCACCTGTTAATTGTGCGGCGGTACCGTATATATATGCTGGTGCAATAGGAGTCATAAAAGCAATTCCGTATATAGTTAAATCTTTTAACGTTAAAACTCTTTTTAACTCATCGTTATAACCTAAGTTTCCACCTTCTGGGACTGTATTTTTTATGCTTTCAAATTCTGTACTCAATTAAATATCCTCCTATCTCCTATGAGTGTTACCATTTAATTTCTTCAGCATTTGCAAGTCTACAAATTACTGTTGCCAATATATCTGCTAAAGCTTTTAATTTATTAGGATCGACTTTTTCTGGTGTATCCTCAGGGCTATGATAATGCTTATCACCAGGACCCCAAATCCATGTAGTTGGAACTCCAGCTTCTGTAAATCTTCCACTGTCTGGTGTGCCTAATATACAGTAATCTTGTTCCAAATAATATCCCATTTCATCTGCAACATCTACTACATAATTACATAGCTTTTCTGGGAAATGAATTTGTCGTCCAGGCCAATTTCCACCCTTCATTACCCAAAGTTCACTACCTGCTCCTACCATATCTACTTCAATGCCCGCTTTAATTTTTCCCAATTCATCCTTGTGTTTTTGGATATATGCATCTGAACCAGCAGAGCCAAGTTGTTCTTCAGCACCTAGTGATATAAATTCAACGGTACGATGAAGTTCTGTATCAGCTAAAATTCTTGATAATTCCATCATAATTGCAGTACCGGAACCATTATCATTTGCTCCTGGTGTTCCTGCAGAATCTCTATGTCCGTAAATAACAATCTTTTCTTCAGGGAATTTATTGCCCTTTTTTATACCGCGAATATTAACTGAATGTCCATCTTTATTTTCAGTTCTTACTACAAGATTTCCTGATACTGTTTTATTACTCATAAGTTTTAAAAGCTTATCACCTTCAATAGAATCTATAACTACAGCTGGAATTGACTGTGGATCAATTGGAAGGAACCTTCTTTCAACTTCAAAATATCCAGTTTCTAAAGTGGTAATAAATATCCAAGGATCAAAGTTAATAAGGATTGCTCCTATTGCACCATTTTTTGATGCATTACATATTTCAGGCCAAAATTGATCTTTCATAGTTTCTTTATCTCTTTCAAAAACAACTATTTTGCCCTTAACATCTTTTCCTTTAAAGTCCTCTTCTAGTCCTTTGTTTACATAAACTAATTCCCCTTTTATTCCATCAGTAGAAGTTGCCTCTGAGAAGAACATAGCTCTTGAAGGAATTTCTATTTCATTGTCAATCTTTACAAAAGAATACTCTTCATTAAAAGTTTTAATAGGAAATTCTTCTTCTATTACCTGAGCTTTTGAATCTTTAAAGCAATCTGATACTAATTTTCCACCTACAAATTCTGCTTCTGAACCTGCAAATCTATTTCCGAGTTCAGCTAAACACTTGATATCATTAAACATCCTTCCTGCATTTGATTTTTGAATAAAATTACTCATAATAGTCCCTCCTAAAATTATATTTATATTGTCGAATGTGTTTTTCTACACATGTTTATATAGAGCAAATATTATGCCAAATTAAAAAAGCAAGGGAACACGCATATTTCCTCGCTTTTCTAATAATAAATTTATATAAGTTTTTTTAAGTGATACCTTAGGGTATCAAAATATTGAGAATTTTCATATTCTTGCTAAATATCTCCTTTTCTACATGATACTTTTTAGTTACATAGTGCTACATTTTCGTATCATTCTTTGATAAGTTTAATTGTTTAATTTTTAGTTGTAGGTTTTTTCTAGCAATATTTATTTCTTTTGCTGTAGCAGAAATGTTCCAGTTATTTCTCTTCAGCGCATTAGTTATATAGTTTCTTTCAAATATTTTTTTAGATTCAAGAAAAGTTAAGTTATCTTTTTCTATATTATTTATTTCTACATTCCTCACTTCTTGTGGTAAATCAGCAACATGAATTACTTTGCTAGAAGAAAACACCACTAATCTTTCTACCAAATTTCGTAGTTCTCGTACATTTCCTTGCCAATTATATTCCATAAGAGCTTTTAATGCTTCATTAGAAAAAGTCATAGATGGTTTACGCATTTCAGTGCAAAAATACTGGAGAAAGTGATTGAGAAGTATAGGAATATCTTCAAATCTATCTTTTAATGGTGGTATGTTAATAGGGACAACGTTTATTCTATAAAAAAGATCCTCTCTAAAGCTACCTTTAGCTACTTCTTCAGGTAAATTTTTATTAGTAGCCGCTATTAAGCGAAAATTAGCTTTTATAGTCTTAGTGCCTCCTACACGTTCAAACTCTTTTTCTTGGAGTACTCTAAGGAGTTTACTTTGAGTTTTTAGGGAAATTTCACTTATTTCATCAAGAAAAAGAGTACCTCCATTTGCCATTTCAAATCGTCCAATCTTCGTTGATATAGCACCTGTAAAGGCTCCTTTTTCATGTCCAAATAGCTCACTTTCTAAAATACTTTCTGACAATGCTGCACAATTTACCTTTACCAAAGTACCCTCGCTACAAAAGCTTCTTTGATGCAAAAGATTAGCAACAATTTCCTTTCCAGTGCCGCTTTCTCCAGTGATTAGCACTGTAGTATTGGTGAGAGCAACGATATCAATGGTTTTCTTAATTTCTTTAATCTCTAAGCTATCACCTAATAACTGTATCTTTTCTTCCATTACTGCAATTCTGTTCTTTAGTCTTCTATTCTCAGTATTTAAATTATAAAAATTTATTGCTCTTTCAACATTTAAGAGGAATTCTTCTATATTGACAGGTTTCACAAGATAAGTATAAGCACCAAAAGTCATAGCCTCAACTGCACCTGAAATCGATGCTTCACCTGTAAGCATAATTACCTGAATATCATCGTATTCGTTTTTAATTTTATTTAATACATCAATACCACCAATACCTGGCATTACAATATCACATATGACTACAGCATAAGATTCACTTTTAATCATACTAAAGGCATATTCTCCACTAATAGAAGTATGAACATCATACCCTTTAGATTTTAAAATTCTAGAATGAATTTTTAAAAAGCTCTCATCATCATCTATCATCAAAATTTTATTCAACTTATTACTCATTTGTATCACACCTTTCTTTAGAAGGAAGTATAATTATGAAGGTTGTCCCGTTTCTGTATTTACTTTTCACTTTAATTTCTCCACCATGGTTTTCAATTTCTCTTTTGACAATCCATAGTCCTAGCCCTGTGCCTTTACCAGCTTCTTTTGTAGTAAAGAAAGGTTCAAATATTTTTCCAAGATTCTCCTCTAGTATTCCTAAACCAGTATCAGAAAAACATATTTCTATTTTATTATTATTTAAATTTTTACCGGTAATGTCTAATATTCCGCCTTTAGGCATTGCCTGAATAGAATTAGTGATAAGATTTAAAAATACATGTTTTATAGAGCTAGATTTACCCAATATATATAATGGGTCTCTGGGTAAATTTATAATCACATTGGTATTTCCTTTAATAATAGATCTTCTTTCTAAAAGTAGTATTTGGTTGAGAAGACTTCTAACGTCTATTTTCTCTATCTTTTCATTTGAAGGACGAGAGAAATCAAGAAGATTATAAATAATTTTTTCAGATCTTATAATGCTAGCTTCTATTTCCTCAATAGCTTCTTTAGCGATCTCATCTTTATGATTTGCTTCATAAGAATTAAGTAGATATGTTGCGCCTTTTATTACAGCTAATGGGTTTTTTAATTCATGGGTAATTCCAGCAGCCATTTGACCAATTGCAGCCATTTTTTCAGCTTGAATAAGTTCTTTTTCAAGCATAATCTGCTCTGTTACTTTTCTACTATGTATAACTATTTCCTCAATTCCACCTAAGTTATCATATACAGGAAACGACCAAAGATGATATATTTCTGATCCTCTTAAGGCTTCACTTTTATATTCATTTTTAGTCTCTAATGTATTTGTGATAGGGCAGTCTTCACAAGGGCAGTTTGCATTATTAAAGACTTGATAGCAAAACATACCTATAACATTATCACTTTTAAAACTTCTTATGGCTATATTTAAACCTTGTTCATTAATTCTTTTAATCTGATAATTTGGTCCTAGAATCATCATTATTCCGCTAAAACTATTGAAAACAGTTTCTAATTGATTCTTACTTCTAATTATATTCTCCGTATATTTTTCAATTTTAAGGCTCATTGTATTGAAGGATTCAGCTAAGATACCTATTTCATCATTAGAAGTTATCTGTACAGTTTCTCCAAATTTTCCACTGGATATTTTTTTAGCATCTTGAGTAAGTCTTAAAATAGGATTTGTTATTTTTAAAGAAAGATGAACCCCCATGAGTAGAAGCATAAAAATAATCAGTATTATAGCCAACCAAAATTGTGATGCCAATCTTTTGAAGCCCACTACATAGTCATTTTTATTAACCTCTATGCCTAAACTCCATCCTAAATTATTAATTGGTTCAAAAGAAACAATGTTTTCATCTGACCCTTTATTATATGAAAGAAGTCCATTTTTTCCATGTACCATGGTTAATAATATCTTTTCATAATTTTCACTAATTTCTTGTTGGAAAATATTAGTGTTGAGTAGCTCACCTTGTACTTGGCTTGTTCTCATATATTTTGGATGATAAATAACACTACCCCCCTTATCTATTATAAAAGCAAAGCCTGAATCTCCTAAACTGAAATCTGCCAGTGTTTTTTTTATATTATTTAAAGAAACATCTATGCATACAGTTCCTTTAAAAACTCCATTAACATGAATGGGATAGGCACAGGTAATTACCCACCCATTTCCACCATAATCA
Organism: Clostridium sp. LXY-7; assembly: GCF_056172015.1. Classification (NCBI taxonomy): domain Bacteria; kingdom Bacillati; phylum Bacillota; class Clostridia; order Eubacteriales; family Clostridiaceae; genus Clostridium; species Clostridium sp. LXY-7. The sequence goes on along the minus strand of NZ_JBLLJL010000015.1, from coordinate 1,078 downwards.
TAATATGGTTCAGTCCATACTGCGTTGGCTTTAGTACCACTCTCTTGTGCTACTAAAGTATAAAATGGATCTTTTCTTTGATCATGATCTGGGTCAAAGGTCAAATTAGATAAATAAGGATATACTCTAATAAAACCATTGTTTGAAACCATATAGATATATTCTACAGAAGAGTTACTTTTTTTTATGTTACTGAAAATATCATCCAATTTTTCTGTATTAATAAGATCACTTATTACTTCTTCTGTAAATTTAATATTATTAGGAACATATACATTTGACGTGCTAGTTAAAGAAGTTTCTTTATCTATTTGTTTTCCTAATACTCCTCTACTATCTAGAACGTAGTGTTTAGGAAGAGATTTTCCACTTTGATCTTCACTTAAGATATATTCAGTCCATTGAGATAGATTTTCTACTTCTCTTTCTACTTGATTTAATTCCTTTGAAATAACATCTGCTTTTTCCTTAGCAAGTGCACTTAAATTTTCTTTCATATTTTTATCTTCCATAGCTCTGCTCTCTTGAACAAAGAAAAGAGTAAATAGTGTAAAAGGCACTATACATATGAGAATAAAAAAACTTATTATTTTAGTAACTAAAGATCTTCTCATAATCATTACACTCCTTTATTTTGTACTTATAGAAGTATAAAATGATTATAGCATATAGTAATAAAGAAGTGTTTACTTTATCAGGGAATGTAAATCACAAGAGGTATTAGAAGCATATTACATATACTATTCCGTGTGTATCAATAGAAGTATAAGTAAGTATTTTTTAGCATAATCTCATAAAATGGATATAATCTTAGTAAATAATTAATTATAGGAAATTGTGAGTGAATAATTATGTTAATATAAATCTTGTCGCTGAGAGGCGATGAGAAAACAACGAAAACAACGAAAAAAACGAGTTAAAAAAACTTGAAAAAAGTTGTTGACAAGGAAGAGATTCCTTGATAGAATAGTAAAAGTCGTCACTAGTAAGTGATGAAGAAATGGTCTTTGAAAATTAAACAGAGAAGAAGGTAAAACCAGTTAATTCCGATAGAGAAATCTATCAAAATGACATTAAC
>NZ_JBLLJL010000014.1:0-11070 GCF_056172015.1 Clostridium sp. LXY-7 | reverse complement strand
TGTTAGGCACGCCGCCAGCGTTCGTCCTGAGCCAGGATCAAACTCTCAATTCAAAAGTTTGAAGCTGTTAAGCTCTCTTTGTCTCGCTGACATTAGTTAATGTCATTTTGATAGATTTCCTATTGCTTCGCAATATGTAGCTGACCATATACAAATTAAAATTTGTTATGTCTGGCCATCTATCGGAATTAACTGGTTTTACCTTCTTCTCTGTTTAATTTTCAAAGACCATTTCACCATCACTTATTAGTGACGACTTTTACTATTCTATCAAAGAATTTCTTCTTTGTCAACAACTTTTTTCAAGTTTTTTTAACTCGTTTTTTGTTGTTTTGTCATCGCCTCTCAGCGACATTTTTTATCATATCAAATACATTTTATATTGTCAATACATATATTTCTTTTAACTATATTTTATAATAAATTAAGGTCTTTAAAAACTAATTTAAGTTTTTAAAGACCTTCTTGTCATGGAATTAAAATTATATAAACAATAGGCTTTGTTTTAATATAGTGTTGATAATGAACTATATATTATTACTCACAAACCGTTTCGAAAGATTGATTTACTAAGGCCCTATTCAAGTAAAAAGCTAAAATACAACAACTCGATTCTCTCGAACAGGTTGTATTTCTTAACGCTTTTCACTTTCATATGGCCTAAGTAAATCTAATCTTCCTGCAAATGGTTTGCTTCGCAATAATATATAGCTCTAAAATCAACAATCATTTAAAACAAATCCAAATAATAAAAAGCATTCCTGATGAGTTACCTATACACAATATTTTCTAATGAAAACTTCCATATAGATGCTTATTATAATAAAAATAGCGCAAATATTGAAGTTATGGATAACCCTAAGACTACTGGTTTAAAATTTCTCTTTGCTAATTCAAATGGAGATACTTTACAAATAGCTGATACTGGAATTATAGCCCAAGGTATTATAGTTCCTCCCCCAATCCAAATAGCAGCTATTTGTCCCAATGCTGTCAATGTTGCTATATTGGCTCCTGTAGCTGTTCCAAATAATTTTGCAATGAAACCGACTAAAGATATTACCGAAAAACCTGATCCATCTAATCCAGTAATTCCACCAATAATAGCAACTGTAAAACTACTTAATATATTATTCAAAGGATAATATATTTGTTCTATTATTCATATATTAAATTATCTAGTTTATAAAATATGATGACGAGATATTGAAATGAGTAATAAAAGAATTGATGGAATTTAAAATCCTATTATAGAATGTAGGCTTTATGAATTAATAAATCAAATTTGTGCTTCTAGTAAATAAAACACTTATCTTTTAAATAAAAAGATAAGTGTTTTATTATATTATATCTTCTAAAAATGTTCTCCATTTTCGTAATATCTTTTTTCTTCTAAAGAATGAAAAATTACATCTATAGTATCATATCCTAAGGAACCAATACGCTTTGTAACTATTTTAGCTACTTCATCCTGAATCTCCTGTCCTCTATCAAACCAACTTATATCTACTATTGGATATCCTTTAGAAATTTCACCATCCATAACAAAAGTAGAGTTAGTTATCTCCAAGGTAAAATACTCCCTAGGACATTTAATTGTAGCTTCTAATTCATCCACTAATTCCTTGCTAATTTTTATAACTTCATCACTTGATAGTGCTTTCATTGTTAATATAGGCATTTTATCATCCTTTCCATCTCTTAGATATACGCTATTTTACTCTCCAAGTAGTTCCTTCTCTGCTATCTAGTATTTCAATATTCATCTCAGCTAGTTTATTTCTAATTTCATCTGATTTAGCATAGTTTTTAGCTTTTCTAGCTTCATTTCTTTCCTCTATTAAAGAGTTTATAAGAGCTTCATCAACATTTGATCTATCTTCTTCAATTACCATTAAATCTAATGATAAAACCTTGTCAAAATCCTCAATTAAGTAAGCTTTTTCCTTATTATTAAGTTCACTGTCTTTAATTACATCATTTAATACAGTAAAGGCATTAGCTATGTTTAAATCATTACTAATTTCTTTTTTAAAGCTCTCAACATATTTTTCTACTTTAGATTTATCAATAGTTATCGTTTCATCTACCGCTTTCAAAATACTACCAATTTTCTTTTTAAGTGCTCTATAGCCTTTTTTCGCATCCTCTAAACTCTCAAAGCTAAATATTAATTGTTTTCTGTATTTAGACTGTAAGCAAAAATATCTATAATCTAGAGGACTAAATCCTTCTTCTTCTAATCTAGACACTGTTAAAAAGTCACCACTGGATTTAGACATCTTTCCACCATCTTCAATTAAGAACTCTCCATGAACCCAATAGTTAACCCATTTATGTCCTAACGCTGCCTCAGATTGTGCTATTTCATTGGTGTGATGTACAGGTATGTGATCAATTCCACCACAGTGTATATCGATGTTTTCACCTAAATACTTCATACTCATAGCAGAGCACTCTAGATGCCATCCTGGAAATCCTCTTCCCCATGGCGAATCCCACTGCATAATTTGATTAGAAAATTTAGAATTTGTAAACCAAAGCACAAAATCTAAAGGATTTTTCTTATTTTGATCTATTTCAATTCTACTGCCCGCTTCTAATTCGTCTATGCTTAAATTGGCTAACTTTGTGTAATCATCGAATTTATCAATCTCAAAGTATACATTTCCGTTTGATTCATATGTATATCCTCTCTCTTGAAGCTTTTCTATAAAGTTAATCATCTCTTTTATATGATCAGTAGCTCTACATATCACAGTAGGTTTTTTAACATTTAGTTTTCTACAATCCTCAAAGAAAGCATCCTCATAAAATTTTGCTATTTCCCAAACAGTCTTTTTCTCTCTACTAGCTCCTAAGGCCATTTTATCTTCGCCTTCATCTCCATCGGATTGAAGATGACCTACATCGGTTACATTCATTACATGCTTAACTTTATAACCTGTATATTCTAAAGATTTCTTTAATGCATCTTCAAATATATAAGTTCTAAGATTTCCTATATGTGCATAGTTATAAACCGTTGGTCCACAGGTATACATGCCAACTTTTCCCTCTTTTATTGGTACAAATTCATCTTTTTCTCTAGTTAGAGTATTATATAAATAAAAGCTCATCTATCTCACTCCTTTATCATATTTAAAAATAGTATCCCAATATCATAATATATTTTTCAAAACTACTTCATCACTTAATAATAATATAAAAAGCTACAGAATAACTGTAGCTTAAAATAACAATAAAAATTTATATTTTTACAGAATAATCCACATTATTATAGCACAGCACAATTTGTTATATAATTTTTAATTAAATTGCAAATACAACATCTACACATAATAATGTTTCTCCTTTAAATTTCTCTATACAATGATTTTATCATATAATTAAAAATTTACAATATTTCAATTTAAAATATATACTATTTTAAATTGAAAAGTTTATATATTGCATTGATAATACTTCAATAATCTTAATTTTGTAGCAAAAATTTTCTTATGCTAATGTTATGAACCAATATTAGGTATAAAATTTAACGTAAAAAAGTTTTTAAGACATCCTCTTAAAAACTTTTCAATTAAATTATTTATTGTTTTTTACTCTATTTGGCTTTGCTTTTGGTTTTATTATTATATTATCCTTTTTATTCTTTTTCTTACCACCATAAGATGGAGTGTTCATATTTTTCATAAAACCTGATAAATCTAAAAACCATAAAAATAATATTACAAATATTCCTGGAATCACATAGTTTCGAACAATAACTGGTAATCCTGGAAATGCAATTGGAGGTATTATAAATACCGCAAAGGCAATACCTAGTATTATCCATTTATTAATCTTTATTTTATCAAGTACAAAAGTTTTTAACACCTGATAGATTATTAGAACTATTAAAGCAAAAGCAATTATGCTTAATATAAATAATAATGTACTATTCACTCTTTCCCCTCCCTCTCCTAAAGTATGTTAATTAATATATAATATTATATAATATTAATTTAAAAAAATGTAAGAAATATAATTAGTTTATAATGTGTTCATATTTTTTTAATATTTTGTGTAAATTTATAATTTTGTTATAAATTTTATTTTTATTGTCAATAATACCTATTGTAAAATATTTTAAAAGGAGTTGTTTTTATGAAGGTTTTAGATACAATAGTACTAATTCTTGTAATCATTGGTTCGATCAATTGGGGACTAATCGCATTATTTCAATTTGATTTAGTTGCTATTTTATTTGCTGGAACTAGTGCATTCGGTGCTCTTAGTACATTCAGTAGAATTGTCTATGGATTAGTTGGTCTTGCAGGTCTTTATGCACTCTCTTTCTTTGGGAAATCAAGATATACAAGTATTGATTAATTAAACTTATAAAAAAGCCCACTTGGGCTTTTTTATTTTATGTTCGTTACCCTAGATTTATTTCATCCTTCAATTTCTTCCTACTTTTTTCATTCCTGTTTTCATTATATAATATTATTAAAATGAATTATATAAATCAAAACATAGATTTTACTGTTATATAATGTAATAAAAAAACTAAACAGGATTAAATCTTAATTGTATAGTTGCTTTGTTGCCTTCAACTCTTATAACTATAAAAGATAAACTATATCCTAATTCACAAATATCCTTGAATATGCAGACATATTCCTTTGTAAATATCTTTATTAGGTTGTTTAAACTATCCTTTAATGTAATACTATTGTTAGATTTTGTTACGTCTAAATTTTCCCATTGCTTTAATGTGTTATTTCTATTGCTTACTTCAAAGACCATACCTTTAATTATTAAATATTTTAGAAATTCATTATATTTTTTATTTTTTATCTGTAGCTTATACTTTAATTCTGTAACTTCTTCATTATTTATTTTAATATTCTCTAAAAGAATATTATTTTCTCGCATTAGCTTTTCACAATTTATATTTAACTTATTAAGGAGTTTATTTACTTTATCTATATAATATTTATGTAATACGTTTGCCATATAATATTCTCCTTTTCTTATACTTTAGTATTGAGGTGATCTTAATGGATTTTAATAAAAAAATAAAAGTCCTTCTACAAAAATTATACTCTATATCCATAGTTGTTGGTAAAAATATTTATAGATTTTTTGCTGAAATCTATATAAATATCAACTTTATACTTAATAAAAATCATACAATAAAGAAAATCTATGAATCAACTATAAATGATAAGAAACAAATACTTAAAACTCTGCAAGATAATAATAGAGAACTAAAATCAAAGTACAACTACATATGCAAAGAAATAAGCTCTGTAGAAAATTTAATATCAGAAACTGATAAAAAAATAATCCTATGTGAAAAAGAGCTTATAAAATAAACTCTTCATGCATGATTAAATACTCTTTGAGAATAATATAAATATATTATTCTCAAAGAGGTGATCATATTTTATGTTTAAGTGTATTCGTAAAGAAAATCACTATTGTAACCTTTTTAATGGACAATGGATTACTAGTGATAAGTTTATAGAAATCTTTTCTCCAATAGATCATTCACTTGTTGGTACTATACCATCCATGACTAAAGAAGATATAGATGAAGTAGTTAAAGTTTCTAAAGAAAGCCAGAGAAATTGGGGAGATACACCGGTTAGCGAAAGATCTTTAATACTACATAAGGCAGCTACCCTTTTAGATAAAAACTGCGAGGAAATTTCAAATATTTTAATGAAGGAAATAGGAAAAGATATAAAATCATGTATTTCCGAAGTTAAACGCACAGTGGATTTTATTAGATTTACTGCAGATGCTGGGAAAAATTTAGAAGGTGATGCTATTGGCGCTGACAATTTTCCTGGATTTAAAAAGAATAAGATGAGTTTTGCACAACGAGTTCCCATGGGAGTTGTATTAGCAATTTCACCTTTTAATTATCCAGTAAATCTATCTGCATCTAAGATAGCTCCTGCTTTAGTTGCAGGTAATAGCGTAATATTAAAACCACCAACTCAAGGTTCTATATCTGCCCTATACTTAGTAAAAGTATTTCAGGAAGCTGGAATTCCTAGTGGAGTTCTTAACTCCGTAACTGGTAAATCTTCTGAAATTGGGGATTATCTAATAACCAAAAAAGAAATTAATTTTATTAATTTTACTGGATCTACTGAAGTAGGTAAGCACATAGCTCAAATTTCTGGAATGGTACCTATGCTAATGGAACTCGGTGGAAAAGATGCTGCCATAGTGTTAGAGGATGCTGATTTAGATGATGCCGCTAGGGAAATAGTTTCAGGAGCTTATAGTTATTCAGGCCAAAGATGTACAGCAGTTAAAAGAGTTCTAGTTACCATGGACATAGCTGATGCTTTATCAAGTAAATTATTGGACTTAGTAAAAAAATTAAAAGTAGGATTGCCTCAAAATGAATGTACAATAACACCATTAATAGATAACAAATCTGCGGATTATGTTCAAGAGCTTATTGATGATGCTTTAAGTAAAGGGGCCACACTTTTGTATGGTAATAAAAGAGAAGGAAATTTAATGTATCCAACCTTACTAGATAATGTTTCGGTGGACATGAGAATTGCTTGGGAAGAACCCTTTGGACCAGTTCTCCCAATTATTCGTGTAAAAGATAAGGATGAAGCTATAGATATTGCTAATAAATCTGAATATGGCTTACAATCCTGTGTATTTACAACAAATATTAATGATGCTTTTTATGTTGCAAATAAATTAGAAGTAGGTGCCGCCCAAATTAATAACAAATCAGAAAGAGGTCCTGACCACTTCCCATTCTCAGGATTTAAAAATTCTGGTATTGGTACTCAAGGTATTAGATATAGTATAGAGGCCATGACTAGATTAAAATCCATAGTCTTAACAACAGACTAAAAAATAGTCTCAGAATTAGTTCTGAGACTATTTTCATATGTATTTTTTAATTACTTCCTCTCCAAAGGTGCTTTTATAATATCCCTACAAATATCTGTCAAATTATTTTTTTCTTCTTTAGATAGATTTTCCATATATATTGGCTTATGAAATATTATTTTAGCTTTTAAATCTCCAGCTTTACCTTCTAATCCTTTATATGCTCCATCTACTGTAATAGGTACAACTGGCACATTAGCTTTTGTTGCTAATTTAAGGCTCCCCTTTTTAAATTCTAGCATTTCTTCACTTTTACTTCTTGTTCCTTCTGGAAATATCAGCATATCTCTGCCACCCTTAAGCTTATCTATAGCCTCAATAATTGCCTTAAGGCCTTCCCTATTATTTTCTCTATTTATAAATACACATCCTATTTCCGTCATCCAATAAGACACTACGGGCCATTTTTTCAGTTCTTTTTTTCCTACTGCTGCAGTAATTTTATTTATATTAGCCATTATTAACGGAATATCTAATTCACTTTGGTGATTGGCTACATATACGCAGGTCTCCTGAATTAAGTTTTCTTTTCCTATAACTTCCACCTGAAGTTCTGAATATTTAATAGTATTTTTAGCCCACCCGTTAGCTATACCATATAGATATTTGTTTTTTTCCGCTATGGTAAGCCTAGGCTTTTTTAATTCAAAGCTAAATCTTTTTATAAAAATAATTAGCATCATGCTAAAGAATTTTATTCCAAATCTAATTTTTCTCATACTTACACACCCTATATAATTAAAAATTTACGTACTAAAAGATAATACCATAAATTTATGTTTATTTAAATATAAAAAGTAATTTTTGTTAATAATCTTAAAAATATATAAATATATAAATTGCAATTTAAATTAGAAATTGTCATTGAATCGATAACTATTTTAATGCAATATTTATGTTAACTTTAGTAGGTGTAGAGATGAAACTTAAAAAACTTTTATTCATTATATTAATAATGATCCTCAGCTCATTGTTAATATTCAAAATTTATAACCTAAATAATAATTTAGATCAAAATGAAACTCTTATCCATTTTATAGATGTAGGTCAAGGAGATTGTATTTTAATTCAAAATCATAAATATAATATTCTAATTGATGGAGGTAGTAATACTTCAAAAGATAAGGTAATTTCATATCTAAAAAAATACAATGTAAACCTAATACACTATTATATTTACTCTCACCCCCATGAAGATCATATAGGTGCTGGTGATGATATAATAAAAAAATTTAAAATTGTTAATGTAATAGGTCCTAAAGTTTACACTTCCTCTGAAGAATTCTTTAATTTAGTAAAAGCTATAAGGAAAAAAGATTTAAAAATACATGTGCCTAATAACTTAGCTAATATTTATCTCTCCAAAAATGAATATATTCATATGCTTTACAATGGAGATTATAAATCCGATAATATCAATAACAATTCTTTGGTTTTTAAATATATAAATAATAACTTAAGCGTATTATTTACTGGAGATATGGAAAAAGAAGTGGAAAATATGCTGCTTAGCAACACCAGTAATCTATCTTCAGAAATTATAAAGATAGCTCACCATGGTAGTAAGACCTCCAGCACTTCAGAATTTTTATCCAAAGTAAACCCTTCAATAGCTATAATAAGCTGTGGAATGGGAAATGAATATGGCCATCCAAATAGAAGTGTACTAGAATCACTTGAAAACATTAATTGTGAAACTCTTAGAACTGATATCAGTGGAAACATAATTTTATCAATTAAAAATTCAAAGATACAACTATATAAAGAGAAGCAAGATTAATACTATTCTTGCTTCTCTTTATTAATTCTATATTTCTAGAAATTTGTTAAATCTTGCTTTAACTTCTTCTTCACCAATTATTTGCATTATGGCATATAAATCTGGTGTATTAGCCCTATGAGTTAGAGCCGCTCTTACAGCACCTGCAACATCTGATACCATACCCTTAAATAGCTCTGGAGATTTTTTAAACATCTTTCTATCTGATGTATAACCTAGTTCTTCTGCTGTAACTTTTAAGTTTTCAAACCACTCATCTTTATTATTAGAAAAATCATAAGCTTTCGCATAATGTTCTATGATTGTTTTTGCATCTTCCATAGAAACGGCTTTAGGAAGCTCTATATTCTCCTTAGAATCTTTATCAAAAAGTTCTCTGAAGAAAAAGAATATTTTTTCTCTAACATCACTCCACTTTCCAAAGTCCTTTCTTGGCTTAGGAACTTCTCTATCTATGTTAAATATTCCCTTTGAAATTTCTTCATTAGCTGAAACTAATTCATACATCTCTTCATCAAAGTTTTTAGCCCACTCTATATAGTAATTATATACTTCATCAGCTTTCATTCTTGAAATTACATTTTTGCTAACATCATTTAATTTAACTATATCAAATAATGCTCCACTTTTACTCATTTTATCTAGTTGTATTTCAAATTCATGATAATCTACCTGAGGATTTTCTTCTCTCCATTGTTCAAAGGTAGAATTTATTATGTTCAATAAGTACTCTATAACTGATACTACTGGATATCCTTGTTCTGCATAATATGTCACTGCACTTTCTGGATCTTTTCGCTTTGATAATTTTCTTTTTGATTCACCCTCAAGCTTCATTATAGTTGGAGTATGTGAATATTTTGGTGCTTCAAAGCCTAGAATATCAAATAATTGTACATGTATTGGTAATGATGAAAGCCATTCCTCTCCTCTTATAACATGTGTAGTATGCATTAATGCATCATCTATTACATGTGCAAAATGATAGGTTGGAAGACCATCTGATTTTATAATTACTATATCTTGATTGCTTTCTGGAAAAGAAATATCACCTTTTATTAAATCACTAAATTCAACTCTATTCTCAGAATTCCCTGGTGACTTTAATCTTATAATATATTGTTCTCCAGACCTTATTTTTTCTATAGCCTGTTCTGGAGATAGATTTCTACAGCTAGCATATTCTCCATAATATCCTGGAGTTATTTTCTCTGCAATTTGCTTTTCTCTTAAAGCTTCTAATTCTTCTCCCGTACAAAAACATGGATAAGCTAATCCATTTTTTATCAAGTCTTTAGCAAATGTTTTATATATTTCTCCTCTTTCACTTTGTCTATAAGGACCATAGCTTCCCTTTGAACTATTGTCTCCAGTCATCCCCTCAGTAAAATCTAATCCAAAATTATGCATAGTTACTATAGTATCTTCTATTGCTCCTGGAACTTCTCTTTTTTGATCTGTGTCTTCTATTCTTAGATAGAAAACCCCTCCACTTTGTGTTGCTATTCTTTCATCTATTAAAGCTGAAAATACGCCTCCAATATGCTGAAAGCCAGTTGGACTTGGTGCATATCTTGTAACTTTCGCTCCATCCTTAAGGTTTCTCTTAGGATATTTTTCAATGTAGTAAGCAGGGATTTTATCTACACTAGAAAATATTAAATTCGCTAATGCTTCATAATTATTCATATTATCAATCCTTTCTTTAAGTCATCTCTGTAGATAACTTATAAATACTTAGTATTATCTTGTTTCAAGTTGCTAATTTTTATAAAAAAATCCTCTCATCCCTAATAGGACGAAAGGATATATTTCGCGGTACCACCTACATTGATTATAGGGTCAATAACCTTATAATCCACTCTATGTTTTAAGGGAATCCTCCCACAAGAATACTCCAAATTAATAAAATTTGATTTTCATCCCATAGCTCTAGAGCTTCTTTCCATAGATAAGTTTGTTAAGCTCACACCATCCTCAACTCTCTGATAAAACTTATGATTATGTACTATTCTCCTTCATTGCTTTTATTATTATATTCTATTATTATTCTTTGCTTTTATTATTATATATTTAATTTATTATTTTGTAAATGGTATTACATATACTTAATTCTGATTGAAATAAAATTTATATTTAAGTATAAAAAAAAAGCCTAATAAAAAGACTTTTAAAATGGCTCCGTGGAGAGGATTCGAACCTCCAACCTATCGGTTAACAGCCGAGTGCTCCACCATTGAGCTACCACGGAACATTGACCTGGCAACCACCTACCCTCCCACAGAGCTTCCCCTGCAGTACTCTCAGCCGTCTTGTGCTTAACCTTCGTGTTCGGTATGGGAACGGGTGTATCCACAAAACGCATCATTACC
>NZ_JBLLJL010000013.1:0-15931 GCF_056172015.1 Clostridium sp. LXY-7 | reverse complement strand
GTCATTTTGATAGATTTCTCTATCGGAATTAACTGGTTTTACCTTCTTCTCTGTTTAATTTTCAAAGACCATTTCTTCATCACTTACTAGTGACGACTTTTACTATTCTATCAGGTAATTTCTTACCTGTCAACAACTTTTTTCAAGTTTTTTTAACTCGTTTTTTTTGTTGTTTTCTCATCGCCTCTCAGCGACAAGATTTATATTAACATAATTATTCACTGGTAATTTGCTATAATTAATTATTTGCTAAGATTATAGCCATTTTATGAGATTATGCTAAAAAATACTTACTTATACTTCTATTGATACACATGGACTAGTATACGTAATCTAAATAAAATACTAAGCATTTTATTTAGATAAGTGCAACCAGCTATTGCAGAGAAGAGCTCACTTTGTCTCAGTGAAATGCAGTAAACTGCAACGCTAACACTTCACTGCAGCTCGCTGCACTTCTCTAACAAGCAGAGCGAATACTTCACTACAACCTCCGATTGCACTTCACTAAATAAATTACTTCGTAATTTACTATTTATTTGTCCTATAAAATATATTATGATCTCTCCATCTTCCATTTATATATAAATAGTCTTTACATATTCCTATTTCAGTAAATTTACATGCTTTTAATACACCCTTTGATTTTTCATTTTCTACTAAAGTAGATGCTTCTATTCTATGAAGGCCTAGATCTTCAAAGGCATATTGAAGGACTAACGATACAGCTTCTTTCATATAACCATTTCCTTGATACTTCTCATCAATAGAATATCCTATAAAACCATTTTTAAATACTCCATATACTATATTATATATTCTTATCCTACCTATTAGCTTACTATCCTTATATATTCCAAAATGAGCTCCTTCCCCCTTGAGAAATTGTTTGTAATTTTCTATAAGTGACTGTCTTTGTATTTCTAAATCATAAAAATTTTCATCTCTATGTGGCTCAAACTTAGAAAGATATCTTTTGTTCCTTTGGTAGTAGTCTAAAAGTTTTTCACAATCATCTCCGATTAAAACCTTAATACTTATCTCTTTACCTTGAATACAAAGGTCTTTCATAATAAAATTTTTATCATAATCTTCTTCTACAATTCCAAACATTAAGGAGCTTTCATATTTATTTCCATTAATAATATTATTCGATATATATCCTTCTAATTGAAATCCTATATTAGTAAAGGGTGTTAAACTTATTTTTTCCTCACATATTATATTTACTTTATGCATATGTTCATTTTTTATAAGAGTATCAAGTATTACCTTAAGTGTTTCCTCTAATAGAATAATTCCTTCTTTTCCGCTCTTGTAAAATTTTAATCTAATTAATGAACTTTTATTTATGTTATCTAAATTTAAAATATAAAATCTACCAATAGTAATACCTACTGAATCTCTTATAATATATTCTCCATTATTTTCATTTAAACTACTAATTGTTACTATTTTTTCTTTACTCATTTTTTTTACCTACCTCAGCTAAAACGTACTTTTTCTTTTTATAGATTATAGTAATGAATATTATAGATGTCATTAAGCTTATTGGTATAATATAAAATGCACTTGTTGTTCCTATTATATCGTTAAGCCTTCCAATTATTAAATTCATTATCATGTTTACAAAGCTTGAAAATGTTATTACTACACCAGTCACATATGAACTATTTTCTTTAAATACTTTACCTATAGTTAATACTACTGTAGGAAATGTTATAGCAAAAAATAGTCCAGATATACATACTAAAATTAAAGCTCCATCTCCAATCATTAGAGCTACTGTGAAAAGTAATACCGCTACGAAGAGCGATATCAATACAGATTTGAAGTATCCTTTTTTTTCGGCAATGAAACCTCCACCCAATCTACCTATTGTAAATAAAAATAGAAATGCCGTTAAATACATAGAACTTTTAGCTGAGCTAAAATTATAACTTTGCTGAAGAAAATTAGTTAGCCAATTTGTTGTACTCATCTCTGCGAAAACATAAGTTCCTAATGCCATACCATATAAATATACATACTTATCTTTAAATACATCTCTACTATTAAATTTTTTTACTTCATCGGTTCTCTTAACTACTGGTATATCTATAAATAAGAAATATATTAGTACAAATATAAATGCAATAGCTATTCCTATATATATATTCCTCCATGAACTACCTGAGGCTATTATTGTACCTGATATAAATGAGGCTAAAGTAGCACCAATACCAAAACAGCAGTGGGTTATATTCATTATTACAGCTTGAAAAGAAGCAAATATAATAGGTATTAATGTATTTATACTTATTGATATGAAGGAGATTCCTATGTTCATTATGAACATGCCAATTATCAATCCCATAAAATTCTTTGATGAATATATTGTTAAAAGTGATATAATAGTTGCTATTATACCTAAGAAAAATACTTTCCTTTGCCCTATCTTCTCACATAATATGCCACCAAAATATGTAAATATAATATATCCTAATGAACATGCCGCAAGCATGATTCCTATACTAGTATTGCTTACATGAAAATCTTCTATAAATAAAGGTGTTAACACCCCTTTTGTCGTATCTGCTATAGCACTCAGTGCCATTATTCCAAATATGAATATAATCATATAAGTATTATTTCTCCTCTTTACCAAACTACCACCCCCTTCAACAAAAAATATTATATCATACTATAACTCTAAACTATTCATAATAGTATTATTTTATATTCGAAAATAAGTATATTTATCGACAATTCATTTAATACTTTTAGTACTTATTATATTTTGATATACTAAGCATTATAAGTATATAGAAGGATGATGATATATGAATAAAAATAACATAAGCAAATTAAACTTATTTTTTATGGGCCTACAAAATAGGTTTTCTGAGAACTTAACTATATTTAATCATATTACTGTTGAATATAGTTCAGGCCTTAAAACTTTTAAAGGAACTGCTAATTTAAATAATGATGAGTTAGACTATAATTTTAAAGGTGTTACAAAGAAATTAACTATAAAAGAGCTCTTTGATAACATCTTAAAAGAGTGTGAAAGCTATGAGTCAGTTTCAATTACTTATAATGAGCGTGGAGAAACTCTTATCATAATTGGCGATAATAAAAATGTTACTATGAAAAATATTACTAACAGTACTTCCAATCAAGACACTGTTTCTAATAATAAAACTGATATATCTCATGTTAATACTACTTCTACACTTCTTAATAGAGATTATTACATAAAAGTTGGTAAAGCTGATAGTCTGCTTAAAGAAATTGGTATAATGAGCAAAGATGGTAAAATAAAAAATGATAAGGTGAGAAAATATAATCAAATAGATCACTATGTGGAGCTTCTTGAGGGTATATTAGACGAACTGCCAAGAAACACTATCATAAATATATTAGATTGTGGCTGCGGAAAATCTTATCTCTCTTTTGTTCTTAATTACTACCTAACAGAGGTTAAAAAGAGAAAATGTCATTTTATAGGCTTAGATTATTCTAAGCAGGTTATCGAAAGTTCTAAAGCTATGGCTGATAACCTTGGCTATAGAAATATGGAGTTTCATGCTATTGATATAAAAGATTATACTCCAGATAAGAAAATTCATGTAGTTATATCTCTTCATGCTTGTGACACAGCTACAGATATGGCTTTAGCTTTAGGAATTAGATTAGAATCCGATGTAATTATTGCTGTACCTTGTTGTCATAGAGAAATGCTAAGTCAATACTCCTATTCTCCATTTAAATCTATATTAAAACATGGGGTATTTAAAACTAGAATGGCAGATATCCTAACAGATGGAATGAGAAGCTTAATGTTAGAGGCTAAGGGTTATGATGTGTCAGTCGTAGAGTATATCTCTCCTCTTGAAACACCAAAGAATTTGATGATTAGAGCTATAAAAGTCAGCGATGAAAATGAAAAAGCAATGGATGAATATATAAGTCTAATGTCAAAGTTAGATTCATATCCCTCATTGTACTGTTTTCTTAATGAGTGGTAATACTATGGCTCTCAGATATATTTATCCTTGTGACCATTTTCATTTTAAAATGTAGATTTTAAAATAATATCTCTTTATACTAAAAACCCGTAGCACAAGGCTACGGGTTTTATTATAGCTTTAATATTTTCTTTTCGCTTTCCCTCATTAAGCTTTCTTTAATTAAATCTTTAATTACTTGCCCTCCAATTATCATTCCTGCCACTGGAGGCACGAAAGAGTTACTTGCTGGTATTTGACGTTTAATTGCACATTTTTTTGATCCACCAGTACATACACAACCTGTTTTGCAAGTCACTACATCCTCTTGCTTTGGCTTCTGAGGAATTTCCTCTGAATATAGCACCTTGCAGTTTTTTATCTCTCTTTTCCTAAGTTCATATCTCATTACCTTCGCAAGTGGACATACCTTAGTATCATAGATATCTGCAATTCTAAACTGAGTTGGGTCAAGCTTATTTCCCGTTCCCATACAACTAATTATTTCTATATTTTTTTCTTTACAGTATTCAATTAGGGCTATCTTAGATGATACCGTATCTATTGCATCAACAACATAGTCTACATCATCTGTTATAATCTCCCCAATATTATCCTTTGTAACAAATATCTCATGAGTTATAACTTCACATTTAGGATTTATTTCTAAAATCCTTTCTTTCATTACCTGAACCTTACTTTTCCCTAAAGTTTTAAAAGTAGCATGAATTTGTCTGTTTATATTGGTTAAGCATATAGCATCATCATCTATTAAAACAAGATTTCCTATAGCTCCTCTTGTCAATGCTTCTACTGTGAAGCTTCCGACTCCACCTATTCCAAATACTACAACCTTGCTATCTTTTAGTATATCTAAAGATTCTTTACCAATTAAAAGCTCTGATCTTGAAAATGCATGTTGAGCCATAATTTTCACTCCTTTAAACTATGTTAATTTTTAGTTTCTATTTTATCTAATTTTAAATCTCCAATAAATCTAAATTTACCTTTTTTACAATGATAATACCCCATTATAGCCGTTAATAATCCTGCTCCTACACCCATACAAATATCTGTCATAGTGTCTATTAAGCTGTTAAATTGTGAATCTAATCCAAATAACTGATCTCCTGCAAACTCCCATATCTCCCAAATCCCTGCTCCAGCCGTCGAAAAAACAAATATAAATAATGCAATAAAAAGAGGTGAAAGTTTTTCATATATATCTCCTTTTATAGCTACCTTTAAAACAAGAACTGCAGCTAATCCAATAATAATTCCTGATGAAAAGTGAAGAAATAAATCCCACCAAGGAAAAATTGTATAAAACTTATACATTTTTCCCAAAACCATTGATAGAAATATAAAAAACTGAACTACAAAATCTGCTGTATTTGAAAGTTTTATCCTTATCACTCTAAAAAATACATCTGGAACTAGTGATACGAAAATTACTAATAGCGCATTAAAAAAATATATCGAATTATTATTAATAAAATAGTATATAAATAAAATTCCCATTATTAATCTCATTAAATTTTTAAAAACAGTATTATATTTTATATTTTTACTTAATATCATGTAATTCTCATCCTTTTTAAATTTAACTTCTTACATTATACTCATATTAAAAATAACATGCAACAGTATTTAAATAAGTGCAACCAACGGTTGCACTTATCTAAATACATAATATATTTTTACAATTGTTACAATGACATAAATATCATCCTCTCCACTATATGCTCTTAAATAAGATATTGTTTTCAAGATGTATATGTTGGAATGTATCTTGTTCTAATTCCATTAGTTTTCTATATGTTAATTCAAAAGTTTTACAAGCATTCTTGGGAGCAATATAATGTTCTGTTACTTCCCTTAGTTCTTTAATTATATCTCCTGCCCCAGTATGCTCATTTTCTAATTCATTTAAGAGATTTAGTATCTTTTCTTTATTATTGTTACTTTTTTCTACTTCATATTCTTTTATAATTGGAAATAATAATAATTCTTCTTTTACTAAATGTTCCTCAAGTTCTGTTCTTAAAGTATTAAACAGTTTTTGAACTTTAAAAAGTTCTTCGTGACCTTTACCATGTACTTTTAATATTTTAAATGCAAGTTCACTTATTTTAGGTAGTTCTTCTCTTAAATATGCATGGTGCGTACTTTCAATATAATCTACAAGTTTGCTTGGTTTTTCCTTTGCCCAATCTGTAAATTCCTCATTCTTTTCTTGGAAATCTTTATATCTCTCATTTAACAAAGTTAATATTTTACTTTCGTCGAGATTTTGCTCCTTTATTGCTTCTGCTAATGGTCTATTACCCCCACAACAAAAATCTATTCTATGTTCTAAGAATAAATTACTTGCCCCGGGAAAAATAGTAACAATATCTCCTATTTTATCTGTATCCTTAAAATTACTAATCATAATAACTCCTCCTAATAATTTTTTATTTCTAAGTTTTTATCTATAATTTAATTATAAAGATATTAAATTTATAGTATGTGATTTAAAACACATGATAAATATTGTACAATTCTATTAAAAGGATTATGGAGGTATAATATGAACTCATACAATGGATGCTGTACATGTCATCATAAATATTGTGCTAAAAAAGTTTCTTTATTTACATCACTTTCAGATAAAGATCTTAATAAGGTGGTAAATTTAATTACAAAAAAATCCTTTCAAAAGGGCGACATTATATTTTTTGAAGGAGAAATATTTGATAAGTTATTTATTATAAACACTGGAAGTATTAAAGTTTATAAATATACTAAGGAAGGTAAAGAACAAATCCTTTATATCCTAAAGGATGGCGAGTTTTTAGGTGACCTAAACTTACTTAAAAAGGATACATTTAAATTTAATGCAATGGCTCTTGAATTCACAAGCATGTGCATTATACATAAAGATGATTTTGATACACTTATTAAAACTAATCCTGAAATTAGTATAAAAGTCTTAGAATATGCCCATGACAGAATAGCAACACTTGAAAATTTAGTTCAAACACTGACAACTAAAGACGTTGAAATAAGGCTTGCTTCTCTTCTTTTAACTCTTTCCAAAACCTTTGGTACTAAAACATATAACGGAATTGAGATTATTCTTCCTTTATCCCGTGAAGACATGGCGAATTTTATAGGAGTAACCAGAGAAACTGTCAGCCGTAAATTATCTTATTTTCAGAGTCAAAATATAATTGAAATATTAGAAAATAAACTAATTATAATAAGAAATATTACTGCACTTCAAAAATTAATTGAAATTTAAAAGGAATAAGGCTTTTTAATATTTCACCTCATTCCTTCTTACTCATTTTTTATATCTCTAATAACCCTTTTATTCGTTACTTTTGGTTTCCCCTTGTATTTTCTATCCCTTTTTCTCTTTCTTGATCAATCTTTTTATTCTTAGTCAGAGATTTTTTTATTGGGACATCTATATTAATTCATGAACAAATATTCCACTTCTTAATTTTGGTTCAAACCAAGTAGATTTTGGTGGCATTACTTCCCCTGCATCTGCAATATTCATAAGCTCTACTATGCTTGTTGGATACATTGAAAATGCAATCTTCATTCCTTCTGATACTCTTCTTTCAAGCTCCTTTAGTCCTCTTATTCCACCTACAAAATCTATTCTATCACTAGTTCTAGGATCTTCTATTCCAAGAATAGGTTGTAATAAGTTAGTTTGAAGAATTGAAACATCTAAGCTCTTAACTGGATCTTTAGCATCAAAAGTTCCTTCTTTAGCAGTAAGTTTATACCATTTCTCATCTAAATACATTCCAAAGTTTCCTTTGTTTTCAGGACGATATTCACCATCTCCCATATACTCTTCCACTTTAAACTTATCTACTATTTTATTCATAAACTCTTCACTTGAGTTTCCATTTAGATCCTGAACTACTCTGTTATAATCCATTACATATAAGTCATCTGCTGGGAATATAACGGATAAGAAGAAATTAAATTCCTCTTCTCCTGTATAGTTTGGATTCTGTTCTCTTCTCATTTTTCCAACTCTTACAGCTGAAGCTGCTCTATGGTGCCCATCTGCTATATAAAGATATTGTACACCTTTGAATTGCTCTTCTAACTTTTCTATATCATCCTTACATCTTATAACCCATACAATATGAGATATTCCATCTTCTGAAACAAAGTTATACTCTGGCTCATCTTGAGTCCATTTATTAACGATTTTATCTATCTCACTAACATTCTTATATGTTAAGAAAATTGGACCTGTGTTGGCATTACAGTAATCAACATGATTAACTCTATCTTGTTCTTTCTCTGCTCTAGTATGCTCATGTTTTTTTATTATGTTATTCATGTAATCATCAATAGATGTACATCCTACTATACCAGTTTGAGTTCTTCCATTCATTACTTGTCTATATATATACATTTTAGGCTCATCATCTTGTATGTATGTGCCTTCCGTTCTCATATTATCTAGATTTTTTCTAGCAGTCTTATAAACTATTTCATCATATTGATTTATATTTTTATCTAAATCGATTTGTGCTTTATCCACATGTAAAAATGAATACGGATTTCCATCAACCATCTCTCTAGCTTCTTCTGTATTCATAACATCATATGGAAGTGCAGCAACTTTATCTACTAGTTCTTTTGTTGGTCTTATCCCCTTAAATGGTCTTACTATTGCCATAATGTTTCCTCCTACTAACTATTAGTTAAAAAACTTTAGTATAGTTTGTATAATTTCTTCACCAATTCTAGTTTGAGCTTCTACTGTAGCTGCTCCTATATGTGGTGTAACTGATACTCTTGAATGATTAATAAGAGCTTCATTTTTTGTTGGTTCTTCAATAAATACATCTACTCCAGCTCCAGCTAATTTACCACTATTTAAAGCTTCTAGTAAAGCTTCTTCATCAACTACTCCACCTCTTGCACAATTGATTAGTGTAGCTCCGTCTTTCATCATTTCTATTTGAGCTTTTCCTATAGTTGCTCCTTGTTCTTTAATAAATGGTATATGAAGTGAAACATAGTCTGCTTTTGGCAATAATTCTTCTATTGTGCAGAACTCATAATTTTCATATCCATCCATTTTACCCATTATATCGGTATATATAACTTTCATTCCTAATGCTTCTGCTTTCTTTGCAAGTTCTCTTGCAATTCTTCCAAAACCTATTAGTCCTAAAGTTTTTCCACCTATTTCTGTTCCTTCATATAGCTTCTTTTGCCATTTTCCAGCTCTCATTGTAACGTTTGCATCCCCTATAAATCTTGCAATACTAAACATATGTGCTAGTGCAAGCTCTGCTACAGATGCACTACTAGAATTTGGAGTATTACGTACCGCTATGCCTTTGCTTTCAGCATATTTTACATCTATATTATCTACACCTACTCCACCACGGATTACTAATTTTAGTCTTCCAGTTTCGCATGCTTTATCTATAATAGGTTGTCTAACCTTTGTTGCACTTCTAACTACAATAACATCAAAATCTTGTAAGGCTTCCCCTAATTCTTCTGGTGCATAAAATTTTTCAATAACCTCAAATCCTTTTTCTTTTAAAGTACTAACTGCACTTTGTTCCATACCATCTGTAACTAATACTCTAACCATAATTATCCCCCTATCTATTTATAACTTTAAACTTCTAATTCTTAATATAAAAAGGGGTTTATCCCCTTCTTATATAAGCAGCCTTATTCAAGTCCTAATATTTCATTTATAACTTTTAGTAATTCTTCTATTTCTGCTGGAGTAGTTTCAGCCATATGTGCTATTCTAAATGTTTTATCTTTTAATTTACCATATCCATTAGATATTTGGTAACCTCTTTCTCCTAATGCTTTATTTAAAGCTGCTATATCTATATTTCTAGTATTCTTTATGTTTGTTAATGTATTAGACATATATTTCTCATCAGGTAAAATTTCGAAATATTTTCTTGCCCATGCTCTAACTAATTCAGCACCAGCTATATGTCTTGCAAATCTATTTTCAAGTCCTTCTTGATTTATTATTTTATCAAGTTGATATTCTAATGCAAACATATGAGATAATGATGGTGTTGATGGATATTGATAGTCTTTCTTTTGTATATATTCATATAATCCTAAAAGATCTAGATAAATTCCTCTATAAGGAACTTCTTTAGCTCTTTCTATAGCCTTTTTAGAAAATGTACAAGCCGACATTCCTGGAGGAAGTCCTATAGCTTTTTGTGTTGAAGTTATACATATGTCAACTCCCCACTCATCTGTCTTAAGCTCTGTACCTGCTGCTGAACTTACAGTATCTAAGCAGAATACTACCTCAGGATATTTAGCAACTACTTTGCTAATCTCATCTAATGGATTCATTACACCTGTAGATGTTTCATTATGAGTTACAGTTATCAAATCATACTTTCCTGTAGCTAAAACCTCATCTACTTGTTCTGGTGTAGTAGGAGTTCCCCACTCAACTTCAAATAAATCTGCAGGAACATTATTTGCAACTGCCATTTCATACCATCTCTTACCAAAAGCACCTACTGCAAATACAGCTGCTCTTTTAGCTGTGCATGAACGAACAGCACCTTCCATTAATCCACTGCCTGAAGTTGTTGAAAGTAAAATTTCCTCTTTAGTGTTAAATATAACTCTCATATATTCACTAATTTGCTTTTGTATTCTAGAAGCTTCTTTACTTCTGTGCCCAATCATTGGCATAGCCATTTTTTCTAGAACATCTGGTGCAACCTCCACTGGACCTGGTATAAATAATTTTTTATGCATAATCCACCCTCCAAATAAGTAAAATTATATTTAATAAGATTTTAACCACCTTTATTGTAGCATTATGTGAAGATTTTCTCAACTTAAAATATTTTTAATATTGTAAATAATTAAACTTTTAGTGTAGCACATTTTAATTTCACCTGATATCATAAATACAACTCCTTAGTTTATATTCTTTATCTATATTTTCTCTCTTTATGACTTCTATACTATTATTGCTAATTTCATTCTTTACATAAAAACACCATGAAAAACTTAATTTTCATGGTATTTTTTATTATTGTTCTAAAATTGATTCTGTTTCTCTACAGTATTTAGTAATTAAACACTGTCCCAAATTCCTCGGACATTTTTTACACATGCAATTCTCAGCTTTTCCATCACATTTAGATGAAATGTACTCTGGACACTTCTGACAATTATACACAACTATACTCATGACATATCTCCTAAAACATGTTTTTATTTTTCACTATTATACTTACATCTTTCTCTGTGATTTTCCATTATATCACTTAATATATCTCTTGTACTATTTGGGGTATATGTTATAGCATTAGCACCAGCTTGAATAGTTTCCCTTATAGTTTCATTTGTCGGACCTCCTGTTGCAATAATAGGAAAGTCTGGATGTTTTTCTCTTATTTTTCTTACAATTTCAGCAGTTCTATTTGCTCCCGAAACGTTTAATATAGTTGTACCTGCTTCTATTCTACCTTCTATATCTTCATATTCCGATACTATTGTTACTATTATAGGGACATCTATTGTTTCTCTCATAGCCCTTATAACTTCATTTGGAGTAGACGAATTAACTACAACACCCATTGCTCCTTTAAACTCAGCATCAAGAGCTAGGTTTATAACTCTCTTACCTGTTGTTATTGCTCCTCCAACTCCACAAAAAATAGGTACATCTGAAGCTAATATTAAAGCTTCTGTAATTATTGGTTGTGGTGTAAATGGATATACTGCTATAACAGCATCTGCATTAGTGTTCCTTATAACCGCCACATCTGTCGAAAAAACAAAGGACTTTAGTCTCTTACCAAAAATTATTATTCCACTAGCATCTCTTATTGCTGTAGGTAATTCAATCATATGACTTCTTAATAATCCTTTAAATTCTGGTACATACTTTCTCATATTTTTACCTCCTCTATTATTGCTTGTACAGTATAGTTAAATAATAAAACAACTGCTATAATATACATAAATAATT
This sequence comes from Clostridium sp. LXY-7, assembly GCF_056172015.1. Taxonomy (NCBI): domain Bacteria; kingdom Bacillati; phylum Bacillota; class Clostridia; order Eubacteriales; family Clostridiaceae; genus Clostridium; species Clostridium sp. LXY-7. The sequence continues at coordinate 3,922 of NZ_JBLLJL010000013.1, read as the reverse complement.
TCTTAAATATTAATACATTAATTAAATATACACTTGTATATGTTTATTGTAAATATAAAATAAAGGAGTTGGTACTATAAATAAACTAATAAAAATTTTTCCTACCCCTTATTTATTATTTTTGTGTTTTAGCATAATTTTATTACTAAGTTCACTTTACTTTAATAGCATTTCCGAAATAATTTATGGTTTAAAATCAATAATTTTATCACCCGATATATTAATAACTGATTATATGGAAATCGGTGGCATTGGTGCTACCTTCACCAATTGTGCACTTATCATAATTATATATATAATAATGCTAATAAAATTAAAAGTAAAGCCAAGTGGAACTATTATTGCTGGATTATTTACTGTAAGTGGTTTTTCATTATTTGGGAAAAATATTTTTAATATTTGGCCTATAATATTTGGTATTTGGCTTCATTCAAAATATCAAAAACAATGTTTTAAAAACTATATAGTTATAGCTCTATTTGGTACCACACTTTCTCCTGTTTTTATTCAGCTAGTATCAAATGATAGATATTCATTATTCTTATCATTTTTACTTGGGTCATTGATCAGTACCTTTATAGGATTCTTGTTACCTCCAGTTGCATCTTATTGCATAAAACTTCATCAAGGCTATAACCTTTATAATGTAGGATTGGCTGCTGGCCTCTTAGGAACTCTTCTTATGTCTGTACTTAGAGCATTTGGTATAGATTTTAGTAGTATCTTAATCTGGTCATCTGGAAATAATACTTCCTTTACTATACTATTTTCATCTATATTTATATTTATGATTATATTAGGCTTTTATTATAATAATAAAAGTTTTAAAAATATGAAAAATTTAACTAAATACTCTGGAAGGTTAATAACTGATTTCTATATGCTCTTTGGAGGTGGATGTACCTTAATTAATATGGGGATGTTAGGACTATTCTCAACTTTACTTGTTTTAGTAATTAGAGGAGACTTGAATGGCCCAACTCTTGGTGGTATATTTACCATTGTTGGTTTTGGTGCTTTTGGTAAACATATAAAAAACATACTTCCTATAATGCTAGGAGTCATTTTGTGTACCTTCCTTAATATTTGGGGTATAAATTCTCCTAATGTGATATTAAGCTTATTATTTAGTACAACATTAGCTCCAGTAGCAGGTAGCTTTGGTTTTACATGGGGTGTAATTGCAGGATTTTTACATGCCTGTTTAGTAATGAATATAGGCTATTTACATGGCGGACTAATACTATATAATAACGGTTTCTCTGGGGGCTTAGTATGTATGCTTTTAATTCCACTGATAACCTCTCTTAGAAAGGAAGTTTAAAAAATGAAACATCTACGACAAAGAAATATAAAAATACTTAGTGAGTTAATGAATTACTTACTTAAAATAGAATGTCACAATATAGATATCCATTTTGAAGAAAATAAAGAAAATACGCAAATTAATATTAAATGCATAAATAAAAATATAGATGAAAATATCATTTGTGAACTTAACAGATTCCTAACAGTTCCTAGAAGAGCCGACATGGAGGAGTATTATTGGGGACTTAATGGAGATGATGATTTAAATAATGAATTATTCCTTGTTGGAATGATGACAGATGATGTAAATATATCCTATACAGATAATTCTAAACTTGAGATTAAACTATTAAGAATAAATAAATAAATAAAAATCAAAGTTTCTTGCACACTATAGCTAGTATAATTCAATTTAGTAAATAAAATTATAAGCAAGGATTACAATAACACCTTAATTTTAAATTTTCACCTATATTATTATTTAAAATTGTGATTATTGTAACTTGCTATATTTTCTAATTATCGAATTTTTAACTAATAAATTTCTTATTAGAAATATCTGAATTACTTAACTTAATAAGTTCATCTCTCTTAGTACTCTTTCTACAATCTTTTTTCCGACTTTATCTTCCCTCATCTGAGGAATTGCTTCATTAATAGGTTCCCATGATATACCTTCGACTTCAGAAGATTTATTTATATCTCCATCTACATATTTAGCCATAAAGGTAATCATTAGTAGTTCTTTTTCTTTTATACAATCACTTCCCAAATACTTTACATTCTTAATTGTTATTCCTGTTTCTTCCTTAACTTCCCTGTGTACTGTTTCCTCTAAGGTTTCACCTACTCCAACATATCCTGAAACTAATACCTTTGAATCTTTAAATATGTAACTCTGCTTTAATAATAAAATTTTATCTTCCTTTATTATAGCTACAACTATACAGGGTTTAGGTATATCAAAATACATTATATCATCATGCTTACAATAAGGTACTCCCCCTTCATCCCAACTATATTTTTCAATTAATTTTCTTCCACACAAAGGACAGAAATTATACTTCAAATTATCCCCTCATTTCAAATGTATTAAATTATAACCTATTATTTAATATGAAGATTTTATTAGATTAAATTTATAATAATATATCAATACTATTTTTTAATGTAATGAAATTTTCACCTACGTCACATCCATAAGCAAAAATATCTACTCCATTTTCCTTAGCAAACCTCAATGCATCTCCAAAATCTCTATCCATCTCATCATTAGGTGAAAATGTCTTAATGTCATTCATTTGTATTACAAATATAACACCAGCGCCTCTTCCACTATTTTTAACCTCAACAAGCTCTAATAAATGTTTTCTTCCTCGCTCCGTAGGTGCATCTGGGAACATACTATGTCCATTTTTTTCTAAGGTAACTCCTTTAACTTCTAAATAATATTCTTTTCCTTCATCATTGGAAATTTTAAAATCAAATCTGCTATTTCCAAAGGTCTTTTCTCTTAATATGTTATTATACTTTGATAATGCCTTAATCTTCTTATTTCTAAGAGCTTCCTCTACTACTTTATTAGGAACTTGAGAATCTATGTTTATAAGCTTATCATCTTTATATCCTGCAATTAAGCTAAATCTAGTTTTTCTATGTTCACCACTTTCATATCTCAAAACTACTTTACAACCTGGTATTAATATTTCTCTACATCTACCTGTATTAGGCACATGTACCAATTCTTCTTTTCCTTCTATTAATACATATCCTTGAAATCTATTCGGTCTTCTAATAAATTCTACCACTGTAGTATCTTTATCAAATATCATAAAATCACCTCTAAATAAAACACCCAATAGCGATAATATAACTACTGAGTACTTTGATTTTTATCCACATATATAACATTAGTGTGTTTAACTTATCCACTTTTTATTATAATATGTTAATAATTATATACAAGTTATTTATTCTTTAATTCTTCATATTGTTACTCTACTTATGTGCCTAAATTATATACATATTTTTAAACTAATGCTATAATACAACCTATGAATAACTATATTTTAGTATAAATTTGATAATATATAAATAAAAAGGGTGATAAGTTTGACACAAATTATGAGTATATTAATATTTGTAATATTAGCGATCCTTGTTGTTATTGATTATTTTAAGGAAAGAAAAGTTTATAGATTGGTTGCATTAATCCCTATATCATTTGCAATCTTTCTTCAAACACCATTATCAACCACTCTTGACAAGACTGTTAGAAATATAATATCAATGATATTAGTTGCAGTTATGTGTGTTATTTTTTATTTAATTATGAAAGATGAGAAAAATAAGCAACCAGATAAACAAACTAAAAAATAACACATAAAAAAAGCACTTCATTTAGAAGTGCTTTTGGTGGCTCACCGGGGAATCGAACCCCGGACACCATGATTAAAAGTCATGTGCTCTACCGACTGAGCTAGTGAACCATATATATGCCTCCAAGCCTTAACTTGGAGGCAATATTTACTTGGCGACCACTTACCCTCCCACAGAGCTTCCCCTGCAGTACTCTCAGCCGTCCAAGGCTTAACTGGCGTGTTCGGTATGGGAA
>NZ_JBLLJL010000012.1:0-21225 GCF_056172015.1 Clostridium sp. LXY-7 | reverse complement strand
GCAGGATTATTATTAAGAACTTCGGGAATTAAAAGAAAGGCAATGACTGTATCTCCATTGGAGTTATACTCAATAAGCTGTCTCTCATACCCAGCTTCTTTTATGGATTCTATTATCCTATATTCAATTGAAGCTGGTATATCATCAGCTTTAATACCAATAATTTCAGAAATCCTTGACTTCAAGTCCATCATCTAAACCTCCACTAATATAAATAATCTTCCGTTCGCAGTTATCTACAATTCCGATACATCTTGAGGATAATTATATCATATTTTACAAATAATCTCACTATAGCTTACATGGACTTATACCTTAATTTATTTTATAAATACCGTACTATTCAATTTTCAAAGAACACTTTTATTAATTAGTTCGCAACATATTCAAATTGTGAAATAAAAAATACCGCTTATTCTTGAATAATACGGTATTATAAATAAATTATTTAATTGTATATTGTTTCATCACTTTAGAATATTCCGAAACAATAATATCTATATTTTTTTATTAAGCTTACAAAAACTTGTAATAAAAGAATATCCAAATATCATTTAAAAAGTAGATAAAAATAGCAAGTAAGAATTGCCCCTATCTCTTTTTCTTTTGGTAGGGTATACATTACAGTTTTTTAGCCATTGTTATGAATTCCTTTTCTCCATCGGAAGTCTCAAATACACTTCTTCCAGTTTCCTCAAAACCTAGCTTTTTATATACCTTTATTGCTCTTTCATTGAAGGAAGCTACCATTAATTTAACAGTGTTCCCTTTGTAGTTTAGCCTTTGAATACCAAAATCAATGCTCATTCTGGCAAATTCTTTGCCCAAGCCTTGTCCCGTTAACTCGGGTTTGAGTCCTAACCCTATAGCCATTTCCCCATCCTCCAGCCAGTGGCAATAAGAGCCTATCATATCTTCTCCATCAAAGCAGGCAAAATATTTAACCTTGCTATCAGGTGTTAAAAATGTCTTTAAACCCTCTTCTGATGGATTATCATAAAATGAATATATTCCATCATAGTGCCACTTATTGACTTCACGTACATATTCTATAGTAAATTCTTTAAATTCCAGATTCATTTTTCATCCCCCTATTTTCGATAATACATATTTGGTATTAAATATTATAAAATCATTATTTTCACCTTCTGAATATAAAAAGTCTAAGAAAAAAACAATCTCTTCGGAATTAGATGTATTATACTATGATTATTCACAATATTCTACTATCATGAATTGATTATAACATATTTTGTAAACACCGTATTATTCACTTAATGAATCACTAAATATTTTTATCTCTTTTGCAAAGTTCTCATGATTCCTTATATTTTCATTTTGCTTTTCTATTCTTACTTCGCATAAACTCTCCATTATTTATATCCACCTCTCTTTTATTGATTCACCCTATCTTGGTATTGTGAATTAAATTTTAAATTATTCCGTAAAACTTTTCTCCAACAAATCATTATTTCTCTAATTAAGATAGTGAATATTCTTATGACTATTACGTAAAATATAGATGAAAGGTGGTTGTAGAATGAAAAAATTTAATATTGTCTTCTTAATTTTAGTATGTTTATTGTTTAATATCATTATGACAATACCTGCATCTGCTATTAATACTTTTAAGGAAGGTATTTATAAAGCAGCAGATTTTAATTTTTCAGCAGAAAATCTTTATAGTGTTCAAAACATTTCTCAAAACTATACTGTTTATGTTCTTGTTTTTGATGAAAATCAACTTCAAATACAGTCTATACGGCTAGTACCTAACTCAGCTAACTATAATTTAGTTCCTCTTAAATCTAGCTCTAGAGTTGTGGTAGTTGGCGAAGGCGAAGTATATATTGATAAAACCGCACCTTAAAAATCACTTTTTTTAATTATTTTGTATATTTTATTTAACTTTATCTAAACTGTAGAACTATATTATAAAATTACAAGGAGGTCATATTATGAAAAAACTTACTAAATTATTATTAATTATAATATGTTTATCATTTACTGTAATTACATCAACACCTGCATTTGCAGCTACTTCTTTTAAAGAGGGCATCTATCAATTATCTGATTTAAACATTTCATCAGGTACTAATTATACTATTCAAAACATATCTCCTAAAGATGCTATTTATATGATTATCTTTGATGAAAATCAATATGAATTACAATCTATACATTTATCTCCTCAATCAATTAACTACCTTTTAGTTCCTCTAGAACCTAACTACAGAATTGTACTAATTGGTAATGGAGAAGTGACTATCTCTTAAAAGACACTTTAAATAGTGTCTTTTGTTTCACATACCTTTTCAATCCTGTTTAAGTTCGTCCTATTTTTGTATTGCGACGTAAAAAATACCGCATATCTCGTTGAATAATACGGTATCATGAATTAATTATTTAATTGTATATTGATTTCGTCGTTTAAGAAGATTATTAATTATAGATTGTCCTTATAGTTTGTATTACAAACTAGAGGTTGATTTTAACTTAATTGGTATAAATGTTTCCATTTGCGCCCATCCTTGTGCTTTTATAATCTCTGATGGTGTAACAATATGTCCCATAGCATAATGATTTTGACGGACATCCAGTTCGAAAATATCAGAATTCTTAATATATTCCAAGGCTTGATTATATAACTTACCATTTGTTTCTTCATCTCCATCTTTATAAACATAAGTTATATAGTATCCGCCTTCAAAATCAACGACTTCGCTGCCGCCATCATCCATATCCTCAGTCAATGCCCACCACCATACCATACCTTGTTTTTCTTCATCAAAAAATAAAAAGTCTCTTGGCATAAAACTATCTCTTTCCGATGGCTTAATTACAGAAAAATACTTATCAAATTTTCCTAAAATACCATCGAACGAAAAGTTAAATTCTTTATCTACACCAGATGACGCTGCCTTGAACGGTGGCAATGATATTATCCTAAACTCCATAAAAATACCTCCTGTTATTTTCTAAATCAATGATTTGTCTTCGTGTTATACTTTGGAATCTGCCAGTTTCATATTATACTTATTATTAGAAGCTTAAACAATTTTTTTACAGGGTAGAAAATAACCAAAAGTAAATGTATTATTGCCGTTCTCTTTAATATTCGCATATTTATCAAATGAATAGTATTCCATTGAAATTCCAACGATTGAGTAATCAGGCATATACCCATTTTCTTTCATTACTTTCTCTGTTTTACTATGAGCCCCTTTTTCTAAATGAGAAGTGTTTCCTTGTATCCAGCCAATTCCCATTAAACTGTCTGGAATGTCACGATAAGAAAATCCATTTGGAACAATAGTATTGGGATTGGTAAATATCCCTGCAATATAAGTAAACTCTTCGGTATGTGGATTGTACTCACCCATCCATCCAATTGTGTCCCCTATCGGAGATACACGTTCAGGCATACTTTGCAGAAACTCATTTGTGCCATCATTCAATATTTTTTCCCATAATTCCGGTACAGGATTTTCCTTGCCAACTATAACCTCTTTGCCTATAAGTCTTACAGCTTTAAAGTTTTGTACTTCAAAAGAAATTTTTGTCCCCATAAAGTACCTCCAATGTATTAGGTGACCATTCCCCAATGAACATTATATCAGCCTTTAGATGTAATAATCTTCAAAACCAATTATCCCAAATTCATTTATTGTAAATTTCTTTGTCTTTAGATTAAACTTTATATAATATGGATAACAAGCATTCGATCTACTGTTTAAAATACAGTCCTAATAATCAACGGGAAAAAGCCAAAATTGTATTTTCATTTTTTGAGTATTCTCTTTAAGTAGGCGACATCTAACAAATTCACCGTCTCAAAATTTCCTTTATAAAACACACCCCAGTTATTGAAAACGCAAGGCAATTCCTTTGCTTTTTGTAGCGTATCCACTTGAATTAAAGATACAGGAACGTCATTCATTTCACAATACTGTTTTATCATCTCAATGTTTTGATAGATATAGGGGCATTGCATATCATAATAAATTGTTAGCTCTTTGCTTTCAATTTCTTGGTTTTTAACATTTTGTGCGAACTTTGGCGTTGCTCCGTCAAAAGAAAGTGCAAGCAATTCATATCCATTATCGGTAGTATCAACAACCTCAAAGCCGAACTTCTTCGCAAATGATTGGTCAGAAAGCCAAGATTTTTGTTTCTTTGCTCCGAGCATACAAATGCCGGATTTACCCCTTTCTTTGGCATCAGCCAAACAATACTCCATCAGCGATTTCCCATACCCTTTTCCTTTATGACTACCAGAGACCCATAAGCAATACAGATAATAATAGTTGTCACCAGTTATGGGAACCCAAGCTGTTTCAAGAGGAGCATATTCAATAAAAACCGTAGCCCTTGCATTTAACTTTCTAAAGACATGACCTTCATTTAGTCGGTCTGAAAGCCATTGTCGCTTTGCGTCAATACCTTGATGGGGCTTTTTACTGCGGATAATGCAGCATAAATGCTCATTGACAAGGTTTTCTGTTGTTAAGTTTACAAAATCAGTATTCATGTGTACCCCCGCTTCAAATCTAAATTTGTGTTCTTGTCTTTTCGCCTTAATTGCCTATCATGAATTAATTATAACATATTTTGTAAATACCGTACTATTCAATTTTCAAAGAACATTTTTTATTATTTAGTTCGTGCTATGATGCTAAGATGAATTAATACCTCATCCTATATTTGAAATGCGACGTAAAAACACCGCAGAATTCAATCCTGCGGTGTTTAGAATAATTATTCGGTTTTTTATTGTTGTGACGCTAAATAAGAATATTGCGAAGAAATCTGCTAAAGATTATGCTCATTTTATTTATAAACAGAAAATTTAAATAATGCGATTATTCCGCTTGATGCAGTGGCTACAATTAATCCAATTAATGTACCGATAATGGCACCTTTAATGTGATGAACAGGACTTTTATACTCTTTTACCATGTCCTCAGTACCAGGAATAATTACTCGTTTGTTATGACAAAATAGCCATATGTCTAATATAAATAAATCATAAAGATTAACTGTAGAAAACAATATAAATACATGTATAAAAGCTTCTATAAATGTTCTTGAACCAAACGCCCATGCGATTACTGCCATAAGAATAATACATAATAATGTAAACAATAATTTAATCGTAATATGTTTAGTTTCGTATTTTTTAATTGATGACTGATATTGGGGCAAACTTTCCACCCTTTGTCTAATCGCTGTAGGATATGACCTTATGCAACTTAATGGATTTTTATATAGTGGTGGAAGCACCATTAAAGTAAATAGTCCACATAGAACAATGCATTGAATAATTAATACCATTATCCATAACCTCCTGACAAAATATAAATAATTTTTGTTACATAATATTTTTACTATTATGAATTAATTATAACATATTTTGTAAATACCGCATTATTCAATTTTCAAAGAACATTTCTATTAGTTAGTTCGTCCTATGATGCTAAGATGAATTAATACCTCATCCTATATTTGAAATGCGACGTAAAAACACCGCAGAATTCAATTCTGCGGTGTTTAGAATAATTATTCGGTTTTTTATTGTTGTGACGCTAAATAAGAACATTGTGAACTAACTTAATTCCAAGTTTTGCTTATAGATTAACAAGTGATGTCCATACACTAAATGCCTATTTTATTTGATAATAATAAATAATCTCTCCACCATCATCAAGTTCATTTTTTGTGTAAAAATCAAGTTTTTTGAGTAAATTCTGTATCTTAATATTTTCAAGTTCTGTGCTTGTTCCTATCAGAAATAATCATTACTACCCCTCCATAAATATCTCTAATATATGTTATTCTGTGGTTAAATACTTTTTATTTCTTCCTACATACTAACAGTCCATGATTACTTATTCCTAACATACTTTTTTCTCTATAGCTGCTTAGTATATACTTTTTCCATGCCTCATACTGTTCTTCGTTTAGCTCGTTTATATTATCTCTTAACAATGAACATAAGCCATCAGTAGCTACATGATCCGTAACTTCAATATTAAAATTTCTTATAAATGCTTCAATTTCAGTAGGTGATGTAAAGAATCCAACTGGTAAAAAGCACTCAATTCCACCTTCTTTAGTTATACCTGAGCTTAATACTTCATCTATAAATGTAGGTGTAAAAAATTGTTTTAGATGTGCCATAACTACATGAATTATGTAATGCTTATTAATATATGCTATTGCTAAAATCCCACCAGGTTTTAATACTCTTAAGGCTTCCTGAATACACTTTATTCTATCATTTTCAGCTTTAAGGTGATACATTGGTCCTAGGCAGGTTACAACATCAAAACTCTCTGATTCATATTGGCTTAAATCTATAGCATTCACTACTTCTGCTGATAACCTAATTTCACTATCTTTTTCTTTCAGTTTTTCTTTAATAATGTCCACATGCTTTGGTGTTATATCTGTAGCTACTACTTCATTTCCTTTTTCAGCATAATAAAATGAATATGCGCCTGCACCAGCACCCAACTCAAGAATTTTATAGTGAGGCTTTATTTGATCGTCTAAAATAGTCGTTGTAACAGTAAATTCTATTTTTCTAGCATTGTCTCTCGTAAGTCTATTTTCCTCGTCATATTTTTCATAAAACTCAGTGACTGAACTCATAGATTCCTCCTACCATGCTAAATTATTTTAACATCTTTAATTTGTAATACTATATCATAACGAATAAATTATAACATATTTTGTTAGTATTGTAATATTTAGTTCTTCTGGACATAAAAATACTCTCCTTTACAGTGACAGATTTTTATTTTTGAATTTGTCTACTCTAAGGGGAGCATATCATTTGAATAATACGGTATTTTGAATAAGTTATTTAATTGTATATTGGTTTCATCATTTAAGAAAAATGCGAACAAGCTAACCGATAAATTGGAATTTATCAGCTTAATATATTGCTTATTTTGAAAAGTACTACTTTAACCGCTTCCTCATGACAAGCCCTTGTTCAGTCTCAAAAGACACATTAAATCCACTTTTTTTATACATCTCAAAATGGCCGCCAAAATCTGATGATTGATAACTAGATTCTTTGTATGGGTATGCCTCCACAAAGTCAAATCCATCCTGGACCGCATCCTTACACACACGCTCCAATAGCAGTGTGGCAATGCCTTTTCTTTTCATCTCCGGCGCAATCACGAAACAAAATATGGATTTCACCTTTATGCCCGTGTTAGATTCCTCTAAAGGTACATAATCCATAAATCTTCGCCAACTAGCGCATTTCAAACAATCTGATTTCGTATTTGCGTTGCACCATCCAACGACCGTATCACCACTATAAACAAGATAACCTTGAATGTTATTGCCTTTAACATATTGTAAGGCACATTCTCTTCTTTTCTCTACTGTTGAAAGATCTTTGCCCTCATAATCATCGTTACACCAACACACACAATAACATTTATGCTCGTCCACATTGTTATCGTGTGGCGTAGTGTCAAAAAAATGCACGTAATCTTCTGCAAGCTCTGGTATTAACTTGCGTATCTCAATATCCATTCATTTACCTCCAGTAATATAAATAATTTACAATTCAAATTCCTGTTTATCTGTTTGTTAAATAGGTATCACTACTTCGCAATATCTTACTATCATGAATTAATCATAACATATTTTGTAAATACCGTACTATTCAATTTCCAAAGATCAAATTTTCTTAACTAGCTCACAATATATTCATGTTGTGTACTTTATTTAAATTTCGACGTAAAAATACCGTAAAATTCATTGCTGAATAATACGATATTTAGAGAAATTATTCGATTTCATAGTTTAGTAGTTAAATAAGAAGAATACGAATTATATCAATTTTACTGACGATAATGCTCTTTTTTGTTAATATGAATCACAGTCATTTTAAAAAAACTATACATAAAAAGTGTAATTATAATGCCTGAAAATAAGCCTGATATGTGTGCTATTATAGAAACAATTCCACTTAAATTAGGCAAAATCAGATATAATATTAATAATATCCATTTAATTAAAGACATTTTGCATACAATATAAGAACGTTCTTTTGCAAAAATAACCATCATTGCACCGATAATACCATATATTGCTCCTGATGTCCCAACAGCACCATCGGTATGTATCATGGTGCACAAAGCAGAAATAATTCCTGAACTCATAAATGTAATCACATATCTTTTGCTACCTATTTTCTCTTCAACTATAAAGCCCACAATCAGCAATGCAATCATATTAACTGTAAGGTGGAGAATTCCTGCATGTAAAAAAATTGATGTGATTAAACGCCACCATTGGCCTACAAAAATATCGGTCCCATTTAGTCTCCCGTATTCTGTTAAAATGCCTCAATCATTTCCTCGAATTAAATGGTTGATTGAGAAAATAATTGTATTATCCTGTAACAAAATAAAAAAATCCAATATAAAAACAATAAGCGATATTGTAAAAATTACGATTGTGAAATTTATTTTCTTTACTGTTACTTTTTCTTCCATATCAGTACACTCCTATATATTATAAAAAATTAATTCCCTTATTGCTTCAGTAAATTGCCAATTCTCTAATTCTTCATAATTTACTATTATGACTTTATTATAACATATTTTGTAAATTCCATATTATTCAATTTCCAAAGAGCATTTTTTATTATTTAGTTCGTTCTATGATGCTAAGATGAATTAATACCTCATCCTATTTTTGAAATACGACATAAAAAATACCGCAAATTCATTTTTGAATAATGCGATACTTTTATATACTATTTTATCTTTTTAAGTTCATTAACAAATTGGAATTTGTCATGGTAAGTACGAAATCAAATCCATGTAATAGACTAAATTTACCACCTACCCAAGGCTGTTAGTAAAAAAATATAATGTGTTTTGTAAGGCATAAGCATAGTGGAATGTGTTTCTACCATTATCTTGAATTTTTCAAGTGAAACATACGATACCTCTTTCACTTCATTATCGTAGAAAGAGTACTCCTCTAAAAGAATATCCGTTCTATAAAGGAACACATCATCTATTTCATTTTCAATATATCCATCAACCTCCCCATACTCTCGACACGAAAAGAGATACTGGAGTTTATCTATTTCTAAATCAATGCCAAGTTCTTCTTTTCCTTCTCGTATAGCTGCTTCTAAAGATGTTTCACCGGCTTGGATATGCCCTGAAAACGAAATATCCATCATATTTGGGAACATAACTTGATTATTTCGAGTTTGTAGTAGTATCTCATCATTAGAATTAATAATCCATACACAAACACCTTTATGAATAAGTGCTTTTTTATGAGCCTCGTATTTTCCCTCGGTCTTACCACATTTTTGACCTAATTCGTCATAAATATCGATCATTTCCATACAATACAGTACCCCCATAAATTACTATTTATCTGCATGTCTCATACAAATAATTTTTACTTCACTTTATCTTATTATCATGAATCAATTATAACATATTTTATAAATACCTTATTATTCAATTTTCAAAGAACATTGTTCGTATTTTGGGACTGAAAAGTTAATTCGTAATACATTCATAGGACGAACTAAAATACCGCATATTCTTTTTAAATAATACGGTATTTAGAGAAGTTATTCGCTCTTATAGTTTAGTTATTAAATAAGAAAGATACGACATAGCTGAAACGAAAATTAAGTTACTTAATTCAACAAATTGGAATTTGTATGACAGTTTAATTATCATTGTATGAATTGAGTATCTATATTTTATCTAATTATACTAACTCCTTCATTTTTTCTTTATATATCTCAACGGTTTCATGATAATCCATTAAAATACCATCTTCTTTGACAAAGTTTTTAAAACCAATTGTCTCACCTTTTAATCGTGGGAATAAAGAAAAATGTAAGTGATTTCTTTTACCATCACACAATGTACACATATATACTTTTTCTGCCCCTATAATTTCTTTATGCAACTTTATAATTGCATTTGATATTTTTAATATATGAGTACCTAATTCTAGTGGCATTTCAGAAATATCCTCATAGTGGTCTTTTGCTACTATAGTTGTCTGACCAGTTGCTCGCGGAAATTTTTCAAATTGACATCTTACTTTGTCGTCTTCATAAATGATTAATCCTTCTCCTGGAAATATCTCTTGCGTTTCAAAATTATAACAACCAAAACATATCCCTTGCTCTTGTAACTCTTTTATTCGATTAGACCTTTGTTTTAATTGTATTTTTTCGCTTTCTGATAGTGTTTTAATGTACAAATCAATATCCCTCCATTACTATTTATTATTTGTAATATGTACTACGCTATAAGACATCTAATAAACTTACTTTCAAATTACTATTTATTGAGTAGTTTTACATCTTTCATAAGTCGTATAATAATACTATCATGAATCGATTATAACATATTTTGTAAATATCGTACTATTCAGGTTTCAAAGAACTCCTTTATTAGTTACTTCGTCCTATGATGCTAAGATGAATTAATACTTCATCCTATTTTTGAATTTTGAAACAAAAATACCGCATATTCACTTTGAATAATACGGCATTAATAAGAATTTATTTATTTCTATTTATTATATCTTATATTAAATCTATTCACTAAATTGGAATTTGATAAGTATAAATACTATATTTATACTTATCATGATAGCTTTGGTATTATATATTTATGATTTTTTAGGTCTTAATACTTTGTAAGCAAATTCTGCAATGTACAGCTCTCTAAAACCTAAACTATCATATAATCTCCTAGCATTATTTCCAATAACACACCATAACACCACTTCTTTATAACCTCGATTATATATTTCGTTACATAAATACTTAACAAATTTTTTTCCTATACCATTTCCTTGTAAATCTGTTCTTACTGCTACGCTGCCAATTTCATTTCCTTCTAAATGTCCATGTCCAGCAATTTCATCATTTACTTCATATGTAAAACGATTAGCTGCATCTACATTCCAGGCTTGCCGATTTTTTTCACTCGGTTGTTCAACAATAGACTCTGGAAAATCTCCTACTTTAATACGCATTTCATGAAATGCTTGTGCATACAAAGCATGGCCTTTTGAATAGTCTTCATCAATATATAACCTTACAGGAAATTCGCTAATTGCAAACTTTCCTTCTGTATGCTTCATATAAGCACTCGAAAATTGCCGCTCATAACCCAATCTCTTTGCAAACCTTTTTGACACCTCATTATCTGCATGAAAATTTGTCATTATTTTTTGTGATTCTTTTTGCAGTTCGTTTTCACAAAACTTAACCACTGCTTGCCCTATTCCTTTACACCTATATTTTGGTGCAACAAATACAATTAAGCAAGATACCTTTTTCCCTGATATTATTTGTGCTACTGCAACAATCTTACCTTCCATGTATACAACTGTTAGTGTACCTGGCTCATTTTGCAATGCCCATAAAAATTCTTCACTTGTTTCAATATCTTGAAATAGCAATTCCCTTACATCATCATACTCATTTTGACTTATTGATTTATAAAGAAGTTCCATACCTATTATCTCCTCCCATAATTATTTTAGCATTATATATACTCTCCAATACAAATTCCTATTTATCTGTATCTATAATATAAATAATTTTTATTTAAGCTTATCTTATTATGAATTAATTATAATCTTCCTAAAACGCATGAAAATAAAAAATAACATTATAATATAATTATTAAATTTGAACAATAACAAATGCTGTCCAATCAATAAATGTGTGTAGAATTGCACAAGGAATCAAATTTTTTGTTTTAATAAATATATAACCAAGTAAAAGACTTCCTGGTAGTAAACCAATACAATGTGCCACTCCTTGTACTATGGTAAGTTTATTCACTATAATAACTTGTGGTAGATGAATAAAAGCAAATATTAGAGATGCAAAAATCCATCCTTTAATTTTTCCATTAGTTGATATTAGCCTTGTTTGTAAGTATCCACGATATATAAATTCTTCTGAAAATCCTATAATAGAACAATATACAAACATATATATCATGCCATTTAATAATCCTAAATTAATATTTCCGATTACACTAAAACTTTTTATATTATAAGTAAAAAAATACATAATCCCTACTAATAGTCCCAACAAAATAGATTTTAGTGAATTTCTCTTCATAATTCCTATAGTATGAATTTTTTCTTTATTCATTACCATAAAAGCAATAACTGGGATACTTAGTACTATCTTAACAATTAAGAAATTTAATATACTATTTATGGCAAAAATATTTATAAAGTACTTATTATATATTGCTGTCATTAAGATAGATATACCCACTGCTAGTAATGCTAAATTTCTTGATTTATGTGTATTATTAAATTCTATAGTTACATCTTCAAATCTGATTGCTCTCACATAAATTACCACTATAATTGTTATAATAAAACATTGAAAAATAAATTTAGGTAAATAACTCCAACTCATAAAATCTCTCCTTAAGTTACATTATTATATTTTACAAATGTGATTTAAATACATTTGTATCATCCAAATTATAACATATTTTAAAATACCGTATTATTCAATTTTCAAAGAACACTTTTTATTAATTTAGTTCGTCCTATGATGCTAAGATGAATTAATACCTCATCCTATATTTGTAGGACGAAACAAAATACCGCATATTCATTTCTGAATAATACGGTATTTGAATAACTTATTCGATTTTATTTTTAGTGAGCTATTTATATCTTCTACAGCTTTACATTTCAATTACTTCACTATATTGAATGTCATTTCTATAATTATCAAGAACTATTCTTCTAATATCAATAATTTCATTTGGAAGATCATCTATTTTAAACCATCTCAATTCTGAGCATTTATCTGGCTCCATTACTTTAGGTATACCATTATACCTATTAATGACAAAATAAATATCATAATATGTTCTTCCTCCACTATTACTAACACGGTGAGATAAATGAACAAACGATAAATCTGTAATTTTTACATCAATCCCCAACTCTTCTGCACATTCTCGCACAACAGCCATTCTAGCTGTTTCACCTTCATCAACATGCCCACTAGCTGCTATATCCCACTTACCATCTTGATATCCAGTGTTCTTTCTACGATGTAATAAAATTTGCACATTACCATCTTTGTTCTGTAAAATAATTGGAAATATTGCTGATAATGACTTATAATATTTTCCCATTTCTCACCTCTACAAATTATTAATAATTTCTTTAATACAAACTCATAGATATATTGTAACATATTTTTAATACCGTATTATTCAATTTTCAAAGAACAAATTTCATTATCTAATTCGCAATATATTCAAATTGTAAAACAAAAATACCGCTTATTCTTTTTGAATAATACGGTATTTAGAAAAATTATTCGGTTTTATAGTTTAGTTATTAAATAAGAACATTACGAAGAAAACGTGTTCTGATTATGCTTATTAGAAACATAATAAAGAATCTATCTCAAACCAGTGTTCTGTCAACCAAAGCATTTCATCTTTGAAACGTTTTGGAATTTCGTCACATTCTCTAAAGAATTCCGGCTGTATCCACCACGGTGTTTCAATGCACCACAAAAGCCTTAAAGCGTCCGCTATATTAGGCAAAGTTAGCTCTAAATGCTGTGTATAGCCTTCAAGGAAAGCGTATACCTTTTCGACATTCATTACATTGCCTTCCAACGCAAAAGACAGTATCGCTCTTCCTATATCATGCCAAATATAGCTATAACAATTACGGTCGAAATCTACGACAGCAGATACGCAATCCACATCGAACAGGATATTGCCGGGTTGAAAATCCTCATGTGCGAGTCCTTTAGGAAACTTATCAAAAAATTCGGTGCTAAGCTGCTTCAAAATCGGCTCCAGCGCAAACAAAGCTTTCTGATATTCAACATGTACGTCCGGCGAGCATTTCGTCATACGGGAATTAAAGTTTTCCCATAATAAATCCATCGTATAACCGTCAAAAACGGGAAGGCTCTTGACTGAAGGCTCCAGTAATTGCGAAAACGCTTTATGCATTACAGCACAGGTGCTGCCGAGACTTCGCATTTGTGCTATTGTGATTGTATTGGCTTTTTCGGTCTTTCCTGAGCGAAAATCCATGACCATATAGGCTGTTTTATCATCCAGCCAACGAATTACACGATCTCCGTACTGCCAGAGAAACGGACAGGGAACACCGTTTTTTTCAAGGATAATCTGCCGCTGCAGTGCGGACTCGATTCTCTCAATTTGTTCTCTGCGAAACCGCTTAGTGCTGTATTGTTTAACCAAAAGCTCGCCCTTTTCAGTGGAAACCTTCCATTTCATATTCAACAATCCACCTGTTACTGGAGTAATTTGATTACAAATTAGCCCATAACTGTTTTTCAAATCAGCTATAATACTGTCCTTCATACAAATCTCCTTAACATAAAATAAATAATCACTAGTTCACACTTTCTTACTATCATGAATTAATTATAACATATTCTGTAAATACCGTACTATTCAGGTTTCAAAGAACACTTTTTATTAATTACTTCGTCATTCATTCATATGGTGAAGTAGCAGTTATTTAATCCTTTAATTGTATTACTTACTAAGCATCGTTTATCATATAAGATATTACTATATGCATTAGTACTTTAATTTGTTTTTATAATATGTTTTTCTTTTTCATAGTTTTGAAAGCACTTATTATCGAATACTTTATTACAAAAAATAAAGCTATGAATAGTATTATATACCATATAGAAACATCAAATATTTGTCCAATTGTAATTAATATATTATCCATATTATCACCTCTTTGACCAATATTTTACATGATATTAATAGATATTACAATTTAAAAGACACGTAGTTTTCTAAGTGCCTTCTATAGCTGGAATATGTGTCCTTCTTTTGTGTAAATAAAAAGAACCCTAAATTAATAGAGTTCTTACTGGTTATCTATTCATTATTCTTTTATTTATATATTTTATGCTTTCCGACATATTAAAGTATTACATGTGATAAGTGTCTTTCCAAAAACAAGTCCTTCAATAGGATTTTTTATATACTCTTCCCTTGTAGATACAATATTTGAGCCAATTATTACATCTTCACCTATTGGTATTACTTCATTATTCTCTAATATTCCTTCGTTCTCTATTATGAAATTTAAATCTTTAAGTTTCTGTTTTAATTTTTCTTCAAATTGATTCCAATCTTGATTTTTACAAATTGCTCTATTTAAAAGTTTATTATCATTGCTGTTCAATTCAGTAGAATTTGTCCAGAATCTAGGATATACACAAATAAATTTTCCATTTGATTTTATAGCTTTATGTATTGCATCTAAAGTATCTAAAATAGTAAATCTGAACATACCCGAATAAGATATTACTATATCTATTGAATTGTTATTTATTGAATAATGTTTATTTCCATCTATTATATTGTATAAGTTAAAATTTACTGTTTGCTCGTACTAACTCAATTGCTTCTTTTCCTGTCATATGTTCAATATCTAGTTCAATCATGCAAAGTACTTTGTATGTTCCCTCAATTTCTTTTAGACGACCTTCTTCATCTTCTGGAGTATACTTTGCTGCTAACTTTTCAATTGCATTTCTTTTTTCTGTTTCATTCTCAATAACTTTTATCTTTCCAAATGCAATTGCACTTCTAAAGTAAGTTGTATATTCTTCTGATATGACATTATCTTCATCTATTACACAGAAAGATGCTTTTTCACATTTTATTATGGCATCTATCTTATGACCAACCTTAGCTCCATGAAAATATATTTTAGAATCGCAATAAATATAACTAAGTGGAACTGCATAAGGATAATCTTCATCACCTAATACTGCTAGTACACCTGACGTACCTTTTTCGAATATCTTAATTGTTTCTTTCTCTGTAAGTAACTGATTTTTTCTACGCATTTCTCTAAACATAATTTTTCTCCTTTATCTATATGTTATATGCCTTATAAAAATAATTTTTACTTAAGAATTAATTATAACATATTTTGTAAATACCGTACTATTCAATTTCTAAAGAGCACTTTTTATTATTTAGTTCGTCCTATGATGCTAAAATGAATTAATACCTCATCCTATTTTTGTATTACGACATAAAAACACCACAAAACTTAGATTTGAATAATGCGGTGTTCAAGTAAATTATTCAGTTTTTTAGTTATGACATTAAATAAGAAAATTATTCACTTTAATTTGATTTAATCTGACCTACAAATTGAAATTTGTCGTGTTTCACATTATGCTTATTTTTCCCACTTCTTTACACACCATATAATATCTGCAATTAGTAAACCAAATAATAGACCAAAACCTGGAGAACTTATTGCGAAAAAAGCGCTATTTCTCATAATTATGGAAAAAACAACACCTACAAATAAACCAATTATCATTCCAATAACAAGATATTGGGTAAGTCCATTATATTTATTATTGTTCAAGTCAATCCCCCCTATTATGTCGATAATCTCCAGTACAAATTTCTATTTATCTATAATACTATACAATCCTTTACTTCGCAATATTATAACTATTTTGATTTTATCGATAGTAATTGTATCATAATTTTAATAGATAAACTAACTTAACTCCCAATATATCCTAAATAATTCTGTTTTTTCACCGCAATATTCAATTTTCAAAGAACATTTTTATTATTTAGTTCGTCCTATAATCAAAAGACGAACTATAATTTATATAGCAAATAACCATCTTGGCTATCTGTTCTATCTTTATCTATAGAAAATATTTCATATAACATGTCTGCACCATCTTACTTTATTTTTAATACTATATATTATCAAAAGTAAAGGAGGAGAGCTTATGTCTTGTCCTGAAGAAAGACAATTTCACGTTCATGAATTTTTAGGTAGTGTTAGACTGGCTGAACTTGAATCAGACGATGCTCATAACCATCGTTTTGCAGGAATTAGCAGTGAGGCAATTCCTGCTGGCCAAAGCCACGTTCACTTTATAAAAACAAAAACAGACTTTTTTGACCATTTTCATGAAATCAGAGTTACTACCGGTCCTGCAATACCTGTAGGTGGTGGGAGACACGTTCACTTTGTATCTGGAACCACTACTTGTGTTGATGATCACGTTCATGACTTTATTTTTGCAACCTTAATTGAAGCACCTATATTTGTAAGATAATACTATTTAATATATGGTAGTTTTACTTCTATTTGATGTAAAGCTACCTCTTTAGTTATTAGTTTATTTTCAATTCATCACCCTCGCTAGTTCGTCCTATGATGCTAAGATGAATTAATACCTCATCCTATATTTGAATTGCGCACTAAAAAATACCGCATATTTTTTTGAATAATACGGTATTATGAATAACTTATTTAATTATATAATGTGTTACGCATTGTAAGAAAATTATTCATTAATCGTAGATTAACGATTGAGGAATTATTTAAGACAATTATTTACAAAAGTTATGTCTATTTGATAATATTTTCATATTTAAAGTAAATACCGTAAATATCCATCTTGTCATCTACTATCTTAATGAATGCGTTATCATAAAGACCATAAATTGTGGTAACCTGTGATGCTTCATAAACATCTTTCATATGTTCTTCACTAGCAGAATCTAAATGCGGTTCGATATTGATATCTACTAGCCCAATGCCATCATAGATAGCTAACTCTGGAACATTATCGTTTATATCCTTTGCCAATACAACTCTTTTAGCCATATTTATTGAACCTGCACTCATACCAATAGTAAGTCCTTCTCTGTTCTTTAAAACTGAAATTAGGTTATATTCTTTCAAATATGCAATCTGTTTAAGTGTATTTCCTCCTGCAATCCATATAACATCAGCTTCCTCTACATATTGCACCGACTTCTCTTTCGTAATTCTATCATCAATTACACGAACTTCATTAAATACAATGCCGTTATTTTTAAACATGTTCAAAAATGCATCCGTATGTCTATCAGTTTTTGAATGTCCTGAAAAATCAGATGCAATAAGTACAAATGACCCATTATTATTATAATATTGCTTTACACACTGAATAAAATCATCTGTAAATCCGTTAGGAAAGCCACTCGTTAAAATTGATACCCTCATTTTGTATTCTAAATAATTAGTTTTCTACTATTGTTTAGAACTTAATTTTCTTATTAATGAACAATAATCT
The DNA here is from genome assembly GCF_056172015.1 of Clostridium sp. LXY-7. Classification (NCBI taxonomy): domain Bacteria; kingdom Bacillati; phylum Bacillota; class Clostridia; order Eubacteriales; family Clostridiaceae; genus Clostridium; species Clostridium sp. LXY-7. The sequence goes on along the minus strand of NZ_JBLLJL010000012.1, from coordinate 3,026 downwards.
ACTATTATGAATTGATTATAACATATTCTGTAAATACCGTACTATTTAATTTTCAAAGAATGCAGTTCGTCTTATATTCAAATTATGGAATAAAAAATACCGCTTATTCTCCTTATCTCTTCAAGCAACTAATCACTAAACTGAAAGTTGTCACTGCACAGCAATATTAAAATTTAGGTCGACTTATTTTGCCTGCACTTTCTTTACAAAACTTTCAAAATCATGTGGATTACGCCCCAAGATCCAAGTCAGTGTATTAGAGTTTCCAACAAACCCCTGCTCGTTGTAATGATGGAACATTTTAAGTAAGGAAGAAATATAGTACTCACTAAATCCTGCGTTTTTTAATCCTGCTTCCATTTCCTCATCAGTTGGAACCTCTACAGTGGTTTCTCTTCCCAACTGTCTACTGAAGATTGTTATTATATCAGATAGAGATAGATTCTCAGGTCCACACAATTCATATGTTGCGCCGATGTGCTCCTTGCTTGTAAGGATATTAGCCACAGCCTCTGCCAAATCTCCCAAATCAACCATACAGATACGGGTTTCGTCAGAGGTAAACAACTTCTGTCTGAAGATTCCCTGCTCCTGCAAAGAATTCCATGATTCCAGGGTATTCTGCATAAATGCGGAAGGTTGAATAATAGTATAAGGTATTCCTGAATTTACAATCATTTCTTCAACCATATGCTTTTTCTGATGATGCGGCATGTCATGCAGAATGGAATGCAGAACAGAGTGATATACAAAATGTTCAACCTTTTCTTCTTTTGCTGCATTTATTGCAATCTCGCCGATTTCAACTTCCTTTGAGTTAAACACAGAGCAGATATGATACACGGCATCAACACCTGCGTAGGCTCTGCTTACATCCTCCTGGTTTAGCATATCTCCTGCTATAACCTCTTTTACTCCCATCGCCTTAAGCTCCTGTTCCTGATTTGCGCGGTGAACAAAAGCTCGTACTTCTTCTCCTCTTTCTATCAAGTTTTTCATAATCGCGCGTCCGGTTTGTCCATTTGCTCCTGTAATTAAAATCATTGTCATTTTCCTTTTCTAAATTATTTGTAATGTTAAACATTACAGATTGATATTTACAAGTCCATGTGTTACACTTCACTGGAGGTGAATTTTATGCGAGTTAGTACACGTTTCCCAATAGCTGTTCATGCCATGATGATGATTGCCGGGCTTTCCTCCAGAAGAAAGGTCAATAGCGATACCATCGCAGAAAGTACTGGTGTGAATGCTGTTATCATTAGAAATATCTTTTCCCAATTGAAAAAAGCAGATTTGATTTCCGTTTCTCCAGGTCCTGGTGGCACTACTCTTGCAAAGAATCCAGGGGACATTTCTCTGTGGGACATATACACCGCTGTAGAATCCGCTAAAATGGAAAAATTTTTCAAATTTCATGAAAATCCTTCTACAAACTGTCCAATTGGTGGGAACATCTATGGTTTATTGTCCTCTCATCTGGATGATGCTGTACAGGCATTTCAGGGATCTCTTTCTCAGGTTTCCGTGGCAGATCTATTAAATGAGTTATTCACATCACTTCCAGATTTAGCTAATGGAGATCCTTCTTAAAGTTCCAACCTTACTTGGATACTTTCGAAACCATTTTTTCTGCATAAAGCATGGAGTTTTTTAAATCATCTTCATCTGGACTCTGGCGATTTATAATTCCCCATGCTTTTCCTTTGCAGATAAATGGATTATCTAGCACATCAATTCCCTTATTTTCCAATAGCTGCTTAATTTCTTTTCCCGCTTCCTGGTTTCCCCCAAAGGTAGCAAATATAGCAGCATTTTTAACCTTCTTTGAATCCAAGTTCTCAATAAAAGCACGGGTCTTCTTATTAATTTTTCCAAAATAAATCCCATCTCCAATAAAAAGCAAATCTACTGGCTCTGTCACCTCTTCTATTCCTATTTGTTTTGCTTCAACCTTCACTGCCTGAGCAATTGCATTTGCTATCTTTTTAGTATTTCCTGATGTTGAATGATAATATACTTTCATATTCATGAGATTCCCTCCATTCTTTTCTAGCCAATTTGCTTTCCTTTTTGTAATAGTTATTATTACAAACTACGAAAATGATATCATCACTAGTTTGTAATGTCAATAGTTACAATTAAAAAAGCAGCTATAAACCGAACAATTCGGCTAATAGCTACTCTAACGCTATCCTATGAAATTCTAATTTATATAATTCAAAGTTAATACTATTATAAATAGATTGTAACATATTTTGTAAATACCGTACTATTCAATTTCCAAAGATCAAATTTTCTTAACTAGTTCGCAATATATTCAAATTGCGAATTAAAAAATACCGCATATCATTGAATAATACGGTATTATGAATAAATTATTTGATTGTATCTTGGTTTCATTATTTAAGAACATTGTTTATTAATTGAAATCATTTAACTATATGTATTTAAGCAGTTCTGCTATACATACAATTTCTATATTAGGTGTAATTTCATCACTTACATTTTTGTATTTGGTTTACCAACTCTTAATGAATAACTGAATGTAAAATTATCAATCAAATCATAACTTCATCATAATAGCAAGTATTTGATATTACCCCTATTTTATAACCCTTGTTCTTTATTACCTTTAAAGTATCATATAAATTATCTTCAAAGAATACCTGCTCTCGATATTCTGTATAAAATAAATTAATGGCTTCTATACATTCATTTAAATTAAGTTTTATATTATATTTAACGAGAAATTTATTTAGAAAAACTTCTATTGGATATTCTTTAAAGGTTGTACTTCTATCTTTTATACCTTCTGTCCAACTTTTAAAAAAACTTCTTTTACAAGCGTTCTTCAAGCAATTACAACAATATGACTAATCAAATATAACCTCCCATTTTTCATTCTTATGTGCATCAAAACACATTTGGATTTGATCATAAACATTTTTATTTTCATCTATGATAGGCAAATTATCAAGAGAAAAGAAATTACTTTCAGTTGTTTCATTATTTGATTGAAAACT
>NZ_JBLLJL010000011.1:0-25396 GCF_056172015.1 Clostridium sp. LXY-7 | reverse complement strand
ATTCTATCAGGTAATCTCTTACCTGTCAACAACTTTTTTCAAGTTTTTTTAACTCGTTTTTTTCGTTGTTTTCTCATCGCCTCTCAGCGACAAGATTTATATTAACATAATTATTCACTAGTAATTTACCACAGTTGCTCATTTATTATAAATAACTTCATTTTATTTCTTTTTTCTACTTATTTCTCTCTTTTTCTTTTGTAGATACACTAGGGATAGTAGATGTAATATAAATAAAGTGTGAAGCACTTTATTTAGGTAAGAGCAAGCGTAGCTTACAGGTAAGAGACTCACTTTGTTCGCAGGTAAGGAGTTCACAAAGCTCACAGGTGAAGGTAACTTTTGCTTACTCCAAAGCAGTTGCGTTGCGACTTTGTTACTTTGAAATTAAAAATCAGTTTTACTGATTTTTACCTTCCCTGCAACCTGTGGTTGCTCCTTATCACAAACGCAGTGAGTATTTCCCCGTGCCTACGGCACCCTTACCTAAATAAATTACTTCGTAATTTATTTATAATTTCTTATCCTCAACATTATTTAAATATTCCTCAATGTCTCCAATTATAGAGCTAACACATCCATCCTCAAATGGAGATATTAAATTTGCATATTCTACTAAATCTAAGAAGGATTTTGTTCCTCCTACATCACATAGTCTTAAATAATCACTCCACGCTTTCTCATGATCATCTTTATTTTTCTTCCAAAACTGAAGTGCACATATCTGAGCTAAAGTATAGTCTATATAATAGAATGGACTTCCAAATATATGACCTTGTTGGAACCACCATCCACCCCTCTCTAAAAACTCACATTCTGAATAGTTCTTATGAGGAAGATACTTTTTCTCTATTTGTCTCCATCGATTTTTTCTTTCTTCTGGTGTAGCTTCTGGATTTTCATACACGAAGTGTTGGAACTCATCTACTGTTACGCCATAAGGTATAAATTTAATTGCGCTTCCTAGATGCATATACTTATACTTTTCTTCATCTTCCTTGAAAAATAAATTCATCCAAGGCCATGTAAAAAATTCCATACTCATAGAATGTATTTCACAGCTTTCATATGTAGGAAAGTTACATTCTGGTATTGTAATCCATCTACTTCTATAACACTGAAATGCATGACCTGCTTCGTGAGTTAATACATCTACATCACCGGAAGTTCCATTAAAATTTGAAAATATAAATGGTGATCTATAATCTGGAATGTAGGTACAATATCCTCCACCAGCTTTTCCCTTTTTATTAACCAAATCCATAAGTTCATTTTCTACCATAAAGTTAAAAAACTCTTTAGTCTCATTAGATAACTCTGAATACATTTTTACTCCATTTTCTACTATCCATTGTGGATCTCCCTTAGGTTTAGGGTTTCCTGTTAAAAATTCAAATTTCTCATCATAATATTGAAGTTCTTCTAGTCCCAGTCTTTCTTCTTGTCTCTTATATAGTTTACTAGCTACTGGTGCTATATACTCTTTAACTTGTTCTCTAAAATTTCTAACCATATCTGCATTATAATCAGTTCTTAACATTCTTATATATCCAAGCTCCACAAAATTCTTAAAACCTAATTTATGTGCTATTTTAGTTCTTACCTTAACTAGCTCATCATAGATTCTATCAAATTCACCTTCATGCTCACTATAAAATTTATATTTAGCTTCACTTGAATTTCTTCTTATTTCTCTATTTTCAGATAATATAAAAGGGGTAAGACCTGAAAGATTTCGCTCTTCTCCTTCAAACATTATTTTTGCTGAAGCACAAAGCTTAACATATTCTGATGATAATTTATTTTCTAATTGTAAATCTTCTATAATCTCTTTAGAAAAAGCCTTTAAATTATATTCAGCTATATTAAAAAATTGTTTACCATAAATCTCTTCAAGTTTACTTTTTAATTTACTTCCTACTAGTGCTCTGTAAAATTCTGAATAAATCTCTTCATATAATGGTGCATTTTCATCCCAATATTCATTTTCTTTATCATAGAATTCATCTTGAGTATTTATACTATGTCTTATACTACATATTCTGGCCATTGTTTCTACATTATTTCTTATTTTATTTATTTCATCTATTTGCTTCTTTAGTTCTTCTAAATTTTCTTCTAATTTTATTTTATCTATAAAATTACTTAATGTCTCTTTTATTAGTTCATAATTGGGCCTTTCATAATTAAAATTAGTAAATTTCATAATACCCTCCTTAATTATATATAATATTATCAATTGTACCATTTAATCCTTTTATTGTAAATAAAGCAGAACTATAAATTAACATGTTGTATTTTGTTTAGATTAGTATCTTGTATTGTATAATACCTTTCGATATAATATAGTCTATAAAGAAGTGAGGTGAGAAAATGAATGTTCAACTAAAGAAAGGGATTTTAGAGCTATGTGTTCTATCTGTTGTAGCTCAAAAAGATTGTTATGGCTATGAACTAGTTAATGATATATCTAAGCACATACAGATATCAGATGGGACTATATATCCAATATTAAGGCGACTTACTCAAGAGGGATACTTCACTACTTATTTGCAGGAGTCTCAAGAAGGACCACCTAGAAAATATTATAGAATTACTGATTTAGGTATAAAAACAAAAGATATATTAGAAGATGAATGGTGTTTTTTTATGGATAGTGTAAACAAAATTCTTAAAGGGGAGGATATTTATGAATAAGGTTGAATTTTTTCAAATCTTAAATAACGGTTTAAAAGATTTTCCTGAAAATGATAGACGAGAGATAATATATGATTATGAGGAACATTTTAAAATTGGAGAGGTGAATGGTAAAACTGAATCTGAAATAATTCATGAGCTTGGAGACCCATATATGATTATTTCTCAATATAAAAGTAATTATAATGAAAGAAACTTTAATAAATCTTATAATAATTCAAATATATATAATAAAAGATATAGAATATCTTCAAACAGTGTTGCATTAAATATAGTTCTACTTATTATAATAGGAATTGTAACCTTTCCTATTTGGTCTTTCCTATTTGCTTGCTTATTGGGACTGTATGGCGCCACTTTAGGTATTATCATTGGAGGCTTAGGATTTATAGTTGCTGGTTTTACTGGTTCTTTAGCACTTTCAATAATATCTATACCATTTTCTATACCCCTTTCAGCAATACTATTATTAGGTGTCGGTACTACAGCTTTAGGAATACTACTATGTGTATTTTCTATTTGGATTACCAAAGTCTTTTACGAAGGCTGTATTAATTTATTTAGTTGGATAAAATGTAGATTTTTTGTGTAGGGAGGTACAATATGTTTTCTAAAAAGTGGATTAAAGCTACCATAGTTATTCTAATTATTACTATGATAGCATCTTATGGCTCAGCCTATTATATATTATATAACTCATCTAATAAGATTAATTTATCTAATATATTTAATAGTATAGTAAATATGGATTTCGATTACTGGGATGATAATACCTATCATGATTCTATAAACTTAAATCAAGAAGAAAATATTACCATTGATTTAGTTGAACTTATATCCATAAATTTAATTGGAGAAGACCTTAATATAATTCCTTATGATAAAGATGTAGTTAATATAAAACTCACTGGAAAAGTTACATCAAACTTCCTTAATAACTCCCCAGAGTTAATTGTAGTTAAGGAAAATTCTTCTTTAAAAATTCAAGTTAAATCTGAATCAAAGTTTGATTTTGGAATAAACAAAGTAAATTTAGATGTTTATATTCCAAAAGCTTATAATAAAAACTTAAGTGTATCATCTGTTTCTTCAGATATGAAAATATCATCTATGAATTTCAATGATATAAGCTTAAATACTACTTCTGGAGATGTAGAGTTAAATAATATTGATTCAAAGGAAATTATTTGTGAAAGTGTTTCTGGAGATATATACGGTAATTTAGTAAATTGTACTGATATGAGATTTAAAACTACCTCTGGCCAATGTAAAATTGAAAATTTTACTGGTAATATATCAGGGAAATCTGTATCTGGTGATTTTTCAGTGAACTATTTAAAATTTAATAATAACATAAATTTTGACACAACATCAGGTGATTTAAGTATATCACTACCTAATGATGCTGCTTTTAAATATAATTACTCAACATTATCTGGTAAGCTTAGCGGTAATTTATCTACACATTCTAATAATAAAAATACTGATATAAATGGTACTATTGGTACTAACCCTTCTGGTGCAATATCTCTTTCTTCTATTTCTGGAGATATTAAAGTAGAAACTGAATAATTTGTTTTATAATGATGAATAAATAATGACCAATGTTTAATAGATTGTTGAAATTGAGCTTCATATTATACCTGCGAATACCATTTGCAGAAATAATATGAAGCTCATATCAATTAATTTATAATGTAGAAACTTTATTACAACTTATATATTATCTAAATCTATTTTAATTATATTTTCTTGTTCATTTAATTGATGTATTAGGCTTAATATACTATTCTTTCTATTAGACTTTAATTTTATTCTAATATCATACACTTCTTCATTATTATGAATAGTCTTATATAAACTAAAACCAACTATATTAAATCCAAACTCTTCTACAATTTCATAGATATTATATAAGTTTTTAGTTTTAACTAATATATCTAAATCAAAGGTCTTACTTATAGTTCTCTTAGATATAAAATTAAAAATTTCAACTCCCGCTATAACCAATATGGTTGAAAAAACTCCTATATCATATAATCCTGCTCCAACAGCTAATCCAATTCCTGATGTTGCCCATATTCCTGCTGCTGTAGTAAGTCCTTTTACATAATGTTTCTCTACTATTATAGTCCCGGCTCCTAAAAATCCTATTCCACTAACTACTTGTGCTGCTATCCTACTTGGATCTGATTTTACAATTGAATCCATAACCATATCCGTGAATCCGTACTTTGATATAACCATTATAAGAGCGCTTCCTAAGCCTACTAAAAAATGTGTTTTAAGCCCAGCTTCTTTTGATCTGAACTCTCTTTCTATACCAATTAACGCAGCTAGAAGTCCTGCTACAACTATTCTAACAAAATAATTCTCCATACTATACCCCCTATAATGTAATATTAATACATTACTATGTGATGTTATATATTAATGTAACATAAAAATAAAAGAGTATTCAATTTTTATATCGAATACTCATAATATCTTATCTTATATAGTTAAATATTATTAAAAATAATACTCCTGGAATTCCTAATATACCTGCTATAAGTGCAGTTACTCCATTTATAGGTATGTTTATACCTACATACCCTCCAATAAAGTTTATTAAAAACAATAATATTCCGCCTGCTACACCATTAATTATTAAATTTATTAATATTTTTAGTGGCCATGCAAATATTTTACCAATTATAAATATTGCCAGTATTGCTATTAAAAACATTATTATTTCATTCATAAAAATCCCCCTAAACTACATGTTAATTATATATAATCAAAAATGAAATATAATATTACTTCTAATTACCATTTTGAAGAAGCATTTAATTCCTCTAACATGTATGCAGCATTTATTTTTATACCTTCTTCTTTTGCTTTTGATAAGAAGTAAGTATATTTTGCTTTAGCTTCTTCTTCTTTATAAATAGATATATCAATTAAACTTTTCTCTGTAACATTTTCAAAGCAACATCTGGCTGTTTCTAATTCTAGCATTGCTTCTTCTAATCCTTTTATAATTGTTTTTTGTTCATCTGTATATTCACTTAAGGTCAATATTATATCTATTATATTTTTTCTATTCATATTATTATACCTCCAAAATATAGTTATTATATATTTATTTACAATTAATATATGTTTTATACTATATTTTACAAAATAGTATTTATACGATATGATTAACTATATTTTAGGGTCTACATGGCTAAAAAAATGGGAAATTAATTTTATACTAATTTCCCCTTAATAGTTCGTTTATATTTCTTTTCTTCCTTCTAAAGCTTTAGATAAAGTAACCTCATCTGCATATTCTAAATCTCCGCCTACAGGAACTCCATGGGCTATTCTTGTAACTTTTACGCCAAAAGGTTTTAATATTTTTGAAATATACATAGCTGTAGCTTCACCTTCTATGTTAGGATTTGTAGCCACAATTATTTCTTTCAAATCATCATTTACCCTTGTAATAAGCTCTTTTAATTTTATATCATCCGGTCCTCTTCCATTCATAGGTGATATAGTACCATGTAAAACATGATATACCCCATTGAATTCTCTAACTTTTTCCATAGTCATTATATCTTTAGGTTGCTCTACTACGCATATAGTACTCTTATCACGATTTGGATTTGAACATATAGAACATGGATTACTGTCAGTGAAATTTCCACATACTGAGCAATATTTAATAGTTCCTCTTGCCTTCATTAGTGCTTTAGCAAATTCCTCTACCTCATCTTGAGGAAGATTTAATACATGTAATGTTAATCTTTGAGCTGTTTTGCTACCTATACCCGGTAATTTCCCAAATTCTTCTATGAGTCTCTCTATAGCTACAGGATAAAAATCCAAATTTGTCACCTCTGTTCAATTCTTTTAAATAGAATTGATTAATTAAAACATACCTGGCATATTTAATCCACCAGTTAATTTACCCATTGTATTACTAGTATCTTCTTCAGCCTTTTTTAAAGCTTCATTAATAGCAGTTAATACTAAATCTTGTAACATTTCAACATCATCTGGATCTACAACCTCTGGCTTAATAGATATATCTGTTACTAATTTTTTTCCAGTAACAGTAACAGTTACTGCTCCACCGCCAACTGATGCCTCATAAGTCTTAGTTTCTAACTCTTTTTGCATATCCTCCATTTGCTTTTGAAATTTTTGTGCTTGCTTTAATAAACTATTCATATTTCCACCCATTCCTGGAAATCCGCCTTTTGCCATTACTAATACCTCCTTAGAAAATATGTTTTACTATAATAGTATATATAATAATTTTATATAATGTAACCAATTTTGTGCTTAATTTAATATAAATTTTATCTTATTCCTCGCATATCTCTATTAATTCCTCTGGAAATACTTCCGTAAGTATATCCTCTTTAGATATTTTTTCCTCTATATCTTCATTTTCTATAGTGTAGTTTATTATAACTTTTTCCTTTAAGACTTCTGAGAATGTCTCATTCACTATCTTTTTATGCTCTTCCTTTTCTAATCTATTTTTATGAAAGTTGAAATTTTTATCAAAAGAAATTGTAATTATACCATTGCTACAAGATTGTATATGTCCCATACTTAGCATAGTAGATAGTACTACATTGTTTTTATTTTTTAATACATTTTGAATATCTTTAAATGCCTTTTTTACATGATCTAGTGTTAATTTGCTATCCATGTTTTCAAAGTTCTCTTCACTTTTATTATAAGCTTTTTCCTGAATTTTGTTAACATCAACTTTAGTTTTAGTATCTTCCATAATGAGTGGTTTAATCTCATTAATTTGATTTTTTGTACTTTTCACTGATACTCTACCTGAAGCTATATTTTCCTCTAACTTATTCAATCTATTCAGTATAGTCTCTATAGACGTATCATATTGTATTTTACACATTTTTATTAAAGCTAACTCTAAATATATTCTTCCTTGCTTAGCTACCTTTGAAGAATTTTCTGCATCTTGAAGAATATTGATGTATCTCATTATTTCTTCTACTCTTATATTTTTACTTTGTTCTTTTATATTTTCAATATTCTCAAGGGACATATCCAGTACATCCTCTGGATTATTACTTACATTTACCATTAAAAGGTTTCTCATATGAGTAATTAAATCTCTTATTAAAAGATTTACGTCTTTACCATCATTTATTATTTTATTGACTAATTTAATAGCATCCTCAGTTCTTTTATTGATAACATTATCTACGATCTGTATTAAACTATAGTTAGTAGTTATCCCTAACATATCAATTAAGTTTTCATAAGCTACCTTATCGTCGATGGCAATTGCTTGATCTAATATAGATACGGCGTCCCTCATAGCTCCATCGCAGATTCTTGATAGTAGTCTTAAACTCTCTTCATCTATATCTTTATTTAGGCTATCTGTTATTTGTTTTAATCTATAAAAAATATCATCACTATTAATTCTCTTAAAATCAAACCTTTGACATCTAGAAAGTATAGTTATAGGTAATTTTTGTGGATCTGTAGTAGCTAAAATAAATATTACTCTACTTGGAGGCTCTTCTAATGTCTTTAGAAATGCGTTAACAGCTCCTATGGAAAGCATATGAACCTCATCTATGATGTATACCTTGTACTTAGCCTCTTGTGGTGGATATTGTACCTCTTCTATAATATCTCTAATATTATCTACGCTATTATGAGAGGCTGCATCTAATTCTGTTACATCTATTGCTGTTCCATTATTTATTTTTAAACACATTTCACATTCGTTACATGGTTCTCCATCTTGGGGATTTAAACAATTTATTGCTTTTGCTAAAATTTTGGCTGTTGAGGTTTTTCCAGTTCCTCTAGTACCGCATAATAAATATGCGTGAGCTATTCTATTACTACTTATGGCATTACGTAATGTAGTAGTTACATGTTTTTGACCAACTACATCCTTAAAGTTTCTAGGTCTCCATTCTCTATATAATGCTTTATATGCCACTCCTCTCACCTCCTTTTATAATATAATTCCTACAATATATTATATATGAAATTCTTGCTTTTCATATAGTTTTATATACTTATATCTATAATTTTATAAAAAAAAAGATGTATTTAAACATCTTTTCTGAAAATTGCAAGCCGTACACCTTGCTTCGATAGTTGATTTATATGCGTTACCTATACAGTTAACTCAAACCAGGTTTTTCCACGGCACATGGAAAATTTCACTTATCGCTGCTTCCTTCCGGACCTGACGAGGTTCATGAGTTTCCATTGCGTGGGACCCAGTTCTCAACGCCACTTATATAGGTCAGACCATACAAATCAATACCTAGGCAAGGAATTCAATCCTGCTGTAGCGGGTTGCAGGTTACAGGGCACCGCTAACTCCCCATCTAGTACGACCATGGCGGAGAAAGAGGGATTTGAACCCTCGGTAGAGTTTCCCCTACACACGCGTTCCAGGCGTGCTCCTTAAGCCACTCGGACATCTCTCCATATTAAATTTTCATGTATTACTTATTATACTATTGTTTTATATATCTTTCAAGAGGAAACTTTTAACAAAGGAACACTCAATGTTTTTATTAAAGGAAATGTTACATAGACATAGACATTGATATATTTCTAAAACAAAGCCTTCTCCTCTATGGACACTTCCCTTTGACTAAGAAAATTATTTTTTCATAATTTACCATTAAATTTTTCTAAACATCTTACTATTAAAATCATTTACAATTTTTCTTCTTACTATAAATAATTGCTATTCCTACAATCCAGATTACTATTCCAATAAAACTTATTATTTGCGCTGTTCTAAGTCCAAACATCATAAGACTATCTGTTCTAAGTCCTTCTATAAAAAATCTACCTAAAGAATATAGTCCTATATAAGTTAAAAATACTACGCCACTCTCTTTTACTTTATGCAGCATATAGAATAATATTACAAATACAATCAAGTTCCAAATGCTTTCATATAAAAATGTTGGATGATAGTATGTTCCATTAATAAGCATCCCATCTTGTATAAATTGTGGAAACTTGCTAATAAATTCAGCACTAACAGGTCCTCCATGAGCTTCTTTATTAAAAAAGTTTCCCCATCTTCCTATAGCCTGAGCTAAAATAATACATGGTACAGCTAAATCCATCAAATCCCCTAATTTAAACTTCTTTTTCTTAGCATATATATATACTACTAATACTGCTGCGATTAATCCACCATGAATAGCTAATCCACCTTGTCTTATATTAAATATATCATTCAAATTATCTTTATAATAATTATTAAATTCAAAGATTACATAGTACAGTCTAGCACCTATTATTGCTAGTGGAAATGCAATTAAGAATATATTTAAAACTTCATCATAACTTATTCCCTTTAATTTAGAAGTATATTGACTTAATAACAATGCCACTATTACTCCTGATGAAATTATTACGCCATACCACATAACATCTATACCAAATATAGTTATAGCTATTGGATCCATAAATCCCCCTCCTTACATCTAATTAAGTCCTATATATTTATTAATTATTCTTTATTAAATCTTCAATTTTGCATCTACATCTGTTTCCTTTACATCCACCACTACCACTGCCAGTAACTTTATTTACCTCTTCTACAGTTTTAGCTCCATCTTTTATAGCTTTCTTTATTGTAGCTCTAGATATTGCTTTACATATACAAACCTTTGTAAGTTTATCCATTATCTCTTCGTTTACATTATTCTCCACTTGAATTTCCTCCTCTTCTTCTACTTTTAAAAAACTCCTTTATAATACCACTACACTGTTCATCATATAACCATTTTACATTTACCCAATGATTAAAATTATAATTTTGAACCACATTTAAAACTGAACCACATGCACCTGCTTTTGGATCAAAGGTTCCAATGTATAATGTTTTAATTCTACTCTGTACTATGGCTCCTGCGCACATTGGACACGGTTCTAAAGTCACATACATATCACAATCATTCAATCTCCATGATTTAAGTTTTTTACTAGCACTTCTTATAGCTATAATTTCAGCATGATCGGTAGGATCATTAGTATCTTCCTTTATATTATGTCCCCTTGATATAATTTTATTATTTCTTACTATTATAGCTCCAACAGGGACCTCGCCTTTATTTCCTGCAATTTTTGCTTCTTGTATCGCCATACTCATAAAATACTCATTCATATTTTATACCTCTATTAAAGTTCTGAAAATGATTAAAAAAAACTTAGCAAAGCTAGGCCTTACTAAGTTTGGTGCGCACGAGAGGAGTCGAACCTCCGGCCTTCCCCTTAGGAGGGGGATGCTCTATCCTGCTGAGCTACGGGCGCAAGTCTATAATCAATATTATAATTATTTATTAGTCAATCGTCAATATCTACATAATTTAAATTTCTGAGAATATAGTTTGAATTATTTTATTTACATATTTAATTTTTATTATTTGGGGTATGTTAACAGTATTAATGTGTATTTTCGATGTTCTTTTCTTAAACTTTCTGAAAAATAAATGATTTATTGCACAATTACATTTATTTTTATGTTAAAATGTTAATATATTATTATTTTGCAACAAAAATTTCAGAGGTGATTTTAATGAAAAAAATCCATATAACCGAGACAGTACTTAGGGATGCAAACCAGTCATTAATTGCTACAAGAATGCCTTATGAGGAATTTGCACCTATTCTTAAAGAGTTAGATAATGCAGGATATTATTCGTTAGAATGTTGGGGTGGAGCAACTTTTGACTCTTGTCTAAGATATTTAAATGAAGATCCATGGGAAAGATTGAAGAATATTAAAAGCATAGTTAAGAAAACCCCTCTTCAAATGCTACTAAGAGGTCAGAATATTCTAGGATATAAGCATTATCCTGATGATGTAGTTAGAGAATTTATAAAAATGTCTGTTTACTATGGTATGGATATAATTAGAATATTTGATGCTTTAAATGACTTCGATAACATTAAGGTAGCTATGGATGAAACTATAAAGCAAGGTGCCCATGCTCAAGGCTGTATAGTTTATACTGTTAGTCCTATTCATGATGTAAATAATTATACTAATTTAGCTAAACAATTGGAAGATATGGGAGCTCATTCAATATGTATAAAAGATATGGCTGGACTTTTAATGCCTAATATAGCTTATGATTTAGTTAAAGGTATAAAAGAGACTGTAAAAATACCAGTTATCCTTCACTCTCATAGCACAAATGGTCTTGCTGAAATGACTTATTATAAGGCTGCTGAAGCTGGGGTAGATGGAATTGATTGTGCTATTTCATCATTCTCAAGCGGTACAGCTCAACCTCCAACTGAAACTATGCATCAAGCATTAACTTCAGCTGGATTTGATACTAATCTTGATATAGATAAATTAACACATATAAATGATTTCTTTAAACCTGTTAGAAATGAAGTTTTAAAATCAGGATTATTAGATCCAAAGGTATTAACTCCTCAACCAGAAGGTTTAACAAATCAAATTCCTGGTGGAATGTTATCAAATATGATTTCTCAGTTAAAAAGTCAAAACTCTATAGACAAACTTGATGCTGTTTTAGCTGAAGTTCCAAAAGTAAGGGAAGATTTAGGATATCCACCACTTGTAACTCCTATGAGTCAAATGGTAGGAACTCAAGCTACAGTAAATGTTTTAACTGGTGAAAGATACAAGATGGTATTAAAAGAAGTTAAAGCTTATTGTAAGGGAGAATACGGTAAAGCTCCTGGTAAGATTAATGAAGAAGTTCTAAAGAAAGCTCTTGGTAACGATACTCCTATTACTGGAAGATTTGCAGATAGCTTAGAGCCTGCATTCAAAAAAACCAAAGAAATTCTAAAGGATACTATCACAAGAGATGAAGATATTCTTTCTTATTTAGCTTTCCCTCAAATAGCTGAGGATTTCTTCAAAAATAGAAGTGAAAAACCATCTAATGATGATATGAGAAAACTTAATAATAGCGATGTAATATAGATATATATAGAAGTTCACCACATCTGTGGTGAACTTTTTTAATATATAATGTGTTATAATAATAATATATTATTATATTAACTTTTAGGAGGAAAAAATGATAAAGTATTTCAATCGACAGAATGGAACTCATGAAGTAGAAAATATAGCTGGTGGTAAAGTTATTGGAGCTATCTATAATACATCTTTAGGAAAAGGATTATTAAATCTTATAATTAAAAGGAAAATACTTTCTACTTTATATGGAAAACTTTGTGATACTTCTATCAGTAGATTATTTATTAAAAAATTTGTGAAAAATTTCAACATAGATATAAATCAGTTTGAGAAAGAATTAACTGAATACTCTTCTTTTAATGATTTTTTCTATAGAAAACTAAAGCATAATGGCCGAAATATATGTTATGAGAAAACTAATTTAATATCTCCCTGCGATAGTAAGTTATTAGCTATAGAAAATATAGATGAAAATTCAACCTTTAAAGTTAAAGGCTTTGAATATAAATTAGAAGATCTAATCAATAATAAAGAGTTATCAAATGATTATAAAAATGGATGTTGCTTAATTTTCAGACTCTGTCCTACCGACTACCATAGATTTCATTTTATAGACTCTGGATTTTGTTATAAAACTCATTATATTAAAGGAAGTTATTTTTCAGTAAATCCAATTGCCCTATCACAGATAGGTAAGATATTTTGTGAAAATAAACGTGAATATAGTGTTTTTAAAAGTGATAATTTTGATGCTGTATTATATGTGGAAATTGGAGCTACTTTTGTAGGTTCTATAATTCAAACTTATGAAGAGAATCATCCTATAAATAGAGGTGATGAAAAGGGCTTCTTTAAGTTTGGTGGCTCTACAGTAATGCTATTTTTTAAAAAGGATATTATAAAAATAGATGATGATATAATTATTAATAGTAACAATGGAATAGAGTCCTCTGTACGTTTAGGCGAAAAAATAGGAGTGAGAATCTAAATTCTCACTCCTTATTTTATTCCTATCACAATTTAAATTTATTTATAATATTATCAAGCTCCTGAGCTGTTCCATTGCTCTCCTCTACTGAATTCTTTATTTCACTAATATTAGTAGCCATATTCATAGAACTTGATGTGATAATAGATACTCCTGATGCACTCTCAGACATAGTTATCGCTACGCCATCTAACGCTGAAACTATGCTATCTATATTATCCCTTAATATCTTAGCTTCCTCATTAAATTCATTCATAAACTCATTAAATTTATAGGCATCAGCTTCATATTGTTTTCCATTAGCTATAGTTCCATCATAATCTTTTATTACTTGCTTTTCCATAAAATCTATCATTTTTTGTGCATTTAATGCCAAATTATTTACAGAAGTGTCAACTACCTTAACAATATTTTGAATCCCACCAGCTGTTTTTCCCGATTCTTCTGCTAACTTTCTTACTTCATCAGCAACTACAGCAAAACCTCTTCCAGCTTCTCCAGCCCTGGCAGCTTCTATTGCAGCATTTAGCGCTAATAGGTTGGTTTGATTAGTTATCTTTAATATTGAATCGGCTAACTTATGAATTTCCTTAACTTCTTTAGAACTATTAATTGCTGATTCTAGTTCAATTTTAACAGTTCCATATATATCTTCAGCTTGTTCTTTTGATTGTAAGGAATACTCCTTTATACTTTGAGCCCTTGTTAATATTCCCTCCGTAATTTTATATCCATTAGATGCCTCATCAGCTATTTTACTAACACTAGTTATCATATTATTTGAAGATGCAGCAATTTCTTCAGACGTAGCCGCTGTTTCTTCAATCCCTGCACTTATGCTCTCAGTTTCTATTAAAGCCTCATCAGCTTTAACCTTTAATAGTTCAGTAGCATTATTTACTACATATGCATTATCCTTAACCTTGCTAGTAGTGCTAACTACCTTACTTACAACATCTCTTAACTTCATTCTCATTGAACGTATATCATTATATATTAAACCTATCTCATCTTTAGATTTAATAGAGGACTTAAAATCATCTGTTAAATCTAAATTAGATGTTTTATCAACTAGTTTTGCTACTACAGATATAGGTCTAACAAATGCATTAGATATTATTAAAATTATTATTCCTTGTAAAACTATCATTCCTATTGCTATTATAGCAATTCTCATTGCCATAGCATCTACAGGTGTCCTCATCTCATCTGCATCTGCATCTATGACTAACAACCAATTTGTTTTAGGAAGTACTCCATAAGATGATATGAAATCTTTATTATTATATTTGTGATCAATTACATCAATATCAACCTTACTTCCTTTTGAAACTTTTTCTGAAATATCTTTTATAGATTCAACTTCGATAACATTTCCTATATTTTTCTTTTCGGGATGATAGATAAGTACACCTTGCCTATCTATTAAATACGCATAACTACTTTCTATATCTCCTATTTTTATATTTTCTAAATATTTTGAAAAACTTTCTGTGTATACATGTAATGTCACATATCCAATACAAGCTCCATAATTAGATGAATCTAAAACAGGATATGTAAATACTACTACACTCTTTCCTTGGTCTAGTGACCACATAGTATTGCTCATATCTGGAGTTCCTGATGAACTTACTGAATGATAAGATTTCTCCGATTCACTACTACCAATAAATGAAGGTTCACTATCTGACAATATGTTTCCCTCTCTATCCACAAGAGATATTCTATCAACATGAGCATTACTATTTACATATTCACTGAAGAATTCATTATTTAAATCTATATTGCTTTTATTATTAAGTATTATTTGAGGATCTTCATTTTTGCTATTTTTTAAGATGTCAAATACTTGCTTTGAATTTGAAAGCGCATATGCTTCATTAGTAGTTTTTTCTATCATAGTTGAGATTGTCTCTAATGATCTAGTTGTTACAGATTTCATCTCTCCCTTGCTTTGATTAGATATTATCTTTTCAGCATTACTATATGACAAAATAGTTGTTATACTCATGCTTATTGTTGTCAATACCAATATGCTTAATAATAGCTTGTACTTTATAGACATCCCCTCTATATTTAATTTTGAGTTGTCTTTCTTTAATACATCTTTAAAATTACTAAAGCTAAACTTTATTTTCTTACTTCTCTCCTTTTTATTATCTGATTTTCTTCTTAACTTTTTTAACTTCTCACTTATCTTTCCATTGTTTTTCAACATTTTTTCCTTAATGTGAGATATTTTAATTATCTTTTTATTTTTATCTCTCTTCAATTTCTCACATACCCCCTTAATAAAATATGCCCCATAATAATACTATTTTAATCCAATAATAGAATAAAGTATATGATATTCCTTAAAATATAATTAATTCTATAATTGTCGTAAATATAATGAGTTTTTATAAACTATACTGACCGAAATGTTCTATTCACCCCTGATTTGTATTTATAACCTTTATATATTTTCATATTGCAATTATTTCTTCATTATTTATAGTAATCGAGTAATAGAAATATCCAAATATGATTAATTTATTTATTTCTTCAAAAGAAACAGGAACTCCTTCTATATCCTACTAAATTTTATCTACTTATTTAATGATATCTTCGTAACAAATAGCTATAAATTTATATAAATTAAATATTTATTATCCACTAAATACAAATAGTATATTTTATTCTATTTTTATTTTTCAGTAAAGTTTAAATAAAAATAGAACTGATAAATTAATATCAATTCTATTTCTAAAATCTATATTCCTAGTAACCCATCAATCATTTCCTTATCAAATCCTATTACTATATGTCCATCTATATCGATAACAGGAACTCCACCCTGTCCTGTTTTTTTAAACATCTCCATAGCAGCACTTCTATCTAATTGTACATTTTTTTCTTCAAACTCTATATTATTATCCCTCAAATATTCCTTAGCTCTTACACACCATGGACATGAATTAGTTGAATATACCTTAATATTTTTCATTACATTCTCCTCCTTAAAAGTTTTAACTATATTCTTTACTTTACTTATATATTATATGATATTTAAAATAAAGACTGTGATAAAGTCACTTAATTATATTGATACTTATTATAATATTCCAACACTGAAAGCTATATTAAACAATATAAATATATATTATCTTTTGAAATAAATGCTTTAATTATGAGCCATATTTATTCTTAAAAATAAATATAATAAAAAATCCTAAAAATTATACAATTTTTAGGATTTTTGGTGCGGCGGAGAAGATTCGAACTCCCGACCAACTGGTTCGTAGCCAGCTACTCTATCCAACTGAGCTACCACCGCATATATTAAATTACTAATAAATCATAACATATAAAGTATCAAAATTCAATATGGTTTTTATATGGCGGAGAAAGAGGGATTTGAACCCTCGCGCCGGTTACCCGACCTACGCCCTTAGCAGGGGCGCCTCTTCGGCCACTTGAGTATTTCTCCAAGGCCTATTTTTGGATAAAAAAAATGGCGGAGAGACAGGGATTCGAACCCTGGGTACGCTCACACGTACGCCGGTTTTCAAGACCGGTGCCTTAAACCAACTCGACCATCTCTCCGTATTGTAATCATATAAATAAATTATTTATAATAGTTACTTACATTATATTAATTTGTATAAAGACATTCTTCCGCAAAACTTATATTTTATATGGCGGAGAAAGAGGGATTTGAACCCTCGCGCCGGTTACCCGACCTACGCCCTTAGCAGGGGCGCCTCTTCGGCCACTTGAGTATTTCTCCATATAAAATATGGCGGAGAGACAGGGATTCGAACCCTGGGTACGCTCACACGTACGCCGGTTTTCAAGACCGGTGCCTTAAACCAACTCGACCATCTCTCCGTGTCCTACAAGGGTTATTTTATCAAAAATAGCTTAGTGTGTCAACAAAAAAATTTATTTTTACTAATTTATCATCACTTAAAGTTGATTTTAGAACTACATATTCAAGATTTTGAAGCGGTTTAAGTGTAAACTTAGATTCCTGTAGAGCAAAGAACTCTCTAGTTTAACTTCTGAAGAGCTGTACCTAATAATATGTAGTTCATTATCAACACTATGCTAAAAAAAGTCTATTTAATAAATTCGCATCCAATAAACGGTCTTAATGCTTCTGGTACAGTTATTGTTCCATCTTCATTTTGATAATTCTCAAGTATTGCTGCTACTGTTCTTCCTATAGCTACCCCTGATCCATTTAATGTATGCACAAACTTTGGTTTTGATTTTTGATCTTCTTTATATTTTATATTTGCTCTTGTAGCTTGAAAATCTTCAAAATTACTACAGCTTGATATTTCCACATATCTATTATAGCTTGGCATCCAAACCTCAATATCATAAGTTGTAGCTGAAGAGAAGCCTAAATCACCTTTACAAAGTCTTACTACTCTATAAGGAAGTCCTAAACCTTGAAGTACTTTCTCCGCATCATTTGTAAGCTTTTCAAGCTCATCATATGAATCTTCAGGCTTTGTAAATTTAACAAGTTCAACCTTATTAAATTGATGTTGTCTAATCAGACCTCTTGTATCTCTTCCCGCTGATCCAGCTTCAGCCCTAAAACATGCACTATAAGCTACATATTTAATTGGAAGTTTATTTCCCTCTAAAGTCTCATCTCTATGCATATTAGTTACAGGAACCTCTGCAGTTGGTATAAGAAAATAATCATTATTAGTAACTTTAAATGCATCATCTTCAAATTTAGGCAGTTGACCAGTACCAGTCATACTATCTCTATTTACCATGTATGGAGGTAATATTTCAGTATACCCAGCTATATCTACATGAGTATTTAAAAAGTAATTAATTATTGCCCTCTCCAGTCTTGCACCTAATCCTTTATATATTGTAAATCTTGCACCTGTAACTTTAGATGCTCTTTCGAAATCAAAGATATTTAAGTTTGTTCCTAAATCCCAGTGAGCCTTTGGTTCAAAATTAAAGTTTCTAGGCTCACTCCATTTTCTTATTTCCACATTATCCTCATCAGATTTACCATCTGGTACATTAATATTTGGTATATTAGGTATTCTTAATATAAAATTTTTTATATTTCCATCAATCTGAAAAAGTTCATTATCAAATTCCTTTATATCTTCACCTAATTTTTTCATTTCTGTCATTATTAAAGTTACATCTTTACCATCTTTTTTTAGTTTTGGAATTTCAGCTGATACTGAATTTCTTTTACTCTTTAAATTTTCTACTTCTACAAGTATAGCTCTTCTTCTTTCATCTAGTTTAATAATTTCATCTATTATTGAAATATCAAAATTTGAGCTCCTACCTAAAAGACCATTCTTAATTTCTTCAGGATTATTTCGTATTCTTTTTAAATCTAACATTTAAATCTCCTCCTATATAATACTTATTATATATATAAACTCATAAACATTTTCTATATTATAGATTCATATTAATACTTTTATGTAGTTAATATATATTAATTTTACTATTTTTAATTAAAATAGAATAAAAAAAGAGCCTTCCTTCCCTTAAAGGGACGAAAGACTCCGCGTTACCACCCTAATTGAATAAAGTAATCTTTATTCCTCTCAATAAATTAACGACTATGCCGTACTGCTCATCACAGTCCCTCAGAGGTGGATTCATAATAAATGATATATCAGTTCGCACCATCCACTGACTCTCTTTAATTTCATTTTACTATTACTAATCTCATCAACGGTTTATATCTATAATACTAATATAATTCTATTATTTTCAATATTTATTGTCAATATTAATATAGTTTATCTTTACTGATTTTCTTAGTACATATTATATCAACACCTGTGTTAAGTATATTTTTGCAGATTACATCTCCACAATTGAGAGGTGGCCCTACATATATTCTACTTAAAGCCTTAGAACACTCCATCCATAGTGATTTATCAATGGCTTCACTACTCCTTACTGGAGCCACATCATAATTATTAGAACCCTTAACTCTAACTATAGTTGTTAGTATATCTTTATCTTTCAAAATCATCTACCTCACATTGTGTCAAATTCTTTTATTCTAGACAATATTAGCTTTGATTCCTTAGAATGATTAACTATTTCTATCATGCTTTTATTCATCTCTCTTGCTAATATAGCTATAATATAAGATTTACAATAACATCCTCCACAATTTCCAAAACCAGCGCCTGTTCTTCTTTTTATTCCTTCTAAAGTCCTAGCACCTAATGGTCTTCTTATGGCATCCACTATTTCTCCCTCACTAATATTTTCACACTGACACACTATATTGCCATATTTCTTGTCTATGGATATAATTTTATTTCTCTCTTTATTAGATAAATTTTTAAATCTAAAATATTCTCTTCTTTTATCATTAAAGTCATTTTTAAATTTACAATTTAATTTATCAACTACTAATTTACATATGCTTAATGCTAATGCCGGAGTCATAGTTACTTGACCATAATGCTTTACTTCAACATTCATATAGCCATCTTCTTGTATATTATCTTGTATTTTAACAGACTCATCAAATAAATGCCAGTCTAAAACCATTTTTACATCTTGGCTTTCTATTTGTCCTATAAATGGCTGTAGCTTTTTTACAACCTTATCATAAGAAACACTATTTGGATTGCTATAAGCACCTATAATTCCACCATATATGGTAGGACGTATATATACTCTTTCTTTACTATTTAAATCGAATATTATATTAGAATATAAATTTTTATACTCTTTATCAATAACCATATATTTTAAATAACTTTTATTAACTTTCTCATTAGAAATATTATCACTTTCCATAGAAAGTCTTTTATCTAGGGTAGTATTTATAACTATCTTACAATTAAACTTATTCTTATTTGTTACTATCTTGAAACTTTTATTCATTTTTTCAATGGATAAAACCTCTTCCTCTAACTTAAATGTAACTCCATTATCAAAGGCAATTTCTCCATATGCTAATGCTAAATCATAGGAGCATATGACACCTGTATTAGGTATATATAATGCTTTAGATGTATCTTTATCTAAATTAGGCTCATACTTAAAAATCTCTGTTCCTGTAAGAAGTTCAACATCATCTATTTTCTTAGATTTAGCCCTATGATACATCTTGTCTATAAATGCTTCTTGTTCTTTATTCTTAGCTACATAGATACTTCCACATCTCTTATAAGGAACATTAAATTTATTAGCATATTGCTCCATCAATAGATTTCCTTTTCTTATAAGCTTAGATGTAACTTCATCTTCACACTCTAATCCATCATATATGGTTGCAGTATTAATTAGAGTTGTATCACTACATATGTCATAATCTTTTTCTATTACTGCAATATTTAAATTATATTTAGAAAGCTCATAGGCTAGGGCACAACCTATTATGCCCCCGCCTAATATTAGAATATCATAATCCATGATTTCCTCCATTTATATGGCTACTTTGATAACTCATCAATTAATCTTCCTAATTCATTAATGTACTCACCATATTTAGCCCAATCACCATTTTTTTGTGCTTCCATTGCATTTTTATAGGCTTCACTAATTTTAATCATATCTGGAGTAACAATAGTTTCTCCGTTATTTGGAGTTTCATGTGTAGAACCTCCATTATTATCTTCTTCTTTGAAATTAAATAATTGACTTAAAGCAGTTTCTATATTTGGAGATAATACTAGCTTATCACCATATCCTACTACTACATTTCTCATTTCAGGTATACTATTTTCTCCTGATGCTCTTAAATATAATGGTGATACATATAATAATGAATTTTTAATTGGTACGATCAACACTTCACCAAATTGTACTTGTGATCCTTTTGTATCCCAGAGCGCTAATTGCTTTGATATTTCTGGATCTTGATTTATTTTCTTTTTAAATAATGTAGGATTATAAACTGTCCCTCCTGTTGGAAATTCATAAAGAAACATCTTTCCATAATTATTTCCATCCATCCTTACACCGTACATAGCCACCATATTGTCTCTACCCTTTGTATTAAAATAGTCTAATATAACCATCTCTTCCTTTTCCTCATTCGGCAATTTCATAGTGACATAAGATGATTCTTCAGTTCTTTTTTCTGAAATAGATTTTTCTTCTTTATTACCTAAAGCACTTAACTTATCTAAGGCTGAACTTGTTTGAACCTCTTCTTTTTTTTCTGTTTCATTATAATTATCACTAGCTACTGACCACACATCATCACCATTATAGAATACCCCAGGTTCTGAAACATGATATTTTTCTAGCATATAACTTTGTATATTAAATAAATCTTGAGGATATCTGAAGTGAGACCTTATATCTTCCGATAATGTTTCTACGTCTTTATTAAATAACTTAGGAAATATTTTTGCATAGGTGTTAACTATAGGATCTTCTTTATCTACTATATAAAAATCTGTGGTTCCATTATATGCATCTATTACTACCTTAACAGAATTTCTTATATAGTTTATACCTTTAACTGATTGTGCAAAAGGAAATTTATCTGTTGCTGTATATGCATCTACTATCCAATAAAGTTGATTGTTACTTATAACCACATATGGATCCTTATCATAGTAAAGGAATGGAGCTATTTTTTTCACCCTATCCATAATATTTCTATTCAATAATATTTTACTTTCTGAAGTTATGTCTTGAGATAATATAAATTTAGTATTTTGTTCTTTAATTGCAAATAATAATTTGTTTAACGGAGTCATTTTTATTCCTGCAGCTCCATCATAATTATTAGTTGCATTTTCTCCTCCTACCGGATAGTCTATCTCTCCTAATTTTGTATTTACTATACTGTAATTATCAGTTCCTTCACCAAAATATATTCTCGGATTTTCTAAAGATATATCTGTTTTATTTTCCAATGGTATATTACTCATAACAAAATCTGGCTGACCTTCACTAGTAACAGATTTAACTTTGCTCATAACAACGCCATATCCATGAGTATATGCTAAGTGTTTATTTTGCCACGTAATAGAATTATTATCTAATTTGTCAAAGTCTATTTCCCTAGCAGCTATAAATACTTGATTATAATCACCATTAATATAATACCTATCCATATCAATATCATTAAACTTATAATAATACCTTATATATTGAAATTGATTATAGAACTCTAAAGCTGGTCTATATGAATTAACTTTAATATTATTAACTATATCTTTATTTTCAGTTAAATCTTCTGCTGTTAAATCATTCTTTATAGTAAAGTTTTCCTGCTGTATTTCATCAATGTTAAATGCTTTCTTAGTATATTCAATATTTCTTTCTATATATGGTTTCTCTAGTGTTTTCTCATTAGAATGAACTATAAATTGCTGTACTAATCCAGATGTTACAGTTTCTCCTATAATCAATACAACTATAATTAATATAGATGCTATTATTGGTTTCACCTTTTTAGACATAACACTAAAAAATACTACTATGGCTCCAATTAGAGCTGCTATAGTAATAACTCTATAGAATTTTAATGATACTGTAACATCAGTATAACTTGCACCAACTACCACTCCCCTTGGAGAATATGCTAAATTCCATCCTTGCATCATATACCCTAAAGAAATCATTAACATTAATAATGCTGCCAATATTGCTAACTGTTTTCCCGCAAAGTTCGTTAACCCACTTGTCATTGATTTTAGACTTTTCATATCTATTTGATTACTAAAGCTATTAGTAAATTTATCTTTAACATTAAATATAATGTAAATGGCAAATGTAGCTATAACTAATATAATTAATAGTATAAACATACTTCCATATAATGATTGTATTAATGGTAATTTAAATAGAAAAAATGATAAATCTTTATTAAATATAGGATCATTCAATGAAAATTTTGTTGAATTTGAGAATTCAAGTATATTGTACCAATATCTATTAGAGAATATGAAGGAAAATATTAATGAAACTAATAAATCTACTATAATTAATATTCTGAAATTTCTCTTTTCTTTCAACTTATCAACTTCTATTTCTCTCTTCAACTTTTTAATATTGGGTTTTAAACTCTTATAATATAGAATAATAGCTAAAAAGGTAACTAAAAAGGTTGGAATCATAAGTTTAGCTATGGCCAATACCTTAGTAAAATATATTGATAAGTATCCTAACTCCTTAAACCATTGATAATCCACTATAATAGTAATACTAGAAATTAAAACAAATATTATAGCAATGGAAATTAAAATAATATTTCTAGTTATTTTCTTCAATATGTCTTCACTCCTTATTTTTATTTTCATCTTCAATTAAATATCCTTTTTTACTTAATGAATTAAGTATATTTTTAAGTTCTTCTTCATTATTACAACTTATGGTATGTAGATGGATTCCATTCGTTAATGCTGATAATGGTTCAGCAGAATAATTTAGAAAACTCTTGTAAAAGTTTTCTAAATCAAAAAGATTTTTAATCATTAGCATGGCTCTGATCTCACCATAAAGTGGATGTTCCACTGTTACATCCTCAACTATTCCCCCATACTTAATAATAGTCTTTAACTCATCTTCCAAATCTTCTCTTCTATGATTTACTGCTATTATAGCTCTTATAGATGTATTACTATTATTTGCTATCATATATCCTCTAGGAGTGGCAATAACATTAGCTCCTTCAGCTTTTATTATAGCTATATCTTTAACAATTACTTGTCTAGTAACATTGAATATTTTAGCTAATTTTTGACCTTTTATTGGTTCCTCAGAGTTAATTAATAAACTTTTTATTTCTTCTCTTCGATTTTGTAATATCATAATTCCTCCATCAATAATACTAAACTATTATTATTTATAATTCATATTATAATCTTAACTTATATATTTCCATTATTCAATATTATCTAAATATAACAATAGTTATATGTTTGTCAATTTTCATCATCAAACCTTCTTAATATTTTTAATTTTTCTCCACCTATACATTTATTATGATGATATCTCACTGCATTTAAAAATTCATTACTATATCCTTTATTTTTTAAAATATTATATCCTTCTTCTCCATGATTATAATATATATATATCTTTTTATTTTTTGTATATCTACTTATATTGCCTTTAGTTATTTTATCTATAATTACTAAAATACCTTTCTCTATAGGATTCAATCTCTTATAAGTTTTACCTATATCATGTAATAGGCCTATTTTCACATATTCAATGTGTTCTTCATGTTCTAGCCTATTATTTATATATTTTTCTATTGCCCTAGCCACATTTATACTATGTTTAATATCATAATCAGCTAACTTTAATACCAAAATCTTTTCTTCTTTATTTAAATATTTATCTAAATAATTCATATCATTAATCGTAATCCTTGCTGTTATGGCCTTTATAAATTGTTTTATTCTATACATATACTCATCTCCCAATGGCAATATATAATTAAATATAAAAAAAAGCAATCTTTATCAGATTGCTTTGGTGGAGATAAAGAGATTCGAACTCTTGACCCCCTGCGTGCAAGGCAGGTGCTCTCCCAACTGAGCTATACCCCCAAATATGGTGGACCTTCAGGGACTCGAACCCCGGACCTACCGGTTATGAGCCGGTTGCTCTAACCAACTGAGCTAAAGATCCATGTTGACCTGGCAACCACCTACCCTCCCACAGAGCTTCCCCTGCAGTACTCTCAGCCGTCTTGTGCTTAACCTTCGTGTTCGGTATGGGAACGGGTGTATCCACAAAACGCATCATTACCA
>NZ_JBLLJL010000010.1:0-25897 GCF_056172015.1 Clostridium sp. LXY-7 | reverse complement strand
AGTTTTCAATCAAATAATGAAACAACTGAAAGTAATTTCTTTTCTCTTGATAATTTGCCTATCATAGATGAAAATAAAAATGTTTATGATCAAATCCAAATGTGTTTTGATGCACATAAAAATGAAAAATGGGAGGTTATATTTGATTAGTCATATTGTTGTAATTGCTTGAAGAACGGAAATCCTTGAGTAGATAATAAAGATGGCATTAGATTTTATTAAAGTAGATTGGAGAGATAATTATGGGAAATACTGATAAGTTTGAAATCATAGCTAATAGATATGACACTGCTGAAAGAATCCAAATTGCTAAGGTATCATCAGATGCCATTGGAGAATATTTAGTTGACACCAAAAGTAAGAAGGCTATTGATTTTGGGTGTGGAACTGGACTTGTAGGAATGAACTTGTTAAATGATTTTAATTCTATGGTTTTTCTGGATACATCACAAAACATGATTAATCAAATAAATCAAAAGATTTCTAAGTTTAATATTCAGAATGCAGATACCCTATGCTTTGATTTTGAAAAGGAAGGTCAATCTGATTTACATGCTGACTATATTTTTATGGCTCAGGTTCTACTCCATATTAAAGATGTTGAATTAATTATATCAAGATTATATGATGTTCTAAATCCAGGAGGACATTTACTAATTGTAGATTTTAATAAAAATGAAGAAGTAGTTTCGGATATGGTTCATAACGGATTTGAGCAGGTAAAGCTAGCTGATATTATGACTAAAATTGGGTACAGGGATATTGAGTCTAAAACTTTTTATACTGGAAGTAAAATATTCATGGGCCGTGATGCATCTATGTTTATTCTTGATTCTCGAAAATAGATTCTAAGATAGAAATTTTTAAGCCTGTTGATAGAATTGAAATTATTGAGATAAAATTGAAAATAGGAAATTACAAACCCCCTTACTTAAAGGGGGTACATCTTTGCGCAAAATCAGTAATTCCGTGTACCAATATCACCTTTCTATCACAACACATGTGGAAACCGTTGCTCTGCTTAAACAAAAAAAGTCAGTATAATCAAGGGGTTCAGGAGGTTATGAACCAGACAGTTAAGTGTGTTTTAAGTCTAGGGAAACAGAAATGAGCATATTTATCATAGAGTAATGGGGTTGAGTTTTGCAGATTTAGCGATGTGAAAGTGCGGATGCGGAAATTCGAAAATGCAGGTTACTGAGACTGATTTTTGAACAGGAGTTGAGGAAATGAATGATATTTTTATGTGTGGACAAAATTTCGGTGCTATAACAAATAGTATAAAATCAGACTTGCATAAGCATTGGCTGTTACAGCTATTTATTAGCGCTGATGAAAAACTAATAATTAACGTAGAGGATCAAAGAATAAATTGCCGGGCTATAGCTGTCAATGTGAATACAATGCATGAGTTTTATTCTGAAAATTTAATTCATTTTACAATGTTAGTAGATCCAACAACTCAATTAGGGAAATTTATGCGAATATACTTACTAAAAGATAATCCCTATTATATTATTCCTGAGGATAGAGCAGTCGAATTACAAATGCATTTATTAAATGCAATTAATTATGGAAAAAGCCACAAATATTCGGTGTTAATAAAAAATATTGTCAGTTATTTCGATAACTATACACCAATTGAAATTGATCAAAGAATAGAGATGTTATTAAGAATGATAGATACCTGTGATTGCGATGAGACACTTCATCAGGTGAAATATATCGCAAAAGCAATGTCCATATCAGAAAGCAGGCTTTCACATCTTTTCAAAGAAGAAACTGGTATTCCACTGAAAAGCTATATTGTTCTTCATAAGCTGCAAAGAGTATACCAAAAGATATTTGATGGTGAAAGTATTACAGATGCAGCAATAGCATCGGGATTTAATTCATCATCACATTTTGCTTTTGTCAATAAAAAAATGACTGGTATGTCAGCAAGGGATATTATCACAGATAGCAGATTTTTGAAAGTAAGTCTATAAATAAATTTGTATAATATGATTATCAAGATATAAGGAGGTCATATTATGAAAGAGTATTTACAGGCGACATCTATGTTGAATTATGAAAGTAAAGAGATACAGCAGTTAGTTAAAAACAGGAAATGGAAAGATAAAGATGAGTTTCAAAAGATACTTGAGATATATAATTTTGTTAGGGATGAAATAAAATTTGGCTATAATGTTGACGATACTATAGAAGCAAGTAGAGTTTTAGAAGACGGTTATGGGCAGTGTAATACTAAAGGTACTTTATTTATGGCTCTGCTTAGAGCTGTTGGTATCCCATGTCGAATTCACGGGTTTACTATCGACAAAACTCTCCAGAAAGGCGCTATGACAGGTTTAATGTATAGTGTTGCTCCCCAAAATATTGTCCATAGTTGGGTGGAGATTTTTTTTGAAGGAAACTGGTTAAATATAGAGGGGTTCATACTTGATGTTCCTTATTTAAACAAACTCCAAGAAAAGTTTTCTGAATGTAATGGAAGTTTCTGTGGATACGGTGTAGCAACCAATGATTTTAAAAAACCACAAATCCATTGGAATAAAAATGATACCTATATACAAAAGGAGGGAATCAGTCAGGATTATGGAACATTTAACTCTCCGGATGGATTCTTCAGGAAGCATAGTCAGGAATTGTCGCCATTAAAGAAATGGTTTTATCAGAATGTTGGTAGAAAGCTTATGAATAAAAACGTGTCTAAAATTAGAGGAGACGTAAAATGATATGAAAATTAAGCATATTTCTCTGAAAGATTATCTGATTTAAACTCAAAAACCATGAGTTTTTTAAGAAAGGCATCTCTCGCCAAGGAAGTACTGGGTCCTGACAACATCATTACTATTCCTGGAGGTTAATAGCTCAGCGGGAAAGTGCCATGATGACAGCGTGGAAGGCGAGGGTTCAAATCCCTTTAGCTCCACCAGAATATTTTGTCGAAAGAAGTCGATTGCTATTGCAGTCGACTTCTTTCCTTTTATAATGTATTGACAAAAAAATATTTGTTTTTAGAATGGAAAGTGGGTAACTACGTTTATGGAGGAGCTAAACCGGATTACTATGTTTTTGAAAGATTCAGCAAATAAAGCATAACAATGTTCTCATTTTTCAGTATAATAAGAAAAAGGCAACTCGTTTCGAGAGTTCAAATCCCTACGCCGATTTGCCGAAAATAGCTGTTTTGTAGTCCTTAGGCAAAAAGCCTTGAAAATATTTGATTTTCAAGGCTTTTATATTTTCATAACTGCAATAAAAGTTAAAACTCGAAGTCTAACCCAAAAGATAATGTTTCAATATTGTTTGTAATAAATTTAAAAATCCATCTATACCTAGCAAAGGATTAAAGGACCTTTATGGGTATCACTCCCCTATATTTATATCTGTTTTTTATGTGCTGTAATGTGTTGCTATTACGTCATGAATTAGAACTTAAATTACAAATCAATCATATAATATTAGGGGAGATATTTCCGATATTTAAGGAGATGTTTTTGTGAGAAAATACAAATTTAATTATATAATAGTAGGCGGCGGAACTGCTGGTGCAACCGCTGCCAAGATACTTTCCGATAATAAAAAAAACTCTGTATTACTGCTTGAAGCAGGTGAAGACGACGATACGGATGAGCCTATTTCCAACTCAACATTTGCTCCGGTATTGCAAAATTTATTTTTTGCTAGATACTTTTGGCAGGGCCAGGGAGTGCCTCAGGAAGAACTTAACAATAGAACCTTTCCCTGGACAACAGGACGGCTCCTTGGAGGGGCATCTTCTGTTAACCGTCAACTTTGGGTGCGTCCCACAGATGCTGTAATTAGTAAATGGGAAGAGCTCTTGGGACCGTTTTGGTCACCTCAGGCAGTTATTGAAAGATTTAAAGCGTTAGAAAAATATAACGGTATGACAGATAATCCTGGAGCAAGAGGTTTTAAAGGGCGCGTTGATGTACGGCAGGCTCCAGTTAACCCAACTGTTATGGCACAAAAAATTGCATTGGCAATTGAAGAAGCAACAGGGTTTGAGCGAATATTAGATTATAATAATCCCGACACGCCTATCGGTCCATTTACACGTAATCAATATACCCAACATCCTGATGGAACGCGTGAAAGTTCATCAACAGCGTTCCTTACGCCTGATGTAGTAGACGACGAAGGCTTTGGAGTAAACGGACGGAAGTTAAGGGTCTTGACTAAAGCCACAGCCCTTAGGATTATCTTTTGCGATAAAACTGCCTGCAGTGTAAGATTCTTAGAAAATGGAAAACCTTGTGAAGCTTTTGCAGATAAAAAAATAATCGTATCAGCAGGCATCAAGAGTCCAAGTCTTTTGATGCGTTCTGGAATAGGACCTGCCAATGAGCTTGCATGTGTAGGTATTGATGTTGTAAAAGATAATAATAATGTTGGAAGGCATATGGCAAACCATTCAATAATTCCGGTTGTATTTTCAACTAATCCGAATGACACTCCGGTGCCTCCAAATGATCCGAATGCTCATTTGATTGCAGGGGCTTTCCTACCAGATCCGGCAACTGGGTCAGATCCAACACTACGCGCAGTACAAATTGAGCCATTCTTTTCCAACAATACCCTGATCGTAGGAGTATCGCCAATTCAACCTAAGAGTCGAGGAACTGTAGAAATACAATCCAGTGATCCATTAAAAATTGAACTTGGTGATGAGGAATTTTTGGACGACCCTGCTGATTTACGGCTATTAATGGATACCTTTACAATTTATATTAAAAATATAGCAAACGCGCTTAATAATATAGACCCTAATTATCAATTGCTGTCACCAACAATGGACATCATTAATGATTCTATAAGACTCGAGGCCTTTATTAGGCAAAATCTTAGCTTAACCTTCCACGAAGAAAGCACGCTCAGAATGTCAAATTCCGAAGCAGATGGTGTAACGAATTTTCAGGGGGAAGTATTTGGGGTAGAAAATTTAATAGTAGCTGATAATTCAATTATTCCGTTTACTGCGGATGGCAACACCTCTGCACCTGCTTACCTTATCGGATTTACAATTGCACATCAGTTGCTGAATCAAGAGGAATGTGAATGTGAATGTGAAGAGATATACAAATGCGAATGCAACGAGGAATGCAGAGATATATGCATAAAGAAATGCAAAAAAGACTGCAAAAGAAGAATTTTTAGAAGAATTCCTTGTGAATTTATTAATGATTGGGATTTATAAAAGTGTAAGAGTGTAGCAGAGGGGCATATTAAAAGCAATCGACCAAGATTGCATTGTTTATGGTGTATTTTATCAAGGTAATGTGATTGGTTGCATTTATCTCGGGAAATCATTTTTGGGTAGTTTCGATCAATATTGAACTTCGTATTTTCATGTTTCTGAACTGTTTAGAAAAAAGGAATCGGTAAAAATCTGTTAAACTTGCTTGTGATGATGTTATTGAAATTAACACTTTAATAGCTGAAAATGAGCCTTTTGATATTCAAATGGAATATCAATTATAATTACACATTACGAACGAAATGCGAAACTGCGTTCTATTTACGAGAGTTCAAATCCCTATCTAAAAATAGTATGATATCCGAAATTGACATTACTCGCAAGTTATAAGCTATATTTTTATTGGTAATCAACCAATCAAGATGTAGCTTTTTTCATATCTAGAATAGTATTTAAAGTTTGCAGTACCCAAGTGGGTGCTGCATTTTTGTGTTAAGGAGGTTTTGAAATGAGTAAACAAACTACTACTATTCCGGCAAGGCAAAATCAATCTGATAAAAGATTAAAGATTGCTGCCTATTATCGTGTCAGTACAGAGCATGAGGAGCAAAGACAAAGTTTAAAGTCACAAATAGCTTACTATACGCAAAAAATCTGTGATAATCCAGATTGGGACTTTTTTTAATGTCTACTCCATTGGGTACATTTTACAGTGTAATACTAAAGGTACTTTATTTATGGCTCTGCTTAGAGCTGTTGGTATCCCATGTCGGATTCACGGGTTTACTATCGACAAAACTCTCCAGAAAGGCGCTATGACAGGTTTAATGTATAGTGTTGCTCCCCAAAATATTGTCCATAGTTGGGTGGAGATTTTTTTTGAAGGAAACTGGTTAAATATAGAGGGGTTCATACTTGATGTTCCTTATTTAAACAAACTCCAAGAAAAGTTTTCTGAATGTAATGGAAGTTTCTGTGGATACGGTGTAGCAACCAATGATTTTAAAAAACCACAAATCCATTGGAATAAAAATGATACCTATATACAAAAGGAGGGAATCAG
This sequence comes from Clostridium sp. LXY-7, assembly GCF_056172015.1. Taxonomy (NCBI): domain Bacteria; kingdom Bacillati; phylum Bacillota; class Clostridia; order Eubacteriales; family Clostridiaceae; genus Clostridium; species Clostridium sp. LXY-7. The sequence continues at coordinate 19,610 of NZ_JBLLJL010000010.1, read as the reverse complement.
TCAGGATTATGGAATATTTAACTCTCCGGATGGATTCTTCAGGAAGCATAGTCAGGAATTGTCGCCATTAAAGAAATGGTTTTATCAGAATGTTGGTAGAAAGCTTATGAATAAAAACGTGTCTAAAATTAGAGGAGATGTAAAATGATATGAAAATTAAGCATATTTCTCTGAAAGATTATCTGATTTAAACTCAAAAAACCATGAGTCTTTTTAAGAAAGACAACTCTCGCCAAGGAAGTACTGGGTCATGACGACATTATTACTATTCTTGGAGGGTAATAGCTCAGCGGGAAAGTGCCATGATGACAGGCTGAAAGTCGAGGGTTCAAATCCCTTCGCCTCCACCATTGAAACCCTCGACTAATTAATAATTAGTCGAGGGTTTTCTTATGGATTAATTTAGTTATATTAGAGTGATAAAGGGTGAATTGTAACATAAATGACGTAAACATTTTTGTGAGAAAACATTAATATTTAATTGCAGGGTTCCTGGCTGTAGATTCCAAAAACAATGACCTTCCGAGTCTAAATTACGCTCAGAAGGTTCTTATTTTCATTAACTTATTTTAAAAATGGTTTGTTTAATTCTTCAGTTCCCGGAAGAACAAATCGTCCGTTTTTTATAATTTCAATGCTTTTACCTGCTTTTGTAAAGCCTGTTACAAATTCTAGATCATCATATAAAACAGGTATATCAGTATGACACTCGGTGTATGCTTTATCCTCATCTTCATGTCTAAGACTACTTTTTTCATTATCCTTTGCAACAATATATTTGCCATTTATATGACTTTTTATATCACAATCCTCTACATCACTAAAGCAAGTATCTCCTATGGCAAAATGAGGTCCCATTTTCTCCGATATTAGTATGGGTAATTTATCCATTATTCCATATTTTTTAGCAACCACATATGCAAGGGTGTTGGTTCCTATTGCAAATTCTCCCATAGGTAAAGTACTATGTGTGAAGAAAAGATTCTCCTCGATGTATTCTAAATTTTTAGCTTCTTCCTCGAAATTTTCACATGAATACTCTGAAATATATCCATCTTCAAATACCAATATTAAATTTTTATAACTCAATCCATCTAAAAATGTTTCTTCAAGGTGTAGAACTCCATTTGTTCCTTTTAATACAGGAGAAGTATAAATTTCTCCAACAGGAATATTAACATTTGCTCCAGCATTTGCATAAAGAGTCTCTCTCTCAGGATTTTGTAATTCGTGCATTTTTACTCTAATATCTGTTTTATTGGTCCCCTTTCCTTTTACACGAACAAAATCTGCTTTATCTAGGGCATGAATCATTATTTGCTGGATTGTTTCATACTTATCAACATCTAAGGTGTTTATTTTCATAATTTCTTCAAATATTTCCTCAAAATTTTGTCCTATCCGAGGCGAAGGAAATGCTATCTGAGTATCACTTGAATTAATATCTGGTATATAGGTTTCTTTAGATCCTGCATATGTTTTTCTTATTTTCCCCATATATTCACTTTGTACCTTTGTAAATTTTAATACATGCTTCTTGTCAATAGGTGAAAATGCCTCTTCTCCAAAGGTCTCAAACCAAATAATCCCTGAATGCCTAAGCAGTATCGTTTCCTTTTCTTTATACTCCTGTTTAATTTTTTCAAGGAATAGGTTCTTAAATTCTTCATCAAGTACTAAAGCATTATTAAATCTATGATCATAACTCACTTGCTCATTCTCCTCAACTACCAAAGGTAGAGGTGCAAAGCCATAATAACCTCTTTCCTTTAAAATCATCATAATGTCTCTAACTAATAGTTCTTGACCCACATTAAACCTAATTCTAATTTCTTTTCTGTCACCAATTTCTTTGCTTTCAACCTTAAAGCCCTGAAAATAAGCATTTACAATTAAATTTGCAGTAGCTCTTATTTTTTCTTTATCATAGGATTGAAAAAATTTAGCCACTTGAATTTCATATTTACTAATTCTTTTCCCATACTTATAAAGATAATTTAATTCCTTCAAGTCAGAATTCTCAATAATATCATTTATATAGTGGTTGTTAATATTATATCTTTCCCTCATAAACTCTGAAACCTGAAGTCCTAAGGTTTCTATTTTATATTCTCTGTAGATATCTATTAAAGCATTTTCTGTAACATCCTGAGACATCATTTTCTCAATTAAAACCCTTAGCCTAAATAGATTATTCTTTTCATGAGAAAAAGCGTATTTAATGGAATCAAAGATATCAGAATATATACTTAAGGCAATCTGTCGAAGCTTGTCCTCTAGTATCCCACAGGAATAATCAGGATTTAAATAACTCTTTTCATATCCCTCCTTTGTAATTTCATAAAATAATTCATCATTCTGCTGTTTTAGTATTTCAAGGTTATTATTTTTAAAATATTCATCATTTAGAACTTCCTCCAGTTGAATTAGTCTTTCCACTAAACAAGAAGCCTTTTTCAAAAAATTCTTAAACATTTGTAACTCCCCCTTTATTAGTTAATCCTATCTCCCAATCCTTATAAGTAATATTATATACTCTCATTATAATACTCCTTTATTTTATACATTAATTTAATTCTCCCAGACAAATAAGCTCATTGTGTTATAAAAAAACTGTAAGAAGCCTTAGCCTTCTTACAGTTAAAAATCTATATTTATTTTCATGCAAAAGTGTGGTTGATTTTACCATGATTAATCAACTATTCTTGTGAAAAAATGTGAACTTAACTCTATAAAACGACTTCTTCTACTTACTAGCATAAAGAAAAACACAATAAAGCCTATAGGCTTAGGCACTAAACTTATTACCATATATTCATTTAAGTATATTTATTAAAAATTTGTAATAATCATTTTATTGATACCTCCATACTTAAGATACACCAATTATATAAAAATTACAAATATATATCAATATTTTTGTAAAATTACTATATTACCTTATTTTAACATAAATTCTTCAGAAACATTTCAGAGTAAGCGGTTGAACATCCAGCGTGAGGTCATAGATCAGCTAAAGTTATAAACTTTAGAAGAGTTGGATTTGAGTACTAATATCTAATATGTTTAACTATTAGTGGGTTTTAAAGACCGCACTTCAGCTCCACCACCATCGAAGAATGAAGCAAAAGGACTTGAACCCTCGTGGTTTAGTCCTTTTGTTTTTGATATACTATGTTCAGATTTGTAATCGCTATAATTATTTTTGATTAACTGGTATCCATACTTCCACTTCTGAGTCTGCTGGATTACCGTTTAATAGGATTTCAGCAATGGGGTTTCCACTATATTCATAATCGTATTCTTCAGTAAGAATTTCTTTAAATGCCTGATCTTCAAGTTTATCAAATGCTAAGCGAGATAGTCCACCTTTCCCAACAAGAACCAGATATTTTCCCTCTGAGAATAAAACTTCTTCGGTTTCATTAATCACTGGTTGTGTTGTTTTAACACCTGCATAATAGAAAGTGTTGCACCTATCAGTTGTTACTGCTCCGTAACCGTAATTACACTCAGAAATTGGCTTAAGTAAAGACATCTTTCCACTTTGAATTATACCTTTGAAAAATTCAGTTTTTTGATTAGAAAATTGTTCTGAATGAATTTTTTCTGAGCCTTCTAATTTTGTTTTAAAACCTACGAAACGAAAAGCCTCTTTTTCTTCAATTTTGAAATTACTCATTTCAAATCCCTCCATATAATTTTTATTTTAAGTATAGTTATACTTTATCATGACCATTATGACATAAGTATGTCATAATTAAACTTGAGGTGAATCTTTTTTATGAAAATCCAACGTCTGATCGCAATTATCATGCTTCTTTTAGAAAGAGAAGTAGTACCCACTAGTGAACTAGCTGAAAAACTGGAAGTAAGTAGGAGAACAATATTCAGAGATATCGATGCTTTAAATATTGCAGGAATGCCTATTATGGTAACTAGAGGTTCTACAGGTGGGGTAAGTTTAATGAAATCTTATAAAGTTGATAAAAAGCTATTTACTCCAAAAGATGTTCAAAGCTTAATAACCAGCTTACAAAGCTATAATCAGTTGCTAGATAATAAAGAAATCGCTAGTACTTTGACCAAATTGCAGAGTATGACAGAGAAAAACGATTTATTAAAACAAAATATTAGTAACCAAAACTTCTCAATAGATTTAGAATCTAATCAGGGAAATCGCTCATTACGAATATTGCTTAAAGTTATAGAAACAGCAATGAATGATAAGCGATATTTGTTATTCAATTACACGGATAAAAGTGGTGATGGAACTTCTCGTAAAGTGGAATCTTACAAAGTAGTTTTTAAGGAAAGCAGCTGGTATTTACAAGCCTTTAGTATTGAACGAAATGATTATAGAATATTCAAGCTGGCCAGAATGAGTGATGTTCAGCTATCAGAAGAAACTTTTACTCCAAGGGATTTTGTACCATTACCAATGGATGATTCGAATTGGATGACAAAAGATATAGTAACAGTAATTATTAGAATAGATAAATCTTTAAAAGATAAAGTAATTGAGCGATTTGGGGAAGACTATATCATTGCTCGTAATGAAAATAATTATATTGCGAAATACCCCATTGTAGACAATGAAGATGGGTATAATGTACTTCTTAAATTTGGCAGAAAATGTGAGATCATTGAACCTCTAAGTGTGAGACAAAATTTCAAAAAATACTTGATGAAAATTATGGAGAGATACGAAGATAATTAGTTTTATCACAGGGCTCAAGAGAAACGCTGTCATAGAAGTCCGGAATGTAAACACTGTGTCTCTCGAAAGTGACGTACTGTCTGAGCGGGAAAACGGAGGCAAGAGCATCAACAACGAGATAGACAGTCAACAGGTTAGTAATATAAAGTGTTTCTCATTTTTGTGTTTTATCATTTCTATTGTTAGCTCATTGACAGAGCAACACTCTGTAAGTTACAATACTGACAGAGTGCAGCTTTGTTAAGAGATATGTTATGTCCAGAGATTATTGCCCCAAATGCCATAAGGTACAAAACATGCTGATTTCCACTGTCGATACAATTTTGATAGAGTTTTACAATATTCCTATTTATCATGAATTGGACAATCCTATTGTCACCACTTTGCAGATGTTTATAGTGAAGTTAGCGGTGACAATAATACTAAACCTGCAGTAATTGGTTGAGTGACTTATGCTAGAAGAATTAAAGCTTAAATTGGTAAATTTACTTGTATAAGAGTGAATTATATAAATGCACTCTAGAAAAAATGCATAATATAGTAGGAGGAAAAATGAACAAAATTTGGAATTCGATTAAAAATTTTTTTGCATATGAAAATCAAAGAATATTCAAAATAACATCTATTTTTTTTATGATTTTGGTTTTAATAACAGGTATTTTAGTAGGAGTTTTGCAAGTAAAACCAACATCAGTACCTTCAGAATCGGATGCAGATTACACAGCTTATAGGCAGATGCTTGATAATCTGAAGGCTATGACGGTAACACCACATCCAGCTGGCTCAGAAGAGATTGAGTCAGTACGCTCATATATTCTATCACAAATCAGAGAAATGGGATTAGAGCCTATCATTGAAACTGAAGTTTACTCTATTGAGAAACTGAAAAGCGAGTTAGGAGAAGAAAATGAAATAGAAGAATATATTCGAAATGAAGTTCATATTAATGAAAAAGATGAACTTATACTAAAAAATATTTTGGTTAAATTAGATGCGCCGGATACAGATCGAGGAGTATTAATCATGGCTCACTACGATACAGAAAAAGGTACTTTGGGAGCAGGCGATAACACGATTTCTGTTTCTGCTTTGCTTGAAGCTATGCGAAAGCAATCAAAAAATAATGACTTAAAAAATGATTTATATTTTTTACTCTGTGATGGTGAGGAATTAGGAACCTTTGGTTCGAAAGCATTTGTAGAATCTCATCCAGAATTAAAAACGTTGGTAGATCTTGTTATTAATGTGGATGGACGCGGTAATCGTGGTGGATTACTGATGTTTGAAACTTCTAATTATAATTATGATCTTATGCATTATTTTAAATCAGCAGTTTCTCATCCCATAGCTTTTTCTTTTACAGCAGATTTATATCACAAAATGCCAAATGTTACCGATTTGACTAGATTTTTAGATGCAGGATATTCAGGCCTTAATTTTACAGTGACAGAAGGTGTTGAAAATTATGGTGCAATGTCGGATAATTATGAAAACTTTAATGATAAAACAGCATATAATTATTTAAAAATTGTTGATTATAGTGCAAAAGAGCAATTTCAAGGAAATAATTCAGAAAAAGAAGGAATTTATTTTCCGTTTTTACCAGGTCATTTAATTTTAATGAATGGTGATGTAGCTTTTTTCCTTGCAGTATGTGCTATTTTTGCTACTTTAATTTGGTTTGTTTTACAAATTAAGAATGGAAATATACAGCCACATCAAATCTTCATTGGAATGACTAGGTTGATTGGAACAATATTTATCATGGCTGCATTAAGTTGGGGCATTATAAGATTAGCGGCAAATATATTTAATCTGACTGAGACAAGCAATACAGAAGTTCTTTTTATTGTTCAAACTATGATATTTGCCCTAGTTAGTCTATTTATATTTATTCTTCGAATGAGAAAACAATCTATTGTTGAGGCTATTGCAGATTTATTACCACTTCAATTAATACTCATTATAGGGACTACAATCTTTTTTAATTCTATGAGCTATCTGTTTTCATTAACAACACTAGGATTATTATTTGTATCACTTTTAGGAAAGCTAGATATAGCTAGATTCATAGGAACAACAATCATTGGTATAGGAATATTACTATTATATGTGCCGATTTGCTGGTTACTATATGTGTCGCTTATGCTACCAATAATTCCAGTAGTCACGGCCTTGAGTGTATTACCAATTTCAATCATTGCAGCATTTTTTACAACTAAACATGTTGAAGAAAAATTCTAATAAAAAGATATATATAACAGGAATACTATAGAATTTTCTGAATTAGTCAAGGGTTTATAAGGATTCATTTTATATCTAAAACTTCTTTTGTAACTTGACCATATTGCTACTATGGAATATAATCAATATTAATAATATTCTTAATATTTGCGGGGGGACTACATAGTAGTTGAGAAGGTAAAACCTGACCCTTTGAACCTGTTGGTTAATACCGACGTAGGGAAGCAAATCACATACGAAATTTGTATATGATTAGGGTGCTTCTCTGTGTAGAGAAGTACCCTATTATTATTTAACATAGGGTCATTAGGTATCTGAAAATAAATAATAAGTAAAAGATGGGAAGTATATTTTGAGTTAGACAAGGAAACAGGTTTCGCAGATAGTAGCACTATCTAAGGGTTCTGTTAACGCAGTATAACTCAAAATAGACGAGGATTTTGACTTATTTATTTTTTGAAGATGCCTTAAGTATAAAAATGAATATAATTAACATTTGCGGGGGGACTATAAGTAGTTGAGAAGGTAAAACCTGACCCTTTGAACCTGTTGGTTAATACTGACGTAGGGAAGCAAATCACATACGAAATTTGTATATGATTAGGGTGCTTCTCCGTATAGAGAAGTACCCTAATTTATTATATATACATAAAGGAAAAAAGGAGGAATTTCAATGAAAAAGGTACTTAGTATTGCTGGATCAGATTGCAGTGGAGGTGCTGGAATACAAGCTGATTTAAAGACATTTTCTGCCCATGGGGTGTTTGGAATGAGTGTAATTGTTTCAGTGGTAGCAGAAAATACAAGCCGTGTTATTGATATACAGGATGTTACCCCAGATATGATTGAGAAGCAGATTGATGCCATATTTGAAGATATGGAGGTTGACGCTGTGAAAATTGGTATGCTGTCTACACAACCTTGCATGGAAGCAGTAGCAAGAAAGCTGGAGCAATATAAACCATACAATGTTGTAATTGATCCTGTCATGTATGCGAAAAATGGTTGCCCTCTTATGAATCCTAATTCCATAGACACGCTGATCAAGGTTGTACTACCCTATGCTGATTTACTTACGCCTAATATTCCAGAGGCTGAGAAGATATCAAATATTAAGATAAGCAGTGCAGAAGATATGAAAACAGCGGCAAAGCTTATTTATGATATGGGGTGCAAAAACGTTCTTGTCAAAGGTGGTCATGCTATTGGGGATGCACTGGATATTCTATATGATGGTAAAGAGTTTTATTATTTTGAAACCCAGCGTATAAATACAAAAAATACTCATGGGACAGGTTGCACTTTCTCTTCTGCTATTACTTCCAATCTTGCACTAGGTATGACCATGTCTATTGCTGTAAAGCAGGCTAAAAAATATATTACAACAGCAATTGAGCATTCATTAAACATAGGTAAAGGTAATGGGCCAACACATCATTTTTATGATTTATATAAAAATGGTTTAAATATATAAGTTTCAATAGTGAAACTACATAATACAAATAAGCTTTTTATAAAATTAATGTTGTTAGAACTGCATATATAGACCATGAAAACACCAGCGGAATAGAGGAAATAAAAAAGGAAGCAGAAACAATTATGATATGCTTCCTTTTTTATATGAAATACGATTAAAAATATATAATGTAATAAAAATGGTTTATAACAACCATTCTTCTGCTGTTAATGCGAATTTTTGTAGCTCAGCAAGAAATTGAGAAACATGGTAACCATCTGCGGCTGCATGATGGATTTGTACGGAAACTGGTAGTTGTACAGTATCTCCCTCCTCAAAGTATTTACCAAAGGTTATGATTGGCGAGAGAAATTGATTGTCTCCGAATAAGTTCAAATTGAATCCAGAAAAACTACTCCACGGAATGCAAGATACAGGAAAATTGTTGAGCGTAATTTAGAGGATAATCTTCATATCAAGACCTATCATGATTATTTACTTAGATAGTTTGTGCAGACTCAAAATATCACTAGAAAGTTGACCACAACATGTAGTGGTTTTGGAGCAAAAATCGAGCAAAAATTGGGGTCGAAAAGTACCTTTTTAGCCCGATTTTTTAGGGGTTTTTATAGATGACACCCTAGAAACGCATATTGCATAGAAGAAAATCCAAAGGCATCGGGATGAAAAATCTCGGTCTGCAATCCTATGAAGCCATTTGTCAACGCATCGATCTGCAGTGTAAGTTGTTCCATTATGATTGTGCTCAAGCAGTACAAGATATTGAGCTTCCCGATGAAGAGTGGTTTAACAATCTGAGAGGTATAAGGCCTTCAAGCGAGATTTTTGATCAAAGTATTAAAAAAGCTTGACAGAGCTAAGATCTGTTAATTACAATAATAACAGAGTAAAGCTCTGTTATGGAGGAATATTTATGGCACGAATAGTAAAGAAACCAGAGGTAAGAAAAAATGAACTTTTGGATGTTGCTGAAAAGTTATTCATTGAAAAAGGCAATTACCATGTATATAAAAGCAGGGTTTGTAAAATCTGCTGAAAAAGAGAATCGCTCATGGAGGGACGATTTGATAGAACTTGAATATGAAATGGACTTGGAGTAATTCTCTGAATTAAATTGGTGAAACATTTTTTACAGATGAAAGTCAAACAATGAGCATAGCAAAGGAGCGATTAAGATGTCAATGATTTATTTACCTAGTTGCAAATTTACGGCTTATTCCCCGGAAGCCAGCAAGAGAATAAAGAATTATCTCTCAGAGAATTATGATATTCAAATTTGGGGATGTTGCAGGCCAAGTCACAAAAAGCTTACAAATGATGATACGGTGGTTTATATATGTAATACGTGTTCTGCGTTTTGCAGAGAAGATTCTGCTGCTAAAAAAGTAATTTCTATATGGGAACTATTAGAAGATGATAAGCAATTCCCATTTCCTGATTACGGCCATAAAAAAATGGCTGTGCAAGATTGTTGGCGTGTATATGACAATGAGCCCCAGCAAAAAGCAGTCCGAAGAATTCTACAGAAAATGAACATTGATATTGAAGAATTAGATGAAAACTTTAGCAAAACGAGATCTTGCGGTACTACGCTCTATGAGACGCTTCCTAAGCAAAATGGAGAGTTTGCACCAAAGCGTTTCATTGAGAACGCGGAAGGTCTTTTCTTGCCGCATACGGAAGAAGAGCAGACAGCATTAATGAAAAAACACTGCAATAAAATTGATGCCAATGAAGTTGTCTGTTATTGCATTGCCTGTGTAAAGGGCATCAATCTTGGAGGAAAAAAGGGCATTCACTTATTAGACCTCATGTTAGGATTAGAGCCTAAATTATGAACAGAGAGATGAGAAGAAAAGATAAAATGCTTTCAGAAGGAAGACATTAATGAAAATAGGATTGAATCATATAGTATTATTCACAAGTAATCTAGAAATAAGGAGGAGAAGAACATAATATGGATATAAACATTTTTCTGTTTGATGATTTTGAAACTCTTGATGCATTTGGTCCGGTAGAAATACTCGGATGTCTTTCAGGTTTTCAAATGCGCTTTTTTTCTATAAATGGTGGGGCTGTTAAAAGCAGACAAGGTACTGAAATTATAACACAATCTGTCGATAAAATAAAATATGATGGCATTCTTGTTATACCTGGGGGACAAGGCACAAGATTATTTGTAAATGATAAGAGCTTTGTGGAAAAGTTGTATGAAATTGCATCATGTTCAAAGTACTGTCTGGCAATATGTACTGGTTCAGCTCTACTTGCAAAAACCGGTTTATTAGATGGACGAAGAGCGACCTCAAACAAAAAAGCATTCGATTGGGTTAAGTCTGTAAACACAAAAGTAGACTGGATACCAAAGGCAAGATGGGTTGTAGATGGAAAATTTTATACATCATCCGGTGTATCTGCAGGAATGGATATGTCGCTGGGATTTATTAGCGATATATTTGGGACAAACATTGCTGAAGAGATTGCAAATACTATAGAATATGTCTGGAATTCTGATAAAGATAATGATTTGTTTAATCTATGATATATTTTATATAGGAATATATTTTTCGCCAAGGAACCTCTATATCCTCACCACATCTTTTTGTCGAATCTAGGCATACAGAATTCATTGGCGAATTACGTCGATGTCAGGAAGGAAAATCTAGGGAAAGTATCTTTCGTGATGGAAAATGGCATGATATCATTCATATGTCAATTTTGCAAAATGAGTACTTAGAATAATACAGTAAGCTATTCAGGAGGTTGGACTTACTGAGAAGAATTCTGTCTTGGTTTTACTAGAGTAAATTTTTTTGGAGGTGTTTTATGAGACGATATATTTTAACAGGCACACCAGGAAGTGGAAAAACTTCAATTATTAGAGTATTAGAAACAATGGGTTATTTAGTAGTGGAAGAAGCCGCAACTGATATAATTGCTTTAGAGCAAGTGCAAGGTAATGCTGAACCATGGAAGGATGCGTCCTTTATTAATAAAATTGTGGCATTGCAAAAACAAAGACAAGTACATCTTTCAGCTCTTCCATCTGAAGTTCAAATTTATGACCGCTCAGTTTTTTGTACATATGCTCTAAGTAAATATCTTGGATATGAACCATCTAAAGATACTATGGAAGAAATAAATAGAATTGAGAATGAACAAACCTATCAGAAGACGGTATTCTTTATTGAGAATTTGGGTTTTTGTCAGCCCTCAGAGGCAAGAAAGATTAGCTTTGAGGAAGCTTTATGTTTTGAACATATTCATGAAGAAACGTATAAGTCCTTTGGATATACGTGTATAAAAATTCCACCCGGAAGTGTAATTGAGCGAGCATACAAAATTATAAGCATGTTATAAAATTTATTTTCGTCTTGATCTTATTTTGTTTTTTATCAAATTTTTAAAATTATAATATATATCTCACATTTGACGGTCTGACCATAAGATGTTGTGGTTTTGAAGTGAAAAATGAGCGAAAATCGGGGTTAAAAAGTGCAATTTTTAGCCCTTTTTTTGAGCAATTTTATAGATGGCGTCAGAAAAAGAGAAAAAGGGTAGTAAAATTACTTGGATAATTTTAGGCGTTTTGGCCGGTTTTTTACCACCATTGCAAACCGTTATTAATGAAAAACTTCGCGTTGCAACGGGCTCTCTTTTAGGAGCTGCTTTTATTTCTTTTCTTGGTGGCACGATTATCTTGCTTATTTTGATATTGATTACTCAACGTTGTTTAGAGTTTCCTATTTCATTACCGGCTTTCAAATTTTTATTAGGCTTTTTGTCTAAGGCTTTCAAGAAGCGGGATTTTTGATCTAAATATTTAAAAACAGCTTGACAGAGTTTTACTCTGTTAATTATAATAATAACAGAGTAGAACTCTGTTAGGAAGGAATATTTATGGCACGAATAGTAAAAAAACCAGAGGTAAGAAAAGATGGATTATTGGATGTTGCTGAGAAGCTATTCTTCGAAAAAGGTTATGAAAGCACCTCGGTTAAAGACATTTACGCCGAGGTAAACGGCTCTTTTGGTATGTTTTATCATCACTTTACGTCAAAAGAAGAAGTTTTAGAAGAAGTAAATAAAAAGATGGCAGCGCGGAGATTTGAACCTATAAAGTCAATCATAATTGATAGCAATTTGTCTGGAATAGAAAAGTTACGTAATGTATTATCGCTTACTATAATATCAGCTAAACAAGAAATTACCAATCATTCAAGCAATTCATATAAAAAGAACCCGCAACTATTAGTAATGCATATGCATGATACCCTTGGTATTGCATCTGATTTACTTTCCAGTGTTATAGAGGAAGGCATAAAAGACGGTACGATTAAAACTGAACGGCCCCATGAGCTATCGCAAATGATTTTGTTATTCCTAAATGTATGGGTAAATCCATGGATATGTCAATGGTCTCCTGAAAAAATGCGAAATATCTTTGTTTTTATGAAAGATATTTTTGACAAAATGGGCGTGCCTGCTTTATCAGAGGATATGCTCCAAGGTTTAAATGAGCTATCATTGCTTGTGCAAGAGGACAAATAGTTGCTTTGTATATTAGATTATAGTGTAACATAAAGAAAGAGGCGACAAAGAGTAAAAGCTTATCGGTGCAATCTCATACCTCTTATAAGAATTAGAATGAAATGTAAGATAAGTGAAATTTATAGTTATATCTTAAGTACATTTAAATGGAGGGGTTATTATGATAACACACAATAATCTCGAAGAATATAGAGGCCCGATTAATTATGATCTTGAATTTGGTGGTGAAACTGATAAATATAATTTTTATCTTAAACTTGCTAAATTGAACGCAGGTGAGGTTTTAGAACTTTGATATCTAAGGAGGACAAAATGTTTACTTTAGATCATATAATAATTGAAACTGACTATCCTGAGAAATTGGCTAAAGAGTTTTCAGAGAGGTCATGTTTCAAATGGAGTTGGAGAGGAAAGGAGAATTATACTAGTGACTGAAAGAGAAAAAATGCAGAATGGGTTCCTATATGATGCTAACTATAATGAAGAAATCGTTAAGGAACGAGAAAAATCAAAGGATCTTTGTTTTGAATATAATCGATTAAGACCCTCTGATTCAGAAAATCAAAAAGCGATTATATCTAAGCTATTAGGTAAAACAGGAGAGAATTTTTATATCACTGCTCCGTTTTATTGTGATTATGGTTATAATATCGAGATTGGAAACAACTTCTATACTAATCACAATTGTGTTATTTTAGATGGTGCCAAAGTAACCTTTGGTGATAATGTTTTTATTGCTCCTAATTGCTGTTTTTCAACAGCCGGACATCCTATTGATTCGGAACAAAGAAATGCGGGATTAGAGTTTGCTAAACCAATAAAAGTGGGAAACAGTGTTTGGTTCGGTGCAGGAGTAATTGTTCTGCCTGGCATTAACATTGGCGATGATGTTGTCATTGGTGCCGGAAGCGTAGTAACAAAAGACATTCCGTCAGGAGTGATAGCTGTAGGAAACCCTTGTAAAGTCATAAGAAAAATTACCGAGGAAGATAAAAGGAGGTGCTGGAAGGATGAAAAGTAATTGGGAAAAGCTTTTATCTCGGTGCTTGTGATTTAGCATGCTTTGGAAGTAATTTCACAAAGCGACTATATCATCGACATTGGCCCCGAGGGTGGTATATCTGGCGGCAGGATTGTACATATTATTCATCAAATAAATGGCGGAGCTAAAACTATAAAAATAAATGAAAAAATTGCAGCCTTAAAAGCGTGTAAATGTTATGTCGAGAACATTGAACAAGGTATTGCTTTAACAGCTCAAAAAGGTACTGTTGGTGAAATATACAATCTTGCTGATAATGAGATTTTCTCAGAACTTGAATGGAATCAAATCATTGCAAAGTTGATGGATTGGAATGGAGAATTTGTGATAACATACGAGGATAATGGTTTTGAGTTTGTTAAAGCTGTAAACTTAGACCAGCATCTTGTGGTGGAGTCCACTAAAATACGAAAAGAATTGGGACTACAAAGCACAAGTTTATTGCATGATAAAATGCTGTAGTCAAGATTTTTAAATTAGCCAAGTGATAGTTTTGGCTTGAAGGAGTGATAGGATTATGGATATTTGGGAAGAAATGTATAAGAAAGCGAGAATGGTTCAGAATGGAAGAGAGATTTCTCCATTCATAGAAGCCGGTGGCGTTGGTGCTGCAATTTTAACTATAAAAGGTAATATTTATGTTGGTGTTTCTATTGACACCGCGAGTACTCTAGGAATGTGTGCGGAGAGAAATGCGATTGCTAACATGATTACAAATGGAGAAAGCCAAATAGATAAAGTCGTAGCGGTCATGTCCGACGGTAAAGTTGCTTCCCCCTGTGGTGCTTGCAGAGAATATATGATGCAATTAGATCGTGAAAGCGGCGAGATTGAAATTTTGCTTGATCTTGAAACTAAAAAAACGGTTAAATTAAAAGAGCTCATTCCAGATTGGTGGGGATATGACAATTTTAATTCATAAACGTTGATAAACAAAATCCAGTAAATTGAGCAGACAAACTGGTGTAAAAACAGGAATTTGAAGATTGAAAACATAGCTTATAAAGCAAATTTACATTAGTTTAGGAGGTTGAAATGATTAAATATTTGGATATTTGCAAGGAAACCAATCGTCTACAAATACGACCATTAAATATGGACGATTACAAAATATGGCTTGAGGGATTTAATGGACAAGCGTCATCTAAAACAAAATTTGATGACGGGTGGTTTGATACATCTTTTTTAACAGAGGAATGGTTTAAAAACAAACTTAAAGAGCGTGAGGATCTTGGTAAAAAAGATTACAGTTATATGTTAAATATTTTTTCTAAAATTAATGGTGCATCAGTTGGATACTGTGATATAAGCACTCATATGAGAGAAGATTTTCAATATGCACGAATTGGATATACGATTTTTAATCAATTTTGGCAACAAGGATATGCAAAAGAGGCTATTCGTGCGATTGTCCAAATTGGATTTGAGGACCTAAATTTTCATCGTTTGGAAGCACACATTAATAAAGATAATGATATATCAAAAAAGGTTGTTCTCTCTGCAGGATTTAAATTTGAATGTATTAGAGAAAAATTTATTATGGAAGATGGTAGTTGGATCGACAATGAAATCTATTATATACTCAACAATAAATATAGGTTATAAGCATTGCGACTTACCAGAGATGGAAAACAAACACCTCGTATTATACTATGATCCGGAGAGTTTGAGTGAAATGGAATTTGATATAATACGATTAAACTGCCAAAAAACAATTCCTTTGTGATTATGGTTATAATATCAAGATTGGAAATAATTTCTATACTAATCACAACTGTGTTATTTTAGATGGCGCCAAAGTAACCTTTGGTGATAACGTTTTTATTGTTCCTAATTGCTGCTTTTCAACAGCCGGACATCCTCTTGATTCGGAACAAAGAAACGCGGGATTAGAGTTTGCTCAACCAATAAAAGTTGGAGACAGTGTTTGGTTCGGTGCATGAGTAATTGTTTTGCATGGCATTAACATTGGCGATGATGTTGTCATTGGTACCGGAAGCATAGTGACAAAAGACATTCCGTCAGATGATATCGAATCATAATTGAAAGCTGACAAATTTCAATTTATCTAAGAAATTAGATGGAGCTTAATGTAAACAATTGTTATATTTAGCGTAACAACCGAAAAAAGAACAATCTATTTGAACACCGCGTTATTCAAATTTGAATTTGAAGGAGGAACTTATATGAGCCAGAACATATATGACAATGAAATATTTTTTACAGAGTATATGAAATTAAGGAACGAAAAAAGCTATAATGACTTATTAGAACAGCCATCAATAAACAAATTATTACCCGATGTAAAGGGCAAAACGATTTTAGATATAGGGTGTGGATACGGACACAATTGTCTTATATTTGTGCAAAACGGGGCTAAAAAAGTAATCGGTATTGATCTTTCACAAAAGATGCTTGAAGTAGCAAAAAAGGAATCTTGTCATCCTAGCATTGAGTACCGCCACATGGATATGTCAGAATTATCTACTTTGACACAAAAATTCGATATAGTATACAGTTCGCTTGCATTTCATTACGCTGAAAATTTTCAAAAACTTATCAAAGATGTTTATGCTCTCTTAAACAAGGGAGGGTATTTGATTTATTCACAGGAACATCTCATTGTGACTGCCACGATGAATTGCAATGGACATCATAACTTAGATGAAAATGGAAAGTTTGTATCCTACACTTTTTCTGACTATGCAAAGAATGGGCAACGTGTAAGCACATGGTTTGTTGATGGTGTGATTAACTACCATCGTTCTATGGGAGAAATCATATCAACATTAGCTCATACAGGCTTTATTCTTAAAGATGTGGTAGAGCCTACACCTGAGTCATGGGCATTGAAGGAAAATCCGGATTTGATTAAAGAATTTATTAAACCTACATTTCTAATTATAAAAGCAAAAAAGTAATAATCCTATTGAGATTGTTAAGCTATTAGATAGAGGAGGAAAAAATGCTAGAATATAGAATTTTAAATAAAACAAGTATAGAAACACTTCACAAAGCGTTTCGCAATGCATTTTCTGATTATCAGGTTAAGATGGATTTGCCCATTTGGAAGTTTAAACAAATGCTTCAAAGAAGAGGGTATGCCCCGGAAATGTCCATAGGTGCATTTAAAAATGAAATGTTAGTTGGATTCGTTTTAAATGGATTTCGAAATTGGAATAAAAAATCAACAGTATATGACCTTGGCACAGGCGTCACAGCTGACTATAGAAGACAAGGTATCACAAGCAATATGCTTCTAAATATCAAAGAAGTACTTAAACAAAAGCAAGTGGAGCAATATTTGCTTGAAGTAATTAAATCTAATACTTCTGCAGTTGAACTTTATAAAAAACAAGGCTTTGAAATTCAAAGAGAGTTCCAATGTTTTCAACTAGATAAAAATAAATATAACTCGATAACAACCTATAAGGTTGAACATGTTGACAGAATTAACTTAAGACAGTTAACAGAATTTTGGGATTTTAAGCCATCTTGGCAGAATTCTATTGATTCTATCAGCGCTATACCAGAAGCATTCCTATATTCTATTGTACGCTTTGATAATACCATTGTTGGCTATGGCATTATTGATAAAAAAACAGGAGATATTCCCCAAATAGCAGTAAATAAACATTATAGAGGTAAAGGAATTGCAAGAAGCATCATTACTGATTTAATAGAGAACACAGAATCATATAAAATCAGTGTTCTTAACGTAGATGATGAATCTAAATGTACTAAAGACTTTCTGATTAAATTAGAGTTTGAACATATTGTTGATCAGTATGAGATGCTTTTGAAAATATAATAGTATTTCAAATGTCTTTTCAGATGTGGCAGCAATAGAATATGTCAAATGCATGTTTTGAACAGGATAATTATTTAGACATAAAGATACATTTTATAGTAGGATTATCTTCGCTCACATATGGAAGGAGGAAAGATAACATGTCGGATATTATGATAAGGAATTACAAGCAACAAGACTGGTCGCGAATTGAAGAAATCCACGATGCTGCTAGAAAAATAGAACTGCATCTTGCAGGACTAGACGATGCATTTGTACCGCTTGAACAGGCGGCTGTTAATGAAGGATTATTTGATTATACAGTATGTGTTGCACTTATAAATGACAATGTAGTAGGATTTGTAGCATTTTCAGATGATGAAATTGCATGGCTCTATGTGGCTCCTGACTCTATGCGTCAGGGAGTCGGAAAAAGTTTGATTATGCATGTGATTGAAAATACTACCCAAAGGCCACTAGGGTTGGAGGTTTTAGTTGGAAATAATCCTGCACTGCATTTATATGAAGCAATGGGTTTTGAAACGACTGAAACATGTTCGGGTGTGATGCCTGGTAATGAATCTTTTGAAGTGACAGTACATTGTATGCAGCAGAAAAACGGTCAAGAAAGAAAAGAAGTTTAAAGAACTATATAAAAAATCCTCCTCTAAAAAATGGTCATTATAACGATTCCCGAAGTAATAAACATTAGTCCAATAAACTTCTCTTTTCAAATTTATTGGTATTCATCAAGAAAATGTAAGGACATATTTACTTAATGACGCTAGGTTTCTAAAGTTTGTTTGTGGTTCACTAGGTCAAGAATTGGATAGATGCTCAAAAAATAGTTCTATAAACTTACTTTATCCTTTGGAAAATAGATTAGCTAGTTATATGCTTGCTACCGCTGAAAATACAGATAGTAGTGGTCAACGAATAGTAGTATTTAATGAAATCTTAATTGAAATATCAGAACTATTAGGTACAAGTTATAGGCATTTATTAAGGATATTAAATATTCTTTGCTTAAAGGGTGCTATAAAAAAGAAGGATAATTACTTTGAAGTTATAGATGAGAAGACTTTAGAAAAACTTGCAGCAGATTTATATAAATAGCTAATGTTATGTGATAATTTTGAATAAGTTTGTTGATAAATAGAATTAAATCATTATAAAAAAGCGAAGGTAACACTAAATAATTCCTTCGCTTTACCATATTACCTTGGTTCTGGTACCACTATAGCTAGCAGGGGGTCACAAATCCAAAGGAAACAGGCAATAAAATAGGTGAGAATTCTCTAGTTTCAGTGGATAAATTATCAGAAGGGAATTATCAATGGCTTGTAGATAACTTCATCATACCTTACACTGAAGACAGAAAATATATTTTGAAATAAAAGAAACTTTAGGAACAATTTCAGAATCAAGTAAGGGATGGAAAAAGGAATTAAATTTAATTAGCTGGAATGATAAAGAGGCAAAATATGATTTAAGAGATTGGGATTCAGAACACAATAAGATGGGAAAAGGTGTTACCTTAACAAAAGAAGAAGTAAAGGTACTGAAAGAACTATTAAATAGTATGATATATAATTTATAAGAACACACAGAACCTTTAATCAATGCAAGGATGCATAGGTTAAAGGTTTTTAATATTTTTTAGAATTAATTTTAAGATATATATGGAGGAAAGAGTCTTTCTGGTGACAATTGGTTATTAAAAAGAGAGAAAATTGGCGCAAACCCGCATGAAACCTATATATTTATATATTCTTATATTTATATA
>NZ_JBLLJL010000009.1:0-32330 GCF_056172015.1 Clostridium sp. LXY-7 | reverse complement strand
AAAAATATATCCAGTTGATTATGAGATACTAACAAGGATAATGACTTCTGCATTTGATGAAGATACGTCAATGCATACTGACTTGAAAGAAGACGGCCCTGCAGGATATAATGATGGAAGTCTAGTTAAAAAACTTAATGAACATGAAAACTTTGAAAGTTATAAAATAATTTATCAAAATAATATTATTGGTGCTTATACTGTTGAAATTATGCAGAACAATGAATATGCTTTGGAAATGTTATTTATTGACCCAGATTACAGAGAAAAGCACCTGGGAGCTATGGTATGGAAGGATATAGAAGAAAAATATACAGATGCAAAAAAATGGACTGTTGAAACTCCAGAATATTCAAAAAGAAACCATCACTTTTACACTAAAAAATGTGGCTTTATATTTTATAGAGAAAACATTTATGATAATGGTGCTAAATCTTTCATTTTCAAAAAAGAAAAATAATATTTTATATTATTTATAGTATAGGGGTGGTATTATGTTAGAAAAAGTAAATTTGAAATCAGCGGTGAATTCAGTTGATAAGTTGTATGTATATGACAAGATTGGTCAATTAAATGGTCATGCTCTTAGCGTTGTCAATGTAGAGAATCGTACATTAGATTTTCATGTTCATGAAGGTTCCGATGAATTGTTCTATGTGATTGAAGGTGGTTTTCATTTGGAAACTGATGAAGGATTGATTGAAGTAAATGAAGGAGAATTTATTATTGTACCTAAAGGAATTAGACATAGACCTGTAGTAAAGAGTTTATCAAGATTCTTGATGATTGAGTTGGAAGGTACTCTTAACAAAGAAAATAGCGGAGATTTATATGAAGATTAACTCTGCATTATAAGCATTTTCTATGATAATATGTTATTTATCGAAATGCCTATTTATCAAACAAGCCTTCAGGTAGAGTGTAGGCATAATGTACAGTAAATTTATTATACAATATTCTTATCAAGCGACGTAAGGCAAAACTTACGTCGTTTTTGATTTATAAAGAGGATTAGATTGTAAATTATGTTCTTTAAAAATTGAATAGTATGGTATTTTAAAATATGTTATAATATGGATAAAGTGAAGCGTGTTGAAATTGCAATGGTTAGATATTCTAAGTTAGATTTCTATTTAACCAATATATAAATAGAACTTTATCGAGGTGATAATATTGAAGAATAAAGAAAAATGGTCTAATTACTTATGGCTGGCGCTGATTTCATTTATGTGCTTTTTTTTAGAACTTTTTTCACTGTTTGTTATAGAAAAGATGCTGTTTAAGAATTCTGTTAGTGATTATACAATTATTGAAAAAAGTATTCATTCTATTTTGACAGCAGGGCTATGGGCTATTTCTATTGTAGTAATAGTTCATTTTTCACGAAAGAGCTATAACTATCCAGAACAAAGGAAAAATGATGATAAGATATGTCCAAGAGAATGGTTAGTAACGTTGTTATGTTTTAGTGGTTGTAAACTAATTACATTCATTGATTGGCATACATTAAAAATAATTGGAGAATTTCAAAAAAAGGAGCCTATTCAGTTTCTGACTCAGTACGTATATTATGTATTTGAAGTGGCCTTAATATTACTTATAATTATTTTTGGGCAAAAAGCATTTGAAACATTATTAAAAAAGAAAATACAGATTCCCTTTGGTGGAATATTGTTAGCCCTTACATGGGGAGCTATACATTTTGTTTCTACAGGTATAGATTTTTGGAACGGAATTTCATGTATGGTATTTTCTATTTTGAGCGGAATAATGTATTTGAAACTAAAAAGAAAAACAACATATGCATATATTTTTATCGCATTAGGTTATTTGTTATAAACAAATTCCAATTTATCTAATTAAAAATGTATAAATTTATATGAATAATCCTAATGTATTATTAGGTGAAAATTAAATAGATTTAAGGGCAATACATAGAACTTTTAGAAGTTCTTTTTTTATTGCCTATTTTTATACAAAAACACAAGAATAAATTAGTACTATATTATTTAAATGAATTTTACAGTATTTTTTATGTCGTAATTTCGCTCAGCTATTCACTTTTGTGTATCCCGTTTTGTGAATAATATTGCACGATGAAGTAAACAATATTTCTTAACTGGCAAACTGCTTAAAGTGCCAGATGCGACTGCTAAAATTTTCCAGGTTTCGGCATTGTAGAGATGGTTTTCGGTAAATATAATTCAAACGAAGGATATTAGGGAGAATGTAATCACGAAGAAACTTGATTATTACTATAATTAGAGAGAAATATTATCATTTAGGAGGTTGCACATGAATCTGATTAAAAAGAAAAGAATAATTGCGCTGGTGAGAATGGCTATAATTGTCTTTCTCTGTTTTCAAATCGTCAACCAACTTAATCCAGTCAAAGTATCAGTAGCTAAACAAGCTCCTAAGATTGAGATGAATAGAATGAGCAAAACGGAAGAGAAGTTGACATTTGTTATCATTCACGGATCATGGGCTGATGCCAGCCAATTTGATGGAGTCGCTGCCGAGCTTCGTAAACTTGGTCATTCGGTTTATGTGCCAGAATTGCCAGGTCATGGTGTCTTGACGGATAAAAACGTAACTCACGAGCAAATTACGAATGCCGTCGTCGAATATATCGAGAAAAAAGATTTAAAACATATCATATTACTTGGACATAGTTTCGGCGGTACAGTTGTTGCGACGGTCGCCCAACTAATTCCGGACCGGATAGATCGTCTTGTATTTTCTAATGCTTTTGTTCCTCTGGACGGACAAAGTTTGTATGATCAACTTCCACCGCCTATTCAAGAAACATTCAAACAACTGGCCGATGCATCAAGTGACAATACGATTATGCTTCCGTTTCCGCTGTTCCGCGATTCCTTCACAAACACGGCCAGCTTAAAAGAATCAAAAGAGATTTATAGCAAAATTACGCCGGAACCTGCAGCTCCCTTATTTCAAAAACTCGATTTGAAAAAGTTCTACAGCCTGGAAATTCCGAAAAGTTATCTTAACCTGACGGAAGATATCGCGCTTCCGCCCGGACCGTTCGCTTGGCATACGAACCAATCCAGCCACCTTGGGTTTTACCGATACATTCAAGGCGACGGAGATCACTTTACGACCTTTCAAACTGAACCGAAAATGATTGCCCAAAAATTCGTGGAAGCCGGCAGGCCATAAATAATCGAGTAAAAGAGACAGCTAACCTATTGTCGAGGAGATTATACTTAGGGATATATCCAATGTGCAGAAAATCTGAAGTAACAGAATTTCCATATTTATGTTTTTAGTAGGTAGCATAAATCTCCAGGCTACCTGTTTTCACGTACGCCCAGCATGGGGGAGAGTTGTCGGTAGTGGTTGAGGAGCACGCTAAGAAGTTAAATGTGATGTTGAGATTATAGGGGTAGATGCTTATGACACTTGAAAAAAGGTTAAGGAGTATATAATAGAGAATAAGAAATAGATTAGAGCCATGGATTACACTTAAATTTTTAACCATAATATCACCTCAATATTATGGTTCGTAATATAAAAAAAGATCATTCATATATTTTTATTAATAGTGTAAACAAGGAAATGATATAAAATAGCCCATTAAATAGAATAAAGCCATAAACTCTAATTAAAGAGTTCGTGGCTTTTCATCTTTAGAAGATTCGGAAGTCATTAAATAGTACATTTATAAAATTATTATTTAGATTAATCTTTAATAAAGAAGTTAATTGCTTGTCACTATAGTAATACCCTTAAGAAGCAATACCTATATAGTTGTTTCTTAATTTATTATATGAATCAACTATATATAGTGTGAGAGTATATTAGAATCACTAAAAATAGCTCTATTATGAAGATATATCTAGCTAATAAAAGAATATCATATCGAATAATAATTAATAGCTAGGAGTTTATAAATAGTAAAAAGTAAGGATCTAATATACTGAAAAATAATTCTTTGTTTATTATATGATATAATTTAAAGTAATGATACCGAATATCATATGAAAATTATAGGGGATATAGTCTCTTAGATAAATTAAAGCTATGAACCCTATTAAAGAGCTCATAGCTTTTCATCTTTAGAATTTGGAAGGTAATGATAAAATAATTTACTATAATCATATCCACATTTGTAAAATCTTAGACAAAAGGTTTTACAAATTAATAGAGAAATATGTATTAAAGTAATTTGCATAGTATCATTGGTACAATTCCACAGGGTAAGAGTAGTATTTTGCTACTCTTATTTTTATATAAAGATTTACAAAAATATAACGACATAGTACTCTTAAATAAGAACTAATGTTCGGTATAATGATAGAAAATGGAGTGAAAATAATGAATTGCAAAAATTGTATTTACACTAAATGCTTGATGCGTACAGAAAAGGAATTTTCAATTTGCCCTGTTCAAGTTGCAAAGGAAAAATATGAGGAGAAGCATGAGAAATCTAAAACAGTTATTAAGTCTTAATTCAAATAAAAAACAAATCTAAAGCCATAAACTTTAAAACTAAGGTGAATGAAATAATCCTTAAACCCATTATTATAAACTCATCTAATACGATATATAAGCTCTACCAACCCAGCCGATAAAATAGCTACGATTACTCCAATGATAACGCCTTTGAATGCACCCTTTATGTGATGGATTGGATTTTTATATTCTGCTACCATATCTTCTGTTCCCGGAATGACAAGCCTCTTACTATGGGGAAATATGATAAAATCAAATATAATAAGATCATATATATTTACTACGAAAAAAAGAATAAAAACATGGATAAATGCTGGGATAAAAGTTGTTTTATCTGAAAAGTAGCTCAAAACTGCAAGTGCAATAATCAATATCACTGTTCCGCTAATTTTGCGAAAAATATTTTTTTGTTTTGTTTCTTGAAGGCAATCCTTATATTGTGGCAAACTTTCGACACGTTTTCGGATAGCAGGTGGATATGACATTATTTGTGATAATGGATTTTTGAATTGTGGCGGCAAAATGAGGAGTGTAAAAATAATACACAGCACAATACACTCAATTAAAAGTATCATATAGTATATCAATCCCTTCTTATAGAATCGTCTTATCGCCCTAAGGCTCTTGGACGTATCTTATCATCATCTCAATAAAGTTCTATTTATATATTGGTTAAATAGAAAGCTAACTTAGAATATCTAACCATTGGAATTTCAACACGCTTTATTTTATCCATATTATAACATATTTTAAAATACCATACTATTCAATTTTTAAAGAACATAATTTACAATCTAATTCGTTTTATATATCTACTATGTCTCTTATTTTAAGCTCCTTATCCGGATGTTTTATATTAACTATGTAGAATACAAACAAATAATATAAATACTTAGAGAGTTTAAAAGTAATATATGAATTAAATCAAGGTCCTGAATTGCACTTAATTGTGTGACCCATGGCTCTTTTATTTTTGAAATAAAATTTATAAATATGATGTAAGATGTATGTTAAAACAAAATAATACAAATAAATACTTGATATTACAAATTTAGAAATATAAAATATATATGTATAAATTAACAAAGGGGGATAAAAATGAAAAATAAGTTAAGATTAATATTAGTATGTATACTAACATGTGCTTTTGTTCTAGGGGGATTAAGTAATGTTAGTGATGTTTATGCTGCAGAAAATCCAAGTGAGTATGTGATTGGTGTTAATAATTTAAATAATACTCCAGAGAATAGTGCTAAGATATGGGATTCTCTAGTACTTCCTGAAAAAGGGTGGAAAAGATATGATGATAATGATAGTAGAATAAAATATATAGGAAATAATTGGAAAATATACACTGAGAGAGCAACAGATTATGAAGGCAGTGTACATTATTCTTATTGTAACAACTTAAGCAATAAGATCCAATTTAGATTTTATGGAACTAAATTAAGACTAATATCTTTTGTCAATACAGCAAAACTCACAGATTTTATTATAAAAATTGATGGTTCTAATCATACTTTTTCAGAATATATTAATGATTTAACTGGCAAACCGCAAATATTAGTTTTTGAAAAATTAGAGTTAGAAAGAAAAGAACATATAGTTGAAATAAGCATCCCAAGGATAGATGAAACAAAATCATTAGTTCTTGATGCTATTGATATTGATGAAGATGGTACTTTAATTTCAGATGAAGATACTGCTCAACTAATATCATTAAATAAATCATCATTAAGTTTGTTAGAAGGTAGTTCAGAGAAATTAGCAGCTACAGTATTACCTGAAAATGCAGTAAATAAAAAAGTTGTATGGACTTCAAGTGACCCAAGCATTGCTATAGTAGATGAAAATGGAAATGTAAAAGCAATAAAAGAAGGACAAGCAACTATAACAGCTACAGTAGAAGGAACAGACATAAAAGCTGACTGCATAGTTACAGTTACAAAGAAAGAAACTCCAGTAGATCCAGATGAACCAACAGGAGATGGAAACTTATATATAGAAATGGTAGATGGGAATATAAAACAAGCCAAAGACATTGATGTAAATAATTTTATTAAATGGTTTAAAAATAGAGATTTAGATAAGACAGAAAATCCAATATACAAAATAAAAAATGCAAAAGGGAATGTTGAATATCTAGTACATGATAAAATAGTTGGATTTGAAATAAGAGAATATTAATAGGAAATAGAATAAAGCCATGGATTGCACTTAAATGTGTAGTTCATGGCTTATTTTTTTGTGTTTTTTGTCGGAAAGTTCTTCTCAAAATACCATTGTTTATACGTTTACGTAGGTGTATAATAATATTATAGAAAGTTTATAAAACTACTGACCATAAGGCAGTTAAGGTATAAAGGGGATATAAATTATGTTAACCTTACAAGTATTTAAAATTAAAGATGGAGTAGAAAAAAGTTGGGATGATGTTGATTTTGAAACAGAGGTTGAAGTAGTTACAACTATTGAAGGCGAAACAAATGAAGAATGCGAATCAAAAGCAGTAGAAGAAGGTTTTGGAGATGCAGATATATATGGATGGAGTTACGATGAAACTATCTGATATAAAAACCCTTCAAGAAGTTGCTAGAGAAACTGACATCCCAGTAAGAACCCTTCAAGATAGATTAGTTCTTAAAAGTTTAAATATGATTGAAGGAGAAGATTATAGAAAGCTAGGGGCAAGACAACCTACTTTATTAAGTCCACAGGGAATAGAAAAAATATTAAATAAATAAAGGATTTGACTATACAGGGAAGGCTCAATTACGCCATCACCACTATAAGAGGTTAATAAGTATTAATTTAAATAATAAACAAAACTAAAGCCATGAACTCTAATTAAAGGGTCCATGGCTTATTTTTTTGCGTATTTTGTCGGAAAGTTCTTTTTAAAACTCCTTGATTCCATAGTCGATAACGACTATAACAAAAGCATAGATAGTCAATACAGACTAAAATATTATAGGGGGAGTATTAAGATGAGAGAAGAATTATTAAGGCTAATAAAATTATGTGAGGAAAATAATGATTTAAATTTAAGAATAACTTGTATACCTGTTTTCGGAAATAAAGGAGAATTTATAACATTTAAGTTTTTTTTAGATAGCTATAAAGAATGTGACCAAGTAGGAAAAGATATCTGGGTTGTAAAAAGCGATTTTAAACAGAAAAATGAATCTATAGAGAACATAATTAAAGAATCTTGTAAATGTGAACCGAAAGATATATTTGAAAATAATTATGATGTTAATTGCAAATGTAACTGCGATCTATATAGTAAAGAGGAGGCGGAAGATATTTATTATTCTAGAATACTTCAAGAAATAAAAGAAAGATTAAATTTTATAAAAAATAAAATTGATAAAGATAGTAAAATAGATTATCTTAAAGAAGAAATAGCTAAATTAGAGGAAGAAATAGCTAAATTAGAAGAAATATAAATATATAGAATATTATATTTGGGGTGATTTTGCATGAAATATAATAATGATCATGAATTTCCACCATCACTAAAATTTAAAAGAGAAGGTTCTGGAACTCCGCCACCGCTAAAATTTAAGGGTGAAGGTATAGGAACACTGCCACCACTATAAGAGTAGCATTTTGCTGCTCTTATTTTTATGCAAGAATTTACAAAAATATAAACCCATAGTATAATAAAGTAAGAACAAATGTTCTATAAAATTCTATATAATTATAGAAGATGGAGTGAAAATAATGAACTGTAAAAATTGTATTTACACTAAATGTTTAATGAGAACAGAAAAAGAGTTTGAAGTCTGTCCAGTACAGGTTGCAAAAGAACAATGGGAACAAAAGCATGAGAAATCTAAAACGGTTATTAAGTCTTAATTTAAACAAAAAACAAAGCTAAAGCCATGAACCACACATCTAAGTGCAATTCATGGCTTTTTATTTTTGTCGAAAATAATATTATGAAATAGGCTCTCTCGCCTCTATGTTAGTTACTTTTGTGTTTACTCCATCAGTAATTACAGTAACTATATAAATTCTATAGGGCGGCTTATGTGAATTAGTATATGTCGATATATAAAATTTGATTTCATATTCCCCAGTTGATAATTTATTTACAGATAGAACAGTTGAGCTTTCTTCATCAAAATCACAAGCAGGGATATTCTGCTCTTTAAATGCATCCTGTATGTAAGTATAAAACACACGAATAAGTAAAGCACGCTCAGGAGTTTTGAGAGGTTGCTTATTTTCAGTATTAGATTTATAGATATTAGAGTAATTATTAGATGTTATAGCTGATACTGGAGTAACATATATACAATATAACATTAAAGTTAAAGCTAAGAATAATATATTTAGTTTTTTAATCATCATATCACCTCAATATTATAGTTCGTAATATAAAAAAGATTATTCATATATTTTTATTAATAATAAAGACAAGGAAATGATATAAAATAGTCCATTAAATAGAATAAAGCCATAAACTCTAATTAAAGGGTTCATGGCTTTTCGTCTTTAGAAGATTCGGAAGTCATTAAATAGTACATTTATAGAATTATTATTTAGATTGATTTTTAATAAAGGTGTTAATTGCTTGTCACTATAGTAATACCCTTAAGATGCAATACCTATATAATTGTTTCTTAATTTATTATATGAATCAACTATATATAGTGTGAGAGTATATTAGAATCACTAAAAATAGATCTATTATGAAGGTATATCTAGCTAATAAAAGAACATCATATCGAATAATAATTAATAGCTAGGAGTTTATAAATAGTAAAAAGTAAGGATCTAATATACTGAAAAATAATTCTTTGTTTATAATATGATATAATTTAAGATAATGATACTTAATATCATATGAAAGTTATAGGGAGCTACAGTATGTTAGATAAATTAAAGCTATGAGCCCTTGAGAATAAATAAAATGATTATAGGAAACTATAACTTCGAAGTATAAAATACGGAGGTGTTAGTTTTGTTTGAACACAAGAAACAATTATTACATGAAGTAAAAGTTGAAAGACCTAATCCTCAATATGCGGTATTAATGCAAGAACAGCTAGGGGGAGGAAATGGTGAACTAAAAGCAGCAATGCAATATATTTCTCAGAGTTTTAGGATAAAAGACCCTGAAATTAAAGATTTATTCTTAGACATCGGTGCAGAAGAATTAAGTCATATGGAAATGGTAGCACAAACAATAAATTTACTAAATGGTCATGATGTAGATAATCAAAAGGTTACAAGTGGTGAAATACAGACTCATGTGCAGTGTGGACTATCACCGGTATTAATTAATTCATCAGGAGCACCATGGACAGCAGATTATGTAACGGTTACAGGAGATTTAGTTGCAGATTTATTATCCAACATAGCCTCTGAACAAAGAGCAAAAGTTGTATATGAGTATTTATATCGTCAAATTGATGATAAGGAAGTAAGAGCAACAATTGATTTCTTACTTAATAGAGAAGAAGCTCATAATGCTTTGTTTAGAGAAGCATTAAACAAAGTTCAAAAAAGTGGCTCAAATAAAGATTTTGGGATTACAGAAGATTCCAAACTTTACTTTAATTTATCCAATCCAGGACCAGATCATGAAGCACCAAATCCAACTCCTCCTTCATTTGAAAATCCAAGGAAATAATTAATAAGATACAGATGTATTGTATTTTTAAATAATGATGGATAATAAAAGGACTTCAAATAGAGATCTTTTACTATATACAAAAAAGTATTACATAATAAAAACAATAATACTTTCAAGCTTATTTTTAAGAAAAAGGATGTTAAAAATACTATAAAGTTTAGTTGTTATACATGAATATTAATTTTAAAAAAATCACATAATAAGAACGCGAACAAATTATATTTATCGGAGGTAGAATATGAGAAAACTTTCAGAAGAAGAAGTATTATCTTTAGCAGCAATGTTAAAAATGGAACAAGAAGGACTAATTGTACAAAAAGCAGTGAATGCATTAATGACAGATGAAAGTCTAAAAAAACAGGGTGAATCTGGTGCATTGGCAGCAGAGGGTAGAATAAAAGGATTGCAACAATTTATTAATGAAAATCAAGTAATAGTTCCAGGGGAGGCATAATATGATGTCAAATTTAATTGGAAATCTAATCAAGAACAATGCTAACATTAATGATGAAGTAATATCTATAAATATGTTAGCTTCTGGGAAAGCTGCATCTGATGCGTATCTTAATGCTACATTGACAAGTAGTACTCCAGAATTGAGATCTATATATTCTGCTGGATTGAATCAAATGGTTGGAGGACATACTGCTCTTACAGAGTTAGCTGTAAATAAAGGATGGGTTAAGCCTTATGATTCACCTATGCAACAATTAACTACTAGTTTTAGTGAATCAAAAAGTGTAATAGATCAAACTCAGCAATAATATAAAAAAGCTATGGATTATCATAATATCCATAGCTTTTCTTATAAATTTATTTTTATATAAACATGTAATAGTATCTATAATAAAGAGTATTTATAGTATTTCTCAAATATATTTAAATTATTGTATTATTGCATAAATAAAATGTAACCCTATTCTAGAGCTACATTTTATGAAAATTTAGATTAGGAAGGTTAAGCATTGCAAAAATACAAAAATAATAATTAAATATGGTATTTTCAATTTATTAAATATTATACATATAAATTATTCTTACTATCTACGACAGAAATTTTCTTGAACATCATCAAGAGCTTCTCCAAATCTTTGGAAGTGAACAATTTCTCTTTCTCTTAAAAATCTTAAAATATCTTTAATTTGATAGTCATCTGTTAAATGTAATAACCATTCATAAGTTGCTCTTGCTTTCTGTTCAGCAGCCATGTCTTCAGTAAGGTCAGCAATTACATCATCTTTAGCTTGTATATAGGTTGCTGTCCAAGGGTTACCGCTAGCATCTGTATAAAATAAAGCTCTGCCATGATCTGTATAATGAGCGCCAAGACCGGCAGCTTCAAGCTCTTCTACAGTTGCATTTTCCATAAGTTGATATATCATAGTTGCAATCATTTCAACATGGGCCATTTCCTCTGTACCTATATCAGTTAGTAAAGCTTTTGATTTTCCAGTAGGCATGGTATAACGTTGATTTAAATATCTTAATGCGGCACTTAATTCACCATCTGGTCCTCCATATTGAGACATAAGATATTTTGCCATTTTTAGATCTTTACATTTAAGATTAATAGGATATTCTAGAGTTTTCACATAGTACCACATAATTAATTTTTACCTCCCCACACATAATTTTCCCAAGGCCAAGGCTGCTCTACCCAACGTATGGGATTCTCTATATAAGCTGAACCAAAATTAGTAAGAGGGCCACATTTTTTCTCGTATTCCTTAACTAATTTATCTAGAATATGAGATATAGCTCTATAATCTTCGATAGCTTCTTTATTACAAGGGAAGTTGTCAAGGTATAAGTTAAGTTCTATAGCATAAAATTGATACATTTTTATTGAATCTAATAAATTATCCATATCCACAATATCACCTCTTAGCATTTACTTTTTTCATCTTCATAGTAAGGCATATAAAGATCTTTAAAGATTGTACCTTTTCTTAAAGCTACATCTACTGGAAATAAATTTTCATATATTTGAGGTAATACATAGGCTCTGGCATATTGCATTTTTCTATATTTATACGTATCACAATTGCAATAATCACTTTTCTGAGACATCAATTTTAGCCTCCTTTAATTTTTATATAGTTAATAATATGATATGTAAAATAATAATAAATTGTGACAAAATATGAATAAAATATCAGATATTTAGTATAATATGTAAAAATATAAACGTAAATTTAAATGTTGAACTATAACTTATTAAAATCTTCAAACTTAATAGAAGAAACCTTTATTCAGTTAAGTAAGCATTGTTTATAAATCAAAAAGATACATATAATTTTAAGCAATTCTTATTATAATAAAATAGCAATAAAATCTAGATTAATACTGATTTTATTGCTATTTTACTATAATATTTAGGAAAAGATTTCATTTTCTCTTATAAAGTAGAATTGAAATATATTATTTATTGTTGTTTTGGTTATTATTTTTATTATTATTTTTATTGTTATTTTCATTATTATTTTGATTATTATTTTGGTTATTTTGATTATTGTTTTTATTGTTATTTTGATTATTGTTTTCCATGATATCACCTCCTATCCTAATATATCATTACCTAAGTAAATTTATATTATACATTAATTTACTTAGGCAATGATATTTAAACTACAAGTCATCTTATAAAAATAAAAGATAGTTTAATACGAACTATTTTTCTAAAGTGTACAGAAAAATAGTTTGAAATCTGTCCCGCACAGGTTACAAAAGAACAATGGGAGCAAAAACATGAAAAATCTAAAACGGTTATTAGTTCTTAATTTAAATAAAAACAAAACTAAAACCATGAACTTTAATCAAAGAGTTCATGGCTTTTCATCTTTATAAGATTCGGAAGTTATAATGAATAACGATATTATAATAATATCCATATTTTTAAATCTTAAACAAAAGATTTTATCAATTGATATTGAACATTTATATGAAGTGATTTTGCATGAAATATCACAAAACGCAAATAGATATTGTATTATCATTATAAATAGGTACTCCAAATTAAGTTTAATTACGTCATTTAGGGCCCTTGCATATTAACTACCTATAATAGGCATAGAATGAAGATATTTATTGCTTTCTACTTGATTAATCATAAAATAAGCAATATCTTCTCTGGAAATATTGAAATTCATTCTAATATCACCAAAGCTAACTTTAATTTTTTTTGTGAATGGAGAATCTTTTGGAGCCATAAATCTAACAATTGTCCAATCTAAATTAGAATTAATAACTATATTATTTACCTGTTTAAGAACCTTTTTTGCTTTAGGTAAAAACATTGATGCCATAATTCCTGGAACTATTGTAGCAAAAGAGGCTTTATCTTCTTTGTACTTTATTGATGGAGTTGACCAATCTATAAGCCTTTTTACATTAGTCTCATTCATAGCCCTAACAATATCCTCATGAGCCTTGATTGAACTAATATCTTCATATCCAAACTTCATAGATATACCTAAAGCTATTATTACAGCATCACAGCCATCTATAACTTTTTTAATTTTATCATATTCAGATACTTGCCCTACAAATACATTAAGATTTTTATTTTTGACCTTTAGTTTATCAGGATTACGAATATAAGCATTTACTTGATAACCTTTTTCTAAAGCATGTTTTACAACAAATTTTCCTATTCCTCCTGTTGCACCAAAAACCGCAATTTTCATTATAAAATTCACTCCTTATAATTCTATTATCTTGATAGATTTACTTTATCAAAGTATAATAGTTTTGTTAAGTACTATTTTAAAAGATAGTAGTATTATAAAAGATAGTATAAAGAGGTAGATTATGAAAGATTATGAGGTTAAATCATTTATAAATTGTCCATTTGCAAAAGTACAAAAAATTGTAAGTGGAAAGTGGAATATGTTAATTATATATTTATTAAGTGCTGAAACGCTTAGATTTGGGGAGTTACATAGAAGGTTACCTAATATGACCCAAGCTACCTTATCTAAGCAATTAAAATCTTTAGAGGAGCATGGAATTATTTACAGAAATGTATTCAATCAAATACCACCTAAAGTAGAGTACTCTCTTACAGAAATTGGTCAAAAATTTTTACCTGTATTAGATGAATTAGAAAAATGGTCAAAAGAGTATGAACATTATAATAATATTCATAAGTAAGATATATTTAAATTAAAATTGTTGATATAATTAAATTAACTTTAGATACATAATTTAAATAAAAAACAAAACTAAAGCCATAAACTCTAATTAAAGGGTTCATGGCTTTTCATCTTTATAAGATTCGGAAGTCATTAAATAGTACATTTATAGAATTATTATTTAGATTGATTTTTAATAAATGAGTTAATTAATTGTCACTATAGTAATACCCTTAAGAAACAATACCTATATAATTGTTTCTTAATTTATTATATGAATCAACTATATATAATGTGAGAGTATATTAGAATCACTAAAAATAGCTCTATTATGAAGATATATCTAGCTAATAAAAGAATATTATATTGAATAATAATTAATAGCTAGGAGTTTATAAATAGTAAAAAGTAAGGATCTAATATACTGAAAAATAATTCTTTGTTTATAATATGATATAATTTAAGATAATGATACTTAATATCATATGAAAATTATAGGAGATACAGTATCTTAAATAAATTAAAGCTATGAGTCCTAATTAAAGAGCTCATAGCTTTTTATCCTTGGATGGTTGAATTTTATAAATAATGATTTACTATAATCATATCCATATTTTTAAAATCTTAAACAAAGGAATGTACAATTCTATATGGAATATACATGTTTAAAGATGGGTTTAAATGGAGGGATAAAAAATGGAGTGTATAAGAGAAGAAATATTAAGCCTAGAAAATGAATTGGTAAAATTAGAAGTGAGAAAATCATCAGAGAAGATAAAAGAATTATTAACAGATGATTATGTAGAGTATTGCAGTTCAGGAAATGAGTACCATTATAAGAGAGGGGATATATTTCAAGAACAGAATGATAACACTATTTCAAATTGGGAAATCATTGATTTTAATATCAAAGAATTATCAAATGATTGTATATTAGCACTATATAAGGTAATAAAGCATAATAATGCGGATGAAAAGAAAAAGTATTCTCTTCGAAGTTCAATATGGAGATATACTAATGGAAAATGGAAAATGTTTTTCCATCAAGGAACTTTATCATTTGAATCTGAAATTAAAAAAGGTCAGGAGACCACCCTTATTAAAGGTTAAAAGAGATAATCTTTTTATTGTAGTAAATGTGATCCACCACAATAAACAGTTAAAAAAGTATATTAATGTTTTTGTGGTTATTGATATGGAGTGTGGAAACACAATAGAATAAATTTAAAAGTTAAGGGATACTGTGAAAAATGGCGTCCCTTTTTTAATTTAGGCGTTCAGAAATGAGCGTCTATTTTTTTGGCTTATATCACAACCCATTTCTCTTTTTAGAAAGAAGCCGAAAGTATTAAGAATATCAATAAAAGTCTAAAAATCTAACTTTTAATTGGCAACCACAATTCAACTTCGGCATTCATTGGATTTCCATTCTTTTGTTACTTCCTTGACGGAGCTATACTCTGTATATTATAATACCAACAGAGTGTAGCTCTGTTAGGGAGGGATATTTATGGCACGAATAGTAAAGAAGCCAGAAGTAAGAAAAGATGAACTTTTAAATGTTGCTGAAAAGTTATTCATTGAAAAAGGCTATGAAAACACATCGGTTAAAGATATTTACGCTGAGGTGAACGGCTCTTTTGGTATGTTTTATCATCATTTTAAGTCAAAAGAAGAAGTTTTAGAAGAAGTGAATAAAAAGATGTTGGCGCGGAGATTTGACCCTATAAAGTCAATCATAATTGATAGTGATTTGTCTGGAATAGAAAAGCTACGTAAAGTATTATCGCTTGCTATTATATCAGCTAAGCAAGAAATTACCAATCACTCAAGTAATTCATATCAAAAGAATCCGCAACTATTGGTAATGCATATGCATGATACCCTTGGTATTGCATCTGATTTACTTTCCAGTGTTATAGAGGATGGCATAAAAGACGGCACGATTCAAGCTGAACGACCTCACGAGCTATCGCAAATGATTTTATTATTCCTAAATGTATGGGTAAATCCATGGATATATCAATGGTCCCCTGAAAAAATGCGAAATATCTTCGGTTTTATGAAAGATACTTTTGACAAAATAGGCGTTCCTGCTTTATCAGAGGATATGCTCCAAGGTTTAAAGGAGTTATCATTGCTTGTGCAAGAGGATAAATAGTAGATTATAGCATAGAAAAGTTAAGGGGGATGATTATTTAATGAAAAAAATACCAAAGGAAGCAATTCAAGCAATCGAAATGATAGAGGAACTGCTTGATAGTATATTAGTCGGGGTATATTTATACGGTTCTGCTGTAATGGGAGGTTTACGCATTAATAGCGATGTAGATATTTTGGTGGTAACAAAGCATGGTTTATCTGAAAAAACTCGAAGAGATCTTACAAATAGGCTAATGACTATATCTGGGAAAATAGGAAACATAAACGCTATAAGACCACTTGAAGTTACGGTTATCAATAAAAATGATATACTTCCTTGGCATTTTCCGCCTAAATATGAATTTATGTATGGGGAGTGGCTAAGAGAGCAGTTTGAAAAAGGAGAAATTCCTAGACCAACTTATGATCCAGATTTAGCAATTCTTTTAGCTCAGGCAAGAGAGAATAGCATTACTCTTTTTGGAGTAAATGCAGCAGAAGTACTTGAGCCTGTGCCAATAAAAGATATTCAAAGGGCTATTAAAGAATCTTTACATGGGTTGATTGAGGATATAAAAGGTGACGAACGCAATGTCATTTTAACTTTAGCTAGAATGTGGTTTACAGCTTTCACCAGTGAAATTAGCTCAAAAGATCAGGCCGCAGAATGGGCAATACCTCAATTATCTGAATATCATGCAGCATTACTCGACTTAGCGAGAAAGGCTTATTTAGGAGAGCGTGTTGATAAGTGGGAAGGAATGGACACCGAGGTGGCGTCACTCGTTAATTATATGAAAAAGTCTATAGAGTCTTGTCTTAACATCTGAGTACCTTTCAAATTGTGTGAATAATCTCGAGATAAGTATTATGACTGAAATGACTGTTTTATTGAATACAACAAAACCATGAAGCAAACTCCTAAAGGTAAGGTTATTACAGTTGGAGCAATAAGAGATTTTTTTGCTAAAATCAATGCATATACGATGGAGGAGTTAAAAATGAATGAGAATCAAGATAACATTATCAAAACAAGATTATATGAGTTCATCGAAATGAGCCTACACAACGCGATTGCCGCCCACGATGGAATGAAAATGTATGACGTGCCTCTTATGGGCATTGCTTCTGCAGACGATCCTTTCTTTCAGAGATTTCGTGAGCCCGGTATTGTCGGACCAGGTTTTGTTCTTCCGCAGGAATGGCTGCCGGGTGCGAAATCGGTGATTTCATATTTTCTTCCGTTCACAAAGGAAGTGCGCGATACGAACCGGGCACCGGGTCTTCCTTCTGAAGAATGGGTATCCGCCAGAATCGATGGTGAAGTTTTTAATAATGAGGTTCGATCTTTTCTGGTTGAAATGTTGAAGCAAATGAGTGCCGATGCCGTTGCACCTTGTCTTGATCCCCGGTTTAAAGTTGTAAACCGGATTTCAAATTGGTCCGAACGACATGTTGCATATGCAGCTGGTCTTGGAACATTTGGACTTCAACGGGCGCTCATCACAGAAAAAGGAACAGCCGGACGCTTAGGCAGCGTGGTCACCACACTGGAGCTTACACCTACAAAGCGGATTTACAAAAGTTACGATGAGTATTGCTTATATCTCACACAGGGAAAATGTGGGGCCTGCATGCGCAGATGTCCACCTATTGCCATTACTGACAAAGGCAAGGACAATCAAATTTGTGAAAAATATATCGACAGAGAAATTCTGTCAAGATTTGCCCCTCGGTATGGCTGTGCCAAATGTAGTATCAGTGTACCCTGTGAATCTAAGAATCCGGGGGTATAATTACCTCATGTATTTAACATATAG
This sequence comes from Clostridium sp. LXY-7, assembly GCF_056172015.1. Taxonomy (NCBI): domain Bacteria; kingdom Bacillati; phylum Bacillota; class Clostridia; order Eubacteriales; family Clostridiaceae; genus Clostridium; species Clostridium sp. LXY-7. Next base: position 14,109 of record NZ_JBLLJL010000009.1, on the reverse strand, counting down.
AAGGGAAATCTTAATTCAAATAAAAAACAAAGCTAAAGCCATAAACTCTAATTAAAGGGTTCATGGCTTTTTATCCTTGGATGGTTGAATTTTATAAATAATGATTTACTATAATCATATCCATATTTTAGATTTTAAATAAGATATAATCAATAATTTATTGTAGTAAATGTGATCCACCACAATACAAAGATTAAAGAAGACTTGATTACAGGTCCTCTATTTTATGGTGGCAATGTGGTCAATTTGATTATAAAATGTTATGGTATTAAAGCAAAAAATGAGCAAAAATCGGGGTGAAGAATATACTTTTTTGCCTCGATTTTTTAGTTGTCTTCATAGGCGAAGAATGATTTGACTTTCATGACTTTATTCCATTGATCTACTATAATCTGAGAATCCTTCTGCTAACTGAAATTGCTTTAGTATCAACGAGAACTGTTTTACCATCTCTGTGGCGGGATACGGCATTGAATGGATAATCCACCATTCCAAAACGCCAACTATAGCATAGACAAGAAAATGTACCAGGATTTCCTTATTTAGATCATTATGTATATGGCTGATATCAATTTGCTTATTCAGATTCTGTAGTGCTATGGTCAGCAGTTGATTTCTAAATGCAGGTATACCTTTATTGGTCAGCATAGTGGTATAGAAGATAGAATGCTTCTCCAAATATTCAAAGGTTCGAAGAAGAGATGCTTCATAAGTAAAGTCAGTTGAATTTGCTTCAGGTAAGCAGCTTTCAAATAATTGATTTAAGTTAGTTTCTATGCACTTATCCAACAGATCATACTTGTCAACATAATGCAAATAAACAGTACCCCGATTTACATTAGCTCGATTTGCAATTTCGTTTATTGAAATTTGATCAAAATTTTTTTCTGTCATTAGTGAGACAAAAGCATTCATAATAGCCTCTCTTGATTTTTGTATTCGTCTGTCCATTGGATTCTCCTTTACATTAAATTTAGAATTGAATTTAATGAACAAAAAACATCATTCTGTTGATTAGTCAACAAATTCAGATGTTTTACCTATTGAATTGAAATATTCGCTTTGATAGGATAATCATATCTAACATCTGTTGATAAATCAATTTTTGTTTTAAATTAGATACTTCAGGAGGCACATTGAAAACATTTATATCTATAAGAATATTTTAATCAATTATCTTAATGAGATTGAGAGATTAGAAATTATTAGTAATAAGTATGCTATAAATATAGTTTACAGCTATGTAAAATAAGACCATAAATTACGGGGCGGTTATTTGAGGTGCTTAATAACGTGGTAAAAATTCAAATAAGGAGTTGGATATATGAATGAGATAACTAATAAAAAAACAATTGCAATTGTCGGTGCCACAGGGAAAGTAGGTAGATTTTTAGTACAGAAAGCGATTGAAAATAACTATAAAGTTAGGATGTTAATGAGAAATCCTGAAAAAATATCAAATTCTAAATATGATGTTGATGTAGTTAAAGGTGATGCAACGAACAAAGATGATATAAGAACTTTACTTAAAGGTTGCGATGTAGTAATAAGTACAGTAGGTCAACCTCCGAAGGCTGAACCTATATATAGCCTTGTAACTGATAATATCGTAAATGCTATGAAAGAAGATGGAATTAGTAGGTACATAGTAGTATCAGGTGCACCACTTAATGATCCAAGAGATAAAAAAGATATTTTCAATAAGTTTATAGCAATAATGATGAGATGCACTTTTTCCAAAATGATGATAGATAAACAGAATGAATTAGAAATTCTTATGAAGAGTGATTTGGATTGGACACTTGTACGGTTACCATTGGTAAAAGAAGGATCTCCTATTGGAAGAACTAAGGAGAGTCTAGAATGTGTACCTGGTACAAAAATTGATAATATGGATATTGCGGATTTTCTAATAAATCAGATTACTAAAGAAGACTACATAAAACGCTGTCCATTTATTTCAGGTTAGAAAGTCAGGAGTTCGGTTATATATTTCTCTATCCTTGAATAAATTACAAGCGCTTGTATTTACGAATGAATCACTGTAGAGTTATAATAGTATAGGTACTTTCTTTTTGCAAGAAGGCACTTTTCGGTTGAATACTGACCAAATAGAAAGTGTTGAATATAGATGGAATAGAGGCAGCTTTTAATAATAAGGAATCTGCTTAATAACGAAAATCAAAGGTTTTCTGAACTTAGTAAAGGAATTAATGGTATAAGCCATAAGACAATAATAATCAAACACTGGAATGGGATTTAATTATTTATACATTTACTTCAATGATATCATTACTTAAAATAACATAGTATATTTATATATTCATGGAGAAATTAAAAAATAAATATATAAAAAGTACATAATTTGGTGGAGAAGCAATATTTAAAAGAGATATTTGTAAGAAATGTTTACCTGAATCTTTAGAAGATTTCATAAGGTATAATCAAAGAAACTTTGTATGAACATAGCAAAGAAACACAAGGAGGTGGCGACTTGGCACAGCAATATACCAGAAAAATGATTCGTGAGGTATTCATAAAGATGCTGAATGAGCGTCCAATTAGCAAAATCACAGTTAAGGATATTGCTACAGAATGTGAGATCAACAGAAATACTTTTTATTATTACTACACAGATGTATATGCACTTCTGTCAGAGATCTTCCAAACAGAACTTCAGACAGTCATTGATGAATATAATGATACACTTTCCTGGGAGGAGAGTTTTATTGTGGCTGCTAAATTTGCTTTAGAAAACAAAACAGCCATTTATCATGTATATAATTCCATGCAGAGGGAAGAATTAGTGAACTATATATACAATGTAGCAGGAAATGTTATGATTCGGTATGTTGAAAGAGTAAGAGATGGTATCTCAGCATCTTCAGGAGATAAAAAACTGATTGCCTCCTTTTATCAATGTGCCCTCACTGAAATGGTACTACGCTGGATTGCTGCCGGAATGAAGGAGGACCCTGATACTATCATTAAACGAATCGGGTATCTCTTCGATGGAAACATCGAATTGTCCCTTAAGCGAAGTGCTGGTTTAAATGATACCTAGTAAAAAGTAATAGGAGATTTCTTTTTACTAGACATTTTGACCTCAATGCCTAAAAATTAGATAAATAAACTGCGGTGTTCGAATTTCGAACACCGCAGTTTGTTTATCTAATGAAAAGGACACAAAAAAACTATATCATAGATTTATAGAGATCTTACAGATAATAAGTATCCACAAAGTTAAAGAAGGACTTATCATTTATTACATCACGTAGGCATACTAATAGAGTGGACATAGAAAGACTCTAAATATAATAGTAGTATTTGAAAAACTATTAAAAAATTAAGAAAGAGGGAGATAATAATGAAATTAAAAACACATGATGATAGACTTACGCTTACAAATGGAACTTATCATTCTTTAGTGAATGCAAGAAAGCCTAAAGGAATTGAAGATAAAAAAGCTTATTTAATTGGTACAGGAATTGGTGCTTTGGCTGCTGGTTGTTTTTTAATTCGTGATGCTCATATGGATGGCAGCAAGATTACCTTCTTAGAACAATTAGATATTCCTGGTGGATCTTTAGACGGTCAAGTTCGTCAGAATGCGGGATATGTAGCACGTGGCGGACGTGAAATGGGTCATTGTTTTGAAGTTTTATGGAGCTTATTTAGTTCATTACCATCTACAGAAGATCCTAATATGACTGTTTTAGATCATTTTTATTATACAAACTACGATGATCCAAACTTTAGCAATTGTCGTATTACTAAAAATCAAGGTGAGCGTTATGACAATGGTAAATTCAATTTGGGTCAAGACTTAGCAAAAGAATTAGCTGCTTTTGTAAATATGCAAGATGAAGAACTTGAAGATAAAACTATTGAAGATATTTTTTCAGAAGAACTTTTAAACACTGATTTCTGGACATATTGGAGAACAATGTTTGCTTTTGAGAACTGGCATAGTGCTTTAGAGATGAAATTATATATGAATCGTTTTATCCACCATGTTGGGGGATTACCAACTCTTTCAGCTCTACAATTTTCAAAACATGACCAATATACTTCATTTGTAAAACCTATGGTTAAATATTTACAAGACCATGGTGCTAAATTTGAATATGGAGTTACTGTTGATAATGTTGAATTCTCAATTTCAGATGATAAAAAGGTTGCAAAGAAAATAGTTGCGACAGATAAAACTGGAAAAGATATTTCTATTGATTTAACAGAAAACGACTTAGTATTTATTACTAACGGTTCTATGACTGAAGGTTCAGGATATGGTGATGACAATACTCCTGCACCATTTAATAGAGAACCAGAAGGATGCTGGAAGTTGTGGAGAAATATAGCAGCTCAATCAGATGAATTTGGAAGACCAGATAAATTCTGTACAGATACAGAAAAATCAAATTGGGAATCTTGTACAGTAACTTGTCATGATGAACGTGTTCCTGAATACATTGAAAAAATCACAAAACGTTCACCATATGGCGGACGTACTGTAACAGGTGGAATAGTTTCAGCTCTTGATTCTTCATGGTTGATGAGTTGGACAATAAACCGTCAAGAACAATATTATGGACAACCAGAAAAAGATGTTGTTGTTTGGGTATATGGTTTATTCTCTGATGTTCCTGGAGATTATATTAAAAAACCTATGAGAGATTGTACTGGTAAGGAAATTACAAAAGAATGGTTATATCATATAGGTGTTCCTACAGATAAAATTGAAGAATTAGCAGGATCATGTAGTGCAGTTCCTGTTATGATGCCATATATTACATCTCAATTTATGCCTCGTGCAGCTGGAGATCGTCCATATGTTGTACCAAAGAATGGAGTAAACTTCGCTTTCCTTGGACAATTTGCTGAAACATTAGATGATCCAGGCCGTGATACTGTATTTACTATAGAATATTCAGGACGTACAGCAATGGAAGCAGTATATGTTTTAACTGGAGTTGAAAAAGGAGTTCCTGAGGTATTTGGTTCAAGATATGATATGCGCTATTTATTAAATGCAGGTGTATGTTTATTAGATGGAGAAAAACCAAAACTTGATTTACCACCAATGACTAAACGTAAAATTTTAAAACAAGTAGCAGGAACAGACATTGAAAAGTTATTAAAAGAATATGGAATTGTTTAATGACATTTACAGTTAGATAATTTGATTGAAATCCCGAATTTTAAAAAAATCGGGATTTTAATTTATGTGTAGTTATTATTCATATGGCTACTTGGTATATTAATAATATAGTAAGGCATCTTCAAAAAATAAATAAGTCAGAATGCTCGTCTATTTTGTGTTATACTGCGTTAACAGAACCCTTAGAGAGTGCTACTATCTGCGGAACCTGTTTCCTTGTCTAACTCAAAATATACTTACCATCTTTGACTTATTATTTATTTTCAGATGCCTAGAACATCCTGCAAAGGAGGAAATTTCTGTGAAAGAAAAAATAAATCTCAAGCAAGTTTATATTCCTGCTATAGGAGAAATGCAAAGTTGGTATGAAGATGATTTACGCAAAGAAGCCTTAAAATCATCAGAATGCGAGAATAATAAAAAAATAGAAGAACAAGGGGCATTTTTTAAGGCTTTTCGAAAATTTGAAGAAAGGAATTATGAAATTCCTCTAGATTCTAGAAAAAACAATGTTTATTACGAAAAATATAAAGCTTATGTGGAAGAAGAAACAGAAAACAAGGGTAAAAAGATACAAGAAATTGAAAATTCAATTGAATATGAAAAGTTTTTCCTTTATTGGGAAAGAAGGGTCAATAGCGAGAGTAATAATTACAGTAATTATGGCAGTAATTCAGCTACAAGATATCGGGTTGATTGCATAAAAAAATTAGAAAAAGAGTTGGAGACAATTTTAGAAAGCTCTCCGGAAGCATGGGAATTTTATTATAAACGTCAATTGATAAACGATATAGAAACCCAACACCAGCAGCGTTTGGTAACTGTACCTTATGTAGTTGAAGCAAAACAAAAAGTAATAGATTCGTTGAATTTAGGTGTTCCTGTATATATTGTAGGACATTTAGGAAGTGGAAAAACACAATTAGCCACTGAAGCAGCTCTAGATTTTACTATTCAAAATAGAATACAAAGAGAATTAGAAGATAAAATGGAAGATTGGTTTTCTGTAAATCCAAATGCCGCAGAAAAGGATGCTACTCAAAAATTTGGAGAATTTAATGAAGAAAGAAAGCTTCACTATAAAAATATATTAACTAATGGAAGTAAAGAGGAAATAGAATCTTTACAGCCGCTGTTTATATCTGGCTCCCACAATTTAACTTATGAAGATATGTTTGTAGAGAAAACTTTATCCCTCAAACACAGTTTCTCTGAAGGATCTTTTGCGGATTATCTGAACATGATTATAGGAGATTTTTATGAGTGGATGGATGAGCACAGAACTAGACTAGAGAAGATGACTGATGAAGAACAGTTGCAGCTTAAGATTCAAATATGGAAAAGTTTTTCTGATTTATTGGTAGCAAGTAATAGTGCTTTTGGTACTGAAATCAAAAAAATAGAAAGAGAAATTTTGATTGCAGTAAAAGAAGGCCGCCCTGTAATCGTAGACGAATTAAATACAATTGCCATGCAAAACTTAATTGCTTTAAATGATATTTTGCAGCGTCACGCAGGAAATACAGCTTATATCACAGGAGTTGGTCCTGTTCTCATTAAGCCTGGATTTGGATTCATTGGTACAGGAAACCTGTCAAGTCAAATGGTCAATTATGAAGGAACCAATGAGTTAAATCCAGCATTTAAATCACGTTTTGTAACCATTGAATATAATTATGTACCTCAAAAGACAATTGGTTCTTTAGAAGATCAGGAGTTCCCAGAAAAAAATGAACTTTTTAGAATAATAATAGCACGATTAGCTGATAAAAATGGAAATATCCATCTTTCTAATTCAAAAAGAACATTAGAAGAATTGTTTAGATTTTCTCAATTGTGCAGGGTCACTCAAAATGTTTTTATGGGCAAATGGAAAGATGACGAAGCCCAAAAAGATTGCGGAATGGATGAACTAGAGCTGAGGGAGTCTGTATTATCAATTCGTAATATTTTGCACGTTTTAAATAATTGGAATGGAGGGGAAGAAAAAGACTTGAGTAAAGCTTTATGGGATGGCTTTATTAGTTCAATTACTTATCCTGACGACCAAAACTATATTCTCTCACAAGCGGTACGTTTTGGATTTTTTCCTATAGGGGAAGGATGGAAGGTTGAGGTAAAAGGCATAGGAGAAGCAACCACAACTTATGATGAAATTCGTACTCGTCCATATCACTATGTTCGCCCATTAACAGAAACTTTAAGTTATTTAGATGTAGTTCATCTTATATTTGGGAAAGGAACTCCAAGAAAAACTTTGCCAAAAGGACTAAAAGAAACTTTTGAAGCTGCTATTGATGATTCATCGCGAATTGATGCGGCAGAGTATCAAAAACTAGACCAACAATTATCTCATTTAGAGCATTCAAAAGATCTACTTGAATACTTAGAAGATAATGGAGAAGAAAAATGAAAATGAATTTGTCAGTAGAGGTCAAGGATTTTAAGAGTCAAGTTAAAGATCTAAGAGAAAAGCTGAATGAATGCCAAAGAGATGGAATTTTAGATGATGGTTTTAAAGAACAATTAAACAAACTTTTAAAAATAGAAGAAGAGTTATTGACTGATTTAATTCCCTATTATCGAGTTTATGCAAATGATATCCAAAAGACTTCAATGAGGATAAATCCGATAAAGCAATTGGGAGCTTTTAGTTTTGAAAGTTTTTTACAAACTACATTGAGGATTAATAAAAATCTTTTTATTACAAGTAGTATAGATAGAAAAGTTCAATTTTTTTATATAGACATTGCAGATGATTTTTCTGATTATAATCAAATTGAAGGAGAGTGGAGTCCTCCTATTAAAGAAATAAAAGAGACAATTTCCTTTATATATAAATTGAATGACAAAGAAATTTTACTTTTGGGAGTAAGAGGGGGATGCTATCTACTTTCAAGCGATAATTTTCATAAGCTTCCTAATATTAATGGGGAGATTATAGTTAAAAGGGTTCAAACAAATCATGATTTTAATGGATTTGGAAGATGTTTAGCAATTAGAGATGGTCTATTTGTAGTGGAAAATGGAGATGAAAAGTTAAATTTATTTGAAATAATAAAAGAAAATCATGAATATGATTTGGTTTTTCATAAAGATATATATTGCATTATTCCAAATTGGACTGCACTAGAAAAAATAAATGATGATTATTTTGTAGTTGGAACAAAGATGGGAAATTTATATTTTATCAAATATGAGAACAGACAGCTTACTATTACAGAAAAAATTGATTTTCTAAATGATGAAATAAGGCAAATCAGATGTTTAGAGGATGAAAGTGGTAGCAAGAATTCTCTTATGGTAACAGGCAATAAAGGGCAGCTTAAGATATTTTCTTTATATGAAGATTCAAAAACTATGAAAATAGAATTGAATGATTTAAAAGGTAATTTGTTTGATGTTCAATCTAAAAAAGGCACAGCTATAGTTTTAAGTGAAGATGGAATCATATACTTATTTGAAGAAAATTTTGGAAGTTGGTATCTAAATGAAGATGCAACCATTAAAGATATATTTTTTACTAATGTCCTTAAATTAGATGTTTCAAAATATCTGCTGATGGATATAGAAGGTAAATTAAATCTGCTAAACATTAATCGAATTGATACACCAAAAGACTTGTGGAATCTGGCGCTGTATTAAGGCATCTTCAAAAAATAAATAAGTCAATATGCTCGTCTATTTTGTGTTATACTGCGTCAACAGAACCCTTAGATACCTCTACTATCTGCGGAACCTGTTTCCTTGTCTAACTCAAAATATACTTCCCATCTTTGACTTATTATTTATTTTCAGATGCCTAATAGGAGGGATGAGTATGTTTGACTTTGATGAACAAACACTAATTGAAGAATCTAAAAAACATTGCGAAGAATTTCTACAAAAAGAACAACGCTCATTAGCCACATTTACAGGAGATTCTAGTCTGATGTATATTCCTGATTCAAAACTACAAAGATTTATATTAAATCCTTCCAAAGGGGTTTTGTACTTACCCTTGGAAAGTTTTTTGGATAGAAAATTAGATGACAATCAAATTATGTGGCATATCTATTATGAGCTAGCCTTATATCCTGATTGGAAAAAGCAAACTAAAAAATATCTGAATAGAAAAAAACATTGGCAGAAAGAAATTGATCACATGACAAGCTATATTATGGCTAGGATAAAAAAAGAAGGACTAGAAAATGACCGTGCATATCAACCTAAAGTTATTTCTAATTATGTGAGAAAAGAAATTTTTGATTTGTTACATCTATTAGATAAACAGACATCATTTCTAAGAGTTTTGCAGATGTGTCCTATATATAGGGATGAAGAAAACTTTAAAAAAATTGTTTCATATATGAAAAAAACAGGTAAGACCATTGAGTCAATTTCTCAAATGCCTAGACATAGAGCTTTTGCAAATAGCTTTTTTATTATTGAATTATATAAAATAGAGCCTAAAATTGAAGACTGTGTTGAAAATCCCTTTGATAGAAAAATTTTTAATCAGCCTTTTTTTGATTTTATCCATTATCAATTAATTAGACAGATAAATAATAATCAAGGAATTATAGAGAGAGATCCATTCATTGGTTCTTTCATCTATCCAACTTTTCAGCAATTATGGAAACAAGAAATTGATGAAATGATGTTTTATAAATCAAAAGAACAGAAAGAAGAGCAGGTCAAAGGAAGTGAAAATCCTTTTGAACAGTCAAAGACAGATGAGATACCAGATTCACTAGAATCTACTCAAGAAGAAGTGGAAAAGATTTTAGAAGAAATGATGGATCAACAAGACCAAATAAGTACGAGTATAGAAAATGCTATGCAAGGCAAGGTAGATTTAGAGGCCTATGGGATTAGCCAATCAGATCAACAATTGTTTGAATTTTATTCAAATAAAATGAAATTGGAAAGAGAACAAATGCGTCAATTTTGGAAAAAGTTAATAGGGGACGCAAAAAAAGAAGTAAGTGTAAAAAAAGATGGTCAAATAAAGGGAAAGCTAGATGTGGATAGTTTTATTAATTTTTATCCAGATTTTGTAGAAGCTGAAAAAAAGGGAAATTATAAAAATCTTCCCATTTTCAATAGATATTTATTAGAGACTCAAGCAGATATATTACCTGAAAGAATAGAGATTTCTTTTGTGATAGATAATTCAGGATCAATGAATGAATCAAAAATTGAGGCGGCTAGAAAAGCTTTGGCAGTGACCTTGCTATCCATAGATGATTTTAATAGATATTTGAAAAGTAATGCAGAGCAATTGAATCAAAAAGTAGAAGTTTTAAGTGAAACTTGGTTTTTTGGAAGTAAGTATTATAATGTTAAAGAATTTAACGATAAAAATGTGAAAGAAAAAGAGAAAAGCGATATAATTCGCTCAATCGTAAAGCTAAATGCAACAGATGGAGCAACAGATGATGCAAGCTGTCTTAGGGAAATATCTAATAGAATTACGTCCCTACAGGAAAGTGAACTTAAAAAAGGAAAACAAATAAAGATAGTCTTTGAAGTTACAGATGGTGCATCAAGTTTTCCAGGATCATCAAAAGAAGCTGTACAAGAATTATTATCTAAAAATGTTGAAGTGTATGCTTTTCAAATAGGAAAAAATAGCGAAACAAATGAAAAAATCTTTAACTTCGTATGGAATGAAGGATACAAACAACCACACGGAGTAAGTACTGGTGAACAAGTGGAAAAACTGCCAAAAGAACTGCTAAAAGCAGTAAGAAAAAATATGCAGTCTATTTTTAATAATTAGCTGGCAGAATAAAAATTAGGCTTTAAAGGTTTTTTATAAAATTCCATAGTGTGTTTTATGTTCCCTCAGACTAAAAGTTTGAGGGAATTTTTGTTTTTAATCAACAATAGATAAATAAAGAATATTAATAAATAAATTAAAAAAATTAATTAAAAAATAAAAATATATAACATAAATTTAAATAAATATTGAAAATATAAATATAGGGAGTATAATACAATTATGGAGAGTGATTTGTATGGCTTATAGAATATTAACTCAATGTCCTGTATGTAATTCCAAGCTTACAGTTACAAAATTAACATGTAAAAAATGTAATACTGTTATTGAAAATGACTTTGAACTTTCTAAGTTTTCTTACCTAACTATGGAGCAACTAAATTTTGCAGAAATTTTCATAAAATGTAGAGGGAATATTAAAGACGTTGAAAAGGAACTTGGAATATCTTATCCTACAGTTCGAAGCAAAATTGAAGATTTAATTGTTTCACTGGGGTATGCACCTATTAGGGAGAAAGCAGATAATAGTTCCGAAGTAATTGATAAGCTTGAAAAAGGAGAAATTACATCAGAACAAGCAATAAATTTATTAAAAAAGTAGTTTTAAAGGGGAGTGGATTAAATGAATGAAGAAGTTATGAAGGTATTAAAGATGCTGGAAGAGGGAAAAATTGATGCGCAGAAAGCGGGAGAACTTATAGAGGTGTTATATGCTTCTAAAAATAATGTTCCTGCAGTAATTAACTCAGATAAAATGCTAAAAATTAGAGTTAATTCACAAAATGGAGACAACGTAAATATAAATATACCTGTTAAGTTCATAAGAACCCTAGGGGGAGCTATTAAGAGAATACCTAAGATAGAAGGGGTAGAAGGTATAGAGGATATAGACATTCAGGCTATTCTTCAGGCTGTAAGTGATGGACTGGACGGTAAAATTGTAGATGTGAAAAGTGAAAAAGGAGACAACGTTGAGATTGTTGTTGAATAACTGCATTGGAGGCACAGGCAGTAATAATTCTTTTGTGCAGAAAAAGGAATTTGGAAGGGAAGCGATACAATGAGAATTTATATAAGAGAAAAAAATGGTAAAAGCTTTTTTATTCCCATACCTTTAAGTATTGCAAGTTTAGGATGTCGGATAACTTCCTATGCTATAGAGAAATTTGGAAATAATCTTAATCAGAAGCAAAGGGATATAATTGACTGCATAGATTTTGATGAACTTGCCAAGAGCATAAAATATCTAAAGGGCTATAGAGGCCTAAAATTGGTGGAAGTTACATCAACGGATGGCGATGAAGTAATCATAACTCTGTAAAGAGAATATTATGAATTTAGAATTTAAGAAGGTGGTTTTAGGCATCTGAAAATAAATAATAAGTCAAATATACGAGCATTCTGACTTATTTATTTTTTGAAGATGCCTTATACAGAATTCATTGTATAAAACTGCCTTCTGTTTAATTGATTTCATTGAAGAGTTCTAAGAGTAACTGATCCATCTGTTTTAATAAATATTGATTATATAGGAATAAAAATGATATAATTGGGGTCAACAATGACACTCTCCTTTTGGATAGTCTTACGTTGTAAGTGAATTCAATTATACCAAAAAAGGGAGGCATTATTTTTTTGTGTAAAAAACTTTGCAGCCCTTGATATATCAAGTGATTCTTAGCTTCAGATGGAGTTTGCTTAAAAGGAATACCTTAATCCAGCTGAAGCTTAGAAGAACTTATACCCACAGGGCACACGTCCAGGCGCGTAGCAGTGCTTAGCTCCCACTTATAGAAGATGGGAGTGTTAGCAATGGTAGCGATGGGATAAAGAGAAAATCTAAAAAATAGTGTAAAAAATTTTATACTAATGGATTAATTAGAGGAGGATACATTATGAAAATTTCAAAGAGTGATGCTTTGATATGGTTTGATTTTTTTGCCCAATTACCTGAGGATGAGGGGCTTAGTGTAAAATATGAGGAAATCATTTATGCTACCTTAGCACAAATTGAGGCAGTCATCGATGAGAGAAATGATAAATTAATGTCAGAAATTAAAGGTTTAAAGACTTTAGAAAATAGAACTTTTTTTGTGGGGAATGAAAATAAATTCTCAAAGGGGTGTCGTTCTTGTCTTTTAGGAACTGGATTAAGTGCAATTAGAAAAACCAACAAATGTAACTTAGTGTGTAAGTTCTGTTATAATTATGGACAACTAGACGATATTCCGCCCATTGGAGAAGGTATGTGGGAAATTGGGGGAACTAAATTTTATGAGAAGGATATTGATTTGCTTCTTTCCATTCACCAGAAACCTACAGGTATTTCCTACGTTTATTTAGAGCCCTTCATGGAAATTGAAAAATACTATTCCGTTATAAAGAAATTTAGTGATGCAGGGATTCATCAACATCTATACACAAATGGAACTTTAGCTACAGAAGAGACTTTAAAGGCATTAGGTGAAGCTGGTCTTGATGAGATACGTTTTAATCTTGGTGCATCTAACTGTTCAGATAAAGTTATTGAGAATATTGGAATTGCGAAAAAATATATTAAAAATGTGGGTATTGAAACTCCGATGACTCCTGAATTTTTTGAAGGATTTTTTAAGAAAAAGCAAGCAATTTTAGATACAAAGCTAGATTTTATTAACTGTGCGGAACTACATTTAAATGAGAATAACATAGATAACTATTCTGAGGATAACATGTATATTTCAAGACATGGCTACATATCTCCAACTTGGAGCAGGGAATTAACTTTTAAATTCATGAAAATAGCCGATGAAGAAAACTGGGATTTAGCAGTTCATGATTGCTCAAACTATACAAAATTTGCTAGAGGATTAAATTTAAGTAGTAAAGAGGGAAAATGGTTTGGAGCTAATGATTATGCCTGTGAGTTCGATAGAATTCCCTATGAAGCATTTTTCCCAATACTGAATGATGACAATTTTCAATTTTTAAGTGAAGAAGAATTGCCTGAGGACTATAAACCAGAATTGATGAGTTTTTAGAGTGTTTTATGAATCATAAGTGTTGCATTGCTGTTTGGGTGAATATCTGTAATTAGTTCGTTTAAAAAGGAATTATCAGTACCTTTGTTAATTGAAAACACGCCGGACTGTCTTGTAGAAAGACGATTTTATAAATTTGTTCCATATGTCTTTCCAGATCAAAT
>NZ_JBLLJL010000008.1:0-77223 GCF_056172015.1 Clostridium sp. LXY-7 | reverse complement strand
AAACCCGCATGAAACCTATATATTTATATATTCTTATATTTATATAAATATATAAATATATAAATATAAGAATATAAGAATATGGGGAATTGGAATTTAATCTTGATGATAAACCTTTAATAGAGAAAGGTGCAAAATTAACAACTCCACAGATGAACTTGCTGCTAAGTATCTAAATAGAGCTTTTGGCTGGGATATATTAATACCACATCAATACAAAGTTGGAACAGCTAGAAGAATTGTCGGCGTTGGTGGAGAAGCCTGTAAACAAGTTAAATGTAATATAGAGATTATAAGTATAGATGGCTATGATACTTATAAAAAGGTTATGAAGTATATTATAGAGAATAGGAAATAGATTAGAGCCATGGATTGCACTTAGGTGTGGTCTATGGCTTATTTTTTTGTCGAAAAATTCTTTTAAATTAATAGGAACTAACTTTAATGTTTTATCGTATAAATTATAAACTGAAAAGGTGGGATAATTTTGAAATTGCAAAAAATATTAATTATTTTTATTTCAGTATTTTTGCTTATAGTAGTAGGTTGTTCAAATGGTATTGAAAATAAAGGAAATATGATTGGTGTTGAAAAGCGAGTTGGCGAAGAAGATAAATATGAACACTACAATGACATCACTGATAGCGAAGAAGTGAAAAAGGTAAAGGATATTCTAGATAACATTACTTGGAAAGATGGAGCAGTTAACATGGTATGTCCTCCTCACTATAAATTTTATTTTGAAGACGCTAATGGAAAAACAAGTGAGATAGTTTATGAATTGTGGATAAGTCCTGATAAGGGTAAAGTAGAACTTGTGATTGATAGTGAGACTAAGTTTGTTAAGATTAGTGAACCTGTGTCAGTAGAGTTATTTAAACTGATTACAGGAAACGAATTGGATTCTAATTAAAAATAATGATAATGTTCAATCTTTAGTTTATTATGAATCAATAACAGATAATGCAGCTCTTAGAACACTATTTAATAGATCGGTTGTAAATACTTCAACTAGTACTGTTAAGAAATTTATACAAATTAGCTTGGGTAAACTTGTTCCGTTAGGAATATTGACCAAGAAGCTTACACTTCTATAGGTGAAGGTAGTTCACGCCACATAACTTTATACAGGCACTAGTACCTGCACTCTTTATTTATGTTGACAATAGTAGTATCAGTCCTCATTTTGTATGCTTAAATGCGTCGCTTTGCGAGGGAGTGGCTTTCAGACATTGGGCAATGCTCAAACCGACTTTGGAAATAAATAAAATATCATCAAAAAAATAGTGATGTTGTAACCATCACTATTTCAGTTCATATTAAATTTCCATTCTTGATTTACTTCCTAATACTATTCTTCATATATAGATTCAAATCTTTCCCTATCTCTAACAATTTGATTTTCTAATGCTTCTTTATACTTTGAATAAAGACTCTCTCTTGATATTTTTGTTTGTAAATTTAATTCTTGATTAGAATTTGCGCCAGAAACTAACAAAGTTCCATCTGGTTGACCATATGCTGAAAATATATATGTTTTACCTTCAACTGGTAAAACATCACCTTCATATACAAAAATAGTTTTTTTATCGCTACTTGTCCCACCCACTTTTGAAATTTCAATGTTTGAGACTAAGTTACCTTTTATGTTTTCAACAACCTTCAATGAATAATTAGTATATGGACTTTTATATTCTTTCGAACCTAACTCTGTTTCTACGACTACAGGTTTTTTATATTCTACACCATCGTTTTTTAAAACCTCACCAACAAATACATAATCTGCATCTCCAATCAATTCTTCAAGATTATTTACATTAATCGCATAAGAAGCACATATTTTTGTAATTGGTAAATTTTCATTATTTTTGGCTGATGTTTTAGCATACCCATAAGAAGCAACACCTAATATTGCAACTGTCATACATAGTGTACCGATAATCTTTTTAAAATTTTTATTCACTCTAAATACCCCCGTTTTAAAATTTTAATACTTTTTATATGCAGCATCATAAGAATCTTTATCATTTTGAGTTAAAGATGAAGTGGAAATACTATATGCATACATAATATCACTACTTGTGCTATGACCTAAACCTAAGGCATGTCCTAATTCATGAGTAGCTACTCTTGTTGTTTGTGTACTGCCTTGTTTGTCAAGATTGTATGTGTTCATTTCGATATAACCACTAGAATAAGTTGTCGCATTTACTGAGCTTATATCGTATATATCATATACATATACATCTTGCACTACACTGGCTGAATCTTGTCTAATTACTCCTGGCTTATAATCTTCCCATTTAGCAACACCTGCTTTTATATTGGACATATACTTACTGTTTCCGTCATAATCTAAATGTTTGCCTGAATCCACCAAATCCCAAGAATTAAGATATGCTTGTGCATATGCTGGAAGTGAACTTGAAAATAAAATAGTTCCTCCTAATACTAAGCTAAATAAAATTTTTCTCTTTTTCATTTTAAACTCTCCTTTATTAATAAAATTTTTTAGAACTAATTTTTAGTTCTAAAACTATTACCAAGAACAAAGTATTAAAACAACATAAATTTAACCTTTATAGTACTGTCGGATATTTTTTAGTATGGGAGTAATATTATTAGGAATAATGATGAGTTGAAAACTTTAATCGTAGTATTTATTAAATTATAATACAATATGTTGAAAATTTTACATTTAAGTAATAAATACCAAGTAATAGATAATAAATGATATATTATGAAGTATGAAGAAGTAATAAATGCGTAAAATGAGGTAATAAGTGCTATATTAGATATTAACAAACAAAACCAAAGCCATGAACTTAAACAAGTTCATAGCTTTTCATCTTTGGAAGATTCGGAAGTCATTAAAGTTATGAAATAGGACCTCTCGCCTCTATGCTAGTTACTTTTGTGCTTAATCCATCAGTAAGTACAGTAACTACATAAATTCCGTAGGACGGCTTATTTTGATCAGTAGATATTCCTATATAAAATTTAACTTCATACTCCGAAGTTGATAATTTATTTACAGATAAAACAGTTGATAGTCGTTCATCAAAACCATAATTAAGTATATTCTGCTCTTTAAATGCATTCTGTATATAAGGATAAAACACACGAATAAGTAAATCACCCTCAGGAGTTTTAAGAGGTTGCCTGTTTTCATTATTAGACTTATAGATATCAGGGGAATTATTAGATGTTATAGCCGATACTGGAGTAACATATATACAACATAACATTAAAGTTAAAGCTAAGAATAATATATTTAGCTTTATAATCATCATATCACCTCAATATTATGGTTTGTAATGTAAGAAAAAATATACAATGGAACAAAGCTAAGGCCATAAACCCTAAAAGGATATAATCATACTACATTACTTCATCCGTTGAATGAGTAATTCACGCAAAAATTCTTGCTTGAATTACTCATTCGCTTTTCTCTTTGAAATTGTATACTAGTAACAATAAAAGAAAAGGAGATTTGCATAATGAGTACACTTTTAGAAGCAAAAGAAGTAACAAAAGTATATAAAAAAGGGCAGCATCCAAGTTTGGACAAAGTATCTTTCAGTGTTGCCGAAGGCGAATTTATAGGTATTATGGGGGCATCGGGTTCTGGAAAAACCACATTACTCAATGTATTATCCACCATTGATATCCCTACAAGTGGTGATATTTTGATAAATAAAGTGAATTTGAAAAGCCTTAGTGATACGGAGGCTGCCGATTTCCGCAGAGATAATCTAGGCTTCATTTTTCAGGAGTACTTTTTGCTAGATAGCCTTACAATTGCTGAGAACATTTCTGTGCCGCTTACACTTCAAAAACTACCACCCAAAAAGATAGAAAGCATGGTTAGAAATTTGGCAGAACGATTTGGCATTGCCTCTCAGTTAAACAAATACCCAAGCGAGCTATCTGGAGGACAAAGGCAACGGGCTTCTGCTGCAAGAGCCATTGTGAAGAAACCAAGTATTTTATTTGCTGATGAACCCACCGGAGCTTTAGATTCTAATTCTGCAACTGATTTGCTAAACACCTTATATGAAGCAAATCAAGAAATGAAAACTACTATTTTAATGGTGACACACGATGCTTATGCAGCAAGTTTTGCAAAACGCATCTTGATTTTCAAGGATGGTCATATTATCAATGAATTGCTTAACAAAGAAAATAACAGGCGTAACTTTTATGAGTCCATTATTGAAGAAGTAGCCAAGTTAGATACGCAGAGATAGGAGGTTAAATCAATGAATGTTTTTTCCATGGCAATTAAAAATCTTAAGAAGAATTTCTCTTTCTATGCTCTTTATTTAATTTCGATTTCTTTTGTAATTACTGTTTTTTTTGCTTTTACCTCGTTTTCTATGAACGAAGTAATGCTTGAAAAAATATCGACAGACGGACGAGTGGAAACGATGAGCAACACCATTTCTATTTTTTTGATGGCATTTGTTATCTTTTATATGACCTATTCTAATCGTTTCTTTCTGCGACGCCGTACAAAAGAACTCGGAATTTACGCCCTGATTGGTTATCGTAAATCCACCGTATTATCATTACTTACTTTTGAGAATGTTCTAGTCTGTGGGGGTGGATTTGTTATAGGACTACTGTTGGGGTCAATCATGCATAAAGGAATTGTTTTAGGCATTACAGATCTCCTGAAGCTGTCAATTGATGGTTCTCAAATTCCTTTTTTTAATGTAAACGCAATTATCAGGACAACCTGTTTTATATTATTGGTTAGTATTGTTTTAGCGGTTTCAAATGGAAGATTTCTTTTCAAGACTTCTCTTATGAATTTGGTAAGGTTTGAAAAAAGTGCAGAAAGAAAAATGAAAATCCGAAAAATACCTGGTTTTTTAGGGTTTGCTATGATATTTTCAGGGTATGCTTTGGCGTTAGATATTCTGCGTGGGACTAAATCACTTTGGAACACCATTGGTTTTTCTCCCATAGGATTATTAACTATGCTGCTGGTTGTATTGGGCACAGCGCTTTTTATCTCATCTTTTCTTCCCTACATTATGTGTAAAAGTAAAAAAAACAAGCGAAGCTTTTATACAGAAACAAAAATTATAACTACACCTAATTTTATCTATCGTATTCGCTCAAATTCCAAAACATTGATTATGCTTACGCTGCTATCTGCTGCAACATTAACTGTTTCATGCGTTATGGCTCTTACTCTGTATTATCCCATTGCTGCTGTTTCTCGTATGGCTCCGTCAGAAATCGAGTTTAGGATTGAGAAAGAAAACCAAATAAATGATGTGAAACAAATTATTGGTCAATATGATTCCTCAAATGATAAAATATCTTTCATACGCACTGATATCTTCAAGGTCACATCTTCTGCTAAAGAACTTCCTGTTGAATATGGTGTCGGAACAGCAAAGGGCGATGCTAATAATGAAAATATTTTAAGGGAAGCAGGATTTGAGTGTATTTCTTTTTCAAATTATAAATTGCTATTAGAAGCTCAAAGCAGATGGGATGTATTAAAACAACTTACTGAGCTAAATGACGACGAAGGTATTTTAGTAAAATACCAGCCAAATAGTGATGGCAGCAGTGAAGTCGGAAAAAACTATCCATTACTTATTGGGGATAATGTTCTGACACTTACAGTAAAGGCAACAACACTAAACAATACCATTTCCTTTGCAAACAGTATCGGAACACTTATTGTCAGTGACCATGTATATGAGAAAATCAAGGAATCTGAACCTCCTATAACAAGTATTCTAAGCATTAACGGTAAAGTTGTTGAAGATAATGAGGAACTGTATGATGAAATTAATGATTTTCTCAACAGCAGCCCTTATTTGCAGGGTTATTCCCATAGAATAAATAATTTATTTTCAATGAATAGCTCAACATTTTTATTAATAGGCTTTCTTGTGGTTCTTTTCTTTATTGCAGCAGGAAGTATCCTGTATTTCAATAATATTACAGCCATTACAGATTCTAAATCTGATTATGAAATTCTTCAGAAAATGGGGTTTACAGATAAGAAAGTCAAAAAGATTATCAGAAAGCAAGTATTGACTTTTTTCAGTATTCCATTTTTACTTGGTTTGTTGGATAGCATTTTCGCTACTTTGGTCTATAAGTCTGGACTAATGCAAAAATTGCTTGGCAGCGCATTTATTCAATATATACCTGTTGCTATTGCAATAGCCTTAACCGCAGCAATTTACTTTATATACTACATGCTTACCATCCGCACTTGCTATAAAACAGTACTGAAAGGATGATGATAACTCAATTGCCGTACAAATGGTGTTCGGCAATTGGGCATACTTTATTTGTTCAGCTAAAAATGCTACAATTAAAAAATACAAAATTTCAAAGGAGGGTAACGCATGAAGCATTTGGTTGTTAAATTTCTGTTTTTAATAAATCATATTCTATTTATCCTCCATATGGGTTGGCTTATAAATATCAGAACAGATCTAAATTTGAAAGACATTGTTCTTTTATTGATTTCATCAATTATCCTTATTGATGTTTCATATATCAGTTCTTGCAATATTAGAGAAAATAAAATTCTTTCATCATTTTGCGGATTGTTAGCATTGAATAGTTGGTATGTGCTTTTGTCATTTGAAACGACACAAATTACAGCCTTTGTTTTTACTGCATTGAGTCCAATCATATGGTATGCTTCTATAAGATTTACATTTATATTTTTATTTCAAGGAAGCGGATACAAATTTCGTAAAATAACAGAATTACTGTTGCTTGTGTGTTGTATCAGTTCGATTATGGGCTCAGCTATTTCAGATATTGCATTTGCCTATACGTATGGAATACAGTTTTTGGTGAGTGTAGGATGTTTTTTGTTTATTATTATCTATCATCGAAAACGAACACTATTTTTTTTTAAAAGCGAAAAAAAATATATTATTCTTTCGCTTTTAATCAGTGTAATTTGTTTTACTGCATACTATTTCGCAACTATAAATGTTCCTGACCACATAGGAAATTTCGGCATATACTTACCTGTTATTCTATTTTTTATAAGCGTTCACGGAATATCACTGAAAGAGCATTCAGGTCAACCCCTCTCTACTATATTTAGCAAAAAGCAATTCTTACTTATATTCTTTATAGCTGTTGCGATTATCGGATTAGTAGTATCTTGCTTGAAGAGCAGCTATGGTGAACTTATTATAGGCATGAATCTGTTTTTTGTGTTGGTATTCCTTTGTAATATCATATTAGGTCAAAATTTGAAAAAAGGCGATAACTTAATTATTAAAGAAAGTGAGTATAATTCTGCGTTAAAACAATTACAGCAGGAAGAAAGTTTGAAAACTGAATTTGCTAATTTCCTGCACGATGATGTTTTGCAAGATTTACTATCAATAAAAAATATGATGGGGAAAGCACAACGCCCCGATGTACAGGAAATCATTACTCACACCCTTGAGAATTTGAACATTTTGATTAGAAATCAAATGCAGGATTATCATCCGGTGATTTTGAAGAATTTAACTACAAAAGAGAACTATCAAAATCTGATTGAATCCATTTCTTTGTCGTTTCCTCAATGCAACATTTTTACGTCATTTGAGTGTTCTGACACTTTATTTTTGGTAGAACCATATGATACATTGACATATCGCCTAATCAAAGAACTGGTAACGAATGTGTATAAACATTCAGATGGAAATCGTGTTTGGATAACACTATTACAAGAAAGAGGCATCATAAAACTAAATGTTAGTGATAACGGAACAACAAAAGCAAATTGTATAGATTCTGTTGACATTACAAAACACAAGGGTATTTTTTCAATTAAAGAACAGGTCAAAAGCATGGAAGGCTTTGTCACTATTTCTGATAATATACTACACGGAATTTGCATACAAATCACACTTCCAATGAAGGGAGATGATTCTTATAAATATTTTGTTAGTAGATGACCACACTCTTTTTGCTAAAAGCTTATCTATAGCTTTGGAAGATTACCATGAAATTGAGCAGTTATATACAACCCAAGACATTCACTCATTGGATAAGATAGTGAATGAAAAGAATATTGATATTGTCTTAATGGATATTAATCTTGGAAAACTTAGCCATGCAGACGGCTTGGAATTGGCATCTGCATTATTAAATGCTAATCCTGCTGTGGAGATAATCATCCTTACAGGATATGACCTTCCTGTTTATAGACACGAAGCAAAGAAAATAGGGGTTAGCGGATTTCTTAATAAAAGTATTAATCCAGAAAATCTGATTGCATCATTACTTCGTGTTTATAGTGGGGGCACTTGCTTTCCATATGAGGAAAATACCGTAATGATTGAAGAGTTAACCAGCGTTGAAAAGAGAATACTGCAACTTATCTGTAACGGCAAAAAACGCAAGGACATTGCACAAGAATTATATATAAGCGAAAGAACTCTATCAAATCATTTACAGCATATCTTTGATAAGTTAGGTGTTTCGTCATCAGTAGAAGCTGTTACAAAGGCTATTCAGTTAGGATATATTCCGCCTATATGCTGAAGCCAATATGTATCTGCCTACCCCTAATGGGTAGGCATTTTTTTGTATATTGAAATAAAGCTATTTATGGACCATCACGAAAGGATGTAAAAATTCCAATATATCAAGATGAAGTTCCAGCTATGCCTTATTGGGTGCTAAAAAAGTAATATAAATAGAAAAAAGTATTGAGTAAATCCCAGCTCAATACTTTTTTTTATAAATATAGCTTACATCACTATTAAATTTTAGGCTTTGTTTTAAATAATTGTTGATTTTAGAACTATATATTATTGCGAAACGGATTGTGAGTAATAATATATAATTCGTTATCAACACTGCATTAAAACAAAGCCAAATTTTATTATGGAAATTAAAATTATGCGTAAGTTAAATTTTTATTGTAGAACCCTATAGTTAGCCAAATCTATAAATCAGAAGTTATTAAAAATATTAACTGCTAATTTTCATTGATATCATTGATTGATAAAGCTCTTTGGCATATTTGTTTAGAAGACTGACTGTATTTCTCATATCGCTTTCTGTAGCATCTGGATGAAGTGCACAAATACGCAGAACTTTTTTGCCGTTTAGTTCTGTAGTAAATACGCCTGCATAGCCATTATTAATGATTGCTTTAGATATGTTTTGATTAAGTTCATCTATTTGTTTTTCCGTTAAGTTGGAGGGTGCAAAACGGAAATTTACTATGGCAAGTTGTGCATGAGAAATGATTTCCCAATTTCTTTTCTTTTTCAATTCATCCTCTGCCCACTCTGCAAGCTGGAATCCATGTTCTATTGCATCGCTAAAAGCGTCAGATCCCATCACTTGAAGTGTAAACCACAATTTGAGACCACGAGTTGGTCTTGTAAGTTCTATTCCCATATCTCCATAGTTCACTTGATCTTCTTTTGCTTCTAAATCTTTCAAGTATTCTGGATGTTCATTGAAACTATTAATCAAATTTGATTTATCTTTTACTAATATCATGCCGCAGCCATAGGTTTGAAATAGCCACTTGTGCGCATCCCAACTGATGCTGTCTGCCTCTTCAATTCCTTTAAGCAGATGTTTATAGTTTTTTGATAATAAGATAGAAGCTCCATATGCACCATCAACATGCATCCATATGCCATAACTTTGACATAAAGAAGATATTTCTTGAAGCGGGTCAATGCTTCCAGTATTAGTAGTTCCAGCACTTGCAATTACAACAAATGGAATGAGCCCATTTGCTACATCCTTTTCAATGGCAGCTTTTAATTGTTTTATATCCATTCGGAACCAAGGATCAGTAGGTATTTTTCTGATTCTACTGTTTGGAATTCCTATAATTCTCAAACCTTTTGCTACAGAACTATGAGTTTGATTTGAAACATAGGCAACACCTAAGTATTGGTTTTCTTCTTTCAATATGGAATCACGGGCAGCAGTCAGTGCTGTCATATTTGCCATGGAACCTCCAGATACAAATAGTCCTCCAGCTTTTTCTGTATAGCCTGCTTGAGAAGAGAGCCAACTAATCAATTCCTGCTCGATACAACTTGCTGCAGGACTTACTGCCCAGCTTGCAGCATGAATGTTGTAAGCAGTTGTCATAACATCACCAAACCAGGATAGCATAGATGCAGGTCCTGGAACAAAACCAAAAAATCGTGGATGATTTGCACGAGCCCTATATTTATAAACGTCTTCCATCATTTCGGTTACAACTGTATTTATAGGGCATCCTTTAGAAGGTATGCCAATTTTTTTCAGCTTTGCAATTTGGTTTTCATCAGCTTGCTGCATAACACTTTGAGAAGGTAAATCCCGTATATCATCACAAAATACTTGAATAAAATCCTCCATTGCATGCTGTAATTCATTATTTAATGTCATTTTTTCTTTATTCATCTTATCGTCACCTTACATATTTAGTATATTGGAAACGTCAAAGTAAAATTTGACATTCCTCATTAATCATAGTACCATGGAGCCATATATTTGTAAAATTCATAGATTTCATAATATATATTAAAAAAATTAATAGGTGATAAAAAATGGAATTTAGAAACATTGCAACTTTTTTGAGGGTAGCAGCAACAAGAAATTTTTCAAAGGCGGCAGAGCAGCTGGGTTACTCTCAGTCCACCGTCACAATTCAGATGCAGCAATTGGAGAAAGAGCTTGGGACACAACTTTTTGAAAGAATTGGCAAACAAGTGAACTTGACAGAGCGAGGAGAGGCATTTATTCTTCATGCCAATGAAATAATGAGAGTCACCAATGCAGCTATAACCTTTGCATCTAATGATGATCTAACAACTGGGGCTCTTCGCATTGGAGGAGTAGAATCTCTATGTACAGCTATACTTCCAGAACTATTGCTGCAATTTCATCGCGTTTGTCCTCAGGTAGAGACTGTTATAAAAACTGCTAAGACAAAAGAATTGATAGATATGATTAAATGCAATGACATAGACCTACTCTTTACATTAGATCAAAAGGTATACGGTTCAGAATGGGTACGAGCTGTGCAGAAAGATGAAGATATTGTTTTCGTGACCTCGAGCCGACATTCTCTAATAGATGGACAAAAGATTGACCTACAAGATATTATAAAAGAGCCATTCATATTGACAGAAAAGGGTGGAAGCTACCGCTACGAACTGGAAATGATGCTTGCCGCACAGGAGATGGAGATTAGACCTGTGTTGGAAATCGGAAATACTGAAACCATAATCCATCTGCTAGAAGAAGGCGTAGGAGTTTCTTTTCTGCCTTTGTTTTCCGTAAAAAAGGCAATTAAGCATGGCATGTTATCAAGGATTCAAACAGATATCCCTACCATTCAGATGTGTAGTCAGCTCCTTTATCATAAGAACAAATGGGTGACTCCACAAATGCAGGTATTTATTAAAATAGTTCAAGATTTCTATAGAAAAGAATAACATCATTATAAATCTTAAATACAGAGAAAAAGCCTATAGTATTATGGGCTTTTTGCATTTGAAGAGCAAGAAGAAATGATTAAAGTATTTGAAGAAGTTGATCTTCCCTATGAATTCTATGTTAATAAAGGAATAGGACATTAGGGATATTATTAAGGTACTCGACGGAAGGGAAGAAATACTGAAGGCATTAAGTAAGTATATTAAATAACTTTATAGGGAAATGTAAAGTATTTACATTGTGATGAATTTTAAATTAGGACTTTTAAAAGTTTTGATATAATATTAATAACACTAACATTGATATAAAGGAGTTGATAAAATGGGAATACCTAAATATCCTGAGGTACCTTATTTAAATGATAATCAAATAGATGAAATGACTAAAATTGTATTTTGTGAATATAGTAAATAAAGAATTCAGATTAAAAAAATGATGATGGAGAGCTTTTCGTTTTGCAAGATGAGTTCTCCATTATTAAAAAAAATTGAAGAGTTAAGGTAAAAGCAATCTTTATGTCTATGGAGAAGTATAATTCTAATTTGTGATTGGTACATAAATAAGGAGATGAAATTTATTATGTCTAAGACAACAAAAATAGTAATGATTAGCTTATTTGGGGTCATACTACTGTTAATAATCGCTATTCATTTAATTCTGCCCGTAGTAGATTTACCTAGTCCCAAGGGGAAATATGAAGTCGGTACTCAATTATTTAGCTTCACTGATAATTCTCGCAAAGAAATTTATGCAAATTCGAATATACAGAGAAAGCTTCCTGTTCAAGTGTGGTATCCTACAGAAGAAAAGTTTTGTAGAGATAAGGAACCAGAATTCTATATGGAAAAAGAAAGTTTAAAAAATTTTGAAAGAGTTTTAGGTACGCCTTATGTGTTGAGACATCTCGCATCAGTCAAAACTAACAGCTATAGGGAGGTTCCTATTTCTACACAAGAACACAAATATCCAATAATCGTTTTTTCTCACGGCCATACAGGAGTTATAGGACAGAGTACTGCACAAATGGAAACATTAGCCAGCAATGGGTACGTTGTTTTCAGTATTGCCCATACCTATGAAGCTGCTGATAGTAGATTTCCTGATGGGACAAGTATTCCGTTTAATGAAGAACAGATTAATAAATTAAATGATGATTGGGATAAATACTCTTATCTTGAAGGTACTTCTAATTATGAATTTTACAAACAAACCCTTGACGAAAAAGGGACAGTTTTTGAAAGTCTTAATGTTTGGCGGGATGACACCATTTTTGTTACAAATCAGATAGAGAAGCTCAATAAAGGGGAAATTTTTAGTCAGTTTAAAGATAAATTGGACGTAAACAATATGGGCGTTTTTGGACATTCTTTCGGAGGAGCAACAGCTGGTCAGGTTTGTGCAGTGGATAAGCGTTTCAAGGCAGGAATAAATATGGATGGCTCACCGTTTCTTATCTATAATAATCTTTCACAGCCTTTCATGCTCATGACATGTTCAGAAGGTAAAGAAATGATAATAGATGGGTATCATCCAAAACAGAAAATGTTAATTGTGGCAGTGGATAAAGCCGAGCATAATGATTTCACTGACATGACAATTTTACTTCCTGGGGTAAAAAGTATAGGATCTGATTTATTAGGTAAAATCGATGGTGATGAACAAGAAAATATCATGAATGATTATATACTGTCATTTTTTAATAAATATCTTAAGGGAATAAAAGAGCCTTTAATTGACGATAGGATTGATAGATATCCAGAGGTGACAACGGAGCTAAGGTAAATAGATTTTTGTGTGGAGGCTAAAACGGTAATCCATTCTGTCACATCTTTCACCTATGTATTGCCTCCTAATCTTAAGTATAGAGGCAATCAAAGATTCATTGAAGTATTTTACTTTAATTTAATTGATTTGATTATCATATAGATAGTGTTACTTAAGAAAACACCATAATATTAGAGGCTAAGTCTAAGTCAATAAAATGACATTTAAACTTAGTCTCTTTTTAGTGTAATAATAGAAATATTTTGATAAAAAATGTATAATAAAAGAAATATGTGTAAGAACAGCAATTAAGGAATTTGAAATTAATAATTATACAAGATCACTTTTGGTTAATTAGAGATAAATGATTTTGTTATATGGTTTATGGAATATGTTTTCAAAGGATGTTTATAGGAAGCAAGAAGCTGGATGAAAAGCAGATTAATTAATGTCTATGCAATATTGGGAGGTATTAAAATGGAATTACCAAAATACTATGAGATGCACAAACCTTTTCTAGAGTACCTAAAAGATGGTCAGTTACATACATTGAAAGAATTAAAGCAGCATGTAAGTAAGTATTTTAATTTGACAGAAGAAGATCTTTCAGAAATACTTCCTAGTGGAAGACAAACAGTATTTGTCAATCGTATTGGTTGGGCAAGGACGTACTTAAAGAAGGCAGGCTTAATTGATAGTCCTGCACGGGCTACCTTTGCTATAACTAGTGATGGCTTAAAAGTACTTAATGACAATCCCAGCGTTATTGATAGCAATTACTTAATGAGATTTGAAAGCTTTAGAGAGTTTCAGGGTGGAGCTCCGGATATACAAACTAATTGTGATACTTCAAATAATACAAAAGATACACCAGATGATACCTTTGAAGATTCTTTTAGAAAAATCAATAAAAGTTTAGCAGATGATCTTTTGGCGGAGGTTGTAAAGCTTTCACCCACTGCATTCGAGCAAATGGTCATTGATTTACTATCAAAAATGGGGTATGGTGCATTTGAAAATGCTGGAAAGACTACGGCTATCACTGGAGATGAAGGTATTGACGGTATTATTATGGAGGACAAACTTGGATTCAATTTAATTTATATTCAAGCCAAGAAATGGGACTTAAGTAGTACAGTAGGGAGACCTGATGTACAGAGCTTTGTAGGTGCTATTTCAGGTAAGGGTGGTAAGGGGCTATTTGTAACAACTGCGAAATTCTCCAAACAGGCATCTGAGTATGCCAAACATCAGCACATTATTTTAATTGATGGTGAAAAATTAGCGAAGTTGATGATTGAGCATAACTTTGGTGTTACAGTTAAAAAAGTTTTTGAAATTAAAGCGATTGATACCGATGTGTTTAATGAATATCTAGAGTAATAAGTTTTGTGGGGGTATGATTATAGATTGTAATGTATTAGAAACGGTAGTACTGCCTTCTCACAAAAAGAGCAGATATACATATTAAAACAAGAAATGAGTGGAAAGATGGACTGAGAGTTTAACTATTTTATGGAGGTGTTAATATGCTTGAAAAAGCTATACTAATAGCAGCAAATGCACATCAAGGACAAATTGATAAAGCTGGTAAACCCTATATATTACATCCACTACGATTAATGTTTTCAAGAATAAATGAAATAGAGAGAGTATGTGCAGTGCTTCATGATGTAATTGAAGATACAGATATTACATTAGATTACTTAAGAAATGAAGGTTTTTCAGAAGAAATATTATCTGTTTTAGATGCTTTAACAAGGAGAAGTAATGAAAGCTATGATGAATTTATAAGCAGGATTATTAATAATAAAATAGCTTGTTATGTTAAGTTGGCTGATTTATGTGATAATATGGATTTATCAAGAATTACAAATTCTACAGAAAAGGATTATCAAAGAATAGAAAAGTACCGTAAAGCTTCAGATAGAATACTTGATGCCCTTGAAGAAGAGGGAGACAGAGAGTTTATTAATACTAAAGAAATTGAAATAAATGGTTGTGTATCAGTTCCAGAAAGTTGTTCAGAGGATCAATTTTCAGATAAGTTTATTGACTTTGTTGAGAGGAATTACTGGTCATTTGGTGGTGGCATAAGACATATAGAATGAATTCATTAAGAAATAATGTTCTTACAATGGCGATGGTGATGGTATATTAAATGAAAGAAATTATAAAAATTTTAGAAAAGGTAAAAGAAATAATTGGAAATTATCAAATGGATTTAAGTTATTCAACGTATAGAAGTGAAGAAGAATTAGTTAATGACTTAGAGTTATATATATCTAAACTTAAAGCTAATGATTTTTCGTGTGATAAGCAAATTTCACTTTTATTTGCTCCTACTGGTGATTTGCAAGAAATTGCAATTGATAGTGGTTGGAGTGAAGAATATACGGACTTAGCTGAAATTATAGATAGGTACATTAAGTAATAAGCGTTTGTGCAAGAGTTTACTGAAATATAATAGGCTCTGTTTTTTTATCCTACATAATATTTATCATCATTGATAAGTTGGATATAATATTGAGTAAGATATAGAAAATATGAAAACTAGAAATTTAGTATAGAAAGTAAGAGGGAAAATAATATGGCAGATATTAAATTTGAAATAAAAGAAACTTTAGGAACAATTTCAGAATCAAGTAAGGGATGGAAAAAGGAATTAAATTTAATTAGCTGGAGTGATAAAGAGGCAAAATATGATTTAAGAGATTGGGACTCAGAGCATAAGAAGATGGGAAAGGGTGTTACTTTAACAAAAGAAGAGTTAAAGGCACTGAAAGAATTATTAAATAGTATGGACATATAATTTATAAGAACACATAAAACCTTTAGCCACTGCAAAGATGCAGAGGTTAGAGGTTTTTTAATATTTCTTTAGGATTAATTTTAAGATATGTATGGATGAAAGAATTTTTTTAGTGACAATTGGGTATTAAAAAGAGAGTGAAGTGGTGCAAACCCGTATGAAACCTATATATTTATAACAATATAACAATATAACAATAAAAGAATATGGGGAATTGGAATTTATCATTGAGGATAAATATTAAATAGAGAAAGGCGTAAAGCATGAATTCGTACGATAATACAAGCACGTCAACATTCATTCTTTATATGACTATCAGCGAGGTGACTAAAACCTTTAATATTTCAAGGATGTTGCGGTATTAGGATGAGATGTGGTTGGTGTGCGGTTAGGGCTAAAAAGGCTGGATTGACATTAAATGACTCCTTTGATATTATCTGTAGTAGGGTAGTTTCCATATCTGCGCTTAGTACTTGAGTTGTGTAGGTGCTGTAAATTTATCTGATGACTAGCAGCTGTAACACCCCATCTTCTTTAAAGTGGGGGGTAACATCTGCACGTCCCTAGATAAGTTCCTCTAAGGTTCAGATGGAGTGAGGTATTCCTCTTAAGCAAACTCCACCTGAACCTAAGAATCACTTGATATTACTATAGGCATTTTTATCTCGCCTGGCGCTATGGATTTTGATAAGCAGAATGGATGAATGCAAATATTACATATGGAGGTAATTACGTATGAAAACTCACTATTACTTAGATTGGTTTTATGATAAGGGCTTTTCTGAGAAGTTAGTCAATGTGTTGCATGAGGATATAACAGACAGAAAATCGCTTGTTATGATTAGTGCTGAATCGTCTGATTATAAAGATGAGCAAGTTAATATTGATGGTGTTTTTGAAAGGACATGGTTTAATCAGGCTAACATTTTTTTTGATGAATATCATTTAATTGATCACCGCACACAGAAGGAAGATGCCCAGCGATTAATTCAAAACGCTTCTGTGGTTTTTTTATGTGGTGGATACCCGCGGCACCAAAAGCACCTTTTGATGGAATATGAATTATCGGATTTGATTAAAAAAAGTAATGCTGTTGTAATGGGAACAAGTGCTGGTGGGATGAACATGTCCGATGAATATGTGGATGAATGCACTATTTATGAAGGTATGGCTCTTAATCACTTTTCTTTTGAAGCTCATTTTGATCATGATAACACCGCGCTGATTGAGGAACGTTTCCCTTTATCAGAAAAAATGGATGTTTATGTGGCGGCAGACAAAGATGGTGCTGTACGTGTAAAGGGCAGCAAAATCGACATTATAGGCAATGTATATTTAATTTCCCACTCAAAGATTCAGAAATTGGTTGAGACGCTCTAATTAGGGTGAGTGGCTGTGACCTAATTTATGCATAAGTTACTCGGCTATATATAGACAGACACAAAAGAAAAAGAGCATCCACACAGTATAATCTAACTGTGGTGGTAGTATTAAAAATCGTATAAAAGTGTGTGAAAGCATTTTTGAAATAATTGAAGAGAATGAATCAAAAATATCGATAGATTTAATAAAATACCTTTATAACTTATCTTTTAATTAACATTCTCTTTAATTAGCTGGAATGGTAAAGAGGCAAAATATGATTTAAGAGATTGGGAGTCAGGGCATAATAAGATGGGAAAAGGTGTTACCTTAACAAAAGAAGAGCTAAAGTCACTAAAAGAATTATTAAATAGTATGGATATATAATTAATAAGAACACATAGGACCTTTAATCAATGCAAGGATGCATAGGTTAAAGGTTTTTTAATATTTTTTAGGCTTAATTTTAAGATATATATATGGAGAAAAGAATTTTTCTAGTGAAGATTGGTTATTAAAAAGAGGGGAAATTGGCGTAAACCTGCATGAAATCTATATATTGTTATATTTATATAAATATAACAATATGGAGAATTGGAATTTGACCTTGATGGTAAATCTTTAATGGAGGAAGAGGTAAAGGATATATTATGTATTTTGGATTTGATGATTAATATGTACAATTCACAAGATTACTGATAAAGTAGTCTTTTATACTAGGAGGGAGTAAATATTATGAGTGAATGGAATATAATAAAGACTAATGATGATATTGAGCATTTGCTAGAAGAATATTGTGGTTTTCATGATTCTTGCATCTGTAAAGTTGACTATGTTAGTGGTGCAAGTGTTAATGAAGATGGAGCAATGGCAGGTTCTAGTGCAGAAACTGCTAAATTGAATGTTAGTTTTCAAAGTCAAATGGTATTGAAAACACTTCAATTACAGTTTATTGGTTTGCGACGTATGAATTTAATAGGATATGAAGAAAACTATTTTAGTGATATTTCATCATGTTATTTGTCTATGCATGAAGGATACATCCTTTGGGCTAATAATGATTGCTTCGATCCAGAAGCGCCATGTCAAAATAAACTTTTAAGTGAACCTATGAATACATTTATAGTAGCAGATAAGTTGCAATGGAGATTTATAATTTAGAAAGCATCTCAAATAGATATACTAGATATTTTTCAACTACTAAGTTATTAGCCTTTTAGGGTGTTTTATTCATTGGCATATCAAGAAGATGAAATATATAAAGATTTAAAAAGAAAAATAGTAAAGTATTATAAATAATGGTTTATTATGGTACATTTAAATTATTCAATTTAAATGTATAATATAAACATGATTAGAATATTTTATAGGGGGACTTAGTATGGCTGATGAGCAATTGCAATCAATATCTAAAATATTTATAGAAAAATTATTTAGAATTCCAGATTATCAAAGGGAATATTCATTTTTTTAAGGTATATATTGATAAAAAATTTGAAAGAAATGATGGCTATTATAGTTGGAGTGGTTTAAGATATTTTTTGTTTGAATATGAATTGTATTTAAAAGAGCAATCAAAAACAAATAATCAAAAAATAGATTGGAATGATTTTATTACTAATAAAAAGGATTTCGTTACAATTGAACATATATATCCACAGATTCCTGAATATGAATATTGGATTGAAAAATATAAAAATTATGATGATAAACAAAGGGGTAAGCTTTGTAATTCTTTAGGAATTTTATTACGTTTATCAGTAAGTAAAAATTCAAGTCTTCAGAATGTACCTTTTCCAGCTAAAAAAGTAGATACAGATAAGCAAAGAGGGTACTTCAATGGTTCTTATTCTGAAAATAAAGTAGCATTAAAAAATGATTGGACTGCAAATGAAATTAAAGATAGAGGAATGGAGCTATTGAAGTTTTTAGAAACAAATTGGAATATAAAAATAGGTGACGATAGTTATAAGGTTGAACTTCTAAATATTGATTTTGTTTAATGCTTTTTTCTTTTTTCCTTTTCCAAAACATTCTATAAGGATAAAGCAAGTGATTTAGATATTAAAGTTAATGATGAAGATAAACTGCTGGGTATGACTATTGATATTCCATATGATAAATAATCAAAAGCCATAAACTCTAATTAAAGGGTTCATGGCTTTTTATCTTTATAAGATTCGGAAGTCATTAAATAGTACATTTATAGAATTATTATTTAGATTGACTTTTAATACAGGAGTTATTTGCTTGTCACTATAGTAATACCCTTAAAAAGCAATACATATATAATTGTTTCTTAATTTATTATATGAATCAACTATATATAGTGTGAGAGTATATTAGAATCACCAAAAATAGCTCTATTATGAAGATATATCTAGCTAATAAAAGAATATCATAATGAATGTCGTTATTCTAAGAAGAATAACAGTCATACGAGTTTAAAGAATTTAAGACGGCTAAATATTATCTTCGAAGTATTTTTCTTAATAAGAGGAGATAATAGCCACTGCATCTTTAAATCGCTCTGTTCGCAAGTTACTTAAAAGTTGTTCCATATGAACCCACGCATATTGCAATTTCGCTTCATTGCTGGCTAAACTTATTTCACCTTCCCAAATGCGATTGTGAAAATCTCTAAACTCTGGTCTTTCCATATTCAAATCAATCGCTTGACCTGCCGAACCAAATAACATAAAGACAGTGAAGTAGAACATATGATTCACTTGACGCATAAGGAAAAATCGTGCCTGTTGATACTCAGTAACTTCTGTTCCAAAATATCTTTGTAAATAAGCAATTTCCTCATCTTCATTCATAATCACAAAATTTGCTACCATAGCCAAATCTGCATAGCGATCATTTAAACTAGCTGCTTCCCAATCTACAAGCCATGCACTTTCCCCATCAAAGAGAATATTCTCAGGCTTCAAGTCGTTGTGACATGAAACAAAATTCTGATCATCTTGACGTGGATAAACTTTTACAACTGGTGCGTAAAGCTGAAATAGTTCCTCAGTCATATGCTCCGGAAGAATTTTAGCCTCCTTAAATTTCTGTATGAATCCCTCAACAATATCAACCGTATCTAAGCTATTTATTCCTTTTGGAAATGATGGTAATGCATGTAGGTTTCGAAGCACATCAGCCAATTTAGTTTTCGCTTCAGCGATTGAAAGTGGCTGAGCATCTACAAAATCAGTGATTGAAACTCTATCTTCTACGCTCGTGTACCAGACACGAGGAGCAGGTCCAGCCTCAGCTGCTATCTTCATACAAGCAAATTGCTGTGTCGGATCAGCCATTGCATCGGTTCTCATAATGATGCGAAGCAAGTAAGGTTTTCCTTTTACAATAATGCGAAACACTAAAGCCGACGTAAGCCCAGCCGTCAATTCTCTGATTTCCTCGTAAGTACTTACTCCAAAGGCTTTCTGTAAGGCATTTTCAACAGCAGTTTGTTTTGTTTCTGGAATCATGATATCTCCTCCAAATGAGTTATTTAGAATGGCACTAGCTGCGCAAATACAAATCAATTCTTTGCAAACAGCACTGACTAAGTATAAGTATATGTAAAAAATCAATTCATAACAAGTCTTGTATCTAGTACATCTTTCCTAGTATAATAGAATTAGGGAAGTATTATGTCACTCGCTCGAGCTAATTTTAATTCATGCAAAATATCATTTAGATAATATCTTTAGTCATTGAAAAAACTTAAAGCTAAGCACTTCCCATCCATAAGACTTAAATAAGTAAAAATATTACTTGAATTCGAATTTACATTTGATTTGAAGTAATGTTTTTTTATTTTTATCAGAAAATTTCTTACGTATCATTCTAATCCTCTTGCTAAAATACCTTTTTGTTAGCTTTTGTATTGTCTGGGTTTAATAAGGCCATTGCATTATGTTTTTGATAGTTTCATTGCTCCGCTACTCACCAACTTCATAACGGCTGTCACGGTTTCATCAATGTTTAGGTTCGTCGTATCAATAACATGTGATTCGTATTTCCCTAAATTAGCAAAATGTCCCCACATGGTTGAGACAACATCAGGATTTACCAACGCCTCAGAACCTTGTCGTTCTATTGCACGTGCAATTGTTGTTTTTTCATTTGGACGCAAAACAATGAAATGGACATCTAGCCCCTCACTAACAGCTTGATACCAGGGTTCTAAAAACCAAGGGCCGACAATCCCGTCTACAACTGTTTCATAACCTCCCAAGGCAAAGCGAGTTGCACTGGCCTTAAATGCTTCGAGCGTAACGATATTTTGATTTTGTGCTTCAAGCAACCATGGATGAACGTATCCTTTTTGAATATATTTATAGAAGTCATCTGTATGCATGTGAATGGAAAGGGCAGAAATAGATTGCTTTGTGAATTGTCGAGCAATAGTGCTTTTCCCGGCGCCGGGAGGACCTGAGATAATAATGATTGGGGCTGATTGCAACATAATTAATTCCTCCTTTTAATGTTATTTTATAAGTTTATCAGTAAAATTGTTTGAAAAATAGACTTTTATTTGCTGAAGTTTTAAGCCGGAGTACTTCCTTCATTTATAACTATCTTATCAGGTCAGGCTTGTCGTGAATTTGAAGAATATATGTCCTCAGTTAATTTTAATAAATTCAGGGATAGAAGTTGATTAATATAAGGGGCAAGCAGGAAAATAATATGGAATTATTTTATGGTGGTGGAAGTGTAGTAGAAAGACCACAAGTATTAATCCTTAATACATTGGAACCTAAGGAAGACTATATTCAAGGATTAATAAGAGTTTATAATTCGGAAATTTGTAATATTATTGAAGATCACAATAGTAGTGCATATTATGAACCGATACCGACAATCGTTAGAAGCTACTATAATCTATCATTTAATTAACATTCTCTTTAATTAGCTGGAATGGTAAAGAGGCAAAATATGATTTAAGAGATTGGGAGTCAGAGCATAATAAGATTGGAAAAGGTGTTACCTTAACAAAAGAAGAGCTAAAGTCACTAAAAGAATTATTAAATAGTATGGATATATAATTAATAAGAACACATAGGACCTTTAACCAATGCAAGGATGCATAGGTTAAAGGTTTTTTAATATTTTTTAGGATTAATTTTAAGAGAGATATATAGGAAAGAATTTTTCTAGTCTACAGGACTCCCAGTGATACAAATGGCCAGTGCGGTATATAGAATAGAAAATGAAAAAATTTCAGAGTATTGGATTCAGATAGATAGATTAGGAATTTAAAAACAATTAGAGTGCAACGAAAAGCGTCTAAAGCAGGCAAAACCTGTATTAGATGCTTATTGGGCATGGGTTTCATCACTTAGCGTATTACAAGGCTCAAATCTTGGAAAGGCAGTAACATATGCACTTAACCAGAAGGAGACATTAAATGCTTTTCTTCAAGATGGAAGAAATACTGCCCAAGTGGTGTGGTAATAGCAATGATTAATATTAACGGTTCTGCTATATATTCTAGCAGAACCGTTTTTAACATCAAGGCGCTCTAAGATTGAGCGCTTACATAAATTTAAAATATAATGATAATCTACCAAAAAACGAGATACAACGAGTTTTAGCTGTCTATTTTATTGGGGAAAGGTCATTTTCTTGCAATTCAGATTTGTGAGCATTTTTGCATAGCTGAGTAGTAACTAAAATTTTACAAAAACATTACAACTTATAGACAACTTATGGTAAGGAAGTTATTATGATTTATATATATAGAAGAAACTTTTATACTGTTTTCATATTTAATAGGGGAGTTGCTCCTCTATATTATAAGAATTTATTGAAGGTGGTGAATTTATTACAAATGGAAGAAGTTTTAATTGTAGAGGATGATGTATCAATTTCAGATTTAATCAAATTGAATTTAAATATGATGAATTATGAGGTAAAACAGGTTTACGATGGCGAAGAAGCATTAAAGTTAATTAAAGAAGAAAAATTCGACTTAATCATTTTAGATGTAATGCTCCCTAAATTAGATGGGTTCAGCATTATGGAAAATATAAGAGGCATTCAAATACCTGTAATATTTTTAACAGCACGAAATGCAATTGCAGATAGGGTAAAAGGGTTGAAAATGGGTGCGGATGATTATATAATAAAACCCTTTGAATCGGTGGAACTGTTAGCTAGGGTAGAAGCAGTTTTAAGGCGTTATGGTAAGAAGGAGGATATTTTATTATTTAAAAATTTAGAAATCTTTTTAAATGAGAGAGTGACTAAAAAGGATGGAAAGAGCGTAGATATAACTTTAAAAGAATTTGAATTATTAAAGCTTTTAGTACAAAATAAAAACATTGCTTTATCCAGAGAAAAAATCTTAGACAAAGTTTGGGGTTATGACTATATTGGGGAGACGAGAACAGTAGATATGCATATTCAAAAATTGAGAAAAAAATTAGACTTGTGGGATGAGATACAAACTGTATATAAATATGGATATAGGTTGGAGGAATAAATGAAGCTTAGACAAAAAATAATCATGAATTTTTTACTTTTATTTTTATTCATATTTAATTTAGGCGGAATCATTGTAATAGAAAATAATCATAACTTAAGTTTAAAAAAGGAGGTAGATCGAGGATTAAGTGAGCATTTAAGCATTTATTCTGGGGTAAGAATTATTCTATCTGTCACTAAAAACAGTACAATGATGTATGAGAAAAATGAAAATGATATTTTAAATAGTATCATAAAAGGTTTTTTATCTAATTTTAATGA
This sequence comes from Clostridium sp. LXY-7, assembly GCF_056172015.1. NCBI lineage: Bacteria > Bacillati > Bacillota > Clostridia > Eubacteriales > Clostridiaceae > Clostridium > Clostridium sp. LXY-7. The sequence continues at coordinate 53,084 of NZ_JBLLJL010000008.1, read as the reverse complement.
TCAAGATATCAACATAGAACTTTTAGATGAGAATAATAACAAGATTTTCAGCAGTACAGACATAAAGCTTCCAGATGAAAGAGAGGAATTTCAAAATCCACTTTTAGATAGAAGACAATATATTATAAGAGATGTAGGTGGGAGAACTTATTTATTTATAACCAATTTATTAAGTATAGACAACCAAAAAATTAAATTTTCATATATAAGAGATATAAGCGAGATTTATCAAGAGCGAAAAAGCCAATATTTATTTTTTCTAAATGTAAATGTACTTATCATTATTGTGTTGGCACTCGGAATCTATATTTTGACTAATCGTATAATAAAGCCTATAAATAATCTTATAAAGTCTACTCAAAGCATAGCACAAGGAAATTTTTCGGGAAAAATAGTTGTCAATACAAATGATGAAATAGGGATGTTATCTCAAAACTTTAATACAATGGCAGAGGCTGTAGAAGAAAAAATTAAAGAATTAGAGAAAAATTCTGAGCAAAAACAAAGATTTATATATAACCTAACTCATGAATTAAAAACACCGTTAACGTCTATTATAGGCTATGCAGATTTTCTTCGTTCTACAAAATATAATGAGGAAGTATTTTTAAAAGGGTTAAATAATATTTTTCAGGAGGGAAAAAGGTTAGAGGCACTTTCTTCTAAAATGATGGATTTAACTTTGCTGAAAAGGGAAAATTTCAAAATGAAAAAGGAGAATCTAAAGATTATATTATGTGAAATTGAAGACTTTTTAAAGCCTAGGTTGGAAAGTGAAAATATAGAATTTCTTATTTCAGCAGAAGAATTGGAAGTTTTAGTAGAAAGAGATTTAATAAAAAATTTGATCCTCAATTTAATAGATAATGCCATCAAAGCGTCTAATAGTGGCTCAAAAATACATTTAAATGGATATAAAAACAAAGATTCAAAAATAGTAATTGAAATAAAAGATGAAGGAATAGGCATTGAAGAGAAAGAGTTATTAAAAGTATTTGAACCCTTTTATATGGTAGATAAATCGAGAACTGGATCAGTTAATGGGGCTGGTCTTGGACTTGCGATTTGCGCTGAAATAGCTCGAATTCACGAAGCAGAAATAAAAATAGAGAGTAAAATCGGGGACGGGACTTCCATAAAAATAATATTTTTATAGATTTTACAACTATATTACAACTAAACCATAGTTACAATATGTTCCAAGGATATACTTTAATTGTAGTCAACGTTGCTACTAAATTTAAATACAATTAAAGAAGGAGGATTTCAGTATGAAATCAAATAAAATTTTATTGGGTATAGCAGCTTGCGCAGTAGTTTTAGCAGGAGGTAGAGGTGTTTATGCACAAATAAACAATCCAATACCTAAAAATACACTCATGACGGAAGTGGTTAGTACAATCCCAAAGGATGAGGCAAAAGTAAAAGTAATCAATACTGGAGATGTAAATCTAAAGATTACAGAATATAGTGCCAATGAGGCGATTAGTGACAAAGTAATTAAGGCGGCTATAGATAAAATTTATAGCTATTTCCCAGAAACAAAACAATTTGAGATTGCTTCTATCCACACGAATAAAGGTAATGTAACAGGTCAAGAAATGAATTGCACCATGATTGGATTAAAGGAAAAAGCAAACAACGGTAAAGAATTAAATTTTACAATTGATGCAACTACAGGAGCATTGCTAGATATTCAACAAGTTAATTGGAAGGATACTGATAAATCTATAGCTGCACTGAACAACGAAGAAATCAAGGGAAGATCAGATGAGTTACTAATAAAACTTGGTGTTGATCTTAAGGAATATCAATTTGAAATTGATGATACGTATTTGGAAAAACAAGCGAAGGAGATAAAGGGAGTAGGATACGCAGAAGGAGATAAACGTTTGAATGTAAGGTATAAACAAACTAAGGATGAAAATGGTAAAGCATTTTTGGTGTATTTTGAAAACAACAATATATGTGTGAGAGTTATTGAGCATGCAAATGAGTATAATTTTGGATCAGAATTTCAAAATAAGATGAAGTAATAAATATAACGAGCAAAAAGAGAGCCGTTGGTATCCTTAGTATAGGGAGCGTACATAGATTTGTGTAAATCAAATCTATGTACGCTCCCTATTTCTATTGGGGTAAGCGCTTAATCTTAGGTCGCATATCTGATACCTATGAGATAATATCTTCAGAGCTGTGGACCGAGAGTATTTATTGGTTGGAATGGGTATTAATGGTATAATCAGATGGTATTAAAGTACTGTATCATTTAGTATTACTTTAGATGATATGAAATTTTTTAGAAATACATCATTGCTTTTTAAAAGGAACGCAATGATTCAGGAAACTATAATAATTAAAAATGAGGAGTGATTTAATGCAAAATACTATTAGTGATATGGCGAGATATATAAAAAACATAATTCCGCCCAATATACCAGAAACATATACTCTCAAAGCTATGTTTGAACACGTTTCGGGAGAAGAAAATATACGAAACGGCATTCTTGCTTTCAGAGATCTTCTCTATTTGGTCTGCGACCGTTTAATTGCTGACGGTAGTTTATATGACAAACCTGTGAAAAACACGCAGAATAATGTTTCTCATCCAAGTTTGCCGGTAAGCTATCCATTCCTGAACAACGTTAAAAGCATATTGTTCAATATAGGATATCATGGAGAACTCATCGAAAATGGTGGGTCAATATTGCTTGACGACCTGAAATTACTCACCTCCGTCATAGGTGCGGACGGCGGGCAGATGAAAGCGAAAATCTCTGTTCCGAAACTAATTGAAGCCTTAAAATTTATGACTTGCTGCGGTATTTATTTTGATGGTATCGACTTAGACGCGCGAACATTAGATATGTCAAAAGCTGCATCACTTAAAATTTCATATCCAGATAATCCTATTATGCTGACAGGTTTGAAGGTTATGGCGATTGCCCAAAAAGATTTGTACGCCAAGGGTAATCATGATATTTTCTTGCGGTGCGATTATAGGGTTTTGAAAGATGAAGATACAGAAGTCATCTCTATCTTGAAAGATTTTGTTGATCCGTTGCCTGCCGTGGTACAAAATTTCGCTCTGAAACTACATCAGCGTTATCTGGACGCGGGATTGACATGTATAGTGGATGTATTCTATCTTGGTATTCGGTTTATCTATTCACATAAAAATAAAGAAATATGGACGTTTTCGGCAGCGCATGAATCCGGTTACCGCATCCTCATTAAGGCACAAAACACTCACATATATTCTGATGTTATTGAAACGTTTCCATTGCCTTTACAGGAAAAAATCTCCCGGGGTTATGGATGCAACAAGAAATTATTCGGGGAATCCTGCCAAAAAGGTTGTCACGGGTTTAGCTTTCCTTTAGATGATTCAATAATTGATATAAGCCAGGATATTGAAGTATGGCTTGATAAAGAGGTGTCATGTTTACAAGGAAAAAAGCATTTGAGTAATTGATATTAAAAAGTAGCTTGTTTTATAAGTTTATATTTTATAACATAATCTAACATCATATACATAGAGGCGGCAGTATTACATTTTGATCGAGCAATGTCTGCCGTTTTCTAACAGGATGTCATTTTTAACGTTTAAAGGAAGGAAATTGAGAAGCTAAAGAGAGAAAATAAAGACACAAAAGAAAATTATATACGAATTAATTAAACTTCTATATTTATTTTGCAGCCTCAGTAACCCAGTCAACTATATAATTAAATCTTTCTGATGTAAGTGCATGACCACCTTCATATTGTTTAATACTAAGTTGTTGACCTGCATTACATTTTTTATATTCCTTTTCTGCCTTTTTATAGATGTCCGTTGCATCTTTTGAGTATTTATCTTCTGTTGCTGATACAATTAGAAATTTAGTTGGGCAAATCTCACATACTACATCATCAATATCATAATATTTCATAAAATTTGGTATAACACTTGCCATTTCAATACCAACATTATTCTTAACTCTGTTTCTAAAGGTTACGGCACTACCGCTAGCACAAGCATAATTTATTCTTTTATCAAATGCAGAAAGATAAATCGTTGTATTACCTCCATATGAATGTCCTAAACAACCTATTTTATTATTATCAACGCAATCTAATCCATTTAACACACTGATTGCTCCCATTGCATCTTCAATTACTATCTTTGCCAGAGTCTGACCTGTGAGTATTCCGTAGCACATTGTAACAAAATGCTGCCAGTCATCATCTTCATCATTTTTAGTAATTCCTGAGGCATTAGCTCTTCTATCCTCAAAACACAAGGAATCTGGTGCGATGACAACAAAGCCCCTCTCTGCAAGGGCAGGACCAAAGGCTTGAAGAGGATTTCCAGCAAGACCGCAAACTTCGCTCTTGCCAAGATTTCGTTCTCTGTTATGTTGATGATTTATCAAAACTGCTGGGTGCTTTCCTTCTCCATCGGGCAAAAGCAAAAAGGCAGTATTTTTACGTCCATGTATGAAATATTGAATAAGCTCCCTTCTGTATCCATTACATTGGAATGTTTCTAAAACCTCATAATCTATTTTGCTACTGACAGGCTCCAGATCAATAAGCTTTATCATCTCTTCACTATTTGTACTCATACTATCTCCTTATAATAATTATAAATTTATACTTTTGCGATATACGGCTTTTATTTACTTCCCTTATCCTACAAGTATTCATTATAATTATATATGAAATTTTTAGACAATACCAATATTTTGAAATAGAGATGAAAAATCTGCATATTTAAATCTTATGTTAAAAATAGTGAAAATAGCGCAAAGCCGCATGAAATCTATATATTTATATAAATATAACAATATAACAATATAACAATATAACAATATATAAATACGCAGAATTATAATTTAACATTTATTTTGAATACATAAAGAACTTGTCCCTTGTTCCAGTTTGCAATAACTGCAAAGGTATGAGTGCCTTGAGGGCATACTTTCCCCTTCCCATAAATTATATTATAATATAATTTATGTGGATATAATTAACTAAATTTTAAAATCTAGTATTTGAGGTGAGAAACTTTATGAAGAAAATAGAAGTAGCTGCAGGAATAATAAAAGATGGTGATAAAATATTTGTTACTCGTCGCGATTATGGTGATTTTGAAAATCTGTGGGAATTTCCAGGTGGGTTCATATTAAGGAATTAGATACTCTTAATTGGGTTCCAGCAGATATTTTAGTAGTAGAGAAAATCAAAGATCTATAGAAAAAATTTCATAAGGAAAATTGAGGTGAGTTCATTGAAGGAAGGCTTGTATGAACAGGTTATAAACACTGAAATACTAGAACAGTTAAAAACTTTAGAGGAAGAAAAATTCATTATAGATAAGAGTAATATAGATAAGGAAGAAGCAAAGTCAATTCTATCACAATACATAGCCCAGGTTATAAGAAAGGCCTTAAATTATATTAGGGATAAGGAAAAAGAAGATAGTGAAAAGCTACTTAAACAAATAGAGGCTTGTAATGACATAATTAATATTTTAAGTAAGGTATCCAATGAGGATGATATTAAAAAATATGAAATAGATAAAAATGGAGAGATGCTAAATTCTCTTTACTCAAGGGTAAATAATAAAAGAGATTTAAATAAGAAAGAAGCTGTAAGACCAGTAACCCCACTATCACAAAGTTCATTATTTACAGGAGCATCCATGGAGCCAAATATGTTGAGTGAGCTGAATAAAGAAATAGTATCCTGTGATTCTATAGATTTATTGGTTTCCTTTGTTAAATGGAGTGGCCTTAGATGTATTATTGAAAGTCTTAAAGAAGCAACTTTAACCTATGGTAAGAAGCTTAGGGTAATTACTACTTCATACATGGGAGCTACTGATGTTAAAGCCATTGAAGAATTAAGTAAGCTGCCTAACACTGAAATTAAAATATCCTATGATACAGAAAGAACAAGACTCCATGCCAAGGCTTATATGTTTAAGAGAGATACAGGGTTTACTACGGCTTATATAGGCTCATCTAATCTTTCAAATGCAGCATTAACTTCAGGTTTAGAGTGGAATATTAAGATAACAGAGAAGGATTCTTTTGATATTGTTAAGAAATTTGAAGCTACCTTTGAAAGTTATTGGAATGATTCAGAGTTTGTTCTTTATAAGAGTACAGATGAGGATAGAAAAAGATTAGCAATATCCTTAAAAAAACAGCAAATGGGTAGATCAGATGGTTTTAATTTCACCTTTGATATAAGACCTTATGCTTATCAGAAGGAGATATTAGAAAAGCTTCAAGTGGAAAGAGAGATATTTAATAAGCATAGAAACCTTGTAATTGCAGCTACCGGTGTTGGTAAAACTGTAATTTCAGCCTTTGACTATAAAAATTTCTGTAAGAAAAATCTTGGAAAGCCTAATAGGTTGCTATTCGTTGTTCATCGTGAAGAAATATTAAAACAAGCTAGAGATACCTTTAGAGCAATTCTTAAGGACAATAACTTTGGAGATTTAATGGTTGGTGGAAATAATCCTGAAAGCTTAGACCATTTATTTGTGTCCATTCAAAGCTTAAATAGTAAGGACTTATGTGAGATAACTACAAAGGATTACTATGACTTTATTATTGTGGATGAATTTCACCACGCAGCAGCACCATCCTATCAACGATTATTGTGCTATTATACTCCAAAGGTGCTACTAGGATTAACTGCAACCCCTGAAAGAAATGATAATAAAGATGTATTTAAATATTTTGAAGATAGAATTTCAGAGGAGATAAGATTACCAGAAGCTATTGATAGAAAGCTTTTAAGTCCTTTCCAGTACTTTGCAGTTTCAGATTCTGTAGATCTTTCTAAGTTAAAGTGGCAAAGAAGAGGCTATAGTATAAGTGAACTAGAGAAGGTTTATACGGGAAACGATTTAAGGGTAAATGAAATAGCCAAAAGTTTAGATAGGTATGTTACAGATATAGATGAAGTTATTGGTCTAGGTTTTTGTGTGAGTAAAGAACATGCAAGGTTCATGGCTGAAAGCTTTAATAAACTAGGGATTCCTTCTTTAGCATTAACGGATGAAACTAAGAAGGAAGAGAGAAATGAAGCAAAAAGTAAGCTTATAAATAAAGAGTTGAGATTTATCTTTGTTGTGGATTTATACAATGAAGGGGTAGATATTCCAGCAGTTAATACTATTTTATTCCTAAGACCTACAGAAAGTTTAACCGTATTCCTTCAGCAACTAGGAAGAGGATTAAGATTAAGTGAAGGTAAAGAGTGCTTAACTGTATTGGATTTTGTTGGTCAGGCCCATAAGAATTACAACTTTGAAGATAAGTTTAAAGCACTTATTGGAAGAACCGACCATCCAGTGAAGCATTATTTAGAAAATGGATTTTTGAACTTACCTAAAGGTTGTTATATACAGCTTGAAAAGGAAGCTAAGGAATATATATTAAGAAATATAAAGTCAGCTGTAAATAATAAAACTAACTTATTAAATAAGCTAAGAACCTTCACAGTAGATACGGGACTTGACCTAACCTTAGAAAATTTCTTAGAATATCATCATTTATCTTTAATTGATTTTTATGGTAAGTCAGGAGATAGAAGTTTTAGTAGAATGTGTGTGCTGGCGGAAGTTAGTGGTGATTTTACAGAGGAATTAGAAGAGGAAATTACTAAGAAGCTAAAGAATTTATTCTTTATAAATTCCAGAAGATTTATTGAGTTTATTATTAATATTGTAAAAAATTATGATGACATTACTCACATTAACTTTAATGAAGAAGAAAGACTAATGCTTAATATGATGTATTATACCTTTTACAATAATCCTCCAGGGAAAGAAGGCTTAACTTCATTAGTACAGGGTATAAATAGATTACTGAAAAATAGGGTTATGATGAAGGAAGCTTGTGATATTTTAAATTATAACTATCATCAACTTGGCTTTGTAGATAAAGGTGTTGACTTAGGGTTTCATTGCCCACTAGACTTGCATTGTGATTACTCAAGGGATGCAATTATGGCCGCCTTTGGTTATTTTAATGAAGAAAGAAAGCCAGCCTTTAGAGAAGGTGTTAAGTACTTTGAAGATAAAAACATAGATATATTTTTCATTACCTTAAATAAAAGCGATAAAGACTTTTCACCATCAACACTCTATGAGGATTATGCTATAAACGAGAAGTTATTCCATTGGCAAAGTCAAAGTACAACTTCAGTTGAAAGCACCACAGGCAAAAGATATATTAATCACTTGAAGGAAGGCAATAAAATTGCTTTATTTGTAAGGGAAGGTAAAAATAAAGAAGGCTTAACATCATCCTATACTTACCTTGGTACCTGTGAATATAGAAGTCACACAGGTAGTAAGCCAATAAGCTTTGTGTGGGAGCTGCATGAAGATATCCCACCGGCTATGATAAATAGGGCTAATAAGAGTATTGTGATATAAGTGAATGGAAAATAAGAACAAGGAGCATGGAATTTGAATTATGCTTCTTGTTTTTATTTGATGTTTTTTTCTCTTTTCATTAAGTCTTCGTCGAATTATTCCCAATATCTTTCCTTAAAGTTTTCATGGAAAACTCCATTAAGTAGCAACCTCAGTTCCCTCACAATCACCTCAGAGGTGAATTTGTGCAAACCCGCATGGAATCTATATATTTATATAAATATAACAATATAACAATATAACAATATAACAATATGGGGAATTGGAATTTGACATTGATGATAAATCTTTAATAGAGAAAAGGGCAAAGGGTATAAATTTTTTATTGGGGTGACCTTATAGGAGACGGCTGTAAGGAAAGTGTCCTGTTATGGAATTGTTTTTAAAAATAAAGGATTGGATTTTAAATAGGAGGAGTTCCTGTAATTAAAGTTATATATTTACTATTTATATAGTTACTGTTAGAATCAACATGAATGATAATATGATTAGTTAAATATTTGAGAAAGATACTATAGAATAATTAAAAAATATTCTGTAAAGATGGGATTTGAATAGCTATTTTGGAAAATGGAAAAATTTACACTTCAGGGGTGATAGCTAAGGACTTAGGACTGATTTTGCTACTGAGTTTAATGACAGCTTGTTTGTAGCCCTTATAGATAAGGTAATTATAAAATCACCTAAGCATTTTAGGTTTGTATTTGAGAGTGGGATTGAGATGGAGGTGGAGATTTAGAGCATTTAGATGGTTCTATAAATGTAAAAATGATGTGTTGGTAGATAGAATTGATATTCTTGAATCAACACATTTTGTTTTGCTTTTGCAGAATGGAAGGAAAGTTGATAAGGATATAATTAGCATTTCAATTTTGCATTTCAGATTTGGAATTTAAATGATACATTAATAATTTGTATAATTAATTTTATAGAAATATATAAGAAACTGATATACTATTTTATATTCAGTTTTTGCTGTTAATTTGTAGAATATGGTAAAAAATTATAGAATGTATATTTAAATAGTTATATAATAATATGTAGAAATAATGTTATTATTTTGATTGAAGTAAGAAATGATTTGATCTGAAGAGTTAAGGATAATAGTATTTAAGGGGGAACTTATGATAGTATCTATAATAGAGAATGAGAGCTATATTTCTGATTTTGAAAAGGAAAATATTATAAAAATATTACAAAATGGTTATGAAAGTGATACTTTGGATTTTAAAGAATATGCATATCACGTAGATGATGATGTAAATAAGAAAAACTCAAAGGTAAGGTATGAAATAATAAAAGATTGTTTAGCATTTTTAAATGTTGAGTTTTATGTTGATAAGTATATTATTTTAGGGGTTCAAGAGGATAAGGTAAATAAAAAATTTAATGTTGTGGGTGTTCAATCAAATGATACTAGCAGTTATGAAAATATTATACAAGCTCACATTCAGAATTTTATAAGTCCATCACCTAGAATTAGTATTATTAAAAATTTTTATGTGAATGAATATCCTAATAAAGAATTATGCATTATAAAGATAAAAAAAGAAAATTATAATAGACCATATTTATTAAAGCAAGAAATAGAAAATGAAAATAAAAATGGGAAATTTAAAGTTTATCCTGGTGCATCATTTGTAAGAAGAGGTAGTGAAACCGCTCATATGACTCAGCAAGAGTTGGTTTCATTATGCAGGGAAAGAGAAAATACAATATTTGCTTATTTTGATTTTGATGATAACCAAATAAATTATAATATTGTTAATGAAGTTGTATTGAAATTAGATATATTACTAAATAAAATTGTTCTTGATAGTCTTTCACTTAAAGAAAAAGATCTCAAGGAAAAATTCATAAATTTAGTTAAATCTATTGTTAAAATAACAGAAGAATATGAAATAAACTCAACAGATGCATATGTTTGTGAAACATTTAAGATTATTAATTTAGGGATAAAAGATTATAATAGTATCCAACAGCATTTGGATAATGGTATTAATTCTCTAATAATAAAAGTACTAATATTAGTTAATAAGTTGTATTTGTTGGAAAAAAATATTATTGCGTTTAATGTAAAGATAACAAGCAATAGTATTAAGATTAATATTAGGAATGATATTAAAACTTACGAAGAATACAAGGAAGCAGAAAATGAATTAAATAAAGTTAAGCTTATTTTTGATCATTTGAAATTTAATGATGGTAGTGAATATTATAGTAATATTTTAAAAATTAGAAGTATTGACATAGAAAGGCTAAAGCCAAAGGAAATGAATTTTGTTAACTTTAATGCAGAGTTTAAAGTATCAAATAAAATTATTTCTAATTTAATTGAGCCTTTATATGGAAAAGAAAGCTATTATGTTGGATTAAGAGAACTATTACAGAATGCAATTGATGCTTGTAAAATTAAAATGAAAACTAAAAAAAATGATAACGAAGAATATACTCCTAATGTTAGAATAAATTTTTTTAAGAATGAAAACAATACAATACTAGAGATAATTGATAATGGGAATGGTATGGGTGAGGAAACATTAAGAAATGTGTATTTTGTTGTAGGTAATTCTGATAAATCTGATTTTGAAACAAATGTTGTAGGTAAATTTGGAATAGGAGCACTTGCAGGGTTCCTTCTAGGAAATAAAATAGAGATTGAGACAAAGAGTGATGTAGATGAATACTTATATAAATTTCAATTACTAAAGGAATTAATTGATGCTAAAAATGATAAAAATATGAAGAGTTTTAATATAAGTAGAATAAATAAAAAACATGATGAAAGTGGAACTAAGATTACAATTGAATTAAATAATGATTTAGGTAATATCAAAGATTTTAATGTACTAAGAAATAAACTTAAATTAGATGATTGGTTAATAAATTCTAGAGTTAATCTTGAATTTGTATATACAAATTCTGTTGATGACAAAGTTGAGGGATTTAAATCAATTACTTGTAATGATAGTTCTTTAAAGTGGATAAGCATTGAAAATTCTGAATGTCTTGAATTAAAAGTATTTGATATTTCTTCAAAAAGTAACTCAGATGGAGATAATTCAAGTAATAAAAAAAATAATAAAAATTTAAGAGTATATGATCAATATATTTTATATAATGATGTATTAATGAAGGGGAATTTTAACTCAGATAATTTATATGGTTCAACGAGAATAAAATTACAGTACATACCATTTATTATAATAAATAAAACAAATAAGATAGATGATATAAACTCATATGAAAATCCAGAAATTGAAATCCCATTAGATAGAGAGCTAATTTCAATAAAAGGTAAAATACGAGAAAGAATATTTTATAGCTTATATAAAAAAGCAATTGATGATTTTAAAACTGAAATTAATATAAATGACTTAGAAAGTATTCGAAATTTTAAATATGAAGAAATGAATTATTTTTTTGAATTACCACCAATACTTTTTTGTGATATGGGTTTTTTTCTTAGCAATTCGGCAATAATAAAACGCCTTGTCGATAATGGTTACAGCAGATTTGTTAAAATTACAAGTGATCGCATTAATGTTGAAGCTACTAAATTTGAAAAGAACACTATATATTATTTTGTTGAAAAATACATTAGTAAAAGTGAGTTTGGTGATAAAATAATAGATAACATTGTAGATGGATTTTCTCTCAATCTATTTAAGAAGTATGCTGTTAATGAAAGAAGTTATAGAACGGGTATAAAAACAAAAGCTTTACTTAAAATATTAAAGAGATTTGATTATGATTATTCATGTAATTTTAATATTGATGAAAATATGAGTGCTGACAATATATGGAATGAATTTAATCAAGTTAAAGCATCTAAAAATTTATCTAATATTGATATTGTATATATGAATAATACATTTAATTTAACAAATGCGGAGAAATCTTTATTTTCTAATAATGCAATGATAGAAGTATTTGATGGAAGTAAATCATCTTCATATTATATGTTTGACCCATTTGATAATAGCATTTTTATACAAGCTTATAAAGATGCTCATTCTAACATTATTTTTTCGCCTGATATATGTAATGATGAAGTTGCAGCTACTATTAAGTAAGCAATATAATATGGAAGGATAAGATTGAAAGAAATGCTTTCATAATATTGCGTATCTTTACTGAAAGGTATGGATATAAGGTGAAAATATAGCAGAGGGCTAGTCCCAACCCACGTTGAGTGCGTGGTATTGATAACAAGGGCAGAGAAATAAAGTGTAGTAAAAACATTGATAAATAAAGGGTTTCTGAAATTGGAGATAATTCTGCTATTCTTGTAAATGTAACTTCTGGTTTTAGAAATCTTTATTTTTATGGTATTGGGTAAAATATCATAAAAGATAATATCTGTGGGGTTGAGTCACCGAGTTAGATATGGTGTATGTTAAGTAGCTTGCTAAGCGTCAAAGAATTTCAGCCTATTAACAACTAATCTCCTTTGCTAAATTTGAGATATCAATTAAAGTTAGGAAGGTTGGTATGTTGATGAGTAAAACATCTCAAATATAGGAATATATTGGAATAATATATTAGAAAAGTTTTACCAGGTATGGAGCTAATTTTAGAAGATGCATCATTAGAAATAGATAATAGTGCCTCGGAGAGAGCTATAAAATGGTTTGTTATAGGAAGAAAGAATTGGCTGTTTTCTAGCACTGCAAAGGTGCAAGAGCTAGCGCTTTAATCTATAGTATTATTGAAACAGCAAAAGCTAATAACCTAGTAGTAGAAAAATACTTAGTATATTTATTCGACAGCTTATCAGATTCAGAGCATAGAACACAAAAAGATTTAAAAAATATATTGCCATGGTCGGAAACTATTCCGGAGAAATTAAAAATTTCAGTTTCAATAAAAAATAATTTGAGCCCTCAGTAAAGCTATAATGCTTAAGCAGGGGGCTATTTTTATAATTAAAATCAAAAGTCAAGGTGTCTAATTATTGACGCTTACGATGGAAGACCAAAGTTTAAACTAAGAAATATTCTGAAACTATATATTTATGAATATTTTAATGGAACAAGGTCATCACGTAAATTAGCCAAGCAATACCGAATAAATAAAGAAGTAATTTGGTTATTAAAAGGTATTAAACCCAAATATAGAATAATTGCAAACTTTAGCAAAGACAATAGTGAAGCTCTTGAAAATGTATTTAAGAGCTTTGTTTCATTTTGTATAAATTTAAATGTTGATTTATACTTTAAAACTGGTTCTCTGTAAGCGTCAAAGAATTACCGCCTATTAACTGATAAGTTCCTTTGATAAACTTGAAATATCGAAGATGACTTAAAGGAGGTATTTCAATAATGTCAAAGGACGTAGCCGAAGATTTAAACTGGGAGGATATATTAACAAAGTTCAATTCATATCAAGGCAAGATAATAGATTTTTGTAAAGAAAATAATGTTAACCACCATCAATTATATTACAGAAGAAAAAGAGCTAGAAATGAAACACAACAGATTTTTCATGCTGTAACTTTAAATAAAGACTGCTCGATTAGTGCTCCGCACATATATCGGGAGGATGTAATTAAAGAAATTAAAATAGAAATAGGCACAGCTAAGATATACATTCCTTCTAATGAAGGCGAATTACTATCAAAGATAATTAAGGAACTTTCAACATCATGCTTAATTTAAGCAAAGTTAATACTGTGTACTTAGCTTGTGGTACTACAGATTTAAGAAAAAGTGTTGACGGATTAGTAATGCTCGTAGAGACTACGCTAAATCTTGATCCATTTGAAAAGGCATTGTTTGTATTTTGAAATAGGCAAATGAATAGAATAAAAATACTTCATTTTGATGAGGGATTCTGGCTTTATTATTATAGGTTGGAAAATAATAGATTAAAGTGGCCTATGACTAAGGAAGAAGCTGTTAAAGTAAACAAGGATGAACTAAGTTGGTTACTTAAAGGATATGAGGTAAGAGCTACATCTAAATTTAAATCTATAAAAGAAAAAAACTCTTATTAAAGCCTTTTGTTATAGGCAGAAAAAACTGGCTATTTTCTAATAATGCAAAGGGAGCAATGGCTAGCGCCTTAATTTATAGCATAATCGAAACAGCGAAAGCTAATAATTTAATGGTAGAAAAATATTTGGTCTATCTATTTGATATGCTATCCAAGGATGGAGCGAAATCTAGAGAATATCTACTAAATATAATGCCTTGGTCGGAAACACTTCCTAAAGAGGTGAAAATTTTAACCACTAAGAAAAGTTAAAGTTAAAATTTAAAAACCCAGTAGGACTAACAGTAGTAAGTCCTGCTGGGTATAACTATATAATTTAAGATTTATGGAATTTAATACGTCGAATCTTTTACGCTTACATTCATAAGAGATGTGTGGTATAAGGAATTAAGCAGGGGTGGAGATATCCGCTCCAGCGAAAAAACTGTTAAAACTAAAATACTCAGTTTTTAACTGCTTATTTATTTAGTCGAAAAGAAAAAACAAAGCAAGTATGTATGAAGCTTTCATTGAATTTCTCTTGACCGAAATGCGAATATTTTGTACAATGTAGTTACATTTTGTCTTTTGTAATCGTTTCAATTTCTGGAGGAGGTAATACATTCGTGCATAGCGATATTAACAAAGAAAAACTTATGGCATCTATGGCCGACAACCTTGTGATACTAAGAAAAAAACTTGGTCTGACACAAGCCAAACTAGCGGAGAAGGTAGGAATCGGCAGACAGACGTTAATAGACATTGAAAAAAAGAAGCGTCCTATGGCTTGGAACAATTTTATAGCGTTATTGTTAATTTTTCGTGAAAATAGTGGCACAAGTGATTTGCTTGACTATTTTGGTATTTATACGGTTGAACTTAATAATTACCTTACTTCATCGGATGGCGTTAGCAATGATTAAAGAGTCTAAAATTACGAAAGGAGTTCAAGGAATGGATATAAAAGATAATCTAAATACTGTACAAAATTTCAATGCCACGCAAATTTCCTTGGAATCTGTTTCAATGAGAGGAGAGTTTAATAAATGGCTTGTTGATGGCAATGCAAAGAAATATCCAGTTGAGGTTATTCTTTCTTGTATAGACAAGATTTCAGATTATACTATCCAAAAGAAAATTAGTTCTGTCGGCATTTGGGAATATATGCAGTTCAACGCTTTTAAGCCATTATACAACAAACTGTTGGAAGCTAAATTGTTGAGAGTGACTAACAAGAGTATATATAAAGTGTTCATCGTTGCTGGACAGCTATACTTAAAATTTCTGAAAGAAAAGCCGTGGATACAAAAAGTGTCATTTACAGATGGGGGCATAGAGAGAACTACAGATAAAGAACAAATAGATGAAGTAAATCATCCAATAAAAACTATCGCAACTGAAGACGTGATTTCATGGTTGGTAACTCAGCCAAATGCAAATGGAACGTTATACCTAGAACACGTTGTAAGGCAGTATATGCGCAGTTTACGCTCTGCTCCCATGAAGCTATCGTTGCTGTCCATAGAAAATAGGGATGTGTTCGCTTGTCACACGGTTTCTGAGCTGGATGAATTATGGAATATCTTTAAAACAGCACAAAACTATAAAAAAGTAAATAGTGACATGAGTGGTATGTTTTCTGCTGGATTAGGGGTATACAGACGATATTTAGAGAGCATTGCAGATAACTATAATCAGGATGAAGCTGTACAGTCGGTAAAAGCCCCAAAACAAGAGGTTGTTTCTTCTTATAATGCTATAATGCTGAAAACTTTGGAAAGGCATTTTCCGAATGGCTTTAGAAGCAACTCGTCAATTGAGTTGCGGCGTTTCCGCAGATTTGCAATGGAAGATTATGATGAAGGGATAATGCTATCTGATGAGGAGCTTAACAATTTGATTTTATCTTTCGGCACATTATTTGAAGGAAAAGTGTATATTGTCCAAGTAGATGCCACAGAAAGAATCAAAAGTAAAATCGATTCAGCAATTGAATTAGGAGTGGGGATTATCTTTTACAACGCTTTTTACGAGCAAAATGAGGATTGGTTATTCCCTGCAAGCGTTATCTCTGAGGAAATGTTAAAGAACACTCTTATGAGTTTGTATCCTCAATTTGTTCATAAAAAGAATTATCTTATGTTTGAAGTGAAAAGTGGAAGTGAACTTTCAAAAATCTGTTACGAGGTACTTCGTGTATGGGGCGACGATGTTTTGTTAAGCTATGAACAACTTTTACAACGACTTCCATATATCCCTATTGATAAGATAAAGTATGCCCTGTCACAGAATGCAGATTTCATATGGAATTCAGAAGGTGTTTACGCGTATATCGGTAAAATAGACATTATTGATGAAGAACGTTCTGTCATTACTGATTTTGTAGCGACAGCCTATCTTAAAGAAGGGTATTCCTCGTTAAGTGATATTCCACTCGGTGAAATCGCAGAACGTAATTATGAACTATCACTTACAGCAGTTCAAAATGCGGTATTTTCCATTGTTCTTGCCGACAAGTACGATAAGCGAGGTAAAATCATAATACGAAATGGGGATATACTTGATGCACTATCTATTATGAAAGAGTATTGTCGTTCTTTGGAGAAATGCTCTTTGCGTGATCTTCTTGATTTCCAGCGTGAACTGACGGGAGAATCGCACCGCTTGATTCCAATGGAAGCTGGCTATTCTATTATGATTCGTACAGACGAGGACACCTTTCTTGCTGAAAAATATGTTCATTTCAACACATTTGAAATAGATAATGTTCTTGACCAATTTGTTGAGGATAATTATCTGCCGCTTAGGAGTATTACTACCTTCTCGGTGTTTCCTGATTGTGGACATGTATGGAATTTATTTTTGCTCGAAAGCTATTGTCGCAGGTTTAGTGAGAGATTCCGTTTTGAGGTACTCTCAATAAATTCAAAAAATGCAGGAGCTATTGTTCGCAAAAATCACACAGCATCCTACATTGAAATAATGGCTGATGCTGTTGCTATTGCTGACTTAGAACTTGAGAAAGCAGCAATTGAAGACTTCTTGTATAACAATGGATATATTGGCAGGAGGTCATATGCAAAGGTCAATGAATTAATTGAAATGGCGAAAGCCATACGAGAAAGGAGGAATTAGCCATGTACTCGTATACTTACGACCGTAAAACAGGTGGGATACTGCTTAATTCCTCACCTACGGTTTTTTCAAAGGAGCCACGTCCTGTCTATGCTTCTGAGCTTGACACACTGGGCTTTTATGAATATTGGAAATATGATAAGCAGAACGATGTTCCATATATGTGGGCTGAGGCTAATAACTACTGGTATAGAGGTATTCTAATAGCAAAATTGAAAGGTGGGAATTTGTATACCGCCCCTAAGATACAGTTTGCTTATTTGTGCAATGAATACAGAGAAAGCCCGAGTGGAAAGACAAGTGAAAAGGTATTATTTGATTCTCCCGACAAACAACCTACTTTTACCGATGACAGAGGAAATGTATTCAATATTGTTAAACCGGAGCCGAATGGTAATTTCCTCCGCCCTGTTGATATTACAGCGATGGTTCAAGCAAACCGTGAGATGCTTGAAATCATCGAGCAGACAACCGTTAAGAAGATATTAGCAATATACACCAAGTACAAAAACAAGCTTGATTGCTTTCATGTAGCATTTAGTGGGGGCAAAGATAGTCAAGTACTTCTGGACCTTGTTAAAAAGGCATTGCCGAAAGGCAGCTTTGTTGTGGTATTTGGCGATACAGGTATGGAGTTCCCCGATACCTATGATGTTATTAAGAAAACACATCGACAGTGCATTGAGGAAGAGATACCGTTTTATATTGCTGAGTCACATCTCAAGCCAGAGAAATCATGGGAGTTATTTGGTCCTCCATCTCGAACTTTGCGTTGGTGCTGCTCTGTACATAAAAGCACACCTCAGACATTAAAGCTAAGAGAGATTACAGGAAAAGATAATTATACGGGATTGGCTTTTGTAGGTGTTCGTGCACAAGAAAGTGCCACGCGATCAGAGTACGATTACTTTAATGATGGTAAAAAGATAAAAGGGCAATACAGCCACAATTCCATTCTTGAATGGACTTCCGCAGAGATATGGCTATATATATATGGAAATAATATTTTAATTAATGAGGCTTATAAAAAAGGTAGTGCAAGGGTTGGTTGTATTTGCTGTCCTATGGGCGGTGGTAAGGCTGGGTATGTTGAATTTAAAAACTATACTGCCGAGGTAAGCAGCTACTTTGACTTCATAAAGCAATCGAACGGAAGAAGCAATATAAATGTAGATGAGTATGTAAAAAGTGGCGGATGGAGTGCAAGAAAGAATGGTAGAGATTTAGCAGATAATCCAAACCGTTGTTCTGAACGTATAGAAGATGGGTTCTTGATTATTGAAATCGAAAACCCGGTTTCCGATTGGCAAGAATGGATTAAAACCATTTATATAGATAAAGATGATTTTTTAATCCAAGAAACAAAAACGGGATATATTGCTAGATTAAAAGAAGAGGTTATAAAGAAAAATCCGTTGTTAGGCAGACTATTTCGCCAAGTGTTCCATAAAGCTGCTTGCTGCAATGGTTGTCGAGTATGTGAAGCTAACTGCCCAAATGGAGCGATACGATTTGTTGGTAACCGAGTAAGTATAAATGGCTGTGTTCAATGTCATAAGTGCCATGAAATAGATAGCGGATGTTTACGATATCACTCATTACGTCATCCGCAAGGAGGAGGAAAACCTATGAGGAGTTTAAACACAATGTCTAACCATGCACCTAAAACTGAATGGTTAGCAGATTTCTTTGAGAGGAAGAATGACTTCTTCTTAGAACACAATTTAGGTTCGGAGCAAATATCATTTTTCAAACGTTTTTTAAAAGATGCAAAATTAGCTGAAAAAAATCAAGTAAGCGAATTTGCCCAGTTGGTTTCTGCTATAGGATGGGATACAGATGTGGCGCAAGGATTAATTCTACTTAATCTTGTATTTGAAAATCCGCAGATTGAGTGGTATGTAAGAAATTTTGACATTGGAAAAGCTTACATGCGCAAAGAAGCTGAAGATATGTTGGCTACTCATGATGTTAAACCACCTGTAGCAAAGTCTATTTGTGGTGCTTTCAAGCGACTTACTAAAACCCCACTCGGCCCTATCCTCCGCTTCGGTCATGTTACCGAAGAAGGCGACCTTGTACGGACGATATGTTCCGTTACTGACTCAAGAGTGATTTTGTACGGTTTGTTCAAGTTTGCAGAGAAGTGTAATGACTACAAAGAGTTTACCCTTGCAATCCTTCTTAACGATAGCATTGACCGTGATGGTATAAGCCCTACTCGTATTTTCGGACTTGACCGTGAGGATATGACCCCGATGCTGTTAGGGCTTTCAGCGAGGTATCCGGAGTTCATTACTGCATCCTTCACGAATGATCTTGAAAAAATAACACTTGCAGAAGATAAAACTTCGATGGATGTTCTTGATTTATTTAAGGAGGGAATAGCAAATGGCTAACAATAAATATCGTGAGTATTTTGATATTGACGAAGCGTATTTTCCCTGCATTGATGACTCTGCAATCAATGCAGGTGCTCCTTGGGATAATACATATCCTCATGAAACATTTATCAGTCTTTTGAAAAAGACTGAGTATATGCTTGGCGGTAGCACAAAGCGCTCCCTCTGGATTCATGGTGCATATGGAACGGGCAAGAGCCAGTGTGCGTTGGCACTCAGAAAAATCCTTGAAGCTCCGGAAGATGAGCTTCAGGACTATTGGAATAAGTATGAGTCGCTACAAAAACATAGCGATTTACTTCAAAAACTGCTAGGCCATAAGTCTCGTGGTATAGTAACAGCACATCGCTATGCTTCCGGAGGTATCAGCACTCCACGCGAATTCTTTTTTGCTATACAAGAGAGTGTAAAAGCAGCTCTTATCTCTGATAATAAGAATCGTTCAAGCGAAAATCTACTCAAATTAGGTGAAAATACCCTAAAGGAGAATGCAATCGCGTGGATTAAAGAAAATAAGTTTATCATTGATGAACTTCTTAAAAAGCCAAAATGGTCAGCGGTTTTTTCGCAATCTACAGCGGATGAAGTGCTGTCCGCATTGCAAAGAAGTGGCGATGTTAGAAATTTGATGAACAACCTTTTTCGTCTTGCCGAAGATGGCATCACAGCATTTTCATTAGATGCTGAGAGCCTTAAGGATTGGCTTCGTGACGTTATAAAGCAAAATGATATAAAGATTGTATTTGTTTGGGATGAGTTTAGTGGTTATTTTAAAAATAATAATTCACTGGACGAATTTCAGAATATTGTATCTTTATGTCAAGAAGTGCCGTTTTATCTTGTTGTCGTAACGCACCAAACCGATTATGTTATGTCTAACCAAGACCAATCATGGAAAGTTGTTAGGCAACGTTTTGAATTCACGGAGATAACTCTTCCTGACAACATTGCATTTGAGCTTATTGGCCATGCTTTCAATGTGAAGCAGTCAGCAAAAGATAGTTGGGATGTATTAGTGGATGGAGATTTGAATGAGCAACTTGCAGCATCAAGAACGGCAGTGATGAAAGTAGCGAAGATTGAAGACACACAAGTTATGAAAAATATTGTGCCGATTCACCCAATAGCAGCATTGATACTAAAAAATATTGCTTCTGCATTCCAGTCAAACCAACGCAGTATGTTTGATTTTATTAAATCATCAAATATGGAAGATGTAAAAGCATTTCAATGGTTTATCGAAACCACAGGTCCAGAAGATGACCATCCACTGCTCACTGTAGATATGTTGTGGAACTTCTTCTATGAAAATGGCAAGGATAATTTGACTTCCGATATACGACTTATTTTAGACACCTTTCCTCAGCAGCAAAATTTGAGAGAAGATGAGAAAGCTGTACTAAAAGCGGTACTTATCATGCAGGCGATAGACCAAAGATTGGGTGGAGCTATTGAATTATTTAAGGCTACAGAACAAAATCTTAGTTATGTATTTGAGGGCATCTCATCTGGTTTGGATGTGTCTTGCAAAAACTTAGCAAAGGGACTTGAAAAAAAGGGAATATTGGTTTCTAATCCGATAAGTGGTGGGCGTTCTGTTTATGCTGCTGCAGTACTTGCCGGTGACCAAGCGAAGATTGACGGATATAAGAAAGCTGTACGTCAAAGCAGCACAACATCAAAACTTGTAACAGAAGGCGGACTTTCTACTGTACTATCGCTTTCTCCTGCTCTTCGTTTGCGTTTTGAATCCGAACCGAATACAGGGAAAATTACACCTGTAACAGTTACTGACTTCACACGAACAATCAATATTATGCGTGATAAAGCAACAGGCTGGAACTTCCATGCCGTCATTGCATTTGCAAAAGACGAAAAGGAAGCTGCCGGATTCCGTAAAACAATTAAAGAGGCTGTTGCAGATAAGCAATATAAGAATATTGTATTTATAGATGCACTCTCAACTCCGCTTGGAATGGAAGCATTTGAGCAGTATGTGGAATTTTCTGCAATGGCAATGTATTACAATAAAAATAACAATACACCATCACGGGAAAACTCTGATAAGGCTCGCCGTGTATTAGACCAAGAATGGAAAAATCGTGTTTATAATGGGCAGTTTGTTGTTTATACACATACGAATAAAGAAGGCGAAAAGTTGGGTAACGGACAAGGCGTGGCTAGTGTACTTCAAACTATTGTTACCACACGCTTTGAATTTATGTTTGATTTTTTCAAAAATCTTACAGAGAATCAGATGAAACTGACACAGGCAAGGCTATCGGCTAAAGGCGGGATAACACAAAGTACTAGTGGTGTTGTCGCAGGTATAGAGAAACATGTTTTGCCTACTGTGTGGAATATGGAGAAATATTGGGAGAATCCGGCTTTTTCTTCGCTTAGTATCACAAAAATTAAAATTGAGGTAGACAAACTTATTGAAGATGCATTTAAGAGTGGACAGATTTCCATTGGCGAAATCTATGATTTCCTCGAAAATAAGTATGGCTTTGCACCGTGTAATCTGTCTGCATTTATAACAGGCTTTTTATTAAAAGAATATGGTAGTGAGCCGTATCGTTACAGTGATTCATCCAGTGGACATGAGCCTATGACACCGGAGAAACTTGCAGAAATGATAGGTAATTATATAGGAAAAACGCCGAAGCCGACTTACATTGTAAAAATGACCCCTGATGAGAAGGCGTTTTATGAACTTACTGAAAAAGCATGGAGTATTACTCCAAATTCATGTTCCTCTGCCGGACAAGCGGCTTCTGCGGTTGCAGAAAAAATGCGTAAATTTGGATTGCCTATATGGGGACTGGAAGAGATTGATGAGTTAGGGGTTTTTGATGTTATCGAAAAATACATTGAGCTTGTACAAAAAGAAGGCAATGAGGCACATACAAAAGCTGTTGAGATTGGGAAAATTGCATCTGCAAAACCTAATCTTGCCGATAACTTATTCACACTACTGAAAGGCGATAATTGCCGCAAGGGAATGGAAGAATATTTGCGCTCATTTGAGGGTGGAAAAATAATGGAACTTGCTAAGGAAATCGGTGCAGAAGGTAGTGTAATTGCTGACATTCGTAAATTGTTTGGAGTTAAGCATTCGTGCTTATGGGATAAACAGACTGGAGAGGACGAAATCCGTAAGCTCCTAACCGAATACAGTATAGTAAAGAAGAGTAACACCATTTTAGATACCTCAGCACACTCGTTGTCAGAGGCTTTTAAGGAATGGCGTGAGCGTTTAAAGTTTCTCGGCATCTCCTGTGAGGCAATGTGTTCAAAATACCCAGCCATCTCAAAGGTGTTTGATACACTATTGAAAGTATATCAACAGTCAGATGTGTTGCCTGACCAGCTGAAAGCTTTTTTGTCAGGATTGACAGAGCATAGTGCAGAAATAAAGGATTTACTGAATAATGACAAAAGAATTTTTGCCGAAGTGTATGCACCTTACCTTGAAAATTTGAGTGAAAATGACATTAGTAATGTAAAAGGAAATTCATCGGTAGGTCTATATGAATTGTCAAAAACAGACTGCAATTCAAAGGTCAAAGAAGCTGCGGAAGAATATCGTAAAAGTCAATTAAAAACTCAGCTCTTTAATCTTTGGAGGGATAAAACAGGCACAAAAAATCCACACGATTGGTCAGTTCATCATAGAACACCTATATTATGCTGTGTTTCAGAAGCAGAGTTTGGAACAGCGAAAAAGTCATTTGAAACCCTTAATAGGAATTGGGGAACAGATGGTGAAATCAAAGCAGCACTTGAATTCTTAGAAGCTGCTGAATTCTTTGATGTCTTATCCGATAAAGAAAAATACAATGCTGCTTTTGTATGTGGCATTATTGGCGAGTACCGAGCAATGCTTCCGGAGCTGGACAAGGTAAGAGATGCCCTTGAACGCTTGTCGATTGAAGGAGATACCTACGGTTGGTATGGGAATCCAATAGTCAATAATAAGGTGAAACAATTAGCTGAAGCTGAATATAATTCCGGCGGCAGTGATAAAGCTCTCCATAAAATTGATGAAATGGATGATTTACAACAGTTGAAACAATATCTCAAAAAACTCGTTAAAGAAAGTATGGCTGTTGGGATTGAAATATTAGCAGGTGGGGGTGGGAATTAATATGCAACTTGAAGCGGTAAGCAGATACTTAACTTCGTCTGTCAAGACACCATATTTTTTGTTTATAAGCGACGAAAAGCTTACTTCTGTAATTGAGGAACTGTCTATTCTCGGATTTATTCCTGTCAGAGTAAGTGCATTTTGTAAAGATGACAAGTTTCCGGATATCGACGAGTTGTTTGAGCATATCAAAACTGCTGATGTTAATGCAAAAGATAAAAAGCTGCTTATATTAGGACTGGGAGAGTATTTGGCTTTTAAAGGGAATTTGGAAGCGGAAAATGTTTTATCGTATCTGAAAGATATGAATGTCGGAGGAGTAAAGGTTATATTTGTGTTGCGTGGGCTTGCCGCACAAATTGCTGATTTACAGTCAGACCCTCGATTTGATAGTCGCCGCTTTAGTGTTATAGACAATACGGTCTGTGATTTGTCATTTACACTTGTTTCACCTTCTGTTGGACTGCAAGCAGAACAGGGTTTTAAATCTATGCTCTCAAAACTTGAAGACGGAGTATGTGGAAATGTTGTTGTAAACACAGCCGTGCAGCTTGATAATGCCTTGTTTACAATACACAGAATTAATGATGCCTATGAAGGTATAAAGTTCACTATTGCCGGCTTTGGACTGTCTCGTTCCTGTGGTAGCGATACTCAATGGTCTGAGTTGCTTTCGGAACTTAATCAGGAGGACAATTCTCTTGATAAGATTTTCGATAAATATGATTATAGTGGAAATCTTGAAACGAATTTTTATACTCGTATCTCTGGCAATGATTTTAAAAACTGGTTGTACTTCATAGCAATAAAGCAAAAGGCAACTACACTTGAAAACAGTTATCTTCGATTTGTAGCAGAGCGAACAAGTCGTTTTGAGGATTTTAGAGCAAATGTGCTGAATGAAATAATAGACATTTCTTATACAGATAAGCGTTTTTCGGAATTCTATGCAGAAAGGAAAATCCTTGTAGAGAAGTTTCCTGAGCCGGATATAGCAGATTTCGTCATCAACAATAGAAAAGATCCTTCTGAAAGTATCTATAAGCTCACAGACAGTACGAAAACCGAGCGAGAAGAAATAATTTCATGGGTTGCAAAGAATGGATTCATTCCGCAAATTTCTGATAAGTATCCTGCGTTAGCAGCGTACCAAAAGCAGTATATATTCAATTGTGGCGAATTATCAGCTTTATTGACCGACTATTTTGAAGTCTATAAACGCCAAAAGATTTCTAATTTTCTTGAAGAAGATTTTTTAACTAAGGTAGATGAACTTGCCATATTTCGTAAATATAATCGACTTCCTCAACGGAGTGAGATTATAAATACTTTTGACAAGAATGAAACCTTTCTATTTTGGCTTGATGCTCTCGGAGTTGAATATTTGGCATATATTTCAGAGTTAGCACATAATCGAGGGCTTTCAATTTCCATAAACATTACCCGTGCTGATTTGCCAACCATAACTTCAATAAATCGCAGTTTCTTCGATGAGTGGACAGGGAAAAAGGAAAAGTTGGACACACTTGATGAAGCGAAACATAAGGATGCAGGAGGATATAACTTTACAATTAACGAAATGCCTGTTCATCTTGTTAAGGAATTGGAAATAATCTCTGGGGTTATTGATAGAGCTGCCACAGAACTGGCTTTACGCCGTTGCAAGAGATTCGTGATAGCAAGCGACCACGGTGCTTCCCGACTTGCTGTTCTTCGCCGCAAAGAAGAAAAATATGATACAGATACCAAAGGCGAGCATTCCGGTCGCTGCTGTAAGTTGTTTGAACCATATGATTTGCCGTTTGCAGCACAGGAGAAGGGATACCTTGTTCTTGCTGATTATGGCAGATTCAAAGGGAGTCGTGCGGCTAATGTTGAAGTTCACGGAGGTGCTTCTCTTGAGGAAGTAATAATTCCGATTATTGAACTTACATTGAAAAAATCCAATGTAACAGTAAAACTTGTGGAGGATAGCGTAACAGTAGATTTTCGCACCGGGACGTCTATAACATTGTTTACTAACACTCCGTTGAGTGATGTGTCACTTGTATTAAATAGCAAGCGTTATATCGCATTGCCTACAGATGAAAACCATTATAAGGTAGCTTTGCCTGACACAAAACGTGCTGGAGACTATCCGGCAGATGTTTATGCAGGAGATGATTTAATCGGACAAGTTCTGATTAATGCGCAAGGCAAGAGTGGAAAATCTAATGATGATTTTGATAATTTGTTTGACTTATTTTAGGAGGTGAAATCTGATGATAGAGAAACTGAGAATTTGTTTTGATGAGATGGTTGTTTATAAAGACCTCAAAAAAAGCAATTTCTTTTCTGCGCTTAGTCTGCCCTCTTTTATGCGCGACTGGCTTCTAAAAAAATTCGAGGATGAAAACGGTCATTTCGATTCTGACGAATTGGTGCGTTTTGTGCGTACTTACTTGCCTCGAAAGGATGAATGGACCTCTATTAAAAATCGAGTGATAATTGAACACGAGCGTGTAAAGTTTCTGGCTAAGGTTTCGATAGATATCGATATCAAAACAGGAGAAGTGTCCTTTGCGTTGCCAGACTTTGGTTTGTCGAGCAAAGACACAATCATTGAGGATATAGTTTGGCAGAACTGTAAAGATGATTTGGTGCGTGGCCGTGAAACATGGGGAATGGTTGAAATAGGTTATCGACCTCCAGACGATTACGATATGGAGTTTCAAAAAAATAGAGCTAAAGGAGCAAATAGAGGTAAAATCAAGCTAACAGCATTTAAGACTTTCTGTCCCTATACCATAGATATTGATTATTATAAAGATGCTCGTAGGGAGTTTAGTACATCCGAGTGGATCGATGTTTTGTTAGGAGCGGTAGACTACAATGCAAGTGGATACCTTGGTGATGAAGAAAAGAAACTAACAATGCTAACCCGTTTACTGCCTTTTGTGGAAAAACGACTAAATCTCATAGAGCTTGCCCCGAAGGGAACAGGTAAATCATATCTCTTTGGCCGTGTCAGCCGTTATGGTTGGCTTTCCAGTGGCGGTATTATGAGCCGTGCAAAAATGTTCTACGACCAAAACAAACGGACAGTTGGGTTAGTATCAGGGAATGACTTTATTACTCTTGATGAAGTACAGACTATATCATTTACTGATGTAGATGAAATAAGAGCAGCTCTAAAAGGATACCTTGAATCGGGTATTTTTACAGTTGGAAACTATGAAGGAGCTGCTGATGCAGGGGTTATTCTCTGCGGTAACATTAGGAAAGAAACAATGGATGCAGATGGATATAGCAATATGTTTGAAGAGTTGCCATCTGTATTTCATGAATCAGCCTTAATAGAGCGTTTCCACGGATTTATCAAGGGCTGGAACATTCCACGAATGAATGATGATTTAAAAGTGGCAGGGTGGGCATTAAATTCAGAGTATTTTTGTTCGATATTACACGAACTGCGTGAGGATATGAGCTACCGTGCCATTGTCGATGAACTTATTGAAGTTCCAGAAGCAGCAGATACCCGTGATACGGAAGCTGTTAAACGTATTGCAACTGCCTATCTTAAATTATTGTTTCCTAATGTACGTGAACCCGGAGATATTACCGCTCGTGAATTTAAACGTTACTGTCTTGATAGAGCGCGCAAGATGCGTGATACTATAAAATATCAACTTGGTGTTCTTGATGAAGAGTATAGAGGTAAGGACATTCCTATATTCAGTGTGCGACAAGACCAAGAAGAACAAGAGGTGTGATGATTTGGACAAGAAAAACTGTTATGTTTGTAGAAAAGAAACGCTAAGTAAAAATGAAATCGGGCTGACAAAGAAGTTGCTCGGTAGAAACTCCAAATATTTTTATTGTATTGATTGCCTTGCGAAATATTTGGAAGTGGATACTGAATTTTTATTAGCAAAGATTGAAGAGTTCAAAGATCAAGGGTGTACTCTGTTTTAGTGAAAAAACTTATAAATTATGCTGGTAATGTTGCCACAATAATAATATCTGATGTGGTGTAAAATTATTAAGTATTATATTAAGCCATTATGGGGATATGTTTAAAAATCGTAGGCACGTTAGGACGGTTGTACTTCTTTCCCACAAAAAAGCAGACACACATATCAACGTAAATGTGGAGTTGGCGAGGGCGATGGGAAAATTCCTGTTGGCAAAATCGCTGAAAAGGCAGAAGAATATAGAAATAGCCAAAGAGTTACCTATAAAATGATGCAGGAGTATATAGAAAATAAATACGGTTTTAAAGTACACACGGCTTATATCGCAGAAGTAAAAAGAGATTTTGGATTGCCAATGTATGACGCACCCAATGCAGTAGAGGAATTAAAACAGCCGAGAAAGCACCCGACACCAGAAAAGGTAGATGCAATCAAGGATGCTTTAAAGCATTTTCAAGTAATTTAATATCTGACTACGAAAACAAAAAGTTGTTTGCTCTTTAACAGGGTAGACAACTTTTTTATGTAAGCGTCAAAAAATGTCCGTATTTAAAAATTAGAAATTCCTTAATAAACTAAATCTAGCAGTAAGCTGCAGTAAACCATGATAATAACGGCGAACTTGAAAATTTACATTTTATGTATTTATCGAAAAAAGGGCATACATAGTCAAGCGTCTGCCTGCTTTTTATGATATATTTGTATGTAAAGAGGGACTAATTATATGCATGCATGGGAAGCTATACAAAAATCCTTTAAAGTTACTGAACCATTACAGGCATCAAATTTATTAATATACTCTTCCCAAGTAGCATTATCTAATCTTCTAGACATAGTTACCCTCCCATTGATAATTATTTTTCTTAATTTTATCAATGAGAGGGTAAGTTATCTAGGTGCTTAATTTTTTACGCTTACAAATATAGCAATAGTAACTCCACTAGATTTAACTGCATCAGTTTTAGATTAACTATAAGGAATGTAAATTCACTAAACATAGATATAGTATTATCTGGGAAGTATCGTTTTAGATTAACTATAAGGAATGTAAATTTTTAGAGAAGTTGAAGTAGCAAAGGGGTCAGCCCACATAGGCGATTACCGGAAGGAAATCTCCTTCCTCTTGAAAAATAAGTATTAATAAACTTTTATAACCTGAAAACAAGGACACTTGGAGTAAATCTCTACAAGTGTCCTTCTTTTTTATATATCCAAATTAAACTTATATTTAATTAGCATTCCAATAGTTCCTTTTCACACTTACAAAATACAAACTAGAAAAAATGTAATATTTTACAAAAGCTACTTTACAAATTAAAGATTTTATGTAAAAATTATACTATAAAGTTTGAAAGTGAGGTAAGAGTAATGGATGAATTTTCAATCAGCGATAAAATCCCGGAGAATTTTTGTAGATATATTGTTAACTGCATAGACGTGGCCCTATCTGATGATTATAAAAGATATGTGGAGGAGTTTCATCCAGATACTACAAATGGGGTTCCACATTGTATCTATGATTGGATAAATGGGAATATTGTGAGATACATTCCCAAAGAGTTTAGAGTAATAGAATTTAATAGGTATAGTTGGAAGCGTAAAATGATCATCGATGATGAGAATAAGATTGTATATACAGTAATGAGAGAAAAAGGTTTGAAAAGAATTAAGAGCAAGAGTAGAACATCACCTCATTATTTGCAGACTTTTGTTTCTATTTTAAATGCTGAATTGAAATCTCAAACCAAGCAATTAACACTTGATGGATTTTACACTAACCTTTTTACTCAGGACACTTTAAATCATGACTTTGAACATCTATGTGGAGAGAGTATAAATGCTACAGATGGTTATAAACATTGTCTTATAGCTTTTAATACAGAACTAGGGCAGTTATCTGCTGTTAGTGCATGGATACTTGATAAAGATTTAGATGTAGTTGATAGCTATAGTCTAAATGAATATATTAAATCAGATTACAGTAAGCTTACTAATATGGCTATAACAGAAGAAATTGATAAGTTACCACAAAACACACCAAATGCTGGCTTATTGTCATTTACAAATAAAAGCCTAGTAAAGATAAAAGAAGTGACTAAGAAAGGTTAATCTATGAAAGCGAGAGATAATTAAAATGATAAAGTCAAAAAAATTTATTGGAGAGCGTCTGAAAAGTGCAAGGATGTTTAAAGGATATACACTTACAGAACTTTCAGAGATAACAGAGATAAGCAAACAATCCCTCTCTCTTTATGAAAATAATAATAATAAACCTGAGTGGGATAACGTATCAAGATTATCCGCAGCTTTGGGTTTCCCTAGAGAATTTTTCTTCCAAGAAAGCATTTTTGAAGTAAAAACTGACGCAACATATTTTAGAGCCTTAGCAAGTACTACGAAAAAAGATAGAGCAGCACAGAAAATAAAATTAGAATATATATCGCAAATTTATTTGATGCTATTTGAGTATATAGATTTTCCATCATTAAATATTCCCAACATAGAATTTTCACCTTCTGATTTTACTAATAATGATGAAACAGATGATGAATTAAATCATGTTGAAAACATAGCAAAGCAAATAAGAGAACATTGGGGGCTGGGAAATGAACCAATTATAGATTTAAGATATACCCTGGAATCTAATGGCATGGTTGTAACTAGTTTTAATGCAGAGGCAGATAAAATAGATGCTTTTAGCCAACGTACAATTGTTAATCAAGGTGAAATTTATATGATAGCAATTTCAGACAGCAGACAGTCAGTGGCAAGAGCTAGATTTGATATGGCACATGAATTAGGGCATATTTTATTACATCCTTGGAGTGAAGACTTGGAATTAATAACTAAAGAAGAATTTAGGGCAAGGGAGCGACAAGCTAATGCCTTTGCAGGGGCATTCTTGTTACCAGAAAAAAGTTTTAGACAGGATATTTTACATTATCCTACTACCCTTGATTATTATAAACACTTAAAGAAGAAATGGAATGTGTCTATATCCGCAATGATTTATAGGGCATATCAACTAAAAGTAATATCAAACAACCAATTTCAGTATTTGATGAGACAGGTGTCTAAAAATGGATGGAGACAAAATGAACCCCTTGATACTGAATATAAATTAGTTAACAACATTCTACAAACTGCTGTTGATATGTTAATAGAAAATAATATATTAACTGG
This sequence comes from Clostridium sp. LXY-7, assembly GCF_056172015.1. Taxonomy (NCBI): domain Bacteria; kingdom Bacillati; phylum Bacillota; class Clostridia; order Eubacteriales; family Clostridiaceae; genus Clostridium; species Clostridium sp. LXY-7. Next base: position 21,842 of record NZ_JBLLJL010000008.1, on the reverse strand, counting down.
ATCACAAATGACAGCAGAACTTGCTGACAGGGGCATTGTGCTATATCCTAAACAAGTTGAAAATTTACTTTGTTTAAAACCTGGTACATTATCAAAAGATGATATTCCTAAGTCCCCTATAATACAATTAAAAAATTGGAAGAATGCTTAAATCTTTAACCATTCTTCATAATCAATAAAACTAAGTCCTCCTGATCTAACCATAGCCAATTTATCACCTGTTTCTACACACCAAGCATTAAGCTGTGGTTGGGTCATTTTCCTCTTTTTAACTCTTGAATAATTAAAAATAGATAGTGGATATATAAAAAACAACCATATAATTCGTAATGGAGGGTAAAAAATGAATGAACAAGTTAAATGTCCCATTTGTGGTAGGAGATTATTTGATATCGAGGAATTTGCAACAGGTGTAATAGCTATAAAATGCATCCAGTGTAAACAAGTTGCACAAGTAAGATTAGACAAGCCTATTTTAAATAAAACAAGGAAAACTACATTAATTTGTTCAGAGCCAAAAGGAGTCTAAAAGAACTACCTCAGTGCCGGATAATTGTTAAATAAAACAGTTATTCGGCACTTTTTTTATACTTAATTGGCTTTGTTTTAATATAGTGTTGATAATGAACTACATATTATTACTCACAAACCGTTTCGGAAGCTTGATTTACTAAAGACTCTATTCAAGTAAAAAGCTAAAATACAACAACTCGATTCTCTCGAACAAGTTGTATTTCTTAACGCTTTTCACTTTCATATAGCCTAAGTAAATCTAATCTTCCTGCAAATGGTTTAAGTGTAAACTTAGATTCCTGCGGAGCAAAGGAATCTCTAGTTGAACTTATGCAAAGCTGCTTAGCAATAATATGTAGTTCTAATATCAACAACCATTTAAAACAAAGCCACTTAATTAAATAAGCAGATGAAAATCCATACCGAGCAACGGAGTCAGTGAACTATCAAATAGCCGGATGATTGCTAATTAAAGCAGTCATCCGGCTATTTTTTTTACCCTTTTTAGGTCATTTCAATGAATTTTCAGGAGTTTAAAAAGTTTTATCACCTGAATATTCAGGAGTTTTGAGAAAGCTTAAAGGATTTTATCTAGCTGAAATTACCTCAACAAAATTCGGAATTTTCAAAAAATGAGGGAGAGATGTAAACATGAATATTAAATATGAATTTGTAACAGGAGAAATTATAGAAATTCAGGTATCCCATGATATTGAAGAGATAGTAATAGAAATTGAAAGAGATACCTATAACAGTAACCGTAGAGAAACACGTAGACACAATTCTATGGAACATATGCAAGGTCGAGGTTTGCAATTTGATGATAAGGGAGCATCCGTTATTGCCTTAGTTGAAGAAAAAGAAACTAATGAAACTTTACACAATATGCTGGACAAGCTATTGCCGCAACAGAAGGAATTAGTGCAAAAGGTATTCTTTCAGGGGATGTCCATTGCTCAGATTGCTCGTGATGAAGGGGTTAGCGAGGCGGCTATAAGAAACCGTCTAAATAAGATTTATAAAAAACTTAAGGCTTTATTTTAAAGGGTTGTTGTAATTATCTAATTGAAGTTTTAGAATAGAAATTAATCTGCCTGCCAGGAAGTTTATTGCTATCATTGGACTAACAGACAAAACTAAACACTAAAAATCGGGAAAACCTCCATCAAAAATCGTAAGATATAGGTACAGACAGGAGGTGTTGAGGATGGAGTGGACTGAATGTATTAGTAAAGCCATCAGCTATATTGAGGACAATATCACCGAAGAACTCACAATGGAAGATATTGCAAAACAGGCAATGGTATCACCCTTCTATTTTCAAAAAGGATTTGCTATGCTTTGCGGTTTTACCATTGGGGAGTATATTAAGAAACGTAGGCTTACACTTGCCGGCAGCGAGCTTGTTTCCACTGACAGAAAAATTATTGATATTGCACTAAAATACGGCTACGATTCGCCCGATAGCTTTACAAAAGCTTTTACTCGGTTTCATGGTGCAACACCCACTTCTGTAAGAAAAGGCGAAACAATGATAAAATCTTTTGCTTCGCTAAAAATTAAACTTACATTAGAAGGAGGTTATACTATGGATTATAAAATCGTAAAAAAAGACGAGTTTACCGTTATCGGTGTATCAAAGGTGTTCAAGTATGATGAAGCGGCGACAGAAATTCCGCAAATGTGGAAGGAGTATTATCAAACAGGGAAAAGCGATACTGTTTGCAGTGTTTACGGTGTATCCATTGATGAAAATATGGGGGGCAATGAGTTTGAATATCTGATTGCGGATAACTACAACCCAATCAAGGAAATTGCCGAGGGTTTTATCACAAGGGTTATTCCTAAACACACTTGGGCTGTTTTTCCTTGCACAGGTGCAAGTTCCCATACTTTGCCAGATGTTCACAAGAAAATTTTTTCGGAATGGTTACCCAACTGTAAAGACTATGAGATTGCGGCGGGTTACAATATTGAAATGTATAGTGATCCTGCCGAGTATGCAAAAGGTGTGCAGGACGAAAAATATTATAGCGAGATTTGGATTCCTGTCCAGCAGAAATAAGAACTACAAATACCACTTTTGTAGTACCACATAATCGGGGATAAGCCACAACAGAATAGGGAAAACATCCAAAGGGGCGCAAGTGAAAAGCCAATCACTTGGGCCTTGTTTTTATGCGACGAAACAGGAAAATCGGCAAGAACACCTACTATAAATTATTAGCTTTGTTTTAATACAGTGTTGATAACGAACTATATATTATTACTCACAACCCGTTTCGAAAGCTTGATTTACTAAGGCCCTATTCAAGTAAAAAGCTAAAATATAACAACTCGCTTCCCTCGAACAGATTGTATTTCTTAACGCTTTTCACTTTCATAGAGCCTAAGTAAATCTAAGCTTCCTGCAAATGGGTTGCTTCGCAATAATATATAGTTCTAAAATCAACAACCCTTTTAAAACCAAATAAAGCCAAAGTTAAAAATATTTTAATTTAGGGGGTTCGGATTGCTAATTCCTATGACTTATATATAAGAGGCTTTTGCATAGATATTAAATTTTTAATTATGCCATAGCCCAATTAAATAAGTCATGAGGAGGCAAATTTTATGCAGACAATAAAAATCACTGTAACAAGTGAAGGTCCAACAAACATTATACTTAAGGAGAAGAAACCTAAAGAGGAAGATGTTACCGGAAAGATAGCAGAACTATTGAAAAAATCCAATGATACAAAGGAGGGAAGAAACTTTTAGGGGATCACTTTTAGATAATAGGAGGTAATTGCATAATGAATAAAAATAAGTTAGTTCTTGAAATAGTAAAGGATTTACGGAACCTTGCAAATAGTATTGAGATTTTTCTACAAGCTATGGAAGGAGAAAAGTCAGTGGAACTTCCAGTTACTTCTACTGAAGCTGCTCCACCAAAATCAGAACCTATAACCTTAGAAAAAGTAAGAGCAGTTTTAGCTTTAAAAGCTCAAAGTGGAAAACAACCAGAAGTTAAGGCTCTCATAACAAAGCACGGCGGGCAAAAACTTACGGATTTAAAACCATCCTGCTATGAGGAACTTCTAAAGGAAGCAGAGGCACTTTGATGGGAGCACATGCTTTATTATCAGCAGTGCAATGAGTTTTTTAATTCAAATATAAGAGAAGAAACGGATTTTAAGGAGGGAATATAATTATGGAAAATAACAACAAAACAAAGGTGATAACAGGAAAGGCTCGTTTCTCTTATGCAAATGTATGGGAGCCTAAATCAATAAATGGAGGAGAGGAAAAATATAGTGTTTCTCTAATAATCTCAAAGGATGATACAAAGACAGTTAATGACATAATGAATGCTATTGAAGCTGCAAAGGAAGAAGGTAAAGAAAAGCTTGGTGATAAAATACCTGAAAATCTTAAGACTCCACTTCGCGATGGGGATATAGAAAGACCAGAGGATGAAGCTTATAACAACAGCTATTTTCTTAATGCCAGTAGCAAGGACAAACCTGAGATTGTAGATAAAAATGTTAAGCCCATATTAGACCAAGGGGAAGTATATAGTGGCTGCTATGGAAGAGCCAGCATCACATTTTATGCATTTAACTCTAATGAAAATAAAGGGATAGCTTGTGGCCTGGGAAACTTACAAAAGCTTTCTGATGGTGAACCATTAAGTGGACGTAGTAGAGCGGAAGATGAGTTTTCATCCTTTGATGATGAAGATTTTCTAAGCTAGGAGGCCTTTGTGTATGCAGACTTTAGCAATAGATATTGAGACTTTTTCAGATGTGGACTTAGCAAAATGCGGTGTTTATGCCTACACCGCTTCTCCTAATTTTGAAATTTTACTATTGGCCTATGCCTTTGATGATGAGGATATAGAAATTATTGACCTAGCTAGTGGGGAGAAACTACCTAGTGAAATTATAGCAGCATTTACAGATGACAGTATTATGAAAACTGCCTTTAATGCACAGTTTGAAAGAATTTGTCTATCAACGTATTTAAATAGGCATTTGTCAGCAAAGTCATGGAAGTGTACTGCAGTTCAAGCAGCAGCTTTAGCCGTACCGCTGTCTTTAGAGGGAGTGGCATTGGTTTTAGGTCTTAATGAGCAGAAAATGAAAGAAGGTAAGGATTTAATAAGGTATTTTTCTATGCCTTGTAAAGCTACAAAAACTAATGGATATCGCCTTAGAAATCTGCCACATAACTCAGCGGAAAAGTGGGCTGAGTTTAAAACTTACTGTAAAAGGGATGTTGAAGTTGAAAGAGCAATTCGTAAAAAGCTTGAAAAGTATCCTATAAGTGACACAGAAGAGCAGATATATAATCTAGACCAAGAAATCAATGATAGAGGAGTTCTTGTGGATTTACAGTTGGTAGAAAAGGCTATGGAGTGTTATAAGCTTCATAAAGAACATACTCTTTCAAAGGCTCAAAACCTTACTGGTCTTCATAATCCAAACTCTGTAGCACAGCTAAAGAGTTGGCTCCTTGAAAATGGTGTTCAGGTGGAGTCACTATCTAAAAAAGTTGTAGCTGATCTTGCCAAAGCATCTCATGGTGAGGTGGAGAAATTGCTAAATTTAAGAGTACAGCTTGCCAAAACCTCTATTAAAAAATATGAAGCAATAGAAAGATCAGTTTGTGCTGATGGAAGAGTAAGAGGACTACTTCAATTCTATGGTGCAAATAGAACTGGCAGATGGGCAGGCAGGCTGGTGCAAGTACAAAACCTGCCTCAAAATCATTTAAAAGACTTAACCCTTGCACGCAATTTACTGAAAAATGGTGACTTTAATACCTTGGAACTTCTATTTGAAAGTGTACCACAGTTGTTATCAGAACTTATTAGGACTGCTTTTATTCCAAAGGATAACCATAGATTTTTAGTGGCTGACTTTTCAGCTATTGAGGCCCGTGTAATTGCATGGCTTGCAGGAGAAAAGTGGAGAATTAATGTATTTAAGACTCACGGTAAAATCTATGAAGCCAGTGCCAGCCAGATGTTTAAAGTCCCTATTGAAGAGATTACAAAAGCTTCACCTCTTAGACAAAAGGGGAAAATTTCAGAATTGGCTCTTGGTTATGGTGGTTCAGTTGGAGCACTTACAGCAATGGGAGCCCTTGATATGGGAGTAGAAGAAGAGGAGCTTCAAGGTCTTGTGGATGCTTGGAGACAGGCAAACCCAAATATTACAAAGCTATGGTGGGATATTGATAGTGCAGCACTTAAGGCCGTAAAGGAAAGAACTACTGTAACAGTTGGTAAAATAAAAATCCATTATGAAAGTGCCATTCTATTTATAATCTTACCCTCGGGGCGAAAGCTGTCCTATATTAAACCAAGAATTTACCCTAATAAGTTTGGAAGAGACACTATAACCTATGAGGGTATTGGGGCTACGAAGAAATGGGAACGTATAGAAACCTATGGACCAAAGCTAGTAGAAAATATTGTACAGGCTATTGCTCGGGATCTATTGGCTGAATCTATGCTTAGAGTTGCCCATAGTGGATATCACATAGTTATGCATGTCCATGATGAAGTGATTATTGAAGCACCTGCAAACTTTGGTTCCTTAGAAGAAGTCTGTGATATCATGTCTATTGCCCCAAAGTGGGCACAGGGGCTCACTCTTCGTGCTGATGGATTTCAATGTGAATATTACAGGAAGGATTGATGGCAGTGAAGGATTTTACTAAAAATATGGCTTTATTTTAAATGGTTGTTGATATTAGAACTACATATTATTGCGAAGCAGACCATTTGCAGGAGGCTTAGATTTACTTAGGCTATATGAAAGTGAAAAGCGTTAAGAAATACAACTTGTCCGAGAGAAGCGAGTTGTTGTATTTTAGCTTTTTACTTGAATAGAGTCTTTAGTAAATCAAGCTTCCGAAACGGGTTGCGAGTAATAATATGTAGTTCATTATCACTACTATGTAAAAAAAACATGGAGGGGATTATTCTTATGCAAATAGCAGTAGCCAATTCAAGAAAGGATAAGATTTGGAAAAACATCGAGATTTCTTGGGATGAATTTTTAACTAAGGTAAGGAATACTCACAGAACCGCTGAGAGTGTTTTAGAATATAAAAAACTACCAAAACCACAACAGGATAATGTTAAGGATGTAGGGGGATTTGTAGGTGGGAGATTAAAAAACGGTAAGCGTAAAACAGGATTTGTTGAATATCGCTCTATGCTCACCTTAGACATGGACTATGCTCATAGTGGTCTATGGGAGCAAATCACTATGTTTTATGATTTTACCTGCTGCATTTATTCTACCCATAAACACACTGCTGAGAAACCAAGACTTAGATTAATTATACCACTATCAAGAAATGTTACACCAGATGAATATACAGCTATAGGCAGGATGGTAGCTTCTGATATTGGTATAGAACAATTTGATGATACTACCTATGAACCTACAAGATTAATGTATTGGCCTTCAACCTCCAGTGATGGGGAATTTATTTTTGAAAAGCAACAGGGTATTTTTTTAGACCCAGACCAGGTGCTTTCAAGATATAAAGTTTGGCAGGATAGCAGTAAGTGGCCAGTATCCTCAAGGCAGACAACCATTGTAAAACATAGCATTTCAAAACAGGCTAATCCACTTGAAAAGGAAGGCTTAATAGGAGTATTCTGCAGGACTTACACAGTAAGAGAGGCTATTGACAAATTCCTAGGGGATGTTTATAAGCCAAATATCCTTGAAGGCAGGTATGATTATATTCCTGCTGATTCAACTGCTGGTGTGCTTATTTATGATGATAAATTTGCTTTTTCCCATCATGCTACAGATCCTGCTTGTAGTAAATTATGTAATTCCTTTGACTTGGTGAGGATTCATAAATTTGGGGAACTGGATGGCAGAGCAGAGGAGGATACAGTTCCATCAAAGCTGCCATCCTTTAAGGCTATGCAAGACATGTGTACATCAGATGAAAATGTTAGAAAAAATCTAGCAAAAGAACGTATAGAAAAGGCTGTCACTGATTTTTCATCTACTGATGATGAAGATTGGCAGACAAGGCTTCAGTTGGGTAAAAATGGTGAGGTTCTTAATTCCTTAAAAAACCTAATTACAATTCTCGAAGGAGATCCAAAGTTAAAATCCATAGCTTTTAATCAGTTAAGTGATGGCATGGAGATAAAAGGTGAAGTTCCTTGGAAACATCCATCTAAGTTTTGGAGAGATGCAGATGATGCTCAGCTTATAAGCTATATTGATTTAACCTATGGTTCTTTTACAGCAAGAAACTATGATATTGCAGTAACAAAGGTAACGGATGACCGTTCCTATCATCCAATAAGGGAGTTTTTACAAAGACTTCCTAAGTGGGATGGAGTGAAAAGGCTTGAAACTTTATTTATAGATTATTTTAACTCTCAAGATGAAGAATACACCAGAGCAGTAACAAGGAAAGTTTTTATTGCAGCAGTGGCTAGAGTTATGAAACCAGGGATTAAGTTTGATTGGATGTTGGTTTTAAACGGCCCCCCAGGCATAGGTAAAAGTACTATTATCAGAAAGCTTGCATCAGAGTGGTTTAATGATTCATTAAGACTTCCAGATACAAAGGATAAAACAGCAGCAGAGAAACTACAAGGATACTGGATACTTGAAATAGGAGAACTTGCTGGCATGAGTAAGGTTGAGGAGAATATCCTAAAAAACTTTCTTTCAAGCCAAAATGACGTCTATAGGGCAAGTTTTGGAAGACGTGCTACACCGCATCCTCGTCAATGTATATTTATTGGAACTACTAATGAAGAACGTGGTTATCTTCGTGATACCACAGGCAACCGTAGATTCTGGCCCTTAAAAGTTTATGAAGGGGATAAAAAACCTTGGCATATGACAGAGGAAGAGGTTATGCAGATTTGGGCAGAGGCTAAGGTGTATTTTGAAGCAAAGGAAGATTTACAGCTATCTCCTGAACTTGAGAAGAGGGCAAATGAATTACAAAATGAAGCTATGGAAGCTGATGATCGCCAAGGCATTATTGAAAGTTATCTTGAAATATTGCTTCCAGAAAATTGGGCCGATTACGATATCAATAGGCGAAGGGAATACATCAATGAATATTATAATAAGGATTCCATTATTCCCAAGGGTACAGTTCAAAGAGATAGGGTTTCCGTTATTGAAATCTGGTGTGAAGCCTTTGGAAAAAACAAAGCCGATTTAGAAAGATTCAAGTCCTTTGAAATTACAAAAATGCTAAAAAGAATCCCAGGCTGGGTACAAGAGCCTAAACAAAAATGGAATAGTTTATATGGAAATACGAGGACTTTTAAGAGAACTAAGTTTTAGTTAGATTTTAGCTAGAACTTTGTTAGAATTTTTTAGTTAGATTTTAGCTGGAATTTTGTTAGAACTTTTAGTTAGGCTTTAGTTAGAGTTAAAAGGCGTTGATATTAAAGGGCTTAGGCTGATTCTACTCAAATAACTAAAATATATAGGACTTTATAAATTATTAATATATAAGCAGTACCCGCGTAAAATCCCATATACACGTATAGGGAAAACTACACTTTGATAGTAGAGATATCAGAACTCCTTTAAAATCAAGGGGTTAAGGTTCTAACAGAAATTCTAATAATTATTATAGCTAGAAGGAAGAGTCTGGTTTGAAAAATATGGTATAGTTAGTTATAGTTCATAATTGCATTATAGGACGAACTAACTAATAAAAATGTTCTTTGAAAATTGAATAGCAGGGTATTTACAAAATATGTTATAATTAATTCATAATAGTAGAAAAGTGCGAACTGAAGATTATAAATATAAGGTGGTGCAAAACATGAAAGTAAGAAAAACGGTTAAAGAGGATATTGACCTCCTCATAAAGATTCGTATGGAATACCTGTTTGCAGAAAAAGGTGTGTCTTCTTCGGAAGAAGTGCAAGATATTAGAACGAAGTTAGAAGAATATTTTACTCAACACCTTAACAAGGGATTTATTGCTATCATTGCCGAGAATGAAAATGAAGTATTAGCAACTGCATTTATGTCAATCGTGGAAAGACCTCCGCTAATAGCGTTTTCATCATATCTTGTCGGTACGGTATACAATGTTTTTACATACCCTCAATATAGAGGAAAAGGCATTGCAACGAAAGTTATGATTGAACTTTTATCGGAAGCAAAGCTATTAGGCGTTGCCGCAGTTGATTTAATGTCGACTGAAAAAGGGAAACCATTATATGAAAATCTTGGATTTCGAGTATCAAATTATACATCAATGAATAAGTTCCTCTAACTCCCGCAAAATAAGCATAATCAGAAGTTATATTAATTCACAATATTCTTATTTAACGTCACAACAATGAAAAACCGAATAATTGTTTTAAACACCGCATCATTCAATCATGAATTTTGTGGTATTTTTGCGTCGCACTACAAATATAGGATGAGGTATTGATTCATCTTAGCATCATAGGACGAACTAATTAATAAAAAATGTTCTTTGAAAATTAAATAATGCGGTATTTACACTATATGTTATAATTTTAGGTGAAATAAATGTTAATTATATTTTTTATATAAGGAGGAATTAAAATGGAATATTTTCATGTTGATGTTTTTAGCAATGAAATTTTATCTGGCAATGGATTAACTGTTGTTTTTTGTAATGAGGAATTAGAAGATAATCTTATGTTGAAATTAACACAAGAGTTTAAGCAATTTGAAACAATTTTTGTGAGAAGAATAGATGATAGTATATTTAATGCAAGAATTTTTACAGTAGATGAAGAATTGGATTTTGCGGGGCATCCTATTTTGGGAGCAGCTGCTACTATTCATAGTCATATTTTTAGAAATGAAGAAGATATAGCAATTACATTTCAATTAAATCAAAAAACAATTATAGTTAATTCAAAAAAGGTAGAGGAGTATTATGAAGTACAAATGAATCAAGGAAAAGCGGAATTCCTCTGTGAAGTTTCAAAAGAGAAGAGAAATAAATATGTACATGCATTGAACTTGTCAGAAGAGAATTTAAGCGAAGAATTTCCTATGGAAGTTGTATCAACAGGGTTACCATACTTATTAGTACCATTAACTTCAGGAATAGAGAATGCAAAAATAATTAGTTCTAAATTTGAAGAAATGTTAAAAGAAGTAGGTGCTAAATTTGCTTATATATTTGATGTGAATTATATAGAAGGACGGACCTGGGATAATCAAGGAAACGTTGAGGATGTTGCAACAGGAAGTGCAGCTGGACCATTAGGTGCATATTTATATAAGCATAATATTTTTAATGTAGGTCATGAGATTATAATAAATCAAGGAAGATTTGTCGGCAGACCTAGTAAAATTAAGGTTTCTATGAGCATTTCTGAAAAAGAAATATTAGTGTCTGGAGAGGTAGCTATTTTGGCAAAGGGAACTATTTTACTATAATAATAAACGTAAAAAATCGCATTATTCAAGAGATTGAATTTGCGATTTTTTATTGCGCAATCCAAATACAGGATGAAGTAAATGCTACTTCATCCTATGAATAAAAGATGAAGTAATTAATAAAATTTGTTCTTTGCTACGAAAATAGAACAGTTTTTATTTTCATTGGCAGCTGTGAAGTAAGTCATGATTCGTTGAAAATTGAATAATGCGGTATTTACGAAATATGTTATAATCAATTCATAATATTGTAGAAAATCACGTATCCTCTTAATAAAGAATATAATTGATTTAATACAGATAAGGAGTGTGATATCATGAATATTAATCTCATGGATAGAAAAATGATTAAAATGCTCTGTGCAAAGTCTGTAGTTATGAGTTTGGGCGACAATTTGCACAGAGATAGATATTTAGTCGCTTTTGATAAATAAATTCATACATATACAGGCTTTGTTTCCTTAATTAAATAATAAATTTAAGGAAGTGAGCTTTATGAAATATGTAAGAATTGATAGAATATTACCAGATGATTTAGTTAAAGAAATTCAAAAGTATATCCAAGGTGAATATGTATACATCCCTTCCCTTCCTGAAAAGAGAAAAAGATGGGGTGAAAAATCTAAAAGCCGAGATTACATAAAAGCCAGAAATGCAAAGATACTAAACCAATATATAGGTGGACAATCAATTAGCAATCTGGCTGAAGAATTCTTTCTTTCAGATAGTAGTATTAAGAAAATTGTATATAAAAAAGATAAGTAGGTTAAAGCTGCCACTCTTGTAATGTGTGGTAGCTTTTGTGTAAAAGATGATATAGAAATGATTATTATCTTTCTTAAAAAATGTAGAAGCTTTAAAATGATATTGAACATAAAATTCATTTAAAAAATGAATTTATAATTCTTCTCGTAGATATTAGAATAAAAGGAGAGAATCAAAGTGAATAAAAAAATATCATTAATTCATTCTACAAATTTAGCCCCAGTAGATTATGCTTATGCTGGACGTATACCTTCAGGAATGGACTTATTATTTTTGGCGGGGGCATGTCCTATTAATAAAGATGGAGAAGTACCAAGCTTGAGCGATTATGAGCTTCAGGCAAAACTTTGTGTAGAGAATTTGAAGGAAGCACTGAAGGACTGTGGGGCTACTTTGGAAGACGTAGTATATACCAGAGTTCTTGTAGCATCTCACAATCAGTCAGATTTGGTAACTGCATGGGAAGCAATAAGAAAAAAGTTTGGTAATCATGATGTCCCAAGCACCTTATCTGGAGTTACAGTATTAGGATATACAAATCAATTGGTGGAAATTGAAGCAGTAGCAGCAGTAGAAAACAATACAAAATGATTGAAGTATAGAGTTGAACTAATTCGCACCATTCTTATTTAGCGTCACAACAATAAAAAACCGAATAACTATTCTAAACACCGCAGAATTGAATTCTGCGGTGCTTTTACGTCGCATTTCAAATATAGAACTAAATAATGTTCTTTGAAAATTGAATAATACGGTATTTACAAAATATGTTATAATCAATCCATGATAGTAAGCTATTACGCACTACTATATGAGGGGGGATAGATTTGAGGGATATATTAAGAGAATTTCCTGTTTTACTAGAACTACTTTCTTTGCTTATTTATTGTATAATACTTTGGGGATATATAAGACATATAAAGATATCCAAAAAACTAAAGAAGCATGATGACACAGAAATAGTTAGCAAGGAAATTTTAGACGAACTTAAGGTAGCAAATAGATTAATCATAATTGGATTTATTACAGTAATAGTTTTCAAAATAATTGGGGTATTAATTTACATTGAATAATACGGTATTTACAAAATATGTTATAATTAATTCATGATAGTATTTTAAGACGAACTAATATCAAATGACTATTTAACATTATAACCATGATATTTAATTTTCAAGTGAAGATAACGACCTAGTTCAGCATAATCTCTGGAAATGGAAGGGAGAAAAATGGATTCAAAATGGGAAAGAATACAACCATATATTAAACTAAACGGTGCAATGCTTGATAGAATGATGTCATGCGTGAAACCCAGAGGGAAAATTAAGAAAGTTAATTTAATAAGAAAGGGATTAAGAAATAGTAATTATTGTGTTGAATATGAAGATTATAAATTTCTATTAAGGATTTATGGAACTGATGATAACTGGTGGGAAAAAGAAAAGTCAGTTTTCGAACATATAAAGGATAAGATAAGTGTTCCAGAATTATTATATTTAAATAATGAATTTGAGGTAATCGATAAGCCTTATGCAGTGTTTGAATATATTAGTGGCCCTACTTTAGATGAATATTTGCAAAATGAAGTTTATAACAAGAATGTGGTTTGTGAAATAGGACAGAGTTTAGCAATAATACATGAAACTTCATATAATCAAGTGGGATTCTTTAATGGAAGTTTAAATGTAACCACTGTATTACCTAAACTAAAATCATGGTATGATATGTTCTTAAAAGAAAATGCAGTACAGAAATTAGGGGAAAAGTTAACAGAAGATGTGAGAATTTACATAGAAAGTAATAATGAAAATATTAAGCGAATTGATGAAAGAGTAACATTTGTTCACAACGATTTTCGGCCAATTAATATAATCGTAGCTAGTAATAATAGACCATATTTTATTGATTGGGAAGGCACAATGGCTGGGCATGTTTTTGGTGATATTGGACAATTTTTAAGATTTAATGAGCAAATCACACCGCAGAATGAGAATTCATTTATTGACAATTATAATTATTATTCCAAGAACAAGCTACCATGTGACTATAAGGAACTGGCAAAATTAAGAGACCTTGTTAATCTTCTACAACTATTAAATTCCGAACATGATTTACAAAATAAAGATAGAGACTTGATTAGGCTGATAAGAAGCACATGCTCATGCTGAAAAGTTAGGATACAATCTTCTAATTTAACAACTAAACTATAAAACCGAATAATTTTTCTAAATATCGTATTATTCAAACGTGAATATGCGATATTTTTTATTTCACAATTTGAATAAAACATGACGTAACTATTGAAATTTAAAATACCAACAATGTTCTTTGAAAACTGAATAATACGGTATTGAAAAGATATTTATATTCACATTATTCTAGTTTTCTAGTAAGAATTTAAGATTAATGCAGATAATAATATCAATATTTGTGAAGAGGGTGATAAGATGAGAAAAGCTAGTAAAGCTATTTTAATGATAATTAGCCTAATGTTAGGATTTCAATTTACGTTTACTACACTTATTTATGCTAATACCCTATATCCACAGGATTTACCATATAAGCCACCAGAGCAATCAAAGGAAGAGTTATATCAAGATATTTTTATATCTTTACTATTGCCATATATTGAGAAGGAAATTGATAGATATTATTCAAAGTATTTAATAGATACTCCAATGGTTGCTCCTTATACAGTGTATGTATTAAGTGCTGAGAGACCAAATGGATATCGTACATTTCTCTTCAATTTAAAGCTTCAAGTTAATTCATATATAGGACCTCATATTGGTGTTGGACTTGACTATATAACTGCTACTGTTGGAGGTTCAGGGGATGTTAAAATTGAAAAATTTGAACATATAAAGAGTTATGAATTACCTCCTAATTATCAAAATATTATTAGGAAAGGTTACAAGAATCCAATTCCTTAACTACTCAGTTATAAAAATGAATAATTTATTCATACCGTATTATTCAACGTGAATATGCGGTATTTTGTTTCGCCCTGCAAATATAGGGTGAACTAATTAATAAAAAATGTTCCTTGAAAATTGAATAGTACGGTATTTACAAAGTATGTTATAATTACCTCATGATAGTAATTTAATGCGATAAATGATTATTTATATAGTATGAAGGGGAATGAGAATGTGAATAGAATTTCAATGATAAAACAATATGTTGATAAAATTATTGAAAATATAGCATCTGCTGAGGAACGTAAAAACGCATATATCCATACTTATGGGGTTGCTCAATGTTGTTCAATAATTGCTAGAAGAAGAGGACTCAATTCCGAACTATCATATATATGTGGACTTTTACATGACATATATGCTTATTATACAGGTAGTTACCTATGCCATGCCCAAAGTGGTGCGGATATGGCTCGTCCAGCAATCAGAAATATGAATATCTTTTCAGATGCTGAGAAAATACTTATTCTATCAGCAATATATTACCACTCCAAGAAAGAGATTATCCATGATGAATATGATGAAGTTTTAAAAGATGCAGATATTTTACAGCCTTTTTTAGATGACTCATGTTCTCAAATTTCTTATCTTGCTGTCCCACGTCTAAATAAACTGCTTTATGAATTTAAAATTACAGCAATACCAGCTGAATATGTACGAAAGCAAGAAAAGTCAATGAAAAAGATGTTTAAAAAGTCGGTATTTGCTGATATTGCGGAGGAACTTGCTGTAAAAAGCATTAATGGTGAAAGAGACAGTAAGTTTTATAAGGATATAATCAAGTATTATCCAGAGACTACTGCATTTGACGAATTGAGAAATGGATGGTGTGCCGCTTTTGTCTATCATTGTGCAATAATAGCAGGGCTTGAACTTCCTATTAGGCTACCACCATTTCAATACAGATTTGCAGGTGTAGGAACGTGGTATGAATGGGGTAAATCCAATGATTTATGCTTTTATGATAAAGACGGCTTTGTACCCTCACGAGGTGATATTGTTATTTATAATAATATTATTCCTCCAAATAACAAACCCAAAGGTCCATGGCATGACCATATCGGGATAGTACTATCTTGTGAAAGTGAATTTATTATCGTTGCTGAAGGTAATATAGACAATCAGAATGTTTCAGGGGTAATAAAAAGAAAGCGTGATAATACAATTGGATGTTTTGTTAGAATACCTGATGATTTTAAATATGACGGCTGGAAATACGATTACAAGACATATTTAAAACAAGCATTGTAATCTGAATTAGAAGTTATTTTTACTTCACAATCTTCTTAAATGATGCAACTAATATATAATTAAATAATTTTTTCAAATACCGTGTTATTCTAAAAAATAAGCGGTATTTTTTATTTCACAATTTGAATATTTAGCGTCACAACAATAAAAAACCGAATAATTATTCTAAACACCGCAGGATTGAATTCTGCGGTGTTTTTACGTCGCATTTCAAATATAGGATGAGGTATTAATTCATCTTAGCATCATAGGACGAACTAAATAATAAAAAATGTTCTTTGAAAATTGAATAATACGGTATTTACAGAATATGTTATAATCAATTCATAATAGTAAATTAAGACGAAGTAAACTGAGGGGGAATTATTTTGAGTAGATTAATTCGTTATGCCAAATTAGAAGATTCAGATGCTTTAGGCAAAATGCATTCAGAATCATCACAGAATGCATTCAAAGATATTATTCCAGAACATGTTTTGAATGATGTTTTTTCTGCTGAAAGGAGAACAAAATGTTTTACAAGTGAATTATTAGAAGGTTCTCCTAAAACAGCTATTGCTTTTGAGGGAAATGAACCAGCAGGATTACTATCATTTGGGAAGTGTAGGTATGGTGATAATGATAAATCATGGATAGAGATTTGGAGAGTTTATGTTATTCCAAAATTCTGGGGAAGTGGAGTTGCTAAAGAGTTAATGGAATGGGGAATCAATGAAATTCTAAAAGAGCATTTCAACAACATAGAACTTTGGGTATTAGAAGAGAATATACGAGCTAGAAACTTCTATGAGAAAATAGGATTTAAACATGATAATACATCTCAAATAATTAACACAGGCAAAGAACTAAAAGAACTACGTTATACCAGAGTATAAAGTTAAAGAAATTACTTCACAACTTTCTTATTTAACAACTAAACTATAAAACCGAATAATTTTTCTAAATACCGTATTATTCAAAATGAATATGCGGTATTTTTTATTTCACAATTTGAATAAAATGCGACGTAAGTTTTAAATTTTAGACTACGAACAATGCTCTTTGAAAACTGAATAATACGGTATTTAAAAGCCGGCTCAATCATTCACAAATTATTTTTTAGTGAATACCCTATTAATAGAATTATTTTATTATTGGAGGTTAAAAGTGGGCTTCTATATTAGAGTAGAACCAAATGTAAAAATTTTTGTAGAGGATCTTAATCCAGAGGGCAAGAAGACAATCTTGTTCATACACGGCTGGCCAGGTAATCATAATTTATTTGAATATCAGTTTAATCAGCTTCCACAGATGGGGTACAGGTGCATTGGAATAGATATTAGAGGGTTTGGAAACTCAGATAAACCCTATGGAGGGTACAATTATGATCGATTGTCGGATGATGTAAGATGTGTGGTTAATGCATTAAAACTAGAAGATTTTATATTAGCAGGACATTCAACAGGAGGAGCTATAGCAATTCGATACATGGCACGTCACAAAGGATATGGAGTGTCTAAACTTGCCCTTTTTGCAGCGGCGGCTCCAAGTCTTATCAAGCGTCCTAATTTTCCTTATGGGTCAGATAAAGAGGATATAGAGAAAATGATTGAGGCAACATATACTGATCGTCCCAAAATGCTGAGTGATTTTGGCGATATATTTTTCTTCCAGCATATAACTGGACCATTCTCTGATTGGTTCTTTCAATTGGGATTACAGGCAGCAGGGTGGGCAACTGCATCCATCGAAAAAATGTGGATAGAGGAAGTATTATTTTCCGATCTAGAAAAAATAAATGTTCCAACTTTAATAATTCATGGTATTCATGACAAAGTTGTTCCATTTTCATTGGGTGAAGTACAAAACAAATGTATTAAAAATTCAAAACTCTTACCCTTTAAATACAGCGGTCATGCAACTTTCTATGACCAACGTGATAAATTTAATGAAGAATTGATGAAATTTATTGAAGAGTAAAGTTTTTGTAATGTAGATGGTCTTAATAAAAATATTGAAAACGAATAATTAATTTAAACACCGTAAGATTCATTGAATAATACGGTGTTTTTACGTCGAAGTACAAAAATTGAGGGACGAAAGTGAAATATAAGTTAGGACTACAAAAAAAGGTCGAAACAATTATTACTTCAGACTATGAATATAGGGTGAAATAACTAATAGAAGTGTTCTTTGAAAACTGAATAATACGGTATTTACAAAATATGTTATAATTAATTTGTGATAGTAATTTATGGAGGTAAGAATATGGAAATAACTATTTTAGATGAATTTAAGGTAATAGGATTAAGATTAACTTGTAGCGAAGATCAATTAGGAATTGAGATGCCTAAGTTATGGAAGTCTTTTAAGGATAGAGTACATGAAGTAAAGAATAGAGTTGATAGCTATATAATGGATGTTTGTTTAGAGGTTGTTGAGAAAAATTACATCCAATGTATTTGTTTAAAAGTTGACAACTTTAATTTTGTGCCAATTGGAATGGAGTCTATAATAATTCCATCTCAAAAATATATTCATTATAAGCATCAAGGAAATGTAAAAGATATATGGGTGTCATTTTGGAATATGAAAAATTGGGCAAAAGAGAATGGATATACGATAGATATACAAGACTTTAAAATTGATGCCAATTTGGAAAACAATGAATTAGTTCATGAACTTTATCTTAAGATACTATAATTTTGACAGATCGTAATATTCTTAAATCACGTACACATTAAATAATTAAATACTTTATTCATAATACCGTATTATTCAAGTAAAATGTACCCAATGGAGTAGACATTAAAAAAAGTCCACTCTATTGAGTTTTCATTTATAATAATATTATATATTTTAGAAGAGGAAGTGTATGAAAGAATGCCTATTGAAATAATTTGCGATGACTTTCCACAAATCGAGACTAAAAGATTAATACTTAAAAAAATATCCGTGAAAGATTGTAACGATCTACTTGAAATATTTTCAGATGAAGAGGTTTTGAAATACTATGATATTGAGCCATTAAAGACTTTGGAAGAAGCAAATAAGTTAATACTACTATTTGGTAGAAGATTTAAAAATAAGAAAGGAATTAGATGGGGAATACATCTAAAGGATACAGATAAATTAATTGGTACATGTGGATATCAGAGCATAGATATACACTCACTCCGTACAGATATAGGGTATGAAATGTCCAAGGAGTTTTGGGGACAAGGATTAATGAAAGAAGCTCTACAAGCAATAATTGATTTTGGATTTAACAATATGTTATTGAATAGGATACAAGCATTAGTTGAACCTGAGAATAAAAATTCAATTTATCTGTTACATAAGATTGGGTTTAATGGGGAAGGTATTTTGTATGAATATGAATTTTATAAAGGAAAATTTAAAGATTTAACAATACTATCATTATTAAAGTCAGATTATCATTTAATTAAATCATAATATTTTTAAAGTGCGAATAAAGATAATTAATATGTTGCGTAAAGTGTTTATACAAAAACATACAATATATAGTATGATTTTCTTATAATCAAATTAGAACAGTAAGAAACAGCGAGTTATAGATTATTTATATAATATGTGATTGGAGACGATGGTATGGGTGATAGGATGTTACAGAAAAATAATATACCTACAGAAACAGAGATTTTTGAACATATCGGCAATAATGCAAAAGTGTTATTGAAGCAGTTTGAGGAAGCGTTTGACAAAGAATATGATATGAAAAAAGATTTAAAGTTCCCATTTGGAAATAATTATGGTTGGGGATATAAATATTCGCATAAAACCAAGCATTTATGTTATGTGTTTTTTGAAATTGGAGAAATAGATATAATGATGCAAATAAGTTCAAAAGATGAGGAAAAACTCAATGAAGTTATTAATGAAGGGTTAGCTTTAACAAAAGAAGTATGGAAGAATAGATATCCTTGTAGTGATGGCGGATGGATTAATTATAGACCTAAGGCACAGGAAGATATTACAGAGATAATGCGATTGTTGGCTTTTAAAAAGAAGCCTGTTATAAAGTCATAGAGATTTAGATACAACATTGATGAAAATATTTTTATTGTAAGGAATCTATTAATCAACTATCTCCATAAATGGAGTAACAAAAATACAATTAAATAATTTATTCAGAATACCGTATTATTCAGAGATGAATTTGCGATATTTTTTATGTCGCAATACAAAAATAGGATGAGTTAATAATTTATCTTAGCATCATAGGAGGAACTAATCAATAAAATATGAAGGAGGAAAAAAGGTGGAAGATATGAAGAATAAAAAGGCAGTGGTTGTATTTTTAATAATCACATTAATGCTAAGCAGTATATGCTATTACATAAGAATAAGAGGTGGCGATGCTGCAGCTGGGATGACATCTATACTGATGTGGTGTCCTGCAATAGCAGCATTTATAGTTCGAGGTAAGTTTTATCGCAAAGAAAAAGTATTAGGATGGAATGGTTGCCAAGTAAAATATATTATGGCAGGTGTATTCATTCCAGTTATTTATTTGGGATTTTCATATGGGCTTTACTGGATCGTAAATCAAACAGCATTTACTGGAGAAATCTATACAAACTCTATTGGATTATTACTGTTACTAATTCCTTCTTCTTTATTGACTGCAACTGGTGAAGAAATTGGATGGAGAGGATTTTTACTACCGAAACTGACTGAAATTTGGAATGTTAAGATTGCTATTTTGATAAGTGGGTTAATATGGGCAGTATGGCATTTCCCTCTTATGATAGCAGGTTTGTATCAAACAGGGACAAGTATTTGGTATCAGCTTCCAATGTTTACTATTGAAATTGTTGCTATGACAACGATAATGGCTTATTTGCGTTTGAAATCAAAAAGTGTATGGCCTGCTATTATACTCCATGCAAGCCATAATTATATTGATCAAGTGATATGTGGACCATTAACCAGTGCTAATAAACAAGCGTATTTTGTAGGAGAAACGGGTTTGATAACTGCATTTATGCTTATTATAGTAGCAATAATTGTAATTAGAAAAATAATACACGAAGCATTATAAGTGAATAAAGATTGTGAGAATAATGCGAAGTTCAAAGAAATTCCAATTTGTAGAGTTGCCGCAAGATAATTTTAGATTCAGTTTTGTCATATCTTTCTTAAATGATGAAATCAATATGCAATTAGATAAGTTATTCATAATGCCATATTATTCAGAAATGAATATGCGGTATTTTGTTTCGTCCTACAAAAATAGGATGAGGTATTGATTCATTTTAACATCATAGAACGAACTAATTAATAAAAAAATGTTCTTGGAAAATTGAATAATACGGTATTTACAAAATATGTTACAATAAAGTCATAATAGTAAATTATGACTAAATAACTATATTGATGTGAGGTGAAATTATGGATGGGATTAAAGTAATATTTTTTGATATGAGAAATACCTTATTGCAATTTCATTATGGTAAATCAGATGATGAAAAAGATGTACAAGGGTTAGTATATTTAACAGAATATCTAAATAAATTCAATGATAAGATTACTCTTGATGAAGTTCTGTAATTAGTTCGTTTAAAAAGGAATTATCAGTACCTTTGTTAATTGAAAACACGCCGGACTGTCTTGTAGAAAGACGATTTTATAAATTTGTTCCATATGTCTTTCCAGATCAAATAAATAGATTGTTACATGATAATGATGTGTCATTACTTTTAGATATTACGCATGCAAAGATTGCCGCACGATTTCATGGATGGGATATATATTGATACTTGAATGTGTTGTTGCATCTTATATTCAGCAGTTTTTTGATTTCATGAAGTAAAATAAATACCATTAAGTGTAAGGTGTTAATGTACAAAAAATTTAGATATATAAGGAGTTATTAATTTATGAATGATTTAGATGCATT
>NZ_JBLLJL010000007.1:0-185050 GCF_056172015.1 Clostridium sp. LXY-7 | reverse complement strand
TACCATGCAGCAGAAATATGTTATGCGGTATTAATCTCCCTTTCGGGAGGCTATCCCCCTCTATGAGGCAGGTTACCCACGTGTTACTCACCCGTCCGCCGCTAATTCACCCCGAAGGGTTTCATCGCTCGACTTGCATGTGTTAGGCACGCCGCCAGCGTTCGTCCTGAGCCAGGATCAAACTCTCAATTCAAAAGTTTGAAGCTGTTAAGCTCTCTTTGTCTCGCTGACATTAGTTAATGTCATTTTGATAGATTTCTCTATCGGAATTAACTGGTTTTACCTTCTTCTCTGTTTAATTTTCAAAGACCATTTCTTCATCACTTACTAGTGACGACTCTTATAATGTTACCAGACATTTCATTCTTTGTCAACAACCTTTTTTAACTTTTTTTAATAAGTATTTATGTTGTTAACTTCACTGGTCTGTTGCAGCGACAAGGAATATGTTATCATATATTATAATGTATACATGGTTTTAAAATCTTATTTTTTTATATGAGTTTCTTATTTGTACATTTTTCTCCTTTTTTCTTGCATTTACTTATATTGATACACTAGGATAAGTTTTATATTTAATTTAATTAAATATATATATAAATAATAAGGGGGTATTTTAATGAAAGTATTTATTAGCGCTGACATTGAAGGAGTTACTGGTATATGTAATTGGGATGAAACAGAAAAAAACAAGCCTGATTATGAATATTTCAGTAAGCAAATGACAAAAGAAGTATGTGCCGCTTGTGAAGGTGCAATTAAAGCTGGGGCCACAGAAATATTAATAAAGGATGCTCATGATAGTGGAAGAAATTTAATTCTAAACGAATTACCTACTTGCTGCAAAATTGTACGTGGTTGGTCTGGACATCCATTCTCCATGATATATGGACTAGATGAATCTTTCGATGCTGTAATGTTTATAGGATATCATTCACCAGCATATAGCAATGGAAATCCTCTAGCACATACTATGAATGGAAATTTAAATGAAGTTTTTATAAATGGAATAAGGACTTCTGAATTTTTATTCCATTCTTTTGCTGCTCAAAGTATTGGTGTTCCATCTGTATTTATAAGTGGTGATGTAGATTTAACTAATCATGCCAAAACTATAAATCCTAATATTAAAGTTTTAGGAGTTAATGAGGGTAAAGGAAATTCAGTTACTAGTATGCATCCTGATGTGGCTACTGAACTTATTAGTAAGAATGTAGAACAAGCTTTAACTGATGATTTATGTAATTATAACATATCACTACCTGATAAGTTTGAACTTAAAGTTAGATACAATGATCATAAAGATGCATATAAAGCTTCTTTTTATCCTGGTGCAATACAATTAGATGAAAAAACTATTTGTATTAACTTAGAAAATTATTTCGATTTATTAAGAGCTGCATCTTTTATATTTTAATGTTAAAAAATAAGAAGAGGCCATTTATTTGGCTTCTTCTTATTTTTTAGATTTCTTCTTTTTCAATTATATTATTTTCTAGAGATTCATTATTATCTTCAACTACATTATTTTCATCTATCTCATTACTCTCTACAAGTTCCTTCTCTTCATTATCTTGACCTTCTATATAATTTATCTTAGCAACAGCTGCTATATTTACATCTCCTCCTGTTTTCATCAATGTAACTCCCATTGCATTTCTGCTTTGGGTTGATATTTCACTGACATTAATTCTTATAAATATACCATCACTATTTATAAGCATTATTTCATCCATATCTTTAACAACTCTAGCACTTACAACTTTTCCGGTCTTTTCAGTTATCTTATAGGTTTTTATACCTTTTCCACCTCTTCTTTGAAGTGTATACTCAGATATTGCAGTTCTTTTACCAAAACCTTTTTCACTTATAACTAATAACTCTTCATTTTCTTTAGCTATTATCATAGAAACAGCTATATCATCCCCTCTTAAGGTGATAGCTTTTACTCCAGTAGCAGTTCTACCCATATCTCTTACATCTTTTTCATTAAATCTTATTGAATATCCACCTTTAGTAACAAATAAGATCTCATCATTACCTTTAGTTATTCTAACTCCTACTATTTCATCATTTTCTCTAAGATTTATGGCATTTAAACCATTTTTCCTTATATTTCCAAACTTATCTAGTGAAGTTTTCTTAATTATACCTTGCTTAGTTCCCATTACAAGGTAATTATCTCTATCAAATGTTTTTATAGTCATAACTGCCTGTATGTTTTCATTTGCATCTAGTGGTAATATATTTACTATATTAGTTCCTTTAGCTGTTCTACCTGCCTCTGGAATCTCATAAGCCTTTAATTTATATGCCTTACCCCTATTAGTAAAGAATATTATATTGTTTAGAGTTGGAGTTATTAATACATGTTCAACAAAGTCATTTTCTTTAGTTGTAACTCCTTGAACTCCTCTTCCGCCTCTTTTTTGTGCATTATAAGTATCTGCTGGTAATCTCTTTATATAACCTGCATGAGTTAATGTTATTACTACATCCTCATTGTCTATCAAATCCTCATCTTCAAAGTTATAAGGATTTTTCTCAATTGCAGTTCTTCTTTCATCACCATACTTATCTCTTATCTCTATTAGCTCATCTTTTATTATTCCAAGAAGAATACTTTCATTATTTAAAATTGACTCTAAATATTCTATAGTCTTTAATAATTCATTATACTCTTCCTCTAGCTTTTCTCTTTCTAAGCCTGTTAATCTTTGTAATCTCATATCTAATATCGCTTGTGATTGTTTTTCAGAAAGATTGAAGTTATTCATTAACCCTTCTTTCGCTTCTTGAGCTGTCTTAGAACTTCTAATTAAATTTATAACTTGATCTATATAATCAAGAGCGATTCTAAGGCCTTCAACGATATGAGCTCTTGCATTAGCTTTATCTAAATCAAATATAGTTCTTCTTGTTACTACATCCTTTTGATGTGCTATATAATATTCTAAAATTTGCTTTAGATTTAAAACCTTTGGCTCATTATCTACTAGTGCTAACATTATGACTCCAAAGGTATCTTGCATCTTAGTATGTTTATATAATCTATTTAACACTACATTTGCATTAGCATCCCTCTTAAGTTCTATAACAATTCTCATACCTTCTCTATCAGATTCATCTCTAAGATCAGATATACCTTCAATTTTCTTATCTTTTACTAACTCTGCTATAGCCTCTATTAGATTTGCCTTGTTAACCTGGTATGGTATCTCAGTTACAATAATTCTATTTCTCCCATTATGTTCTTCAATCTCAGCTTTAGATCTAACAAGAATTTTTCCTCTACCTGTTTCATAGGCACTTCTTATACCACTTTTTCCTAATATTATACCTGCTGTTGGAAAGTCAGGTCCCTTGATTTTTGTCATCAAGTCACTTACAGTAGCCTCACTATTATCTATAAGCATTATTGTACCATCTATAACTTCCACTAAATTGTGAGGTGGTATATTAGTTGCCATACCTACGGCTATTCCTGAAGACCCATTTATTAAAAGATTAGGAAATCTAGATGGTAGAACTACTGGCTCACTTTCCTCACCATCAAAGTTAGGTATAAAATTTACAGTATTTTTATTAATATCACGAAGCATTTGAGTTGTAATTTTACTCATCTTTGACTCCGTATACCTCATTGCTGCCGCACCATCTCCATCCACAGAACCAAAGTTTCCATGACCATCAACTAATATATATCTTATAGAAAAGTCTTGAGCCATCCTTACTAGTGCATCATAAACAGAAGTATCACCGTGTGGGTGATATTTACCCAAAACATCTCCAACTATTCTTGCACATTTTCTATAGCCTTTTTCAGGAGTTATACCTAGTTCATGCATAGAATATAGTATTCTTCTATGAACTGGTTTTAATCCATCTCTTACATCAGGTAATGCCCTACCTACAATTACGCTCATGGCATAATCTATATAAGATTTTTTCATTTCATTTTTTATATCAATAGGAATTATTTTTTCTTTACTATCCATTTGTAACACCTCTCTTTACTATAATCTTAAATATCTAAGTTGCTAACCTTCTTAGCATTTTCTTGTATAAATTCTCTACGAGGTTCAACTTTATCACCCATTAGAATAGTAAATATCTCATCTGCAGCCATTGCATCATCTACAGTTACTTGAAGCAATGTCCTAGTTTCTGGATTCATAGTGGTATCCCAAAGTTGCGTTGCATTCATCTCCCCAAGACCTTTGTATCTTTGGATATCTACACTACTATCTTTTCCTCCTAAGTTTTGAAGTTCTCTTTCTAATTCTGGATCACTATAAGTATATATTTCCTGTTTTCCTTTTTTAATTTTATACAATGGTGGCTGTGCAATAAATACATGACCTTTCTCAACTAACTCTCTCATATATCTATAGAATAGAGTTAACAATAATGTTCTTATGTGAGCACCATCAACGTCGGCATCAGTCATTAAAATAATTTTTCCATATCTAAGTTTAGTTGTATCAAATTCATCACCTATACCTGCTCCAAATGCAGTTATCATTGATCTTATAGATTCAGAAGCAAGCATTTTATCTAATCTTTGCTTTTCTATATTCATTATTTTTCCTCTTAGAGGAAGTATAGCTTGGAATTTTCTATCTCTTCCTTGTTTTGCTGAGCCTCCTGCAGAATCTCCCTCAACTATATATATTTCACATTCCTCTGGATTTTTTGAAGAGCAATCTGCTAATTTCCCTGGTAATGATGTGCTTTCTAAAACTGATTTTCTTCTTGTTAGTTCTCTAGCTTTTTTAGCTGCTTCTCTTGCTCTAGCAGCATTTAAACTTTTTTCTATAATATTCTTTCCAATTGATGGGTTTTCTTCCAAAAATGAGCTTACAGTCTCTCCTAAAACAGTTTCAACTATTCCTCTAACTTCACTATTGCCAAGTTTAGTCTTTGTTTGACCTTCAAATTGTGGATCTGTTAATTTAACAGAAACAACCGCAGTTAAACCTTCTCTAACATCTTCACCACTAAGATTTTTATCATTATCTTTTAAAAATCCAAACTTTTTACCATAATCATTTAAAACTCTTGTTAGTGCTGTTTTAAATCCAACTAAATGTGTCCCACCTTCTATGGTATCTATGTTGTTTGCAAAGGAAAATAAGTTTTCATTGTAGGTATCATTGTATTGGAAAGCAATTTCTACAGAAGTAGTATTTTTTTCTCCCTCTATATAAACTGGTTCATTGTGAATTTTTCCTTTATTTCTATTTAGATATTCAACAAATGATTTTATTCCGCCTTCATAATGAAAATCATTGTGCTTATCAAATCTTTCATCTGTTAATAGTATTCTAATTCCCTTATTTAGAAATGCTAATTCTCTTAGTCTACTACTTAATGTATCATAATCAAATTCTATTGTATCAAATATCTCAGGGTCAGGTCTAAAATGAGTAGTAGTTCCATGCTCATCTGAGTCACCTATCTTTTCAAAAGGTGTAACAACCTTCCCCCTTGAAAAACCTTGACTCCAAATATGACCCTCTCTTTTTATAGTAACTTCACATTTTTCTGACAGTGCATTAACTACAGAGGCACCAACTCCGTGTAGTCCACCAGATACTTTGTATCCTCCACCACCAAATTTTCCTCCTGCATGAAGCACAGTCATTATAACTTCTACTGTCGGTAAGTTCATTTTAGGGTGTATGCCTACTGGCATACCTCTTCCATCATCTTTTACGGTTATAGAATTATTTTCATGTATAGTTACTTCTATGTTGCTACAAACACCTGTCATAGCCTCATCTATACTATTATCAACTATTTCATAAACTAGATGGTGAAGTCCTCTAGCGCTCGTACTTCCTATATACATACCAGGTCTTTTTCTAACAGCCTCAAGACCTTCTAAAACTTGTATTTGATTATCATCATAATTTTGATTATTGGTCATAGTTATCCTCCTAACTTAAACTAAAACTCACAATATGAAATATTAGTTCTTTTACTTAATGTGGTTGATGATATTGGAGAAAGATAAATTTTACTTTTTTTATCAACCTCTGCAATGATAAAAGATTTAGGCTTATCCTTGGTAATTCTTTCAACGAATCCATCCTCTTCAGCCATTCTTAGAAACTGACTTGTATCCGAACTATACATAGTGGATTCTATATCAAAGATACCTATAACATCTTTTACAGGCACTACTATATTTTCTCCTAAATGTAGAAACATGTTCTTCCTCCTCTTTATAATTATCTTATTTGTTCAACTAAACCCTTATTTACTCTAAAAACATTTATATTATCACTAGTTAAGTATTTTTCTATATCTATTATTCCTGTACAAGTAATCAGTGTCTGAATATTTTTGATTGAGTTCAATATATATTGTTGCCTCTTTGTGTCAAGTTCAGACAGTACATCATCAAGTAGTAATAACGGATACTCTCCTGTCAGGTTCTTTATTATATTTAGGGATGCAAATTTTATTGTTAATACTGAAGTTCTCTGCTGACCTTGAGATCCGAAAGTTTTTACATCCATTTCGTTTATAGTTATTAGAAAATCGTCTCTATGAGGTCCTACGGATGTAATTCTTTTTTCTAAATCTTTATTCCTATTATTTATTAATAGATTATATAAATCTAGTTTTATATTTTCTTTTGATTTTAATTGCATAAGATAACTAAATTTAATATTTTCCACTCCACTAGTTATCTCATTATGAATTTTTTCTCCAAACTCATTAAGTTTATCTATATATTTTAGTCTTTCTTGAACAATATAGCTACCATATTCAGAAAGATTGATGTCATATATATCTAACATTGTTGTGTCGCCATTAAACTTCCTTAGCACTGTATTTCTTTCATTAAGAACTTTTTTATACATAGTTAATGCATAGTAATATTTTTTATTTAATTTACATAGCTCTATATCTAAAAATCTTCTTCTATAAGCTGGAGAGTCCTTTACTATGTTTAAGTCTTCTGGTGAAAACATAACTACATTTAAAATTCCAATTAAGTCTTGAAGTTTTAATATTTTTACAGAATTCACACTGAAAGCTTTTTTACCATCTTTTAAAAATTTTATTTCTATTCTTTTATCCAATCTTTCTCGCACTATATAAGTACTTAAGTAACATTCGTTTTTGTCCATCATAATAAGCTCTCTATCTTTATTAGTTCTATGGGACTTTCCAATACTAGTATAATAAAGAGCCTCTAAAATATTTGTCTTTCCTTGTGCATTATCTCCCTGAAACACATTTGTTCCATTACACAATTCAATCTTTAATCTTTCATAGTTTCTAAAATTTATTAAGTTTAAATATTTAACATACATAAAAACACCCATATAAATTATATCATAAATATATATTTACAGTATAAGTATAATCTAAAAATATACTTTTGTTTAGTTTACTTTTATAATTTAAATCATAAAAGTAAATGAGGATTTTCTAAAAATTAGAGGCTGAATCAACTCAGCCTCTAATTTCTTTTTACTATATAGGTTTCTCCTTGAAACTCAACTTTATCCCCAGTATATAATTTCTTTCCACGTCGTGTTTCAATTTCACCATTAACTTCTACTTCACCATTTTGAATAAAAAGTTTAGCATATGATCCTAATGAAGCAGCTCCACAAAATTTTAAAAATGAATCAAGTTTTATAAATTCGCTGTTTATTTGTACCTCTATCATATTTACCACATCCTAATTATTGTTTACAACTCTTACAGGCAGTAATAGATACGTACAATTATCTATTTCTGAGTTTTTAATAACACAAGGTGTAACTGGAGATGTAAATTCCATAGTAATTTCATCTTCCTCCATAATTTTAAATACATCAATCAAATACTTAGAATTAAATGCAATTTTTAAACTATCTCCTTGCATATTAACTTGCATTTCTTCCCTTGCTTTTCCCAATTGAGAATTGGAGTTTATTACTAAAACATCATCTTGTATGTCTAATTTTACTAAATTGGTGTTTCCATCTTTAGCCATTAATGATGCTCTTTCAATACATCCTAAAATTTCATCTCTTTTAGCAGTAATTTTAAGATTATATTCTTTAGGTATTATAGAATCATATTTAATAAAGTCGCCTTCTAATAATCTAGATATAACCTTTGTATTACCTAAATTGAATAGTATATGATTTTGAGTAAATGTTATTTGTACTTCATCGTCACTATCTTTTAAAATTTTAGATATTTCATTTAGGGTTTTTCCTGGTATTACAGCTTGTTTTTTATTGGTTTCTTGAATTTGTTCACTTCTAAAAGCTACTCTAAATCCATCTAATGCAACCATATTTAGGCTATTATCCTTTATTTCTAATAATACCCCAGTTAAAATTGGTCTAGTATCATCTTGAGCAATTGCAAATATTGTAGATTTTATCATAGTTTTGAGAGTTTTTTGAGATACTGATAATATAATATCTTCTTCTATGCTAGGTAAACTAGGATATTCATCTGATTTCATATGTATTAGTTGAACATTTGATTTTTGACATTTAATCTCTATTTCATTATCTGATGTTGTTGTTATTCGGATATTGTCATTAGGCAATTTTCTAATTATATCTCCAAATAATCTAGAGTCTAGAACTATTGATCCTTCTTCTATGATATCAGTATATATTTTCTTTTCTATACTAACCTCAATATCAGATCCAATTAAAGTTAATACCCCTTCTTTAGCCTCAATATAAATACCTTGAAGTACAGGCATTGTTGATTTTCCTGTAATTGCCTTTTGAACATCGGATATAGCATCTTGGATTAAATTTTTCTCTATTATAAATTGCATTTAAATACCTCCGTTTATACACAAAAAAAATTGGTTAGAATAGGTTAGATAATAATAAATTATTTAGTAGTAATAGTAGTAGGGGCTGTGGGTTTGTGGATAAGTGTATCAAGCCCACAATAGTTCACGAAAGTGATGTAAAAATAAATGTGGATAAAATTAAAATAACCATTTGAATTTATCCACAGTATTAATAGAATAATGTTATTAGATTTTCTATCCACAATAAACTTTCAAAAAAATATAAACAACTGTTAATTAATTAAGTTTGATTTATTTTTTTTGATAATTCAGCAACAATTGCTTGTAGATTTTCATCCTTTTTTAGATTTTCTGATATTTTTTCATAAGCATGAATTACAGTAGTATGATCCCTTCCACCAAATTCTTCTCCGATTTTAGGAAGAGAAGTGTCAGTTAATTTTCTAGAAAGATACATAGCTATTTGCCTAGGAAATGCTACATTTCTAGTTCTTCTGGAAGATTTAAAATCTTCTATTTTTAGATTGTAATAACTAGAAACGATATCTTGTATAAGTTCTATAGTTACTTGACGAGAGTTTCTATTCGAAATTATGTCTTTTAGGGCTTCAGTAGCTAAGTCTACACTAATTTCCTTATTTGTAAGAGATGAATATGCAACAATTCGAATTAAGGCTCCCTCCAACTCTCTAATGTTAGATTTAATTTGAGTTGCCACATACACCATAACTTCATTAGGAATATTCAGTTTTTCTACATCAGCCTTTTTCTTTAATATAGCTATTCTAGTTTCAAAATCAGGAGCCTGAATATCTGCAATTAAGCCCCATTCAAATCTAGAACGCAATCTATCTTCTAATGTTGGAATTTCTTTAGGTGGTCTATCACTAGATAAAATTATTTGCTTATTTGCATCATGCAATGCATTAAATGTATGGAAAAACTCTTCTTGGGTACGCTCTTTACCTGCAATAAATTGAATATCATCTATTAAAAGGACATCTACATTTCTATATTTATTTCTAAATTCTACATTTTTATCATCTTTTATGGAATTTATTAATTCGTTAGTAAATTTTTCAGATGAAACATAAACAACTTTAGAGTTTGAATTCATCTGTTGTATGTAGTGACCAATAGCATGCATTAGGTGTGTCTTTCCAAGCCCAACCCCTCCATATATAAATAGAGGATTGTATGCTTTAGCAGGAGATTCTGCAACTGCAAGTGATGCAGCATGAGCAAATCTATTACTGTTACCTATAACGAAGGAGTCAAAAGTATATTTTGGATTTAAAGTAGTAGATAGTTCGTCATTAACTACTAAGGAATTCCGTTTTGGCTTTTGAGTTTTAGGTGAAGCTAAATCAGTGGCTTCTTCAGAAAATATAATAAAATCTATATCATAGCCTTTATTGCACACTGCTTGAATAGAATTTTTTATAAGGTCTTTGTACCTATTTTCTAAAATATCTCGGGTAAACTCATTGCGAACTCCAAGGGTTATAGTTGAGTCCGTGGATTTAATAGGATCAATGCTTTTAATCCAAGTATTAAAACTTACTTCTGTAAGTTCAGCCTTTAAAGTAAGTAAAGTTTTTTCCCAAATATCATTCACGTGGATGCTCATTTCCTATCCTCCCGATAAAATAAATAATAAAAGTAATTAACAACATTATCAACATAAAATAATCATATTTAGATTTATTTACAAATGTTATTAATTTTATTCACATGTTAATAACTTTGATAACAACAAAGCTTAACCTATATGTTATTAACATATAAGTTAAGTAAATTATCAACATAACTAATAATGTATAAGTACTGATTTTTTAGAAGATAATACGCTAATGAAATAGCGTAATAAACAAAAAATCAAAAGTTATACACAGGGTTATCAACAGATTGTGTATAACTTTAAAAAGAAAAACTTATTCACAATTCTTATTTCATAATATCAAAATATTAAAAGGTATTCAATAAGTTATCCACAAAAAAATATATTGTGTAGTTTTTTATCAACAAATGTACATATATAATGAAGTTTTTTTTGTCATAATAGTTATCTTGACATTAATAAATGATAACTATATAATCTAATAGTAAAATGTAAAATAGTAATAATATAATTGCTATAAATAACTACAGATTAGAAAGGGGTGTAGAGATATGTTCATGACATACCAACCTAAAAAAAGACAAAGAAAAAAAGAACATGGATTTAGAAAGAGAATGAAAACTAAATCTGGTAGAAATGTTTTAAAGAGAAGAAGACTAAAAGGTAGAAAAAGATTGACAGCATAAGGGCCGCTAATGTGGCCTTTTTCTGCAACTTAAGAAAGTAGGCAACAGGGAATTATGAAAGAAGATAGATTAAGAAAAAATGCTGAATTCAGATTAGTATATAAAAGAGGAAAGTCTTTTTCTAACTCCTTGTTAGTTATATATATCTTTAGAAATAACAAGGGTATAAATAGAGTAGGAATATCTGTTAGTAAAAAAGTAGGAAAAAGTGTAATTAGAAGCAGAGTTAAAAGATTGATTAGTGAAAGTTTTAGATTAAACAAAGAT
The DNA here is from genome assembly GCF_056172015.1 of Clostridium sp. LXY-7. NCBI lineage: Bacteria > Bacillati > Bacillota > Clostridia > Eubacteriales > Clostridiaceae > Clostridium > Clostridium sp. LXY-7. The sequence continues at coordinate 173,682 of NZ_JBLLJL010000007.1, read as the reverse complement.
GTACTGAAAAATGGGTATGACTTAGTGTTTGTTGCTAGAAGCGCGGCTAAAGATAAGGACTATAAGGAAATAGAGAGTTCTGTAAAATACTTATTTAAGAAATCAGGGATAATCAATGTTGAAAAAAATATTACTAATAGTAATTAAATTTTATAGAAATTATATATCTCCATTAAAACCACCTTGCTGTATATATGAACCAACCTGCTCAGTGTATGCTATGCAGGCTATAGAAAAATATGGCGCTATAAAGGGTGGCTTTAAAGCTATAAAGAGAATTTTAAGGTGTCATCCATATCATAAGGGTGGATATGATCCCGTTGATTAACATAAATTAGGAGGGTTAAGTTTGAGAAATTTCTTAACAGATATATTTGTTCAGTTATTTAATGGTATTCATGGCTTAGTTGAAGCTGTGATAACTAATCCAGATTGGTCGTATGGTGTAGCAATTATACTATTTACTATAGTTGCAAAAGTATGTTTATTACCACTTAGTATTAAGCAAACAAAATCAACTACTAAGATGAGTGCTATTCAACCAGAAGTTCAGAAATTACAAGAAAAATATAAAAAAGATCCTCAAAGAGCACAGCAGGAAATGATGAAGCTATATAAGGAGAACGATGTAAGTCCAATGAGTGGATGTTTACCAATGCTAATACAATTTCCAATAATGATTGCATTGTTCTATGTATTTAGTAAGATAGATTATCATGGTGCAGGATTTTTATGGTTACCTGACTTAACACAAAAAGATCCATTGTATATATTACCAATAGTGTCAGGTTTGACAACATATTTTTCTACTAAGAGCATGCAACCAGGTGGAGATAGTGAAGCGGCTAAGAAAACAGCTACAATGAATATAGGTATGTCTATATTCTTTGGATTTATGTCTCTAAAGTTTGCTGGAGCGCTAGTATTATATTGGACAATTAGTAACTTAATTCAAATGACTCAGACAAGGTTACTAGCTAAAACTATGAAAGTAAATGTTCCTAATGCATCAAAAAATACTAAAAATGAAAAGAATACAAAAAATGCAAAACGAGCATAAATAACCTATTGCAATATTAGAAAGGCGGTGCATACAGTATGAAAACTATAGAAATGATGGGAAAAACTACTGATGAAGCTATAAAAAATGCACTAACAGAATTAAAGGTAACGCAGGATAAGGTTAATATTGAGATTATAGAAGAAGGAAGTAAAGGATTTTTAAATATAATAGGGGTTAAGCCTGCTAGGGTTAAGGTTACTTTAAAAAGAAATCAAGCAAATGAAGCCAAGGACTTTTTACTTAATGTGTTAAATGCTATGAATGTGAAGGCTGAAATTAAAGTGACTGAAGAAAATAATGAGATTAAGATTAACTTGGTAGGACCTAATATGGGAGTATTGATAGGATATAGAGGAGAAACATTGGACTCACTTCAATACCTTGTTAGCCTAGTTGTAAATAAGAATCATGAAGAGGAGTATAAGAGAGTCATCTTAGATACCGTAAATTACAGACAAAATAGACAAGAAACTTTAAAAAAATTAGCAGGAAAAATGGCTAGTAAGGTTAAAGTAAGTGGGAAAACTTTAAAACTTGAACCTATGAATCCATATGAGAGAAGAGTTATACACGCAACACTTCAGAATGACCCGAATATTATTACACATAGTGAGGGCGATGAACCTTTTAGAAGAGTTGTTATAGAACTAAAGAAAGCCTAAGAGGGCTTTCTTTTTTATATATATTTAGATTTTAATGATACAATATATATGTTTAAGGTTAAAATACTATACATAGTGTAAATTTTTATAATAACATAAAATTACTTTAAGGAATTTAGTTCCTTTAAAAAGGAGGAAAATATATGAAGGACTTTGATACTATTGCTGCCATATCAACAAGCATAGGTGAAGGTGGAATAGCAATTATAAGAGTATCAGGAGATAAAGCTTTAAATATAGTGGATAAGATTTTTAAAGCTAAAAATGGAAAATCTATAAGTGATATGAAAGCTTATACAATGAGATATGGTAATATAATAGATCAAGATGGCAATCACGTAGATGAAGTTATAGTTTCTTTTATGAAAGGTCCTAGAAGCTTTACTGCAGAAGATACTGTTGAAATAAATTGTCATGGTGGAGTTATAGCAACTAATAAGGTTTTAGAGATAGTTGTTAAACAAGGAGCTAGGGTTGCAGAACCAGGAGAATTTACCAAAAGAGCTTTTTTGAATGGAAGAATAGATTTATCTCAGGCTGAAGCAGTAATAGATATAATAAATGCAAAGACTGAGCTAAGTATGAAGTCTGCACTGATTCAGAGTGAAGGTGGAATATCTAAGGAAATAAGAGGTTTAAGAGAAGAATTAATAGCTACTATTGCTCATATTGAGGCTACTGTTGACTACCCAGAGGATGATTTAGAGGAAGTAACTTCAGAAATGGCTATTGGAAAACTAGAAGATATAAAGGCAAAGATAAATAACTTGATAGAAACTTCCGAGGAAGGTAAAATTTTAAGAGAAGGTTTAAGTACTGTAATCGTAGGTAAACCTAATGTTGGAAAGTCATCTTTATTAAATACTTTAACAAGAGAAAATAGAGCCATAGTTACTGATGTACCTGGAACTACCAGAGATGTTATAGAAGAATATATAAGTATATCTGGAATGCCAGTAAAGATAATAGATACTGCAGGAATAAGAGAAACAGAGGATATAGTTGAAAAAATTGGAGTGGAGAAATCGAAAGAAAAAATTAAAGATGCTGATTTGGTTGTATTACTACTAGATAGTAGTAAAGAATTAGACAGTGAAGACAGAGAAATTATTGACTATATAAAGGATAGAAAATATATAGTATTATTAAATAAAAGTGATCTAAGTCCGAGGGTTACAAAGGAAGATTTGATAGATTTAAATTGCGAAAATATATTTAATATATCAGCAAAGACTGGTGAAGGAATTAATGAAGTAAAAAAAGCAATAAAGAACTTATTTTTTAAAGGTGAAATTACAACAAATAATGTAATAATTACAAATACTAGGCATAAGGAAGCATTATTTAGAGCATATGATAGTATTGTTAGTGCTATAGATACGTTAAATAATGTGTTTGCTATAGATTTAGCGTCTATAGATATTAGAAATGCATGGACTTATTTAGGAGAAATAACAGGAGATTCTCTTGAAGAAAATATAATAGATAAAATATTTAAAGATTTTTGTTTAGGTAAGTAGGTGATATGATGAAATATTTTGCAGGAGATTATGATGTAATTGTAATAGGGGCAGGACATGCAGGTTGTGAAGCGGCACTAGCCACTGCTAGAATGGGCTTTAGGACTTTAGTATGTACTTTAAATTTAGATAGTGTGGCATTTATGCCATGTAATCCGAATATAGGAGGAACTGCTAAAGGACATCTGGTAAGAGAAGTAGATGCTTTAGGTGGAGAGATGGGTATAAATATAGATAATACCTATATACAGTCTAGGATGCTTAATATATCCAAGGGTCCAGCTGTTCACTCTTTAAGAGCGCAGGCAGATAAAAAGAGATATTCTGAAAGAATGAAATATGTTTTAGAATTAGAGCCCAATTTATATTTAAGGCAATTAGAGGTTGTAAGCATAGATGTAGAAAATAAGGTAGTAAAGGGAGTATTAACTAAACATGGTGCATATTTCTCATGTAAGTCAGTAATACTAACAAGTGGAACATATTTAAAATCTCAGGTAATAATTGGTGAAGTAGTTTTAAATGAGGGTCCAAGTGGGTTATTCCCTGCTAATGAATTATCGAGTTGTTTATTGGATTTAGGAATCTCTTTAAGAAGATTTAAAACAGGAACTCCTGCTAGAGTAAATAGTAGGTCTTTAGATTTGTCAAAAATGGAAGAGCAACATGGAGATGAAAAGGTAGTGCCGTTTTCATTTATGAGTGGAGATATACAAAGAGAGCAAGTTTCTTGTTATTTGACTTACACTAATGAGAAAACTCATGAAGTAATACTTAATAATATAAATAGATCGCCATTATATAATGGATCTATAAAAAGTACAGGACCAAGGTATTGTCCATCTATAGAAGATAAGGTTATGAGATTTAGAGATAAAGACAGACATCAGCTATTTGTGGAACCAGAAGGGGAATCTACTACAGAAATGTATTTACAGGGAATGAGTAGCTCTCTTCCAGAGGATGTTCAACTTGAGATGTTAAGAACTATACCTGGACTTGAGAATGTAGAGATGATGAGAACAGCGTATGCTATAGAGTATGACTGTATAGACCCAACAGAGCTTAAATTATCTTTAGAATTCAAACATATTGATGGTTTATTTTCAGCTGGGCAAGTAAATGGAAGTTCAGGTTATGAGGAAGCAGCAGGTCAAGGTATTATTGCAGGAATAAATGCTGCATTAAAACTTAAAGGAAAAGAACCATTAATTTTAAAGCGTTCAGATGCCTATATTGGAGTTCTAATAGATGATTTAGTGACAAAAGGTACTAATGAACCTTATAGAATGATGACCTCTCGTGCAGAGTATAGATTGCTTTTGAGACAGGATAATGCTGATTTAAGGCTAACTGAAATGGGTTATGTAGTAGGACTTGTATCACAAGAGAGATATGATAGATTTATACATAAGAAAGAAACTATTGAAAATGAAATAGAGAGAATTAAAGGTATACAAATAACCAACAAAAAGGAAAATAATGAATTTTTAGAGAATATGAATTCAGCACCACTTAAAAAGCCAACTTCTCTATATGAATTAATTAAACGTTCAGAATTAGATTATTATAATGTGGATAGTATTGACCCTGAAAGAGAATTATTAGACTTTGCAGTAACCGAACAAGTAAACATAATATCTAAATACGAGGGATATATAAATAAACAGTTAGAGCAAATTAATCAATTTAAGAAGTATGAAAATAAAATTCTACCTAAAGATTTAACTTATGGTGATATTAAAGGTTTAAGAATAGAAGCTATTCAAAAATTAAACAATATTAGACCTACTAATATAGGTCAGGCATCAAGAATATCAGGAGTTTCACCAGCAGACATATCTGTTTTACTTATATATTTAGAGCAAAAGTCTAGAAGAGAAGAACTTAATAGTTAATGGAGGGTATGATGAGTTATTTTGATTTATTAAATGTAGCCTGTGAAAAGGAAGGATTAATATTAGACCAAAACAAATATAATCAATTTATTAGATATAAAGAACTTATACAAGAATGGAATCAAAAGGTTAATTTAACTGCAATAACTGAAGATGAAGACATAATAAAAAAGCATTTTATTGATTCTATAAAGGTTTTTAAATTTAGAGAAGTGATAGAAGCTAAATCTATTATAGATATAGGTACAGGTGGAGGATTTCCAGGAATACCAATGAAAATTATAAATCCACGAAGTGAGCTTGTTTTATTAGATTCACTAAATAAAAGGGTAAATTTTTTAAATGAAGTAATAAATGAATTAGACTTAAAAAATATTAAAACTATACATGGTAGAGCGGAAGATTTTGCGCAGGATGAAATATATAGAGAGAATTTTGACATTGCTGTATCCAGAGCAGTTGCTAATTTAACTGTACTTATTGAATTTTGCTTGCCATATGTAAAAGTGGGGGGATATTTTGTAGCCTTAAAAGGTCCAGCTATAGATGAAGAAATAAAAGAAGCTGAGGGTGCTATAAAATTATTAGGAGGCAACATAGAAAAGATAATTGAAGTAGAAATTGAAGATAGTAATCTAAAGCATAATCTACTAGTTATAAAAAAAATGAAATCAACTCCTAAAAAATACCCTAGAAAAGCTGGAATGATAACTAAAAATCCTTTAAAATAATGATATAAAAAGTTTTTTGTTAAATTATGTTACAAAAAAGAGGGTTTTTCATGTACCTTATAGAATGTAAAAATAAGGAAATAAATAGAGGGATGGTTCAAAATGGAGAAAGCTGTTAATTACATATCTGTAGATTCAATATGTCCTAATGCATATCAGCCTAGGATAGTTTTTAATGATGACACTATAGAAGAATTAGCTCAATCAATAAGAGTTTATGGCATAATACAACCAGTTTCTGTAAGAAAAATTACTGAGGATAATTACGAATTAATAGCAGGTGAGAGAAGATTAAGAGCAGCAAAGGTTGCTGGATTAACTACTATTCCTGCAATAGTAGTTAATATTAATGATAAGGATTCTGCAGCAATCGCACTATTAGAAAATTTACAAAGAGAAGATTTAAATTTTTATGAAGAAGCAGTTGCTTATAACAACTTAATAAAAGTACATTCTTATACTCAAGAACAGTTAGCTGTTATTATTGGGAAAAAGCAGTCAACAATAGCAAATAAATTAAGAATTTTAAAATTAGATTCTAAGGTTATTGATACACTTATAGAAAATAAACTTACAGAAAGACACGCTAGAGCATTACTAAAATTACCAACAATTGAACTACAAAAAGATATAATTAAAAAAGTTATTGAAAAGTCTTTAAACGTAAAAAACACTGAAGAGTTAATAGAAAGAGAATTATTAGCCCTTGCTAATAGTGAAATTGCATCTGACGGGAAGAAAAGAATTAAAGGTGCTTTCAGTCCAGCCATATATGTGAACACAATTAAACAGGTTTTTGACAAATATGGAGTGGATGCTAGATATAGATCTAAAGAATTAGATGATAGCATTCAAGTTACTATAACCATAAAGAAAAAATAATTGATATCTTATAAATGTTTCACGTGAAACATTTATAAGATGTTTTTTTATATATATGTTGAATTAATGTGAAGTATCATTATTACATCTATATATCATAAAAAAATATATATAAGTTGTAATTAAGTTTCTACATTATACAAATAGGGTTAAATATAAAATTAGATTAATTAGAACTTCATATTATTACTGCTCAACCGTTTCGAAACCTTGATTTACTAAGGCACTATTCAAGAAAAAATCTAAAATACAACAACTCACTACGTTCGGACAGGTTGTATTTCTTAACGATTTTTTCTTTTATAGTTCCTAAGTAAATCTAAGCTTTCTGCAAATGGTATTCACAGCAATAATATGAAGTTCAATTTCAATATTTCATAAAATAAAAAACTATTTGTATAATGTAGTTTCATTATTGAAATCTATATAATTAAATTATAAATATCTAAGTGTAAGATTACTTATAAGAATTGTATGATAGTCATTTTATAAATAAAATCGTTTAAATATATAGAAGATATTAATCATAAATATGAAGAAATATGAAAATAGTGCAAATTTATATAAAATGTACTTTAACTAATGTTTATATGCAGATATAATATAGATACAGAAATAAAAAATATAACTTTAATTTATGTTATGGAAAGAATTATTTTAAGTTAATTCTTTTGGGGGTACAAACATGAAAGTAATATGTGTTTTTAATCAAAAAGGCGGAGTAGGAAAGACAACAATAAATATAAATCTATGTTCATATTTAGCTATGAATGGGAAAAGAGTTTTAACTATTGATATTGATCCGCAGGGGAATACTACTAGCGGCATAGGAATAGATAAAAAGAAAGTGCAGAAATCACTATATAATGTTATGACAGAAGATATAGATCTTAAAGAAGTAATTAAAAAGAGTGAAACTGTTGATAATCTTTATATAGCACCTTCAACAATGGATCTAGCAGCTACAGAGGTAGAACTTATTGAAATAAAAAATAGAGAGCAGCTGTTAAAAAATAAAATAAAAGAATTAGAGAATGATTATGATTTTGTATTTATAGACTGTCCACCATCATTAGGCATACTTACTATAAATGCGCTCACAGCTAGTGATTCAGTATTAATACCTATTCAATGTGAATTTTATGCATTAGAGGGTGTTGGGCAATTAATGAATACAATACAGCTAATAAAGAAATCCTTAAATAAAAACCTTCAGATTGAAGGAGTAGTAATGAGTATGTACGATAGTAGAACTAAATTATGTAATGAAGTAGTAAGTGAGGTTAAAAAATACTTTAAAGAGAAAGTTTATGACACTTTAATTCCTAGAAATATTAAATTGGCAGAATCGCCAAGCTATGGACTGCCCATAATGTTATATGATGATAAATGTAAAGGGGCAGAAGCTTTTGAAGAATTATGTGAAGAATTTTTAAATAAACAAGAGGTGAGAAATTAGTGAAAAAAACATCTGTACTAGGTAAAGGGTTAGCCTCTTTAATACCGGAGGAAAATTTTGAAGATCATAGTGAAGAAAAAGATACAGCTCTAAATATATCTATGAACTTGATAAAGGCTAATAATGATCAACCGAGAAAATTTTTTGATGACGAAAAATTAATACAATTATCGCATTCTATAAAGGAACATGGTGTGATTCAACCTATAGTATTAAAAAAAAATGGTGATACATACATTATTATAGCTGGAGAAAGAAGATGGAGAGCAGCAAAACTGATAGGTTTAAAGGAAATACCTGCTATAATTAAAGATTTATCAGATAGAGCAGTTTTAGAAGTATCATTGATTGAAAATATAATAAGAGAAGATTTAAATCCGATAGAAGAAGCTAGTGCCTATAGAAAATTGATAGATGAATTTAACTTAACTCAAGATGAAATAGGAAAACAAGTATCAAAATCTAGAAGTGCTATTGCTAACTCTATAAGACTGCTTAATTTAGATACTAGAGTTCAAGGATATTTAATAGAGGGTATTATTACAGAAGGACATGGTAGAACCTTGTTAGCAATAACTGATAATAATCTGCAATATGATATAGCACAGAAAATTATTGATGAGAACTTAAATGTAAGGCAATTAGAAAAGTTGATAAAAGTTCTAAACAATCCTCAAAAAAGTGATCAGAATAAGAAAAGTACTGTGCTAAATCCACACTATAAAGATTTACAAACAAAATTAGAAGGATATTTCAATACAAAAATTAATATTAGTAATAATAATAATAAAGGTAAAATTGAGATTGAATATTACTCTGAAGAAGATTTAGAAAGAATATTAGATTTAATAAAGATGTAGCTTATATTTTATATTATTTAAAGAAAGGATGAATTTCTAGTGAACGAGGTATTAGCATTAATAAATGAATATGGAACAATAATAACAATTGCACTTATTGCTTTAGTTTTTATATTAATTATTGTTGTAATTGTATGTCTTACATCATTAAGTAAGCTTGAAAAGAAATATAGAAGACTTATGCGAGGAAATAATAATAAAAATTTAGAAGAGTTGCTTTTAAATTATTTAGATAAAATAGATGAAATAAAAGAAGCTGCAGATAAAATAGAAGGTATTTGTGAACATACAAGCAGTTTAACTACGGCATGCATACAAAAACTTTCAATAGTAAGATATAAGGCTTTTGAAGATGTAGGAAGTGATTTAAGTTATTCACTTGCATTATTAGATGGAAATAATAATGGTGTAATATTAACAAGTATATATGCAAGAAATGAAAGTACAACCTATGCAAAACCTATTGATAAAGGTATCTCTAGATATGATTTATCTGAGGAAGAAGAAAAAGTTTTATATCAATCAATGAATTCACAATCTAGAAGATAAAATGTTTCACGTGAAACATTTTATCTTTTTTTTATTATAATAAATTTAATATTAAGTACTTATGATTTTTTAAAATATAATATGTATAGTATATTTTAAAAAAATTATTTATAATAGAATAAAAAACTATTGAATCTCTAAATCATTTAATAAAGATGATAAGTTGTTAGTTAAAGATGAATGTTTTTTACTACCTATTGTTTTTATTATGGAATGATATATACCAGAAGATATAGCTTCAGCTAAACTCATAACAGTATATAATCTAGTATTTTGTAATACCATAAATTCAAGAGAACCTGATATGTTGACAATTCCAGTTATGCTTAAATCCCCAATTTCGGGTAAGTTTTTATTAAGAGCTGCACCTGGAGTAAGTGGTTTTGAGTCGATAATAATTTTTCCTACATTTTGTAGAGATCCTAAGGCTGCATCAACAGCGATTATAAATGGATTATTATGATTATTAAATATATAATCACAAGTAGAAGAGAGGTTCTTGGCATGAACAGGGTTTTCTAAGTTGCCATATACAAAAACTTTATCTCTATTTAAAAACTTCAATTTATCACCAACTAATGGTCCAAGGCTATCGCCAGTAGATCTATCAGTTCCAATACAAAGGATTATAATATCTCTATCATGTTTTACTACATTACACAACTCACAACATAAAAGCTCCCTTATATTGCAAATACAATCTTTAGATAAGGTATCAATAATAATTTTATTTAGCAATAGTAACACCTCCATTTATTAGAAAGTATTACCAATAACAATTATACATATACATATTTATAGATTTTAAACCATTTTTAAAACACTATGAATAGCATCAATGGTATACTTTACATCCTTAATATCATTAAAGTAACCAAAACTAAAACGCAAAGTTCCATTAGGATAACTTCCTATAGTTTTATGTGCTAATGGAGCACAATGAAGACCAGTTCTAGTAATAATTCCATATTCACTATCTAATAAGAAACCTAACTCACTATTATCTATTTTAGAAGAGTTTATAGATATAGTTGAAGTTCTTTTATTAGTATCAACATAACCATAAAGTTTTATGGTTGGAATATTAAGAACTTCTTCTAAAAAATTTCGTGTTAAATAATCTTCATGATCTTTAATGGAAGATAAACTTTGATTTTTAATAAAATTAATACCTTCTAATAAGCCCGCGACTGCAGGAGCATTCATGGTACCGCTTTCAAATTTATCTGGTAAAAAATTAGGTTGAATTATATCAGAAGATACACTTCCAGTTCCACCCACAATTATAGGTTTACAAATACTATTGAATTCATCATCTATAATAAATCCACCTATGCCTTGAGGTCCCAAAAGGCTTTTATGACCAGTAAAGGCTAGTGCATTGCAATTTAATTTTTTAAAATCAAGATCTATAACACCAGCAGTTTGTGCACTATCTATAATAAAATAAATTCCTTTTTCCTTGCAAATAGCACCTATTTCTTCAAGAGGTTGTATGGTACCAGTAACATTAGAACCATGAGACAACACAACTAACTTAGTATTATATTTAATAGTGTTTTTAAATACATCTAAATCTATTTCACCATACTCATTACATTTTATAATATCCAACTCTATCAAATCTGTAGAATGAAGTTCATTAAGAGTTCGTAAAGTACTATTATGATCCATAGACGAAGTTATTACATGCCAACCTTGTTTTGCAGCACCCTTAATAAGCATATTAAGAGAATATGTAATGTTAGGAGTAAATATAACATTTTCTTCCTTATTAAAATTAAAAAAATCAGCTAGTGCATATCTACATTGGAAAATTACTTTATTACCACTTAAAGAAGCTGTAGATGCTCCTCTACCAGGATTTCCTCCAATAGTAGTCATATAATCTATTACGCTATTATACACATTAGTTGGTTTTGGAAAAGAAGTAGCAGCATTATCTAAATAAACTTTCATTATGTACGCCTCCTATTATTAAGTTATTCAATGAATATAGATAGAACTATTTATATTACAAATAAGATTTAATTTTGCTATTTTGATATAATGTATTTATATAGGCAAGTTAGATTTACGAACTATATCTATAATAATGATACACTATAGGCTAAAAACATACACTATAAATTTAAAATATAAGGACTGAAAAAACTATAAAATAATATATATTTTAGGAGGCAAAAATTATGAGTAATATAATCGATTGTAAAGGAATGAATTGTCCATTACCTGTTATAAATACAAAAAAATATTTTGATTCTATAGGCAAGGGAAGTAGTACAACCATAGTAGATAATGAAGTAGCTAAAAATAATATTGTTAAATTTGCTAAAAGTAATGGATTTAATCATGAGGTAACTACAGAAGGAATTTTATTTCATATTAAGATAACAAAAGGTGAAAATATGGAGCAAGAAGTTAATAATATTGAAAAAGAAGAAAATAAAAAAATCTTTACAATAGTAGTTGGTTCAGATAGATTAGGAAATGGTGATGATGTATTAGGAGAAGCATTAATGAAGAGTTATATGTTTGCCTTGTCAGAAGCTAATGAAATTCCGAATAATTTATTATTTCTAAATGGTGGAGTTAAACTAGTGGTAGAAGACTCTCTAGTTCTAGATAGTATAAAAAAATTAGAGGAAAGAGGAGTAAACATACAAAGTTGTGGATTGTGTTTAGATTTTTACAAAATAAAAGAAAAATTAGCTATTGGAGAAATTACAAATATGTATGCTATAATAGAGATGATGAATAGTAGTGATAAAACTATTAAATTATAAATTTTCATCTAGGAGAAGCTATTTATGAATGATTTTTATATAATAACTTTTAATAATACTCATGAAGCTATGAAGGGGGAAAGTCTTTGTATTGAAAAAAAAATTAAAGCTACTATGATGCCAACCCCTACATATATAACTAAGAGTTGTGGTATAAGTCTTAAATTGAATAAAGATGTAAAAGAAGAGTTAGAATCTATAGTATGTAATGGGGAACTAAAATATAAGTCAATTTTCCAATTTAAAGATGGTAAATTAGCAGAAATAAACTTTTAAAAGATAAACAGGATATTAAACACCCCTAAATAAAATATATTTTAGGGGTGTTTTAGAGTTAATTTAAATAGGAGGTATGTATATGAAGGAGTTTGACCTAAATGATATAGTTGAGACAAAAAAAACTCACCCTTGTGGGAGTAATCGGTGGCAGGTAATAAGAATGGGGGCAGATATAAAGATAAAGTGTTTAGGTTGCGATAGGATAATAATGTTACCGAGAAAAAAATTTGAAAATAGCATAAAAAAGGTCATAAAAAGTGATGAAATTAGTAAGTAGAAATTTAAATTATAAATTTTAGTTGATTTATATCAGTATTAGTGATAAAATATATTGATGTAATCCCTGCTGTGTAAAACACAGCCGTCAGTCCGAGGGGAGGAGGTGAAACTAATGAGATCATATGAAACTATTTTCATATTACACCCATCATTAGACGAAGAAGCTGTTAAAGCTAACGTTGAAAAATTTAAAGGTGTAATCGAAAACAATGGTGGAGAAATCGAAAGCGTTGACCTATGGGGTAAGAGAAAATTAGCTTACGAAATAGCTAAAGTTAACGAAGGTTTTTACACATTAATCAATTTTAAATCTAACACTGAATTACCTAAAGAGTTAGACAGAGTATTCAGAATTACAGACAGTATTATAAGACATATCATAATAAATCCAGAGAACTAATATAGGTGGTGAAAGTATGAATAAAGTTGTTTTAATCGGAAGATTAACTAAAGACCCAGAACTTAAATTTACACCAGGAAGTGGAACAGCCGTAACGACTTTAACACTTGCTGTTAATAGAAGATTTAAGAAAGAGGGCCAACCAGAAGCTGATTTCATTCCTATAGTTGTATGGGGTAAGCAAGCGGAAAGTACTGCTAACTACATGAGTAAAGGTAAACTTTTAAGTGTGGCAGGTAGAATCGAAACGCGCTCATACGAAGCTAAAGACGGTACTAGAAGATATGTTACTGAAGTAATAGCTGATGAGGTACACTTCCTTGAATGGGGTGGAAATAAAGCTTCATCAACAGCGACAGCAACGAATACAAATTCTAATTTATACGATGGATCATCTTTTCCAGATGATTACTTCGGAGGGGACAATATGACTCCAGTTGCAGATATGGATGATATCCCCTTTTAATATTTAGGTGAGGAGGTAAGAACCATGGCTAATGATAGAAGAAAAGGCGGAAACAGAAAAAGAGCTAAAAGAAAAGTTTGCGCATTCTGTATAGATAAAGCTACATCAATAGACTACAAAGACATCAACAAGCTAAGAAAGTATGTTACAGAAAGAGGTAAAATATTACCAAGAAGAATTTCTGGAAACTGCGCTAAGCACCAAAGAATGTTAACAGTATCTATTAAGAGAGCTAGAAACATAGCATTACTACCATTCACAACTGAATAGTAGCAAGGCGTTGCGCATAGCATAATACTTAAAAGATAAAACCTAGTGAATTAATTTCACTAGGTTTTTAATTTTATATTAATATGGTAATATTACTCTAATGTTGCATAAATATTAAAAAAAATTTACAATAGAGTTATAGCCTATGGAAAGGATGATTCTCATGAAAAAAGATGAATTCAATATTATGTCCAACATAAAAATTATAGAGGGTCTAAAGGCGGAATTAATTTGCATCATTGGAGACTTTTTTAAACTCTTAAGTAAGGGAAGTAATATAGCTCAGGATGCTATATTAGATTGTATATCTGGTGCGATAATTATTTTGTATATTTTAGCAGAAAAATTAGGGTACTCTCATCTTGCAACAGATGAAACAATGAAGAAAAAATTAAAAGTAGGGATAGTAGAGGGGGATTCCTTAGAACGGAACGGAAAAGAGTTGAGCAAGTTATATAATCACTTAAGAGAAAGAAACTAATGGAGGAAGATATGAAAGAAAACACATATAATACTAGAGGATTAATAGAAGCTGCTCTTATGACAGCTTTTATTACAATATTGTTAATTATTACATCTTATGTTCCACTAATATCCACTATAGGAACTGTAATATTACCAATACCAATAGCTATATTATATATAAGACAAAATGGGAAAATTGCTTCAGCATGTGTTTTTGTAAGTTTTATAATAACAGCTATGATTTTTGATCCATTAACCAGTATTGGAGCAGCAATAACTTATGGAGGAGTCGGGATTACTTTAGGATATTGTTTGAAGAAGAAAAAGAGTTCTTATTACACATTAATTTTACTAATATTAGTATCTATTTTAACTTATGTATTAAATTTAGCCATAGTGGTATTATTTATAGAGAAAACTACCTTTATGAATTTTATACAAATTAACATCGATATGTTGACTAAATCTATGGATCAGATGAAGAATAATACCATAACTATGTATGAAAATATGGGAATAAGTGGAGAAAAATTACAAATTGTCAAAGGTATGCTTGAAGCAGTTAATGGAGAACTGTTTATATTAATGATACCAGCAGCAATACTATTTATTAGCTTTGTAGGGGCTTACTTTAACTTCTATATAACTAGATTAGTACTTTCTAAGTTAAGATATGAAGTAATAGATATATTACCATTTTCAAAATTTTATGTAACCAATTTAATAGGTGCAGTATTTATTGCAATTATATCTATAGGTATAATATTAAATGGAAGAGGGATTAGAGCAGGAAGATATTTATCAATTATGTTTCTTAGTATAGCTATGTTAACCTTCACATTAAATGGATTAGCAGCAATAACTTATTATTTAAGAAGGAAAAAAGGGCTAACTAAAAGTATAACCGCAGCTATAATATTAATATCAATGACATTTGGATTAGGAAATATATTCTTTTTAGTTGGATTTATTGAAATGATATTTGACTTTAGAAAACTAGACCCATATAGGATAAGAAAGGTGTAGTTTATGAATAACAAAAATTTGAGAAATGGTTTATCTTATGTTGTTGAGAAGAAACTATATATGATATTAATAGGTGTATTGATAGCTATATTATTTATAGTAGAACAATTTACTATAGGTACAATATTCTTTCTAGTATATGTAATATTAATAATATATAATATACTGACTATCAATAAAAGAAAAAAGGAATGGAGAAATTATATAGATAACATTACTTCACAAATTGATGTAGCTAGCAATACCGCATTTTCAAAGTTACCGTTTCCTATAATAATGGCGGGAGAGAGTGGAAACGTACTTTGGTATAATAGTAGCCTTGCTTCTAAGCTAGAAGGTGAAAAAATTTTAGGAAAGAATATAAAGGATTTTATAAAAGAGTTTAATGTAAAATTAGTCCTAGATAGAAAAAGAAATGAGTATATAGGAATTCAAATTAAAAATCGTTATTATGATATCTATACTAGTGTAATTGATAGTGAAAATTTAGATGAGGATGATAAAGTTATATTACTATATTTGTATGATGTTACAGAAAGAGTTGAATTAGAAGAAAAAATAAGTGAAATTAGAGAAAGTGTAATATTAATAGAGGTAGATAATTTAGATGATGTAATTAAAGCTTCAGAAGAAGGCACAGCACCACAATTGGTAGCGGATATAGAAAGGTGTATTAATAGCTATGCAAACAGCTTAGAAGCAATGGTAAGGAAATATGCATCAAATAAATATGTGTTAACCACTAAGGATAAAAATATAGAAGCTGAGATGAGTAAAAAGTTTGAAATCTTAGATACTGTTAGAGAAATAAATAGTGGAAGTAAGCTAGCAGTAACATTAAGTATAGGAGTTGGGAGAGGTGGAAAAACTCCAGCTCAAAATCAAGATTTTGCAATTACTGCTAAGGATTTGGCACTTGGAAGAGGTGGCGATCAGGCAATAGTAAAAAGCTTTGAAAAGGTATCCTTTTATGGTGGAAAAACTAAAGAAGTTGAAAAAAGAACAAAGGTTAGAGCAAGGGTTATTGGGCATGCACTACTTGACCTAGTGAATGAAAGTAGTAATATATTTATTATGGGACATAAAAACCCTGACATGGATTGTTTAGGGTCGGCACTAGGAATATATAGTGTTATCAAATCTTTGAATAAACAGTGTAATATAGTTTTAGATGGTCCATGTAATGCTGTAAAATATATGTTAGATAAGTTAAATGAAGATAATAGCTATAACGATACCTTTATAACAATACAAAAGACAAAGAGCTTAATGGATGATAAAAGTTTGTTAATTCTAGTGGATGTTCATAATGAAGGGTATGTGCTATCAATGGAGCTAGTAAATTCTATGGATAGGATTGTAGTTATAGATCACCATAGAAAAGCAAAGGATTTTATTCAAGGAACACTTTTAAGCTATATAGAGACCTATGCGTCCTCTACAGCAGAATTAATAACAGAATTAATACAATACATGGCAGATAAGCCTAAATTGAAGGAAATAGAAGCAGTAGGGTTACTAGCAGGTATATGCTTAGATACCAAAAATTTCTGTTTTAAAACAGGAGTTAGAACCTTTGAAGCAGCAGCATTTTTAAGGAGACTAGGAGCAGATACTATAGATGTAAAAAAAATATTTAGTGAAGATCTAGACTTTTATGTAACTAGATCAGAAATAATAAAAACAGCTAAAGTTAAAAATGAAATAGCCATAGCTAAATGTCCACCAGATATATTGAATGGAGTATTAACAGCACAGGCAGCAGACGAATTGTTAAATATTACAGGTATTAAATCATCCTTTGTTATTGTTAAAATGGATAATGATGCTTATATAAGCGGAAGATCCTTAGGGGATATAAATGTTCAAGTAATATTAGAATCTTTAGGTGGTGGAGGACATTTAACTATGGCTGGAGCAAAATTAAAGGATAAAACTATAGACCAGGCAGAAATTCTTTTAAATGATGCCATAGATAAATACTTAAGGGAAGGTGACAAGTAATGAAAGTTATATTATTACAAGATGTTAAAGGTGTAGGTAAAAAAAGTGAGGTTATAAATGCTTCAGATGGATATGCAAGAAATTTTTTATTTCCTAAAAAATTAGCACAGGAAGCTAATGATGTTAATATGCATATCTTAAATAAAAAGAATGAAGCTGAAAGAAAGAAAAAAACAGCTGAAATTGAAGCTGCACAAAAATTAGGAACTCAATTAAAAGATAAAGAGATAGTTATTATAGCTAAAGCTGGAGATAATGGTAAACTTTTTGGAGCGATAACAAGTAAGGATATTGCTCAAGAAATAGTAAAGCAATTAGGAATAGAAATTGATAAGAAAAAAATAGTAGTAAATACTATAAAAACAATGGGAGCTTATGACGTTGAATTAAAGCTTTATCCTGAAATAACTACTAGGATTAAAGTAATTATAAAAGAACAGTAATATTTTCCAAACCGAAGGGGGGAAAGCATAGGGAGGAGTATATTCTTCCTATGCTAATAAATTTTGAGAATAGAAACAGCAAGCGAAACAAAATTTTTCGATATTAATAAGGAATTACCAATAGATACTCAAATAGAAGTGATAAATGAACTTATGTATAAACTTTTAGATGAAGGAACTATTAGGTCTAAGACAGTAAAGTTTAAATTACAAAAGCATATGAATAGCAAGGATGTATACAGGAGATTATTTGCTATTAATAAAATAATAACTGATGGCAAAGGTATTGATATAGTACCAAATAGTTCTAATATAGATCAAGTATTAGAAGATACTACAGATAAATTAAGTGAGTTATTAGCTAAAAGATATGTTCAGAATAAAATCGAAGCAGATGTTGAAAAACATATAATTGAAAAACAGGACAAGTATATAGATGAAGTTAGATTAGGAATTATAAAGAAGCAAAAAGGGCCTGAAAATAGTAAAACTTTAAAAAAGTATACTGATTTAGAATGTTTAGATGATAAGAAATTAAATAAAAATATAATGAGTATGTTAAGACCAGAAAGTTTTAGCGAAATAGTTGGTCAAGAGAGAGCGATTAAGTCGCTGATATCTAAAATGGCTTCTCCATATCCACAGCATATTATTCTATATGGTCCTCCAGGAGTAGGGAAAACTACTGCTGCGAGACTTGCATTAGAAGAAGCTCAAAAAATGAAGCATACTCCTTATGACAAGGATGCTAAGTTTGTTGAGGTGGATGGTACTACACTAAGGTGGGATCCAAGAGAAATATCAAATCCATTATTAGGTTCAGTACATGACCCTATTTATCAAGGTAGTAAGAGAGATTTAGCTGAAACAGGTACACCTGAGCCTAAGACAGGGTTGGTAACAGAGGCCCACGGAGGAGTATTATTTATTGATGAGATAGGAGAACTTGATTTTACACTTCAAAACAAACTTTTAAAAGTCCTTGAAGACAAGAGAGTTGAATTTTCATCATCATACTATGATCCAGATGACGAAAACACTCCTAAATATATAAAATACTTATTTGATAAGGGAGCTCCAGCAGACTTTGTATTAATAGGAGCAACTACAAGAGAGCCATCAGAAATAAATATGGCGCTTAGATCTAGATGTACAGAAGTATATTTTGAGCCATTATCTAGAAAAGATATAGAAAATATAGTATTAAATGCTGCTAAAAAGTTAAATATTAAACTAGAGGACGAAGTGGCTAGTGAAATAAGCAGATATACTATAGAAGGAAGAAAGGCAGTAAATATACTTGCAGATGTTTATGGCTATACGCTTCTAAATAGTGAAGAGCCAGAAGGAGATATAGAAATAACTATAAAATCTCTTAATGAAGTAGTTTCTAATAATCGATTAAAGCCTTATGAGGAATTAGGAAATCTAGACAGCTCACAGGTAGGTCAAATATTTGGACTTGGAGTTTCAGGTTTTTTGGGATCTACTATTGAGATAGAATGTTCAGTATTTGAGAGCAGAGAGAGTGGTAAAGGTTCTGTAAGATTTAATGAAACAGCAGGTTCAATGGCTAAGGATTCAGTGTTTAATGCAGCATCAGTGATAAGAAAAGTTACTCAGAAGGATATGAAAGACTATGATGTTCATGTTAATATTATAGGTGGAGGCAAGATTGATGGACCTTCAGCAGGAGCTGCAATAACTGCATGTATAATAAGTGCATTACTTGACAAACCTATAAAACAGCATATAGCTGTTACTGGAGAGATATCTTTAAGAGGAAAAGTAAAGCCAGTAGGAGGAATAGCTGAAAAAATATATGGAGCTAGGAGAAAAGGAATAAAGAAAGTTATAATTCCAATAGATAATTTTAAAGAAGCTCCTAAAAATCTTAATGATATAGAAATAATTCCTATATCGACTATAGAAGAATTATTAGATTTAGTATTTTAATTTAAATAAAAACCCTGCTATTATTAATTATAGTGGGGTTAATTTAAATTTAAGGAGGGATATAAATGGAAGGCGAAATAAGGGTGATGCCTCAGAATATTGAAGCTGAGCAATCGGTACTTGGTTCTATGCTTATAGATAAAAATGCTATTGCAGAGGCTGCAGAGATATTAAATGGTGAAGATTTTTACAAAGATGTTCATAAAACTATCTTTTCAGTGATAAAAGAGCTCTATCAAAAAGATATACCAGTAGATATGATAACTTTAGTAGATTATTTAAAATCAAAGGATAAATTAGATGCGGTTGGAGGTATAACCTATATTACAGATATAAGTACATCAATACCTTCTACTGCGAACTTATCCTCCTATATAAATATAGTTAAAGATAAATCTACTTTAAGAAGGTTAATACGTAGCTCTACAGAAATAATTGAAGCCAGTTATAGAAAACAAGATAAGGTAGAGGATATTATAGATTTAGCTGAAAAAAAGATATTTAACATTTCAGAGCAGAGAAGTACAAGTGATTTTGAACCCATGAGTGCGGTACTAGAGAGAGGATTTTTAGAAATAGAAAAAATCTTTAACAATAGAGGACAATTAACAGGTGTAGGTAGCGGATTTAGGGCACTAGATGAAAAGACTACAGGATTTCAAAAAGGAGATATGGTACTTATTGCTGCAAGACCATCTATGGGAAAAACTACGTTTGCATTAAATATAGCTCAAAATGCGGCTATAAGGCAAGGCAAACATGTAGCAATATTCTCTTTAGAGATGAGTAAGGAACAATTGGCCTATAAGCTATTATGTGCAGAGGCAAATGTAGATATGGTTAGGCTTAGAAATGGGGATTTGGATGATAGAGATTGGGAAAATATAGCGAGAGCATCGGGTCCTTTGGCAGAGGCTAAAATATTTATTGATGATACAGCAGGTATATCTGTAATGGAGATGAGGTCTAAATGTAGAAGGTTGAAAATGGAACATGGTATTGACTTAATATTAATAGACTATTTGCAGCTTATGAGTGGAAGTAATTCAGAAAGTAGACAACAGGAAGTATCAGAAATATCAAGAAATATAAAGGCAATAGCAAAAGAAATGCAATGCCCTGTAATAGCACTATCTCAGCTATCACGTGCTCCAGAGCAGAGAGCGGACCACAGGCCTATGTTATCAGATTTAAGAGAGTCTGGGTCAATTGAGCAAGATGCTGACCTTGTTATGTTTTTATATAGAGAATATTATTATAGTAAAGAAAAAGAAGATGAAAACTTAGCAGAGTGTATAGTTGCTAAACATAGAAATGGTGAGGTTGGAACAGTTAATCTTGCATGGATAGGTAAGTACAGTAAGTTTGGAGATTTAGACTTAGTTCATAAGGATTAGTAATATAAAGTGTAAAATTTTGAAGAAACTTTTGTAATATATTTAGACTCTTTGATATATTATACTTTCATTTTAAATTCTATACTAAATTTGTGCATATATGATAAGAAAATTACATAAGGATATATATATAAATTTGAGAGGTGAATATATCCTTATGAGTGAGAGAGAATTCAATATAAGTGAAATAAAAGAAGAGAAAAGTATTAGTGATAAGAGCTGGTCAGTAACTTTACTTCTATGTATATTTTTAGGTATTATAGGTTTTCACAGATTTTATGTTGGAAAAGCAGGAACTGCTATTATAATGTTATTGACATTAGGGGGATTTGGTATATGGGCTCTAGTAGATTTAATAAGGATTATAATAAATAATTTCGAAGATGAAGATGATAGAGTTATAAAGAGAAAATCCAACATAACTGAAGAAGATTAAAAGATGTGAAAAAAACACATCTTTTTCTTCTATTTTTAAATGTTGTATATTTATATTTAATTTGATAATATTCATATATTAGGTAGTAATGTTTTTAAGGAGATAAATATGGATAGTAGAAAGATAAGTGAATTTAATAAGAATGATAGGATAGAGGGTTATTATTTAGTAAAAACTGTAGACTGTAAAGTTACTAATAATAGCAATACAAATAAATACTTAGACTTTAATATTACAGATTGTACCGGTGAAATAAATGCAAAGTTATGGGATTGCAATGATGAAATAGAGAAGCTATTTAAAGATAATATGCTGATTAAAGTAAGAGGCGTAGTAAATGAGTATAGAGGTAAATTACAACTAAAGATAGAAAAGGTTAGACCTGTAGTAGATACTGATAATGTTAATATAGATGATTTTGTGGCCTCTGCACCCTATACTTCAGAAGATATGTTTGAGATTATACTGGATTATATAGAAAAAATACAGAATGAAGATATTAAAAATATAACTGAAACTATTATAAGAAAATGTAGTGATAAATTAATGCATTATCCTGCGGCAAAATCCAATCATCATGCTATAAAGGGCGGATTATTATATCATACCACCACTATGTTAAAGGCTGGAGAAAAGATGCTAGAAATATACACTCATTTAAATGGAGGGTTATTATATGCGGGAATAATACTTCATGACATAGCTAAAATTTTTGAAATGGAATCAAGTGAGCTAGGTATTGTTTCTAAATATAGTACTGAGGGACAGCTTTTAGGTCATATTATTCAAGGAATTAATTTAATTGAAAATGCAGCAGTAGAAGTAAAGGCTAATAAAGAAGTAGTAATGCTATTACAGCATATGATATTAACCCATCATTATGAACCAGAATACGGAAGTCCTAAAAAGCCTATGATTCCAGAGGCAGAAATGCTACATCATCTAGATATGATAGATGCTAGAATGTATGATATGAAAAAAGTTTTAAAGGATACTACTGAAGGGGAATTTTCAGAAAAAGTATTTAGTTTAGATGGGATAAGTATATATAAAACGACTATTAATTAGAAATTTAAAAAACATCATGGATTTTAGTGTATCTATGGTGTTTTTATTTTAGATATAGAGGATTTATTATTGACACTTTTGGAGTATTAGCTATAATTATATTGTAAACCTTAAAATAAAATAGGTTTACAATATAAGGGGGAGAAATATGAAGAAGTTAACGATAAGAGATTTAATTATGTGTGGACTTTTTGCAGCAATAACATCAGTATTATCTCAAATATCTATACCAATTCCATTTAGTCCAGTTCCATTTACTATGCAAACACTTGCTGTAGCATTATGTGGAGTTATACTAGGAGCTAGGAAAGGATTTATAGCACAGCTTATATACATAGCATTAGGGGTAGTTGGGTTACCTGTGTTCTCTGGATTTGCTGGAGGAATACCTAAAATATTAGGTCCTACAGGAGGTTTCATAATTTCATTTCCTATAATGGCATTAATAATAGGATATCTAAGCGATAGTAATATAAATAAACTTAAACTAAGTATTGGGATGATAGTATCTCTAATAATTAGCTATGCTATAGGAACATTACAAATGTCATTTGTTTTAGGTATAAGCTTTGGTAAGGCATTGACTATAGGAGTAATTCCATTCATAATATTAGATCTTATCAAAATGGGTATAGTTACTACAATTGGAGAAAAGCTTAAAAAAAGAGTAATGATGAGTATAATAAGATAGAGATATTAGGAATAATAAGAGTGGAGTGGAAATACGAACATTCCACTCTGTTTTTATTATGAAAAATACGCAATTGTTGATGATATATATGTATACTTATAATATGTTGCGAAATATTTTTTTATATTTTAGTTAATTATTCGTATTATTATTGAAAATGAATTATGTGTTTGATAAGATATTTATGGGGTGATTAACATGTGTAATAATTATGATGTTATTATAGTTGGAGCTGGAGCTAGTGGAATTTTTGCTGCCTATGAATTAAGTGGTTTAAATTCTAAAGTTAAAACTCTAATTATAGAAAAAGGAAATAGCTTAGAAAAAAGAAGATGTCCAATTGATGGAAAAAAAATCAAAGCATGTATCCATTGTAAGTATTGTAATATTATGAATGGATACGGTGGAGCTGGAAGTTTATCTGATGGAAAATATAATATCACCAATAATTTTGGTGGAGATTTATACAAATATATAGGTAAAGAAGAGGCTCTAGATCTTATGTATTATGTTGATAAGGTACTTTGTGATAATGGAGGAAGTGATGCTAAACTATACTCTACAGCAAATAGTTCTCTAAAAACAGAGGCCCTAAAAAATGATTTACATTTGTTAGATGCTAAGGTTAGACATCTAGGAACTGATAGAAATGTTAAAATTCTAGGTAATATGTATGATAAATTAAAAGAAGAAGTAGACATGATATTTAATACTGAAGTTATAGATATAGAGAAGCAAGGGGAAGAATTCATAATATCTACTGAAAAAGAGCAATATAGATGCAAAGACTTAATTGTTGCTACAGGACGCTCTGGGTCTAAATGGGCATCTAAAATGTGTGAAAAGCTAGGTATATCAACTAAGAGCAATAGAGTAGATATTGGAGTTAGGGTAGAGCTTCCAGCAGCAGTTTTTGAGCATATAACTTCAGAAGTTTATGAAAGCAAGATAGTTTATAGAACTAAAAAGTATGGTGATTTAGTTAGAACTTTTTGCATGAACCCTCATGGTGAAGTTGTTAGTGAGAACACTAATGGGATAGTAACAGTTAATGGACACAGCTACTCAAATCCGGATTTCCATACAGAAAATACTAATTTTGCCTTATTAGTATCCAATAGCTTTACAGAACCATTCAAAGATAGTAACGAGTATGGAGAATCTATAGCAAAGCTAAGCAATATGCTAGGAGGAGGAGTACTTGTACAACGGTTTGGAGATTTAATAAAAGGTAGAAGAACTAATGATCATAGAATGGATAAAAGTTTTATAAATCCAACTCTAAAGGCTACTCCAGGTGATTTAAGTTTAGTTATTCCCAAGCGCCAACTAGATGCCATTATAGAAATGATATATGCACTAGATAAAATAGCTCCAGGAACAGCTAATGAAGATACTTTACTTTATGGAGTAGAGGTTAAATTCTATAATTCTAACGTACAAGTAGATAATAATTTAGAAACTAAAGTCAAGAACCTATATGTTCTAGGTGATGGTTCAGGAGTTACCCATTCACTTTCACAGGCATCTGCCAGTGGTGTTTATGTAGCTAGAATTTTGAATAAAAAATATAATTAATCTTCATTTATTATAATTAATTCAGTATAAGGAAGAGAGGTATTCTTATGTCAGCATTTGTAGTATTAGGAGCTCAATGGGGAGATGAAGGAAAAGGTAAGATGACTGATTATCTTGCAGAGACAGCCGACGTGGTTGTAAGATTTCAAGGTGGTAATAATGCAGGTCATACAGTTGAGGTAGGAGAGAAACAATATAAGCTTCACTTAATTCCATCAGGTATATTATATAGTAGTAAACTTAATATTATAGGAAATGGTGTAGTTGTAGATCCAGAAGCACTATTTAAAGAAATGGATTACTTAAAAGGCTTAGGAGAGGATATAACTCCAGCAAGATTGCTTGTAAGTGATAGGGCGCAGGTTATAATGCCATACCATAGGATATTAGATACGCTTAAAGAAGAAGCAAGGGGAAAAAATGACATTGGAACTACTAGAAAAGGAATAGGACCATGTTATACAGACAAATTTGAAAGATGTGGAATAAGAGTATGTGATCTTATTAAACCACATGTATTAAAGGAAAAATTAGAAGAGTATTTAAAAGATAAAAATGATACTATTGTTAGACTATATAATGGAAAAGCTTTAGATTTTAATGAAGTTTACGAAACTTATGTAAAATATGGAGAGAGATTAAAGCCTTATGTAGCTGATACGTCAGTAAAAATATATGAGAGCATTAAAGCTAATAAGAAGGTTTTATTTGAAGGAGCTCAGGGAACACTTCTTGACATAGATTTCGGTTCTTATCCTTTTGTAACATCCTCTAACACTATATCAGGAGGAATATGTACAGGAGCAGGAATAGGCCCTACTATGATAGATGGCGCAGTTGGAATAGTAAAAGGATATACTACAAGAGTTGGTAAAGGACCATTCCCAACAGAGCTTAACGATGAGACTGGTGATTGGATAAGAGAAAAGGGATTTGAATATGGAACTACAACTGGAAGAAGTAGAAGATGTGGATGGCTGGATTTAGTTATATTAAAGACAGCGGCAAGAGTTTCAGGGTTAACTAGTTTTGGAGTAACTAAAATAGATACATTAGCAGGTCTTGAAAAATTAAAGGTATGTATTGGATATAAATTAGATGGGGAAGTAATAGATTATTTCCCAGCAAGCCTTGATGATTTAGCTAAATGTGAACCAGTATATGAAGAGTTTGATGGATGGGATAGCAGTATAAATGATGCTAGAAACTATGAGGAACTTCCTGAGAATGCTAAGATATACTTAAAGAAGATAGAAGAGTTTACAGGGGTTAAAATATCAATAGTTTCTGTAGGACCAAGAAGAGATCAAACAATGATGGTTGGAGAAATATAAAATAATATTATATAAAAATAAAAGATGCAGATTTATCAGTTTGCATCTTTTATTTTTATACTTATTTCAAACAGAGACACATCCTCATGAGTTATAGGAATCCAAGATAATAAGGCCGTTTCATAGAAATTCCCTTCCACTTCAATATTATTATTTACTATATATTTGTATAGTATTTCATAGTATTTTATCTTGTTTTTATAAGAATCTATATATTTTAGACATAGATAATCTCCAGCCTTTAAAGTGGAAATAGGTAAATTTAGTTTTATATCCTTGGGCATTTCAACAAATGTATTTAAGTATTTAATAGTTCTATTTTTTACAAAAGAATTATAACTTACTGTAAGGCCTACTTGCTCTAAAAATGGAATACCATTTTCTTCAAAGATATTCATAGCCTTTCTAAGGGGTATTTCTAAGTCATATAAATCACTATTCTCATTATAATTGGATTTAATAGGAAGAATATTCATAGTATCCATATGCTGAATATAAACCACATTTAAATCCTCTAAATCAAAATATTCATCTATTTCTTTAAGCTTATTATCAATTATAGATTTTATATTCTGAAGCTCTTTTATTTTTTTATCTATGTTATTATGTTGTTCATTTAATGCTTGGAAAAATAAATTTATATCACTGCCATTAGATAATATCTCTTTAATTTTTTCTAAGGATAAACCAGAAAATTTAAGATATTTAATTACATCTAAAATAAAAAATTGTTCTATGGAATAGTATCTATAACCAGTGTTTTTATTAACGTAACTAGGTTTAAATAAATCAATTCTATCGTATAACCTTAGAGTTTGTATAGATAGGTTATGAAATTTTGCCATATCCCCAATAGATAAGTATTTTTTATTCATAAAACCTCCTTTAAATAAATTATGAAGCATTTTATTTAAGTATTGAATGAATATGCTCAATAGACGCGCTTGATGAACTCCAAGCCCATTGTAGATTAAAACCACCACAATCTCCATCTACATCCAATATTTCGCCTCCAAAGTAAAGTCCTTTTACTAATTTGGATTGAAGAGAAGTACTATCTACTTCTTTAGTATTAACTCCACCTAAGGTTACTTGAGCATTCTCAAAGGAATTTGTATTAATTACCTTAAAATTCCAAGCATGAAGTAAGTTGTATATATTGGTTTTACTTTTATAGTCTAGAGCATAGGTTGACATATGAATATCTTCAATACCAGCTTCTTTTAAAATTACTGGTATGAGTTTTTTATTTATAATACCTATAAGATTAGTATAGATACTTCTATAGGAGAATATTTCAAAGTGATTTTCTAAAAAATCTACCATTTCATTATAAGGTAATGTGATTAGACTTATTTTAAGAGATACTTCATTGTTATTAAGAATTCCTTTTGAAGCAATTCTACTTAATTGAAGTATAGGAGGCCCTGAAATACCATAATCAGTAAATAATATTTCTCCACTCTCTTCTTTTTGAAATACATCATTCACTAGAATTTTACAAGTTCCTTCAAATTTAACTCCAGAAATGGCATTTAGTCTATTATATTCTAATTTTAACTGCACAAGACCAGGTGATGGATTTATTATAGTGTGACCTAATGATTTCGCCAGTTTATATCCAGAGCCATCAGAGCCTGTCTTTGTATAACTTTTTCCGCCAGTACATAATAGTAAGTTTTTGCATTGAAATACATCATTATTATTACATATGACTTTGAAGTTCTTTTCCTTAGATATATTTGTAACTTTGCTATTCAAATATATAGGTATATTTCTATCCTCCAAATTAATTCTAAGAATATCTATAACAGAAGAGGCTTGAAGACTCATAGGATATATTTTATTTTCATCAAGAACCACTGTATAAATACCCAAGTAGTTAAAAAAGTTTAAAGTGTGATTAAGATTGAATTTCTCTAATATATTTTTAAAAAAAGGTGAATTATCGCTGTGAAATCTATTAGTATTTAGCTGATTATTGGTTATATTACATCTACCATTTCCAGTAGTTAATAGTTTTTTACCTATTCTATCATTTCCATCAATAATAGCTACATCGATACCTAAATCTTTAGCTTTAATAGCAGCCGCTATACCACAGGCGCCACCACCAATAATAATAAGATCATGATACAAATTAAAATCTCCCTTCAGTTCTGAATTAGTATTAGGTATATAAAATATTATAGTTATAAGTATATCCAACTTTTTTTAGTTCAACAAGGTAGGTGATATTGTATAAAATAATTGTATTATCAATTATGTAATCGAAGAATAGATTATAAAGTAAAATAACATAATAATGTTAAAAATACGAGAAATATTCATATATTAATACTACATTATATCGAAAAACTCTAAATATTATTAGAATATAAGTAAATTTTATAAGGATGATTAAAAATTTGAAAAAAATAAATAAAATAGTTTTTAAAAAAGTGTTGACATTAGATTAGAATTTTTGTATTATAATACATGTCGGGTGAGCCGACAAAAACAAAAGCAAAAAGACATATGGCTCCTTGGTCAAGCGGTCAAGACACCACCCTTTCACGGTGGTAACAGGGGTTCGATTCCCCTAGGAGTCACCATTTGTGGTCGCATAGCTCAGCTGGGAGAGCATCTGCCTTACAAGCAGAGGGTCACAGGTTCGATCCCTGTTGTGACCACCACATATATGGCCCAGTGGCTCAGTTGGTTAGAGTGCCGGCCTGTCACGCCGGAGGTCGAGGGTTCGAGTCCCTTCTGGGTCGCCAATTTACTAAAAATCTTAGGTAGTCTACTAAGAATTAGTAAAACATAATAATTCACATATGGCTCCTTGGTCAAGCGGTTAAGACACCACCCTTTCACGGTGGTAACAGGGGTTCGATTCCCCTAGGAGTCACCATTTATGGTCGCATAGCTCAGCTGGGAGAGCATCTGCCTTACAAGCAGAGGGTCACAGGTTCGATCCCTGTTGTGACCACCATAAACTTAATATGGCCCAGTGGCTCAGTTGGTTAGAGTGCCGGCCTGTCACGCCGGAGGTCGAGGGTTCGAGTCCCTTCTGGGTCGCCATAGTTTGCTGGCATGGCTCAACGGTAGAGCAGCTGACTTGTAATCAGCAGGTTGTAGGTTCGATTCCTATTGCCAGCTCCAAAAAAGTTCTAGAGAAATCTAGGACTTTTTTATTTTATGAATAGATATTTCTTAAATATATATTAATCTAAAAGTAGAAAGTGGTAGATAAATTTTAAATATTATCTACCACTTTAATTTATTTATTCAAAAATTTCTTTTGTAGTCTTATATCATCACCATAGAATTTACATAGAGTAAAGTTACCTATCAATCTAGAGGTAATTCTTTCAGAATAAATATTAGTTAACTCTTCAAGAGAATAATTAGTGGACACTATCATCTTCTTATTATTCAACAATCTAGAGTTTAGCAGATTAAATAACTCAGTCTTTGAGAAGTCAGAAGACATTTCAGTACCTAAGTCATCTATAATTAATAAATCACAATTATTAATATACTCTTCTAAGGTTAAGTTACCATTAAAACGAATATCTCTTATTGATTTAATTAATTCTTCTGCAGTTTTATATATGACGAAATATCCCTTATCAATTAGATCTTTGGCAATACAATGAGATAGAAATGTCTTACCTGTTCCAGAACTACCATAGAATAATAAGTTCTCATCGTTATTGTTAAAGTTCTTTATAAAATTCAAACTTGAGCTAGCAATATTTCTTATATTATCTTTAGGACTATATTTCTCAGGTCCTTTTTTATCACTATAGTATTGCAGGTTAAAATTATCAAAATTATTTTTTTCCAGCATAAAGCATAGAGCAGAATTTTCATAATATATCTTTACTAATTTATTTTTGTAACAAGAACACTTATCTGACCCAATGAATCCAGTATCTTTACACTTATTACAATCATATTGAGGTTGTAAATAATCTAAAGGATATCCATGTTCAACTAATAATTCACCTTTTCTCATTCTCAAAGTAGTTATAGTTTCTTTTAATTCTTTAAGATATTCCTCACGTTTATCTAAAGCTTGAAGTGTATTTAAAGAAACAGAGAGACAAAGCTTCCCTATTTCTTTTTCAATTCTTTTTATTTCTGGTAATTTTAGTTCAATTTCTGACTTACGATTCTCTAGAGACTTTTTCTGCCTAGAGTTTATTTCATCATAAATTTTCATTACTTGTAAATGATGATTACTAATCATTATTATCCCATCCTAAAAGTTTTCTTTCTAAAGCATCAAAATCATAAGTTCTTTGGTTATAATTAGTAAAGTTTCCCTTAGAATTATTCGGATTATTTATTATAGATTTAGGAGCAATTTTTTTTCTATCTTTAAGCTCAATATCTTGAAGGGTCTTAATATTGTCCTTAAACCAGCTATTGAGTATACCATCTATATATTTAAAATCTGCTCTATTTAATCTCTCAAAACAAACATCACAGGCTTTGTATATAATGTCTATAGGAAATTTATATACATTCAACCATTTTTCTAGAAGTTCTTCCTGGGGCTTCATTACATCACCATTTTTAACACCAAGATAAGTTAGTATTTTTCTTATATTCATCCATTTATCTTCATGTTTCTTTATATAATTTTGAGCTGCATCTATGTCTTTTATATTAAAATCATGCCAAGATATGGCTATAGTCTCTATATATCTATAATCAGCTTTTCCTTTAGATACACAATATTCAATAAGTAATAAAATAAGTTCTGGAGAAAAACCAAAGTCTTTTTGCCAACCTAGATAGGTTGACATTTCTTTAGGAGAAAGAGGTCTTGCAAGAAGTCTTTCTATATCCTGAAGCATATCTTTAACTAGTGAGTTATCTAATTCCTTCAATAGATTAATAGGGCGCTCACCCTCTTGAGGAATATTTGTTAAATCAAGAAATTCAACATTGTAATTTCCGATATTGTCTATAGGGGTCAATTTGATAACTCCCTCATCATTCCAATAGTTCCAAGCATTAAGGACATCTGTTTCGAGAAGTGATAATGCAGAAGCTATAAGAGAAGAGCTAGCACCTATTTCACCACTAATACAATATTTAAGACCAAGTAAATATACTTTTACATATTCTCCTCTAGCCTTCGCCATGAAACTGTCAATAAAAACATTACTAACGGGAGTATAATCTAAGGTTTTGGATTTAAACATAAAAGTACTCATGACATCGCTACCTTTCTAACTACTATATGACTATACTTAAACATTATAGATTTAATGCTTATTATTATCAATAAAATTATATTATAAGTTTAGTATATCATAATAGCAATTATTTTAGAGTAAATATATATAAGAAAACTTATGTTTAATATTTTAAAAACAGGGAATATTATCATTTAGGTAAGGAGGTCATACTTATGAATAAAAGTTTTTGTTATAGGGTTATTATTATAGGAATATCGATAGTATGCATTTCAACTATGATAAGTGCCTTTAACAAAGTTACTACAAAAGAGATTCAGTTAAATAAAGAAAAAGTACCAGTAAAGATTGATGATGAGAAGATAGAGGTAAAAAATGAAAAGATAGAATTGAAGAACATGATAGCAGAAGCAATTGAAGAAGAAGAAAGAATAAGTAGAGGAGAAAATAATAATGACAATTCCAAAGAAGTATTTCTTCACAAATCGATACATACTCCAACAAGTGGAGTATTAACATCTACATTTGGAGAAAAAAGAGGGGAATCAATACATAAGGGAATTGATTTAGCAGCCCCTACAGGAACTCCGATAGAAGCAGCATTTACGGGAGTTATCAATTATTCAGGAGTAGCTAAAGGATATGGCAAGGTTGTTATAATAGATCATGACAATGGTATGCAAACAGTATATGCTCATTGTAATAAACTTTATGTAAACACAGGAGAGAATATTAATAGAGGACAATTAATCGCTGAGGTGGGAAATACTGGCGACAGTACAGGGCCACATCTTCATTTTGAATTGAAAATTAATGGAAATACTATAGATCCATTAGAATATAAAGGTGACTATCAATATTAAACAAAAAGTATTTATATAGAAAACTAAAATCCAAAGAGCGTTTTGTTCTTTGGATTTTAGTTTATCCATTAAGCAAACCCACGTGAAACTAAGAATAACTTGATAAAATAATAAATTTTAGAATATATATAATGAACAAAAATGAATAATGTGTTAAATTACTTTGATCATCAAATTAAATATATAAAAATTATTGACAGATAGGAAGATAAAATATATACTTTGACTATCAAATAATTTGAATATCAAACAAAAATTAAAGGAGGACTTATTTATGGCACCGCCTTCTTCAAATAAGAAAATATTAAATGAACTTTTAGTTGAAACCTTTAATGATATCTTAGAGATAGAGCAAAATGCTTTAAAGGATGGGGTTTTAAGTGACCTATCAATAACTGAGGTACATACAATTGATGCTATAGGTATGTATAGTGCAAGAACTATGACTGAAGTAGCTCAAGATTTAGGAATTACAGTAGGAACTTTAACTACAGCTATAAATAAATTAGTGAAAAAAGAGTATGTTGAAAGAGAAAGAGCTGAAGAGGACAGAAGATCAGTAATGATAGCCCTTACTAGAAAGGGAAAATTAGCTTATAGAATACATGAAAAATTTCATCAAGATATGATAACAGCTACTATTGAGGGACTAACTGAAGAAGAGGAAGAAGTTCTTATGAAGTCCTTAGATAAATTAAATAGATTTTTTAAAGCTAAATATAACCTTAAAAATAAGTAAAGGAGAGTACCATGAAAAATTTTAAAATAATAGGTACTGGTTCTTATATTCCTGATAATGTGGTAACCAATAAAAATCTTGAGGGTTTAGTAGATACATCCAATCAGTGGATTATCGAACGGACAGGAATAAGTGAAAGAAGAATATCTAAGGATGAAGATACATCTATAATAGCTTCTAAAGCAGCTCTGAAGGCTATAGAAAGTAGTGGAATTAATCCTGAAGATATAGAATTAATAATTGTGGGTACGGTTAGTCCAGACTCATTAGTTCCATCAGTAGCATGTAACGTTCAAAAAGCAATAGGAGCTAGTAATGCCATGGCTTTTGATATAAATGCTGCTTGTAGTGGGTTTATGTTTGGATTAAGTATAGTAGAGAATTTTATAGCTACAGGAAAGGTAAAAACCGCATTAATAATTGGAGCAGAGGTACTATCTAAAATCATTGATTGGAAGGATAGAGGAACCTGTATATTATTTGGTGATGGAGCAGGAGCTATAGTTGTTACAAGAAGTGAAGAGCGGGGAATATGCTCAATAAATTGTAAAAGTGTTGGAGCCAAAGGAGAATCTCTAACATGCGGAGGGGTAGATTTAGAAAATCCTTATACAAATAAAATTTCCTACAATTCTAAGATTAATATGAATGGTAAAGAAATATATAAATTTGCAGTGAGGGTAATGGAGCAAGAATTTAATAGAATATTGAAGGAACAATCCTTAACTAAGGAAGAAATAGATTTTATCATTCCGCATCAAGCAAACTTAAGAATGATAGAGAGTTTTAGTAAAAAGACTAATATAGCTATGGAAAAATTTATAATAAACCTAGACAGGGTAGGTAATACGTCAGCAGCTAGTATACCTATAGCATTGGATGAAGCAGTAAAAAACAATAGATTTAGAAACCAGGATAAAATTATGATTATAGGTTTTGGCGGAGGTCTAACTTTTGGTAGTGGATTAATAACATGGAGTATTTAAATTTAAGGAGGAATTATATATGGTATTAGAAAAAGTAAAAAAAATAATCGCAGATCAGTTATCTATGGAGATAGAGGAAGTTAAGGAAACTTCAACATTTTCTGATGATTTAGGAGTAGATTCTCTTGAAATATTTGAAATTGTCATGAGCTTAGAAGAAGAGTTTAACATAGAAATACCTAATGAAGATATTGAAAATATAAAATCAGTTGGAGATATAACGAATTATATAACTAGAAGAATAAATAACTAATTAAAGGGTCAGGTATTTAAATATCTGACCTTAACCATAGGGAGGTTAATATGTTCAAATCAGATATATGTGATATTTTAGGTATAGAATATCCTATAATTCAGGGAGGGATGGCCTGGATAGCGGATAGTAGTTTAGCGGCTGCAGTATCTAATGCAGGAGGTTTAGGAATTATAGCGGCAGGAAATAATGTCCCTGAGAATGTTAGAACTGAAATAAAAAAAGCAAAAGAACTTACCAACAAACCCTTTGGAGTAAATATTATGCTATTAAGCCCTAATGCTGATGAAATAGCTAGGATTGTATGTGAGGAAGGTGTAGAGGTAATCACCACAGGAGCGGGAAGTCCAGGTAAATACATGGATATGTGGAGAAGTCATAATATTAAGGTTATTCCAGTAGTTGCATCAACTGCATTAGCGAAAAGGATGGAAAGAAGTGGAGCACATATGGTAATAGCAGAAGGGTGTGAAGCAGGTGGACATATAGGTGAATTAACAACTATGGCTTTAGTACCTCAAGTAGTAGATGCTGTGAGCATACCAGTAATAGCAGCTGGTGGTATAGGCGATGGAAGAGGTATGGTGGCGGCTTTTGCATTAGGTGCCAAAGGTGTTCAAATAGGAACAAAATTTTTAGTAGCTAACGAATGTAATGTTCATGATAATTATAAAGAAAAGATTATAGGAAGTAAGGATATTGATTCTATAGTAACAGGTAGAAGTACAGGTCATCCTGTTAGAGTACTTAGAAATAAACTAAGTAGAGAGTTTGTAAATATAGAAAAGAGCGAAAAATCTTTTGAGGAGATTGAAAAATTAGGATCAGGAGCTTTAAGAAAAGCAGTAGTAGAAGGTGATGTAGATAATGGTTCAGTGATGGCTGGACAAATTGCAGCTATGATAAAACGAAGAGAGAGTTGTGAAGATATTATAAAAGATTTAGTAAGTAGTACTTTAGAGGTAATAGAACATTTAAAAAGAGAATTTAAAAATTAAAGAGGTTATTATGAGAAAAATAGGATTCATTTTTCCAGGGCAGGGTGCCCAGTATGTAGGTATGGGTAAGGAATTATATGATAATTTTATAGAAGCACAAGAAGTATTTAAAAATGCTAATAAAATCTTAAAAAGAGATGTGACCAAGTTATGTTTTAAAGGGCCAGTAGAAGAGTTAAATTCAACAGAAAATACTCAAGTTGCTATAGTAACTATGTCAATGGCAGCCTTAGAAGTATTAAAGAGTTTTGGAGTTAAACCTCACATGGTAGCAGGTTTTAGCTTAGGTGAGTATTCAGCCCTAATAGGTAGTGAAGTAATAAGTTTTTCTGATGGAATAAATATTGTAGAAAAAAGAGGAAAATTTATGAAAGAGGCTGGAGATTTAAGACCAGGGAAAATGGCAGCAGTTATTGGACTATCTGCTGAAGAGATACATCATGTATGTGATGAATGCGCTAATTTGGGAGTAATATCTATAGCTAATTACAATTGTCCTTCTCAGATAGTAATTTCCGGGGAAATAGAAGCTTTAAAAAAAGCCATGGAACAATGTATAGAAAAAGGTGCAAGAAGAGTCATAGAGCTTCCAGTTAGTGGAGCATTTCACACTACATTATTAAATACAGCTTCAGAAAAATTATTAAAGGAGTTAGAGGATATAGAATTTAGTGAACCAGTAATAGATATAGTTCCAAATGTAACAGGTAATAAGTTAGAAAAATATGAAGATATAAGAGAAATTTTAATGAATCAAATAAAAAATTCTGTACAATGGGAGAAAACCATAAGAACCATGATAGAAGATGGAGTTGAAATTTTTATTGAGGTAGGACCGAATAAAACTCTTAGTAGTTTTATTAAAAAAATCAATAGGTCAATTAAGGTGTTCAACATAGAAAATCTAGAGTCACTTAGGAGCACACTTAAAGAATTGAAAATAGAATTTTAGGAGAGAAGTGTATGTTAAAAGGAAAAAATGTGGTTATAACTGGTGGTAGTAGAGGTATAGGAAAGGCTATTGCAATTGCATGTGCTCAAAATGGAGCTAATGTAGCAATAAGCTATGTAAGTAGTGATAATGAAGCTTCAAGTGTTATAGAAACTATAGAAGCTTTAGGAGTTAAAGGTATAAGAATAAAGGGTGATATTAGTAATTCAAATCATTGCAAAGATTTTATAAAGGAAGTATCAGAAAGATTTGGTTCAATAGACATATTGGTTAATAATGCGGGTATAACTAGAGATGGACTTTTAATGAGGATGAAAGAAGAAGACTTTGATAGAGTAATTGAGGTTAATTTAAAAGGTATATTTAACAGTTCAAAAGAAGTAATTGGGTCAATGATAAAACAAAAATGCGGCAGAATAATAAATATTTCCTCTGTGGTAGGAATAGCTGGAAATGGCGGTCAGGTAAATTATGCAGCATCAAAAGCAGGAGTAATAGGATTCACAAAGTCATTAGCTAAAGAAGTTGGAAGTAGAGGAATAACGGTAAATGCCGTTGCACCAGGCTTCATTGAAAGTGATATGACGGAATGTTTAGCTGATAAAGTAAAGGAAGAAATGATTAAAAGTATTCCTTTAAAAAGTTTTGGAAAAGGTGAAGATATAGCAAACTTAGTAGTGTACTTAGCTTCAGATAAATCTAGATATATAACAGGACAGGTAATAAATGTAGATGGCGGAATGCTAATGTAATAAAGGAGTGAATCTTATGTCAAATAGAGTAGTAATAACGGGAATGGGAGCTGTAACACCTATAGGAAATACTGTGGAAGAGCTATGGAAAAGCATAGAAAACAATGTTTGTGGGATAGATTTGATAAGTGGATTAGATACAGAAAATTATAAGGTGAAAGTTGCAGCTCAAGTTAAAGATTTTAATCCAGATGTAGCTCTTGAAAAAAAAGAAAGTAGAAGAATGGATAAATATTGTCAATTTGCTATGGTAGCAGCTGAAGAAGCTATGAAGAAAGCAAACATTAATTTAGATGATATTGATAGTAATAGATTTAGTGTAATAGTAGGATCTGGTATTGGAGGCCTTGAAACCTTAGAAAATGAACATTTAAAACTTCTAGATAAAGGACCTAATAGAGTTTCACCATTTATGATTCCTATGTTAATAAGTAACATTGCAGCAGGAAATGTAGCAATAAAATATGGAGCTAAAGGTCCATGCATGTGCGTAGTAACAGCTTGTGCTACAGGAACAAACTGTATAGGAGAGGCCTTCAGGCTAATAAAAGAAGGAAGAGCAGATATAGTAATAGCAGGTGGATGTGAGGCACCTATAACACCTACCGCAGTAGCAGGTTTTACATCATTAACAGCATTAAGTAGAACTGAAGATCCTAAAAGAGCATCTATTCCTTTTGATAAAGAAAGAAATGGTTTCGTAATGGGAGAGGGAGCAGGAATTGTTGTTTTAGAAAGCTTAAACCATGCACTTAAAAGAAAGGCAGATATTAAAGGAGAAGTAGTTGGGTATGGAACTACTTGTGATGCATATCATATTACTCAGCCAAGCAATGATGGTGAAGGAGCAAAAAGAGCTATGGAACTAGCTATTGAAGAGGCTGGTATTGATAAAAATGAAATATCTTATATAAATGCTCATGGAACTAGTACCCCATTTAATGATAAATTTGAGACATTAGCTATAAAAAATTTATTTGGGGAATATTCATATAAAATCCCAGTGAGTTCTACAAAATCTATGATGGGACACTTATTAGGAGCAGCTGGAGCAGTTGAAAGCATAATATGTGCAAAGGCTTTAGAAGAAGAATTTATACCTGCTACCATAGGTTTATCAAATAAAGATGAAGAGTGTGATTTAGATTATGTAGCTAATAATGGAAGAAAAGTTAGGATGAAATATGCAATGTCTAATTCTCTCGGCTTTGGAGGACATAATGCAACTTTAGTATTTAAGAAGTGGGAGGAAAAATAATGGTGGATTTTAAAAGCATTGAAAGCTTAATTAAAACTCTAAGTGAGTCTACTATAAATTATTTAGAGATAGAAGACCATGAATTAAAAATAAAACTTAGTAAGGGTTTTCTTGAAAAGGAAGGTACTAGAGAGAGTATATCAAGTATCAAGCCTGAAGTAATATTAATAGAAGATAAAAAAACTGATATAGCTCAAAAATCAGATGTGATACAAGAATTAGGGGAAGTAGATGAAGAGAGTTTTCATTATATAAAATCTCCTATGGTAGGTACTTTTTATACATCTTCTTCTGAAAATGGAGAGCCTTATGTAAAGTGTGGAGATAAAGTAACAAAAGGACAGGAAGTTTGCATCGTAGAGGCTATGAAACTAATGAACGAGATAGAAAGTGAAGTAGAGGGAACTATAATAGAAGTTATGGTCGATAATGGAGCCATAGTAGAATTTGGAGAATCGCTATTTAAAGTAAAACTGTAGGAGTGTAAATGAGAATGAAAAAGATAGCATTAAATATAAGTGAAATTCAGGAAATAATTCCTCATAGATATCCTTTTCTGTTTATAGATTATATAGAAACCATTAATAGTGGAGTATCTGCAGTAGGGTATAAAAATGTAACTATGAATGAATACTTTTTTCAGGGACATTTCCCAGTGGAACCTGTTATGCCAGGAGTTATAATAATTGAAGCATTAGCACAGGTTGGTGCTGTTGCTATACTCCATGAGGAAAAGAGTAGAGGAAAAATAGCTTACTTTGGTGGAATAAAGAACGCTAGGTTTAGAAGAAAAGTTGTACCAGGTGATACTTTAAGATTAGAAGTGGAGATTGTAAAAAGAAAAGGACCAATTGGAATAGGTAAGGCTATAGCTACTGTAGATGGAGAAATAGCTTGTGAGTGTGAGCTGTCTTTTGCAGTAGGAGCATAGTAAAGTGAAAGAGGTATTAGTATGTTTAAAAAAATATTAATAGCAAATAGGGGAGAAATAGCTGTAAGAATAATAAGAGCATGTAGAGAAATGGGAATACAAACTGTGTCTGTATATTCAGAAGGAGATAGAGATGCACTTCATACCCAATTAGCGGATGAAGCCATATGTATAGGACCATCTCCATCAAAGGATAGCTATTTAAATGAGAGAAACATAATAAGTGCAACTATATTAAAAGGAGCAGAGGCCATACACCCTGGTTTTGGATTTTTATCTGAAAATAGTAAGTTTGCAAAGATGTGTGAAGAGTGCAATATAAAATTCATAGGTCCTTCTCCAGAGAATATAAAAAACATGGGAGATAAGGCTATGGCTAAAAAGCTTATGGAAGAAGCAGGCGTTCCAATAATTTCTGGATCTAAGGGAATAGTTAAGAATTATGAAGAAGCCTTAGAAGTAGCTAAAAATTTAGGTTATCCAGTAATGATAAAAGCTTCCAGTGGTGGTGGGGGAAGAGGTATTAGAATTGTATATAATGATAAAGAGTTAGTTAAGGAGTACAACAATGCTAAGAGTGAAGCAAAAGTTGCATTTAATGATGATTCTATTTATATAGAGAAATTTATTGAAAAGCCAAGGCATATTGAGATGCAAATTATTGGAGACAGTTACGGAAATGTAGTGTATTTAGGAGAGAGAGAATGTTCAATACAGAGGAAAAACCAGAAGGTTTTAGAGGAGGCACCATCAGCGGTAATAAATGAAAATTTAAGAAAAGCTATGGGGGAAGTAGCGGTAAATGCAGCTAAAGCTATAGGCTATATGAGTGTAGGAACTATAGAGTTTTTAGTAGATAAAAATATGGATTTTTATTTTATGGAAATGAATACAAGAATACAGGTTGAACATCCAGTTACAGAGATGGTTACAGGTATAGATTTAATTAAAGAGCAAATTAAAGTAGCTAACGGTGAAAGACTATCCTTTAAGCAAGAAGATATACAAAT
Organism: Clostridium sp. LXY-7; assembly: GCF_056172015.1. Classification (NCBI taxonomy): domain Bacteria; kingdom Bacillati; phylum Bacillota; class Clostridia; order Eubacteriales; family Clostridiaceae; genus Clostridium; species Clostridium sp. LXY-7. The sequence continues at coordinate 133,243 of NZ_JBLLJL010000007.1, read as the reverse complement.
AAGAGGACATTCAATAGAATGTAGAATAAATGCAGAAGATCCGTATAATAATTTTATGCCATGTCCTGGAGAGATTAAAGATCTTCACATACCTGGTGGGAATGGAATAAGAATAGATACAGCTATTTATCAAGGCTATAAAATTCCACCTACATATGATTCAATGATAGGTAAGGTAATAGTTCATGGAAGAGATAGAGAAGAAGCTATAAATAAGATGAAGAGAGCATTGAGTGAATTTATTATTGAAGGGGTTAAAACCAATATAGATTTACAGCTTAATATATTAAATAATGAAAAATTTATCCAAGGAGACTTTAATACCTCATTTTTATCCACAGAATTAAAACTATAGTTATTAATAATTTAAAGCGAGGATAATATGAAAAATTTAATGAGACTATTTAAGAAAAATGTATATATAGAAGTAAAAAACAATCCACAACAAGAGGTTAAAAAACCTAAAATCCCAGATGGTTTGTGGGTAAAGTGTGATAGTTGTGGAAAGATTTTATACAAAAAAGATTTAGAAGAAAACTTAAAGGTATGTAATAACTGTGGATATCATTTTAGACTTAGTGCCAAAGAAAGAATAGAGCAATTTGTGGATAAAAATAGCTTTAAAGAAATAGATGTGGATGTTTTAACGACTAATCCTTTAGAGTTCCCACAATATGAAGACAAAATATGTAAAGCAAAAGCTGAAACGGGACTAAAAGAAGCTGTGGTTACTGGATATGGTAAAGTTAAGGGAAATGTGGCTGTAGTATGCGTTATGGATAGCAATTTTTTCATGGGAAGTATGGGAAGTGTAGTTGGAGAGAAGATAACTAGATCTATAGAACTAGCTACAAGGAAAAGCTTACCTATAATTATATTTACTTGTTCAGGAGGTGCTAGAATGCAGGAGGGAATATTTTCATTGATGCAAATGGCTAAAACCTCAGCTGCACTAGCAGAGCATGATAAGAAAGGATTATTATATATAACTGTACTTACAGACCCAACTACAGGAGGAGTAACAGCAAGTTTTGCCATGTTAGGAGATATAATATTAGCAGAACCAAAAGCGTTGATAGGTTTTGCTGGAAGAAGGGTTATAGAACAAACTATTAAACAAAGCTTACCAGAAGAATTTCAGAAATCAGAATTTCTACAGGAAAAGGGATTTGTTGATAAAGTGGTAAATAGAAAAGAGTTAAAGGATACTATAGGTACTATATTGAGACTCCATAAAAAATAAGAAAGGAATCTATTAGTATATGAATACAGTATGGGAAAAAGTTAATATAGCAAGAGATATCCATAGACCTACATCTTTAGATTATATCAATAGAATATTTAGTGATTTTATTGAATTAAAAGGGGATAGGTATTATGGAGATGATTTAGCAATTATAGGAGGTATAGGGGAATTAAAAGGAGTATCTGTCACTATAATTGGCGTTCAAAAAGGAAATAATACAAAAGAAAATATAGAGAGGAACTTTGGAATGCCTAAGGCTGAAGGGTATAGAAAAGCTTTAAGGCTCATGAAGCAAGGAGAAAAGTTCCATAGACCTGTTATAATATTTATTGATACCCCAGGTGCATTTTGTGGTATGGAATCAGAAGAAAGAGGGATTGGAGAAGCAATAGCAAGAAATTTAATGGAGATGAGCAGATTAAAGACACCAACAATATCTATCATTATTGGAGAAGGTGGAAGTGGTGGCGCATTAGCACTAGGTTTAGCAGATGAGGTATGGATGTTAGAGAACTCAATCTATGCCATATTGTCTCCAGAAGGATTTGCATCTATATTATATAAAGATTCTACAAGGGCTAAAGAAGCAGCAGAGGCAATGAAAATAACTGCAGATGATTTATTTAAATTTGGTATCATAGATAGAGTAATTAAAGAGCCAGAAGGTTCAGCAAGAATAAATACAGATAAAATGGCAAATATTATAGAAAGAAATATTATAGCAGCATTAGATAGATTTAAAACGGAAAGTATAGAATCCTTACTTATAAAAAGATATTATAAGTTTAGGAAGATAGGAAAATTTGTTAATGAAAGTTAAATATTATATTTCAGGCTTGTGAGATAACACCTAAATTTTCTTTGTAATTTAGCATTATTTGGTATATTATAAGATTATTAGGATAAATAGTAAATGAATGTATTATATATTAATTTACTGTTAGTTATCATCACAGGTCTTAATTTTATTAATTTATAATATTAAACGAAGCTGTGGTAAAATAGAGTTATAGGATTCTATAAATTTATAGAGTTTAGAAAGGTAGGATAATATATGAATAAGGATTTAGTTTTAGTAGTAGATTCTGGAAGTGATTTACCTTTAGAATTTGTTAATAAACCCAATGTAGTAGGTATCCCTATAAATTGTAATTTCAAGGGAAAGGAAATTGAAGATGACTTTGGGAGAACATTAAATAGTGTAGAATTCTTTCAGGAATTAAAAAATGGGGAGATGCCAACAACTTCTCAAATTAATGTATTTAAATTTGAAGAAGTATTCAGAAGTTTGTCAAAGCAAAATAAATCTATTCTATATGTAGGACTTTCTTCTGGACTCACGGGAACTATAGATAATGCTAGGAGAGCTGTGCTTAACATAAAAGAAGAATTACCGAATAGTGATATAACAGTAATAGATTCTTTATGTGCTAGTATGGGTATAGCATTATTATGTTATATGGCGTATGAAAAGATTGAAGAAGGTAAATCTAAGGAAGAGATTGTTAAATATTTAGAAGATATAAAACTTAGAATAAATCACTATTTTACTCCAGATGATTTAAATCATTTAAAAAGAGGGGGAAGAGTTTCCTCATCTGCAGCAGCGGTAGGAACATTATTAAGCGTAAAACCTATACTACATGTAGATAATAATGGAAAGCTTATACCGCTTACAAAAGTAAGAGGAAGAAAGAAAGCTATATCAACATTAGCACAAAAGTTTATTGAAAGAACAGATAAAAATATTCCTCAAACTATAACTATATCTCATGGTGACTGTTATGAAGATGCAAAAGTATTAGAAGAAATGTGCAGAGAAAATGGCAATGTAAAAAATTGTATTATAAATTACTTAGGACCTACCATAGGAAGTCATACTGGTTCGGGATTATTAGCATTATTTTTTGTGTCAGAGGGAAGAGAATAAAACTTAATTAAATAAAATAGTAAACAATTTGCTTATAAATGAGTATAATTTTAATAAAGATATACTAATACAAAAGTTGTATTTAGTAGGAGGTAAATTGTGAGAAGTGATAAAATAAAGGCTATTATAAAGAAGAGCATAATTACCCCACTACGCAGTAATAAAAAAACTATTAGAAAGATAGCTAGATATGATAGAAATGCGGCTAGAGTATATGCTGAAGCCTATGCTGAGTCACCGAATATTAAAGAATATCCACATTATAATGGAGATGATTGCACTAATTTTGTATCTCAGGTGTTAAGAGCTGGTGGTTTAGAGGTGGTAGGGAAAGATTATACTAGTTTTTCAAATTGGTTTTGCTATACAAATGACTATAAGTTGCTTCGGAAAGTTTCTCTTACATGGAGAAGTAGCCGATATTTTAGAAAGTACTGGGGAAATGAAAATGGAATAGGAAACAATACAGCAAGAAGTTATAGAGAATTAACAGTTGAAGAAGCACTAAAGAATTTTGAGAACATATATAATTCTATACAAATTGGAGATGTTATTCAGTATGGTAATATAAAAAATAATAATTTACCATATCATTCACAAGTAGTTCATGGAAAACATTATAATATTTCCTCTGGGAAATATGATGTTTTTGTTGCCCAGCATACTGCGAATAGAAAAAATGTATCTCTATATGAGTATATGAAATTATTACAGAACAAAGCTGAAAGATATATCTATATATATACTTTTTAGAGTAAATTAGGTTTTATAGAATGATTCTATAAGACCTTTTACTACGTTAGAAATAAAAAATAATAAATATGATAGAATATAATAAAAAGCGAATCTTATAGGAAAATACGCAACAGGTGTACTTTCATTAAGATTATTGGAGGTTGATTATGAATAAAATAAGTAGAAATGATAATTGTTGGTGTGGAAGCGGTTTAAAATATAAAAAATGCCACATGAATCAGGATGAATATTTAGATAGATTAGGAGAAGAATTAGGATATGTAATACCTAAGGAAATGATTAAGAGGGAAAAGGATATAGAAGGTATAAGAAAAAGTTGTAAATTAACTAGAGAAATTCTTGATATGGTTGAGAGTAAAATAAAAGTTGGAATTACAACAGAGGAAATAAACACATGGGTACATGAATATACTGTAGCTAATGGAGCATATCCAGCGCCACTTGGATATCATGGATTTCCAAAGAGCACATGTGTATCAATAAACAATGTTATATGTCATGGTATTCCTAGTGAAAATATTGTATTAAAAGATGGAGATATAGTGAATGTAGATGTAACTAGTATATTAGATGGATATTATGGAGATTCAAATAGAACCTTTATTGTAGGAAATGGATCAGAAAAAGCAAGAGATTTAGTTGAAACTGCAAAGGAATGTCTAAGAAGAGGGATTGAAGAAGTAAAGCCGTTTAAAACCTTAGGAGACATTGGATATGTAATAAATGAATATGCAAAAAGTAAGGGATATTCAGTAGTATATGATTATGGCGGACATGGAATAGGAAACGAGTTTCATGAAGAACCTTTTGTTCCTCATATAGGAAACAGAGGAGAAGGTATGATATTATTACCTAATATGACTTTTACTATAGAGCCAATGATCAATGAAGGAGCACCAGAAGCTATTGTACTAGAAGATGATTGGACAGCAGTTACTAAAGATGGTTCATTATCAGCTCAATGGGAGCATACCATAAGAGTAACAGAAACAGGCTATGAAATACTAACATAACATGCTCTCTAATGTAAAATATTTACATAAAATATTTAAGTTTAGTTTTAGGTATGATAAAATAAAAGTACTTTGAAATTTTAAGCAGAGGAGGGTGGTTAGGTGCAAATAATCAACAATAGATATAGAGTAGTTGAAAATTTAGAGCAAAATAGAGTGTATTCCGTCTATGAATGTATTGATATTATGAAGGATTTTTTAAGAGTAAAGCTATATATTCTAAACTCTAATTATATATCACAAGAGTTTGTGAATTTTTGTATTAGCAAATTAGAGCGCCTAACTGGAATTAATAATGAATGTGGTATCGAAGTTTTAGATTTTGGAGTTATATCTAACATAGATAATAAAAAGATATTGCATAAGAATTATTTCTATACGACTCAATATATAAGTGATGAATTTAAAATAGAAAACCAAGTGCAATTTATTCATGAAGAGAAACTTATAGAATATTTTTCAGACATATGTAGAATATCTAAAAGATATTTTATGTCCAATAAAGAAAAAATACTGATAAGTCTAGATGATATATATTTAGATAAAAATGGCCAAATAAAAATAAAAGATTTAATAACATTTAAGTTAGAGAATATTAATGATTTTTCCGTAAAGGAAAATGATGTACTATTTTTAAATCTAAATCCAAACTATGATGGTAAAATAGATGAGATTCATTACCATATATATTCCTTAGGAGTTATATTATTAAGGTTGACATTAAAAATCTTAAGATATGACATTGAAGCTAGTAATATTATAGAAGCTATAAATTGTAAAAATAGTAGTGTTTGTACTAGTCATTCTGAGCTGTTAGGAGAAAAGCTGTATCATATAATATATAACTGTTTAGTAAATAAGGAAGATAGCATATATAAAAACATAGAGGATATTATATTAGAAATAAATAAATTATATGAGAAAGATTATGCAATATATAAAAAAGATGAGGTAGAAAAGCTAAACTTAAACATACCTATAATTGGGAGAGATGAGGAAATCAACTCTCTAATAGGCGTTAAAGAATTTATATTTAAAAATGAAGATAGTAAAAATATTGTAACTATACATGGTGAGATAGGTATAGGAAAAACTAGATTACTGACTCATATGGATTATATTTTAAAATTAAATAGAGAAATAGTTCAAACCCGTCTTGACTCAACAGTAGATGTCTCAAATGTTGTGTCTAGTATTTTAAAACAAATGATTCCAAATGCAGATAAAGAGTTAGTAGTAAAATATCAAAACGAATTAAGTTATTTTGCACCTGAGATAAAAAAACAGAACTTAGATTTACAAGATTATAAACAATTACCTGAAAATAAAAAAAAATACGTAATAATAGGAAAAATATCATCGTTCATAAGAGAATTCTATGCAGATAAGCAAGGAGTAATAATAATAGATGCTATAGATAAATGCGATGAATTTACTATAGATTTATTACAATATCTTATAACAAAGCTTTCTAATGATAGCAGAAAGCTAATGATAATATTGTCTTATAGAGATGGAGAATGTTTAGAAAACAAAAAATTCATGGAGCTCTTATCAAACATAAGAGAATTTGTAAAGTTAGACTTAATTTTAAAACCACTAAATAAAGAAAAAGTGGTTTTAATGATAAAGGAAATCCTTGATATATCTAAAATTACCAATAAATTCACAGATAAGTTATATCTAAATACCATGGGTAATCCTTTATTTGTTGAAGAGATTCTTAAAGATTTATTAGCTAGAAAAAAAATATACATTAATAGCAAAACAGGATCATGGTATAAAGACTCAGAAAATGAGATTTACATGCCTAGGAATATGGATGAAACATGTAAAAATCAAATAGAAAAATTAGAGAGTTTTTCTCTAGAAATACTTCAAATAGTGTCTGTATTTTACACACCAATTTCTGTAGAAATAATAAAAAGTATGACAACAACATCAGATATATTAAGTATAAGTCATACAATGAATTTCTTAATGGATAAAGGTATACTGTGTAGAAAGATATCTGATAATGGATTTGTTTTTGACTTTTATAATAAGTTTTTAAAAAATTATATGTACAATGATATTTCAAAAGATGAAAAGAGAGAAAAGCATAGGTTAGCAGCTAAAATATTATGTACTAACTATAAGCAAGATGAGTATATGTACTTAGAAGAAATTATACATCACTTAGAACAATCAGATAATAAAAGAGAATTAGTGCATTACTATGCAGAAAACGCTAAAAGGTTAGTGTTTTTAAAGAATGTAGATGAAGCTATAAAATATAATTTAAAAGTTTTAGAAATAATAAATTCTTTTGAAGATAAACATAATTTTTTATATACAATAATTATTACATTTATGGAATTAGGAGATTTATATAGTTTTAATAGTGATAAGAGTATAGCCTTAAAATATTACTTACAGGGTAAAGAGTTATGTAAAAAAATTGATTTAAAGGAGAAGGAAATTGATTTTATCTTCAAAATTATTGGCATTCATGAAGAACAAGGTGATGAAGAGGTTTTTATTAGTTATTTAGATGAAGCTAGAGAACTAGTTTATAAGGTAGATTATATACAAGGAACTTTACATTATAAACTAAATCTCTGTCGAATGTTATTAAATAATCAACAATATGAAAAGGTAAAGGAAATTAGTAGCCAAGGATTAGAGCTTTCGAAAAAGAGAAATATAGATTTTGAAGTGAATTTTAAAACAATATACTGCACTGCTTTGATGTTAGAAGATAAAATATATGAAGTATTAGACATGTATACTGAGTTCTTAGAGGGATATAAAGATTTTGGAAATAATAAAGGAATAAATAAAATACTTAATGATATTGGAGTTATATATAGTGATTATATACAAGATTTTGATGAAGCTCTAATTTGGTTTGAAAAAGTATATAAATTAAGTAAAGAAAACAATAATACATTCTATGAAGTAATAGGATTATCGAATATAGGATTTATACACTTTATAAACTTAGATAGAATATCTGCATATAATTATTTCAAGGAATCTGTAGAGAAATCCTATAAATATCAAAATCTATCATTGTTATTTTATAGTTATACTTATTTAGGTTATATAATGACTATTATGGGTAACTATGAAGAGGCCTATAAGTATTATTTATTGTGTGAAGACCAATTAAGAAAGGCTCCAAATCAAGGTAAAAATATAGGCGATTATTATCTATTCTTATGGGAACTTAATAAAGAACTTGGAGAGATAGAAAAAGCTTATGAATATTTAGATAAAGCTCATGAGGTTTATAAGGATATAGATTGTATCATAAGATGGAATATAGATATATTTAGGCTACTCAAGGCGCACATTTTAAGGCCAAATGATAATGATATAGATATAGTAAATAACTTGATTATCATTGGAGAAAAGATACTAAACATAAACTTTAGGGTTAAACTGATATGTCAATGCATCCTAAGCTTCATCGAAAGGGGCTTTTTTATAGAGGCTAAAAAACTGCTTGATAAGATAAAAGAGTGGATAAGAGAAACGGACAATATCTTTAATATTCCACTATTAAATTACATTGAATATGTATTGTCAGTAGAAAAAAATAAAGAATTATTAGATGTAGCATTAGACTATTGTAAAAAAGAAGATCAGTTTAAGGTGCTTTGGCGAATTCACTTAGAAATTGGAAATTACTATTATAATAAAGGTGAATATTCCTACTCTATTATATATTTTTTTGAGGCGTGTGCCATAATAAGCGATGTTGTTGGACAAGTACCATTAGATTATAGAGTTAAATTTTTCAAAGAAAATATTCAGTTATTGGAACCTTTTAAAAAATTTAATAAAGTAAAAACATATTATTGTCATATTAAAAATATTAGTGAAATTCCATTAAAAATTAATAATCAACAGGATATAAATTTATTATTTAACAACCTAAATAAAGAAAGTGTATTAAATAATGAATTTGTTGAGTCATTAAAAAATTTCTCTACCATGTCATTAAAGGATATAAATAATTTAGAAGATCTAATAAAAAAATTAGGTAATGAAAATTTAAAGAATCTAGAGCTTATATCTCAGTATATATGCTACATTACATTAGCTAGTAGAGTAAGCATTATTATAGATAAAGATAATCAGTGTAATGTAATCGCTAGTAGTAATAAGACTATGGAGTTACCTAATGATATGACCATTGTAAAGCAATGTATAAATAAAGTTAAACCTATCATATTTAATGAGAGTCAAAATGACAATTTAAATATACATAGGTGGAAAAAACTAAAAAATAATCTTAGAGCAGTTATGTGTATACCTATAATTTTAGAAAGTGAGAGAGATATAGGCAAGTATGGAAGTAGGAACTCAGATTTTATATACAATGACAATGTACTAGGATATATATATATTGAGAGTGATAGAATTTTACACAATATAAATGACTATAGTAAAGAACAGTGCATAACTATATCAAAAATATTAGGGATTATATTAGATAAGCACAATATAAAAATAAGCTCTACTATCGATAAATTGACAGGAACATTTACTAGAAAGTACTTAGAAAAATCTATTCAAGATGAAATAGATAGATCTTATGAACTAAATAACCAATTCTCTATAGTTATGTTTGATATTGATAAATTTAAAGATATCAATGATAACTTTGGACATAGAAGTGGAGATAAGGTTTTAAAGCAAATATGTGAGGTTGTTTTAAATAATATTAGGCAAACGGATATAATAGGGAGATATGGTGGAGAGGAATTTATCATAATACTTCCAGATACAGATGTTAGGAGTGCAGAGATAGTAGCTCAGAAAATAAGACAAAAAATAGAGAGTAAAAAAATTCTTGGTGATAAGAGACCTGTAACTGTAAGTTTAGGAGTAGCTAATTATCCCGAGCATAGTACTAATTATGAAGAGCTTATAGAAAAGGTAGATCAAGCACTATATGAAGCAAAGAATATTGGAAGAAATGCAGTAAAGGTGTGGAATGAAAAATACAAACTAAAGGGAAATACTACAAATAAATTAAGTGGGATATTAGTTGGGACAGGAAATCAAGATTACAAAAACGTATCTACTTTAATAGAATTTATTGATTTACTAAATGAAGATATAGAATTCGAAAAAAAAATATCATATATATTAGATAAAATTACAGAAATAATAGAATGTGACGATGTAGGGTTATTTATTATAGAAGGTACAAATATAGTAGATGAGTATTTATCTAAGAGTAATAATTTAAAGCAGAATAGTTATAATATATATAATCTAGATAATATACAAAAGGTTATTACTACAGGGGAAAACATATGTATTGTAGATTGGGATAATATATTAGAACAAGATATTATTACAGATATTCCGGATTGGAAATCAATTATAGTATTACCATTAAAGAATAGAGATAAAACTATAGCAGTGTTATATTTATCTGTGTCTGCTCAAAAGAAAGAATTTAATTTCGATGAATTAAATTTTGTAAATACTTTAGGAAAGTTTATTTTAAATTTATTAAAGTGTAATTCAAGTTTGGATTAGCATAACTCAAATATTATGCTAATCCTTTAAAAATGAATTTTATAAGTCTTAAAGAGAACGGTGTGTAAAAAATTATTAATTGAATATTAAAATCTTACTAACAAAGAATAGTAGTAGAATTATTATATAAAAGATATGAGGAGGTTTGTTATGAATTATAAACTAGGAGAAAATTACCATGGTTTTATATTAAAGCATGAAGAATATATTGAAGAGATTAACTCGAAAGCTAGAATTTTCGAGCATGAAAATACTGGTGCTAAACTTTTACATATGGAAAACGATGATAGTAATAAAGTCTTTTCTATAGGGTTTAAAACTCCCCCAAGTGATGACACTGGAGTTGCACATATTCTTGAACATAGTGTACTTTGCGGGTCAAGAAAGTTTCCTACAAAAGAGCCATTTGTGGAACTAATAAAGGGATCATTAAATACATTCTTAAATGCAATGACTTTTAGTGATAAAACCATATATCCAATAGCAAGCAAAAATGAAAAAGACTTTTTTAATTTGATGGATGTATATCTAGATGCAGTATTTTATCCTAACATATATAATACAAAAGAAATATTAATGCAAGAAGGATGGCATTATGATTTAGAAGATAAAGAAAGTGATTTAACCTATAAAGGAGTAGTCTATAATGAGATGAAAGGTGCATTTTCTTCTCCAGATGGAGTTTTAATGAGAAAGATTCAGGAAACTTTGTTCCCAGATAATACTTATGGATTTGAATCTGGCGGAGATCCTGATTTCATTCCGGAATTAAACTATGATGAGTTCTTAGCCTTTCATACAAAGTATTATCATCCATCTAACAGTTATATATTCTTATATGGAGATGGTAATCTAGATAAGATGCTTTCTTTTATAAATGACAATTATTTGGTTAATTTCGATAAAAAACAAATAGATGCTACAATAAATCCGCAAAAGGCTTACAAAGAGATGAAGGAAGTAATAGAGAATTATTCAATATCAGAAGATGATAATGAAGAGGAGAAAACATTCCTATCATTAAACTTTGTTACAGGAAAATCAGTGGATGAAGAATTATATTTAGCACTAGATATACTAGAATATATATTATTAGAGGCTCAAGGAGCTCCATTAAAAAAAGCAATTCTTGATTCAGGAATAGGTAAAGATGTATATGGAAGCTTTGATAATGGAATTCTTCAACCTGTTTTTAGCATAGTAGTAAAAAATAGTGAGGAAAATAAGAGAGAAGAATTTAAGAAGGTAGTTTTTGATACACTAACAACTTTAGTTAGAGATGGGATAGATAAAAAACTTATTGAAGGTTGTATAAACATAACTGAATTTAAGCTAAGAGAGGCAGATTTTCAAGGTTTTCCTAAAGGATTATTCTATTATATGACGGCTATGGATAGTTGGCTTTATGGTGGAGATCCATTAATTCATATGAGATATGAAAAGATTTTAGAGAAAATAAAAACTGCTCATGAAAGTAAATATTTTGAGAACATCATTGATAAGTATATACTAAATAATCCTCATAGCTCTTTATTAGTTTTAAAACCTGATAAAGGATTAGCTCATAGAAAAGAGGAAGAACTTAAAGAACAGCTTTATAGCTATAAGAAAAATTTAAATGAGGAAGATTTAGAGAGGATTGTTGATGAAACAAGGGCATTAATGGTAAGACAGACTACACCAGATTCTAAGGAAGTATTAGAGACTATTCCTATGCTGTCATTAGATGATATAGATAAGGGTGTAGATGAACTAGAGGTTAAAAGCTTTGAATTTCAAGGAAGTAAAATATTAATGCACAATACTTTTACAAGCAAAATAGCTTATATAAACTTTATGTTTGATGCAAAGGTGATAAAGGAAGAGGATATTCCATATATAAGTTTATTGAGTACAATGCTTGGAAAGGTAAATACTAAAAATTATAATTATTCGGAATTATCTAATGAAGTATTAATAAATACTGGAGGAATTTACTTTAAAAGTGAAGTTTATGGAGATGATAAAGAATTATTTAAATATTATCCATACCTAGAGGGACATTGCAAAGTTATGGTGGATAAATTACCTAAGGCCTTAGATATATTAAGTGAGATTATAGAAAATTCACTGTTTGAAGATGTTAAGAGGATGAGAGAATTAATTAGACAGCTAATATCTAGAATAGAAATGAGATTAATTGATAGAGGACATCAGGTAGTTATAACAAGATTAGCATCATATTTTTCGCCTCCTTCTCAATATATAGAAAAGACATCTGGCTATGAATTCTATAAATTTTTAAAGGATTTAGAAAATAATTTTGATGAAAAAATAGATTTTATTAAAAATAAATTATATGAAATAATGAAGACTATATTTAATAAAAATAATTTAACTGTGGCCTTAACAGGGGAAGAAGAAGAGCTAAAAGTATTAGAAGAAAATCTTATAAAAGTGCAAAGAGTATTATCTAATGATAGAGTTACTTTAAAGGAATATAACTTTAGAGAAGAAAAGAAAAATGAAGGATTATTGACACCATCAAATGTACAATATGTAGCTCAAGGATATAATTTTAAAGAATTAGGATACGAATATTGTGGTAAAATGATGGTTTTAAAGACTGTTATAGGATTAGATTATTTATGGAATAAAATTAGAGTTCAGGGTGGTGCATATGGTGCCTTTGCTAATATAGTAAGAAGTGGTAATTTAGCATTTGCATCCTATAGAGATCCTAATTTAAAAGAAACCTTAGAAACTTATAATGAAGCATATAAATTTTTACGAGACTTTAAAACTACAGACAGAGAGATGACAAAATATATAATAGGAACTATTAGTGATTTTGATATGCCACTTACGCCTTCGATGAAAGGTGATAGAGCTATAAGTATGTATATAAGGGGAATAACAAAAGAAGATAGGCAGAAGGAGAGAGAAGAAGTTCTTAGCACTACTGTAGGAGATATAAATAATTACAGTGAACTATTAAATGAAGTAATGAGAAGGAACTTTATTGCAGTGTTAGGAAACGATAAAAAAATAAAAGAAAATAAGGATGTATTTAAAAATATAAATAGTGTATTTAATTAAAGGGGTAAAAGATATGAAGTGTGAGATACTTGCAGTAGGAACAGAGTTGTTATTGGGGGATATAGTAAATACAAATGCACAATATATAGCTAAAAGATTGAGCGATATAGGAATATTTGTGTACCATCAATCAGTTATAGGAGATAATAAAGATAGATTAAAAGATGCCTATAAGATTGCATTCTCTAGAGCCGACCTAGTTATAACAACAGGAGGATTAGGTCCAACTAAAGATGATTTAACTAAAGAAATTGCTTTTGAGTATTTTGGAAAAGAACCTATTTTACATGAGGAATCTTACGAAAGAATAAAAAGATATTTTGATAAATTAGGAAAACCTATGGGAGCATCCAATAAGAAACAGGCATATTTTCCAGAAGAGGCTATAGTATTAGAGAATAATAATGGTACTGCTCCAGGTTGTATTATTAATGAAAATAATAAAATATTAGTAATGCTTCCAGGACCACCAAGAGAAATGAAGCCTATGTTTGAGGATGAGGTAATTCCTTTTTTAAAGAAGTTCTCTAATGAAATTTTAGTGTCAAAGGTACTTAGGATAATTGGCATAGGAGAAAGCACTGCAGCAGAATTACTAGAAGATTTACTTGATAATGAAAACCCTACTGTAGCACCTTATGCTAAGGATGGTGAAGTTACATTTAGAATCACTGCTAAAGGCAAAAATGAAGAGGATTGCAAAGCTTTAATAGAGCCTGTGGAAGAGGAAATAAGGAAAAGACTAGGTGATGATGTATATGGAGAAGGAGATGTAACTCTAGAACAGGTTTTAGGAGATATTTTAATAAAAAATCAACTAACTATATCAACTGCAGAATCATGTACTGGAGGAATGGTGTCAGCTAGACTTATTAACTATCCAGGTATATCATCAAGTTTCTTAGAAGGAATGGTAACTTATAGTAATGAAGCTAAAATGCAAAGATTAGGAGTTAAAAGCAAAACTCTTGAAAAGTTTGGTGCTGTAAGCCATGAAGTGGCTGAAGAGATGGCTGTAGGCATAGCCAAGGCTTCAGGATCACATATAGGATTATCAACAACAGGAGTTGCAGGTCCTGGTGGTGGAACAGAAGAAAAGCCAGTAGGACTTGTATATATTGGAGTATATTATAAAGGTGAAGTTACCACAAGGGAATTAAAACTAGGTGGAGACAGACAGAAAATTCGAGAAAGAACTACTAGTATTTTATTAGATGCCCTTAGAAGAGAATTAATAAATAATAAATAATAATTTTAAAATAAGACATACAACTACAAAGTTGAATGTCTTATTTTTTTATATTCAGCAGCTCATATAATTTTATATATCCATTACCTTGTTTATATTTTTTATCATTTATTAGAATTGAATTTAACTTAAGTAGAGAGTAAATATCTTCATAAGTGTATTCACTATTTATCTCATATAGCAGTGCACAAACTCCAGCTATGAAGGCACAAGATATAGAAGTACCGCTATATTCCGTATATGGTGTTTTAAAGCTGTGGGGATAGAGCTTCACTCCATCTCGCTCAGAAATATAGGATATATCTGAATTAAGAGACATAATATTGTCACTGGCTGCCATAAAATCAGGTTTATGAAGTACCTTATTAGAACCACAACAGGAATAAGGACTTATAGAATAATAAGAATGAGTGTTCATTCCACCGATAGTTAAAACCTTATTTGATATAGCAATGCCTTTAATAGTATCTTCACTAGCTTCGTTATGCCCACTAGGAACTACAACAACAACTTTTTTATCTTTAAAACTAGTAAATAATTTGTCATATAAATCTAAGATAAAAGAATTCATAGTTATAACTTCAAAAGGGGCACAAATTACCTTTAAATTATATTCGGCTATAAGACCATACAATATTTCTAGTGAATATAGAGTAGATGAAATATATCCTTTTCCAGAGCTATTGAAAGCTTTTATCATAGCAATATGACTATTTATAGCAACTCCTCTATCTTTTGCTTTTCCACTAGTGCCACTACCGCTAACAACACCAGATATAAAAGTACCATGACCATTGTCATCATAGGGGTAGGATAAATTGTTAACCAAATCCATAAAGTATTTAATCTTATTTATAGGATTTACCAAATCAGGATGTGGATAAACACCGCTATCTATGATACCTATACCAATACCTTTGCCTGTAAAACCTTTTTCAGATAATAATTCGCTTTTGGATCCTTGAGTATATACACCATTGGATAATAAAACATTTTTACCACACAAAAATGCTAATTCATCTAAGCATACATATTTTACTTCGGGAAGTTCTATAATTGATTTTATAGCTTTGTTACTAAGTACCGCACATAAACAGTTAACAGATTCTATGTTAAAAATGACTTTACATTTATTTGACTTAATCTTTTTTTCAATAGATTCTTTAATGTTATTATATTTAATTAACACTCTATGTTTACTATATAAATTTCTATTTAATACATCTTTAAGAATAGGATCAATCTTTTTATTAAAAAGTAACATAAAATCCTCCCCATACCTGTTACACTTACTAGTATATGAGAAGGATTAAATAAATGTTATAGATAAATTAAATTATTTATAATTAAGGTTTTATATCATTAATTATAAACAGTGAAGTCCAACTAATTTATAGGACTTTAGTTAAAGATTATAAAGTTCTTTGCACATATTAAAGAAAGCTGTAGCTATAGGGGTAATGGTTCTTTTAGAGCTAATAACTAAAAAAATATCTCTCTTTAAATCTATATCTGAAACGGTACTTATTTTTACCATATTATTTTTTACGTAGTCATCGCAAATACTCCTACTCATTATAGATATACCAGCTTCAAGAGTAATAAATTTAAGTTGAGCATGTACACTATTCACTTCGCAAAAAGTCTTTATTTTATTATGTGCAATATCTTTTTTATGTAATTGATTTTCTAAAGTATGTCTTGTAGCAGACTCTTTTTCTCTCATAATGAAAGGATATTTTATCAGTTCTTCTAAACATATAATATCAGGTAGGTTTAAATTAGGACTAGAAACAACAACAAGTTCATCTTCAGTTATTTTGTAGCTTTTAATTTTCGAATTATCTATTATAGTACCAACTAACCCAATTTCACAATTCAATTCGATAATGTCCTTTATGATGCCCACAGAACCTTGCTCTTTTATATTAAACTTTACATTAGAATAAAGCTCATTAAATTTGTTTATAAGGGTAGGCAAAATAGAATTACAAGGCGTTGTACTGGCAGAAATATTTATACTACCAGAAATGTTGGTATTAAAATTTGAAAGTTCCATAACTGCATGATTTCTTGTATTTATTATATCGTTTGCATATTGCCAAAAAGATTCTCCAGCAGGAGTTAAATTAACTTCTTTAGAAGTTCTATCAAAAAGCTGAATATTTAATTCTCTTTCTAAACTAGAGATATGTGAACTAATAGTTGGCTGTGACAAATATATAGCGTTTGCAGCCTTAGAAAAACTTCTTAGTTTAGCAACAGTTATAAAGGCTTCAAGTTGCTTAAAATCCATAAGGTTCCCCCCAATTAATTATTTGAGTAATTATGTCATCTTAATATAATTATCTCTGTTAGTAGAGTATTTTACAATAAAAATTTATATACTTAAAAAAATAGAAAAGATAATAAATTATCCTTTCCATTTGAAAACTACAATTCCTAATATCATTATTGCAACTCCAATAAATTGTTTGAGTCCACACTTTATACATTGAACTCCAAAGAGACCAAAATGGTCAATAAGAGCTGCAGCTGTAAGCTGTGCTATCAATATAGCGGCAACAGCAAGCGTTGGACCAAGGGCTGACATACCTTTCATAACTGTGAAAGTAATAACAGCACCAAGAACTCCACCTAATAAATAAAGTTTATTAGCGTTTCTTATACTTCTGAAGCTACCATCTCCAATGAAAAAAGTTGCAATAATTGCTACCAAGAAAGCTATACCTTGGGCAAGAACATTAGTCTCCCATAAACCAATTTTTTCAGATAGCTTAGTATTAAATACACCTTGAACACTCATAGTGATACCTGCTATCAGTGAGAAAATTATGCCCCACATAAAATCACCGTCCTTAAGAACAGTGTGCCCTAATATAGCAATAATTATTTAATAGCCTTCATTTTGCCTTTTGTGATTTATTTCATTTTTATTTAAATAAGATGACTCTATTTCATCTAAAGAAAAATTAAGCCCAGCACCTAGTAAGAAGAACTTGTTAAATATTAAAATATATGTTCCTATACTTTGGTTTGACATAAAGTTATTTATAGTCATATTTAAATCTAATAATATTTCAGTTATATCAATATCATCACTAACACATACATTAAAGTTTGGAGATATATTAGTAAATCCACTAGTAATACCAATACTTAGTATAAAGTGAAGACAATCTACATATTCTTCTAAGATTACGTTCTTAGGGGCCGCACCTTTATTACTCCAAAATTTAAAACATCTGGTCTCATTAGCTAGTTCCCCTAACTCTACAACTAAGGCTAATATCTTTTTATTAATTAAGGATACACCTTGTAAATTATGTTTAGTTTCAATATGGTGGTCTAATTCCCTTTGTAGTGAAAACAACTTTTGTAAATCCATATTAATCACCCTTTCATCCGTGGGGTTATAATTAATAATCCTTTAAAACATAGGATTTAATAAGAACCTCTTTTTTATTATTAATCTGTTTCCAGATTTCAATTTTGTCAATTTTACCAAAACTGATTATATCATCTTTACTTTTTGAGGAGTCAATAGTTAAGGTATCATTACTTAAAGCCTTTCTAATGTTGTTATTTGCATTAGAAAGAGGCATTTTAAATGAAGTAGAATAAGAACAATCTTTAATGTTGACTCCATGTAAATCCAATGTATCAAATATATTTCTAGTTATTTTATTAATATAGCCTTTATCTTCAACACTTAGACTTACTGTATTTGTGTTATCATTTATAACTAAATTATTACCTACACCTATTTTAAATCTTTTATAAGGTGAAATTATTTTAGTAATAACTTCATCTAGCTTTTCGAATTCTACATTATACACAGTTCCAAGTGGTATATAGAGATTAGAAATATTTTTATATAATTTATATTTTCTACTCAAATTTTTCTGTATAGATAGAAATTCGCTAGAAGAATTTTCATCTAATAGAGCAACTACATTGTACTTCATTTTTCTCCTCCATAATTAAAATAGTATTATTTTCAATAATAAACATTATATCATAATACAAATTATTCTAATAGCATTAAAATTGTAGGAGTTATTATAATTCAATATAATTTAGTGTAAAATATGAGATATATGCTAGAGAAATTTGTATTGGAAAAATATACAAGCATAAAAAGCTGGTTATATTTGATTTTTTGTATTAAAATATATACACTATATGGTATAATTAAGATTGTGATATTTTATTTGATGGAATTAATTGATAAGTTAACATAGATAAAAATAGTGAGGATGATACCAGTATGGATAGATTGGTTATAAATGGAGGCAATACTTTAGTAGGTGAAATAAATATAAATGGAGCTAAGAATGCGGCGGTGGCAATTTTACCAGCAGCAATTCTTGCAAGTGAGGGAGTGTCAGTAATAGACAATATCCCTAATATTGAGGACGTCAATTGTATAGAGAAAATTTTAAAATATTTAGGATGTAAGATAAAGAGAGATATAAATTCAAACAGCATTACAATCGATAGTAAGACTATCACAACAACCAATGCCAATATAGAAGATGTAAGAAGAATGAGAGCATCTTATTATTTTTTAGGTGCGCTACTTTCTAGATTTAAAAAAGCAAGAGTAGAACTACCAGGGGGATGCCCTATAGGGATTAGACCTATAGATCAGCATATAAAGGGCTTTGAGGCTCTTGGTGCTAAAGTTACTATTGAGCATGGAGCTGTAAATATAGAGGCCCCTAGGCTAGTAGGAACAAGTATATATTTTGATGTAGTTAGTGTGGGTGCAACTATAAATGTAATGATTGCAGCTACTTTGGCAGAAGGAATTACCATGCTTGAAAACTCAGCTAAGGAACCACATGTAGTTGATGTAGCAAATTTTTTAAATAGTATGGGAGCTAATATTAAAGGTGCAGGTACTGACTTAATAAAAATAACCGGTGTAGAAAAACTACATGGATGTGATTATTCAGTTATTCCTGACCAAATAGAAGCAGGAACTTTTATGATTGCAGCAGCAGCTTGTGGAGGTGAGGTAGTAGTAAATAATGTTATACCAAAACATCTTGAATCTATTTCAGCCAAATTGTTAGAAATGGGAGCAGAAGTAATTGAACATGACGATGCAATAACTGTGAAATCTAATGGAAAATTAAAAGGTGTAAACATTAAAACCTTACCTTATCCAGGATTTCCTACAGATGTTCAGCAACCAATGAATTCACTTTTAACTGTTGCAAGAGGAAGAAGTATAATAAATGAGAGTATTTGGGAAAGTAGATTCAAACATGTAGATGAACTTAAGAAAATGGGTGCAAATATAAAGGTAGAGGGAAGAGTTGCAATAATTGACGGAGTAGAGAACCTAACTGGAGCTCATGTCAAAGCTACAGATTTAAGAGCCGGTGCAGCTATGGTTATAGCTGGGCTTATAGCACAAGGTACAACTGTAGTAGAAGGAATTGAACATATAGATAGAGGATATCCTCATATCGAGAATAAATTTAAAACTCTAGGTGCAAATATAGAAAGAGTTATAGATTAACTTAAGTATATATTGAGGGGGAGTTATATGAAATTTTGTCCATTATTCAGTGGTAGTAGTGGTAATAGTATATTGGTAACTGGAGAAAGTGGCAATATATTAATAGATGCAGGAATGCCAGGCAAGGCTATTGAAGGTGAATTAAATGCAGTAGGGGTTAGCCCTGACAATATAAATGCTATTTTTGTAACCCATGAGCATTCAGATCATATAAAGGGCGTAGGAGTATTTTCAAGAAAATACAATGTGCCGATATATGCAAATAGTGATACATGGGGAGCTATGATAGGTAAATTAGGAAAATTAAAAGAACATAATATGAAATTTATTGAAAGTAGATTTAATGAAGTAGCAGATTTAATTATTGAAAATTTTCCTATATCTCATGATGCAGCAGCACCTAGAGGATACAAAATATATCATAAAGGAAAGTCAGCTTGTATTGCTACGGACCTAGGACATTTTTCCATAGAAGTTAAAGATGCATTGAAGAATTCGAATATAATCCTTTTAGAGAGTAATCATGATGTGGAAATGCTAAAGTTTGGACCATATCCATATCCTCTTAAAAGAAGAATATTAAGCAATGAAGGTCATCTCTCTAATGATGATTGTGGAAAAGCAATTTTAGATATTTTAGATGAAAATCATAAAACAATTTATTTAGGTCATTTAAGCAAAACAAACAACTATCCTCAATTGGCTTATGAAACAGTTGCTAATTTATTAAGAGAAAACTCAGTAGATATACATAAGGATATAACACTTACAATGTGTAATAGAGATAAACATAGTGTACTGGTAGAATTATAATTAAATTAGGAGGTAGGCCATGAAAAGGAAGGCTTTTATAAACATATTAATAGTTATATGTTTACTTATAGTGGCTATATTTGTTATTTGGAAATTAGGTATTTTTGAAAAGAAAGACAAACCAAGTATAGTGAATACGGAAAAAATACAAAGTTCTTATACAGCAGAAGAAAAAAATGAAGCTATAGAGATTTCATTGTATTTTGGTGGACCAAAAAGTAATGAAAAATCTGAGGTAGTTAAAGAGACAAGAGTTACAAGTAGTGACCAATTAATAGGTGAATTCATAATGCAGGAGCTTTTAAAAGGTCCCGCGTTGGTAAGTGAAAGTAAACCGTTATTTCCAAAGGATGTTAGATTATTAAGCTTTTCTATTAAAGATGGCATTGCACATATAAATTTGAACTCTGTTGCAGAGTTTAATATGACTCCATCTCAAGAGGAAACAGTGTTAAAGGCTATAGTGTCTTCCTTAGATCAGTTATCGACGGTAACTAAGGTAATGATTACTGTTGAAAATAAAAATATAGAAACTTTAGGTGGAAATTATAGTATAATTAAGCCTTTTGGAAAAGAAGAGATAAATAGTTTAAAGATACAGAAATAAAAAACATTGAAACAACATTATTTTCTTATTATAATAAATGAAATAAAAACTAATAAAATTTTCGTATATAAAAAGGAGAAAAGAAAATGGGTTTATATAATGACTGGACTAACTATGTGATAGAATATGTTAAAGAAAATGGAGAACCAGCATTCTGGAAAGAATATGCTATAGTAGAAAAGGAAGTCTACACTAAAGCCTTAGCTATATCTAATGGAGTTATTGAAGGTAAAATTAGTGAATTAGCTAAAGAATTTGCTGTATCAGAAATACATTTTATGGGATTTCTAGATGGGATTAATGAAAGTGTTGAAAAAGAGTTGGATTTAGAATCTATGGATGAAAATTCAGAAGTACAAATTAAAATTGATTATGAAAAATTATATTTTAATATGTTAGATTCAAAAGCAGATTACCTTTATTCATTACCACAATGGGATAGAATATTCTCACCAGAAAAAAGAAAAGAAATTCAAAAAGCTTGGAGAGATTCTAAAACTGTTGTAAATGAGAATAAGGTTGGAAGAAATGACGCTTGTCCTTGTGGAAGTGGTAAAAAATACAAGAAATGTTGCGGTAAATAATAAAAATTATAAATAAGACCTCATTGACCTATTTAAAGGAACAATGAGGTCTTTTTACATATCATATGATATAATTTAACATATAAGTATAAATATACAGGGGGAAGATTTATGGATAAAAATATAAAATGGCTTAAGGAAACAAAAATAAATAAGATAATAGAGCAATTAAATAAAAATAATATGGATGGATATTTTGTAAACTCTAAGGAAGACTTAATTAATAAGATAGATGAGCTAGTTGAGGATGGTGCAATAGTTAGTTGTGGAGGTTCCATGACTTTATTTGAAACAGGAGTTATAGATTATTTAAGAAGTGAAAAATTTAATTTTTTAGATAGATATGAGGAAGGATTAGCAGCAGCAGATATAAAAAAAATTTTTATAAAATCATTTTCTGCGGATGCCTATTTTACAAGTACTAATGCAATAACAGAAAAGGGAGAATTATATAATGTAGATGGAAATGGAAATAGAGTAGCTGCTATGCTTTATGGTCCAGAAAAAGTCATAGTTATTGTAGGTATAAATAAAATAGTAAAGAATATTGATGAAGCTATAATAAGAAATGAAAGAATTTCAGCTCCGGCTAACTGTAAGAGATTAAACAAGAATACACCTTGCACCCAAATAGGTAATTGTGTAAATTGTAGTAGCATAGATAGAATATGCAATGAATATACAGTAATAAAAAGACAATCAAATAGAGGTAGGATACATGTAATATTTTTAAATGAAGAGTTAGGATATTAATTGTAGATATGGCTTCAAGGACACTTGAAGCGTTAAATAAATAAGGTATATAGTACTTTATTTAAAAGATCTAAAGGTATAAGATTATTCTTAAACTTTTTAGGTCTTTTTTAATTTTTAAATTTATTAAAAAAACTGAAGGGTAAAGAGGACGATATTCGTATATATATAGTGAAAGTGTTAAAAAGTTTGGGGTGATTTGTATTGATGAGTTAATTATAAAAAAAGTATTGAACGGAGATGTCAATGCATTTACATATATAGTGAAAAAATATGAAAATTTGGTGTACACAATATGTTTAAATATTGTTGGAGATAGTTTCAAATCACAAGATTTAACTCAAGATACCTTTATATCATTATATAAAGCACTACCTCAAGTACATGGGAACAATTTGAAAAACTATATATGTAGAATAGCCACTAACAAAAGTATTGATTATAAACGGAGTGCAGTAAGAACTAGGGAGTTTATAGCTGATTTTGAAGACTACTCACAAGAAGAATTTAAGAGTGAAGGCTTTGAAAAATTAATTTTGGATAGAGAGAAAAAGCAACAGGTTATAACTTTAGTTAACTCTCTTAATGAACCCTATAGAAGTACAGTCATATCTCATTATTTTAAAGGTAAGAGCTATAATGAGATGGCGATAGAAGAAAATATTAGTATAAAGACAGTAGAAACTAGGTTATATAGAGCAAGAAAAATACTATTTGATAAGATTAATGAAAGTGGGGTGCTATGATTTATGGATTGTTTTAATGAAGAAATGCTCAATAAGTTTGTAGAAAATCATATAGAGGATACAGTAAAGGAAAAGATACAAGAACATATGTATATCTGTAATCTATGCATGGATAAGTATATTAATATAATTGAAAAGCAACAAGTTAAAATACCTCAATCAGTGTCCAAATCAGTGATAAAGAGTATTAGAGAGAATGAAAAGAAGAAACATAGAGAAAAAGTCAGGATATATGCTATAGCAGCTACCTTTACATTGCTATTTTACGGATTAGGAATTTTTAATAATATATTAGAAGGTTCCTATATGGCTTATGATAAAGTTGAAAAAGGGATTCGTATATTTAACGAGTTGAGAATAAATAATTTTATGGAGGAATAAGGATGGAAGAAAATAAATATTATAACTATGACAATGGCTATGGTAGAAATATAAGAAATAAAAGTAAGTTTTGGAGCTTTGTTCTTTCTTTTATGCCAGGTGCAGGACATATGTACTTAGGGTTACTAAAGCAGGGAGTACAACTTATGAGTGTGTTCTTAGGAATAATAGGTATATCTACATTATTAAATTTAGGAGCTATTTGCTTTATACTACCAATACTCTGGTTTTATGGTATATTTGATGCAACTGAAAAGTGTGCCCAAGGATATTCTAACAAAGATGAAAATTTAGAAATTATAAATTGGATTTATAAAGGTAGTTTTAACTATAAAATTGATAGGAAGCTAGTGGGATATGGATTGCTTATAGTAAGCGGATTAATTATATTAAACAATATAATCATGCCAATATTTTCAATAGTATTTGTTGATACACGTCACTGGTTTATTACCTCTTTAATTAATTACCTTATAGTTGCATCTTTATTACTATGGGGAGGATATAAATTAATAAAGAGTGGAGAGAAAATAGATAGAGATTTTAGTGATGAAGATTTCCAAGAGTATGAAAGAAATATAACTGAAACAATTATTGAAGAGTGTAAAGAGCCTTCAAAAGAAGATAATTAAATATATTAAGAAAGTATCATTCATTTTGTAAGTGGATGGTACTTTTATTTTAGATTATAATAATTTATATAACACATTCAGATTAATAATTAAAGGTGTCAAGGAACATTAGGAGGGAAAATGAATATAACATTAATTTCAGTAGGAAAAATAAAAGAAAAATATTTAAGAGATGCTATAGATGAATATTCAAAGAGGCTTTCAAGATACTGTAAGCTTGATATAATAGAGCTGCCGGACGAAAAGACTCCAGATAATGCTTCAGAAAAAGAGGAAATTCAAATAAAAGAAAAAGAAGGAGCCTTGATTTTATCAAAAATTAAGGAAAATTCATATGTAATAGCTATGGATTTAAAAGGAAAGCACTTAACTTCAGAAGAATTTGCAAACTTTATAGATAACTGCGGAGTTATGGGAAATTCAAATTTAGTTTTTATAATAGGTGGAAGCTTAGGTTTATCAGAGCAGATTATAAAAAGAGCTAATTATAAGCTTTGTTTTTCTAAAATGACATTCCCACATCAATTATTTAGGGTAATGCTTCTTGAACAAGTGTATAGAGCATTTAGAATAATGAAGAATGAACCGTACCATAAATAAATGAGGTTTTTACTAAAGTAAGATTATAGTAGTAAGGTATGAGTGTTTCAACCATTGAAATACATGAAAAAGTATTATCATAACATTATGGTAATATCTTTTGTTATATGAATACATATTCGTTCATAAGGATGGTATAATATGAAAAGAATACATAGAAGTATTTGGTTTATAATCTTAGGTAAATATGAAAAAAAATAGAGCGTACTTTAATTATTTATGTCTAAAATATTGACACGGATTCACTTACATATAAGAAATAATAAAATTTAAGGAAGTATCTTAGAATGGTAAAGAGAATTAGAAAGTTAAGGAATGTGGCAGTGTGAATTAAGTTAAGGGATATTTAAAAGATTAAATTTAGGAGGACAAGATGAATAATACATTTAATCATTGGACAGAGATAAAATATTTAAAGGATACAATAAAAAATCCCTTAATTGAAGTTGGAGAATACACTTATTATTCAGGATATTACGCAGGTGGAGATTTTGAAAATATATGTGTAAGATATATATGGGGCGATGAAAAATCTAAAGAAATGTATAATCCTATAGAAGACTATGGATGGACTTTAGATAGAATAAAAATAGGTAAGTATTGTTGTATTGCTAGCGGGGTAATATTTATGATGGGAGGAAATAACAATCATAACCCGAACTGGATAACTGTATACCCATTTAAAGATAAGTTGCTAGATTCATATAAGCCCAAAGGAGATACAATTATAGGTAATGACGTATGGATTGGTACAGAAGCAATGATTATGCCAGGAATTACAATTGGAGATGGTGCAATAATTGCATCTAGATCAGTAGTTACAAAAGATGTGGATCCTTATACTGTTGTAGGGGGAAATCCTGCAAAACATATAAAAGAAAGATTTAATAAAGATAAGATAGATATGTTACTTGAAATGAAATGGTGGAATTGGGAAGAAAGTCATATTAAAAATAGCATGGGTATATTGTCTAGTTCAGATATAAATAAATTGTATAAATACTATGAAATCAATATAAAATAATGTATATTTACTTTATCAAAGTGGGATGTAAGAATATAATTATAAAACAATAAATGATATAAATAGAAGAACTATGACATTTTAAAAGAGTAATAGCGAAAAAGTTATTAAATTAAGTATTAGCAAACTTTATACTATTAGAATCACTCTGATGGCGGTCAGGGTGATTCTTTAGTTTATGATTCATCAGAATATATTTTAATAAGATTGTAACAGAAATAATCATACAACTACTACACTTAATGTTCTACTAGAATTTAATGTAAAAACCTCACTTTCAATTGATACGGAGAACCGGTGCGTCTGAGCAAGGTTGTGTAATTTAAATGGTGGAAATCCATTCTGAAAAGATGAAGTCAAATCATTCAGTAGCGAGTCATGGATATAAATAGGTAACTATTTATAGATAAAATAGTGCAAATGGGACTAAATAAAATACCGCAAGCTATATATGAAGCAGATTTTATGGAATTTCCATATGGATTCAGACCGAATAACAACTGTCGTACTGCAATTAAAAGACTAAACAATATAATTGGAAATGGTGTTGCGGAAGCAACGGAACTAGGTACTCCACAAGGCTCAATAATTTCACCAACTCTAGCAAATATATATTTGCATTATGCACTAGATTTATGGTTTGAGAAAGTAATAAAGAGAGATTTTAAAGGTGAAGCTGAAATTGTAAGATATGCTTATGATTTTGTATGCTGTTTTCAATACGAAGGCGAAGCCAGAAATTTCTGTAGGCTCCTTCTACATAGACTCAGAAAATTTAATCTTGAAATCGAAAAGAGTAAATCTAAGTTAATATTGTTTGAAAGATTTGCAGAAGAAAACAGAAAGAAGATGGGATACAAAAGAGCAGAAACATTCAATTTTCTAGGATTCACTCATTATTGTGGTAAAAGTAGAAATGGAAAGTTTAGAGTTAAGCGAAAAACAAGTAAAAAGAAATTCAGATCAAAGGTAAAGGAATTTAATCAATGGGTTAAATCGGTTAGGAACAAGCTTCATATAAGAGATATATTTGATTTAACAAAGCAAAAGATTAATGGACATTATCAATACTATGGAATTACGGATAATTCATATATGATAAGTCGGTTTTGTCTGGAAATAAAGAAGGCACTATTTAAGTGGTTAAACCGTAGAAGTCAAAGGCGAAGCTTTGATTTGGATAAATTCAAAATGTATATGAAGTATAATTCCAGATATGCTAATGAAAAATAGAATTTTCTTTTCATCGTGTAAGATTTACATCAGCAGTTACTAAAATAAGACAAGGTGCTCCTCGTAAAACAGTGTCAATTCCTTCATTATGATAAGATTGAATATAGTGATGAAATCTTTTATTTAATAACTCATTGCTTGCTAGTTTTTCAATAGTAAGTTTAATAGTTTTGTTTAGTATATTTTTATCATCTACAATTATATAAGATATTCCTTGGAGATTGCTTCAGGTAGGAGCAAAGTGAGCAATCTTCATTTAAAACTTAAATTTATAAAAGTATATCTTATGCATTTTTTCTAGCCTTGTGTAGAATAATCGCTATGATTTGAGTTGCTAATCCAAAAGTGCAAACTCCATACCACCCAAAATGAGAATAGCTATATGGACCTAAAAAGGAACCTAATGCTCCTCCAAGAAAAAAGTTGACCATATAAATAGTATTAAGTCTATTACGTGTTTTTTCGTTTAAGGAATGTATTCTTGCCTGATTAGAAACATTACAGGATTGTACTCCTAAATCTAGAAGAATAATTCCTAAAATAAGTCCCCAAATTTTAAAGCCAAATAGAGAGAAGAATAAATAGGCAATTGTAACTATGATTATACATATACCTATAGTAAATCTTGAACCTCTTTTGTCAGCTATTTTTCCAACTATTGGGGCAGCAAGAGCACCACTAATGCCGACTAATCCAAATAAACCTGCTGCTTCAGCTCCCATATTGTAATGAGAACTTTCAAGTAAAAATATGAGGGATGTCCAAAAGGCACTAAAAGCTGAAAACATTAAAGCACCATTAATAGAGACTTCTTTTAAAATTGGTTCAGTTT
This sequence comes from Clostridium sp. LXY-7, assembly GCF_056172015.1. Lineage (NCBI taxonomy): Bacteria > Bacillati > Bacillota > Clostridia > Eubacteriales > Clostridiaceae > Clostridium > Clostridium sp. LXY-7. The sequence goes on along the minus strand of NZ_JBLLJL010000007.1, from coordinate 104,692 downwards.
TTACTAAGTGTATCATTGATTTTAATAGTTGAGTATATTTAATGTCTGATATAGGTTCGCATAAGGGTATCAACTTCCTAAGAATAAGCATGAGAGTAAGCATCATAATCGCTGCAATTAGATAAACTGCTCTCCAGCCAAAGTAGCTGCCTAAGATGCCGCTGATTGTACGGGAAAGTAATATTCCAATTAATAAGCCACTCATTATTGTACCAATAGTTTGCCCTCTTTGCTGCGGATTTGATAGTTGTGCTGCTAAAGGGATAATAAGTTGAGGAATAATAGAAGTAAGTCCAACAGCAAAGGAAGAAATTATCAGAACATATATATTTGAAGAGAAGAACATACTCATTAGGGAGATTATTGAGCATAAAAGCATTATTACTATTAATTTTCTCTTTTCTTTTATATCTCCCAAAGGCAAGATAAATATCATTCCAATTGCATAACCTATTTGTGTAAGAATAGCTGCAAAACTTATGCTTAATTGGTTGACATGAAAGGTTTTTGCTATATCAGCTAAGAGGGGCTGGATATAATATAAATTTGCAACAGTAAGTCCACAAGCTATGGACATAACTAAAATTAATAAATTAGTCAATATGGGTTTATCTTCAAGATTACTTATTGATGGATTTGTTTTTATAACCTCATTATCTGATTGATACATTTATAAAGCACTTCCTTAGATTATAATAATACATTTAATTGAATAAATGTATTATTATAAGTGATAAAAAATCTATTCTAAATGGTAGCAAAAATTATCTAATGGATAGGAAAAATAAAAATTTATCGAATAAAATTAGTAAAAATCTTTTCTTCCATTTCTGGATTTTTGATAATTCCTTGTCCATTTTCAACAAGTCTCATAAGCCAAGCCATATTCTTACCTAATATCCTCATTATTTGTATTCCTTCTTCGTCCTGCATTGCCTCACCTGGTAATCTTCCATTAATTATGTTCCAATAGTTTGAAGTAGGGATAAGCATTTCAGAATGATTAATGTAATTATTTAACTGATCGAAGGTTGGAATTCCACCTGTACGTCTTACTGCTACTACTGCCACTCCAACCTTATGTCTTAACATACTATCATTGGCTTCTGCCACACGAAAAGCTCTATCTAAAAATGACTTCATTGTTCCAGCAATTGCTGAATAGTGTACTGGTGATCCTAAGATTATTCCGTCGGCATTTTTCATTTTTTCGACCCAATCATTAACTGGATCAGTAGTAATAGCACATTTTCCATTTTTATTTTTTGTACAATATCCACAAGCAATACATCCTCTAATAGATTTATTCCCCACGTGAATTATTTCTGTTTTTATTCCTTCTTTTTCGAGTTCGTCAACAACTATTTTTATTCCATGATAAGTATTACCCTCTTTATTGGGACTTCCGTTAAAAACTGCAACTTTCATTGATTTTTCCTCCTATATATTTGATGATACTGAACGTTTAGTTTATAAATATATAATATACTAAACGTTTAGTATTGTAAATAGTTTTTTTATTTTCAAAACAAAAAAATGTATAGTATAATATACGTATAGTTTATTAAGTCTATTATTACAAATTAAATATAATGGAGGTAATTATAATGGAGAAAAAATTGGGACGTCCGCGTAGCGAAAAAACTAAGGAGGCCATTCTTTCCGCTGCATATGAGCTATTGCTTGAAAATGGTTTTGGAGGTGTTACAATTGAGAAGATTGCTGAAAGAGCTGGTGTTAGTAAAGCTACTATTTACAAATGGTGGCACAACAAAGCTGCTGTTGTTATGGACGCCTTTTTTGATGCTGCTGTTGTGAGGCTTCCAATACCTGATACAGGATCAACTATTAATGATATGATAATTCAAGTAAATAATTTAGCAAAATTTCTAATTAGTCGAGAGGGTAAGGTAATTAATGAGATAATAGCAGAAGGTCAATTTGATCAAAAGATAGCTGAAGCCTATCGCACAATATATTTTAAGCCCCGTAGACTTGATTCACGATTTATTTTAGAACGTGGAATTTCAAGAGGAGAACTAAAGGAAGATTTGGATATAGAATTAGTTATGGATTTAATTTTTGGCCCATTATTCTATAGATTATTAATAACAGGGGATATGATAGACGAGGCTTTTATAAAAAATCTAATATATTATGTATTTAAAGGTATAAAATAGAAGTTAATATTAATGGTAACTTAATGAAATATTAAGAAGAAGAAAATTGAGTCCACTTATGAGCGGATAGAAGAACTTTAAATGTTTTGAGCAATTAAAGAAGTGCTATCACTTGCTACTGATACGAAGAATCATATCACAAATAAGTAAGGTAAGATAAATTTATTATAAGTAGAGAGTTTACAAGTGGTGAATGAAAAGATCATATTAATATATACAGGAATTTAATGTGATACCTATGATATAATTTAGGTGTTAAAATTATGAATAGTTTAAGAGAGGTTAAATATGACATATAAAAATGGAGCTAAATATGATAAAGAATTACATGATGATCTAAGAGTTGACTGTCAAAAGTGTTTCGGATTTTGCTGTGTTGCATTGTATTTTTCTGCTTCTGAAGGTTTTCCAACGGACAAGGATGCCGGTAACCCTTGTATAAATTTACAATCTGATTTTAGATGTACCGTTCACAAAAATCTTAGGCAAAAGGGTCTTAAAGGATGTACTGCTTATGACTGCTTTGGAGCAGGCCAAAAAGTTGCTCAAGTTACATATGATGGACACGATTGGAGAAGAAACCCAAAAACTGCAAAGCAAATGTTTGATGTATTTTTGGTTATGAGGCAACTTCATGAAATGTTATGGTACCTAACAGAAGCATTTAGGATACAATATGATAGTATTATCCAAGAGGAAATTAGTTACATGATAAGTGAAACGGTACGGCTTACTAATCTAGATGCTGATTCTCTCATAGAGCTGGACTTAGTAGCACACAGAAGTAATGTTAATGCTCTACTTTTTAAAACTAGTGAACTTGTGCAAACTAAAGCTCGTAGAGGACAAAAGACTACTTTGAAACGTAAGAAGACAATTGCTGGAAGGTTAAATTTTATTGGTTCAGATCTTAGAAAAATCAATCTAACAGGAGAAGACTTGAGAGGAGCATTTCTTATTGCAGCAGACCTTAGAGGGGTTGACTTAAGTGGAGCAGACCTTATTGGAGCTGATTTGAGAGATGCTGATATAAGAGGAGCTAACCTTACAAATAGTATATTTATTACGCAATCTCAGATTAATGCCGCTAAGGGAGACTCTGATACAAGGTTGCCAATGTCATTAGTTCGTCCTGTCTATTGGGATAAATAATAATATATTAAATGTTTAAGCACTTATTCAATTGAGGAATAAGTGTTTTTTCATTGGAATTTAAAAGAGAAATAGGGAACACTACAAGTGAAAATATCATAAAATTTAGACAGATACTCAAGATTGTATAATTACAATTGATCTGCTTTAAACTATGATAGAAAGTAAGAAATTTAAATAGAAATTTAAACAGAAAGTTGAGGATGGTTATATGAGTAAAAAAACAAAGAAAAGTAGTATAAATCCATTGATTGCATTAGGTGCAATAGCTGGAGTAGTAACTGTAGCCTCTATAGGTGCAAAGAAACTTAAAAATAAAGCAAACACATTAACAAGCTCAATTACATATGAAAATAATGAAGATACACAAGTCTATTTTGTTGGAGGTGGCTTAGCTTCTTTAGCTGGTGCAGCTTATCTTATAAGGGACTGTAACTTCAAAGGAGAGAACATTCATATTATCGAAGGAATGAAAATTCTTGGTGGTAGTAATGATGGTGCGGGTGATGTAAAAAATGGATTTGTATGCCGTGGCGGTAGAATGTTAAATGAAGAAACTTATGAGAATTTTTGGGAGTTATTTTCAAATATTCCATCTTTAGATTTACCAAATAAAAGTGTTACTGAAGAAATTCTAAATTTCGATCACTTACATCCAACTCATGCACAAGCACGTTTAGTGGATAAATATGGGGTTATTCAAGATGTAACTAGCATGGGCTTTAATAATGCTGATCGTATGGCACTTGGTAAATTAATGATTACTCCAGAAGAAAAGTTAGACAATATGACTATTCAAGAATGGTTTAGTAATACTCCACATTTCTTTGAAACTAACTTCTGGTATATGTGGCAGACAACATTTGCGTTCCAAAAATGGTCTAGTTTATTTGAATTTAAACGCTATATGGAACGTATGATTTTTGAATTTTCTCGTATTGAAACATTGGAGGGTGTTACACGTACAGCTTACAATCAATATGAGTCTGTTATCCTTCCATTAAAAGCTTATCTAGATAGTTTTAATGTTGATTTTAGTATCAATGCAACAGTAACTGATTTAGATTTTAAATCAGGAGAAGGTATTACAGTAACTACTATACATCTAGAAGAAAATGAAGCTGAAAGAGTTATTACATTAAATTCTGGAGATGTTTGCATTATGACAAATGGATGTATGACTGATAGCGCAACTCTAGGTGATATGTATACACCAGCAGAGTATAATCCAGAGAAACCAATCTCTAGTGAACTTTGGAGAAAAGTGGCTAAAAAGAAACCAGGGCTAGGTGATCCAGAGCCATTCTTTGGACATCCAGAAGAAACTAACTGGGAAAGCTTCACTGTAACTTGTAAAGGTAATAAACTTCTAAAACTAATTGAAAAATACTCTACTAATATTCCTGGTAGTGGAGCTTTAATGACATTTAAAGATTCTAGTTGGTTAATGAGTATTGTTGTTGCAGCTCAGCCTCACTTTAAAAATCAACCACTAGATACTACTATTTTCTGGGGTTATGGATTATATACAGATAAAATTGGTGACTATGTGAAGAAACCAATGCGTGATTGTACTGGTGAAGAATTATTAATAGAACTTCTACATCATTTGCACATGGAAGATCAGATTGATGAAATCATGGAAACTGTAGTAAACGTCATTCCATATATGATGCCTTATATAGATGCACAGTTCCAACCCCGTAAGATGACTGATCGTCCACAAGTTGTACCAAAAGGTTCAACAAACTTTGCTATGATTAGCCAGTTTGTTGAAATTCCAGAAGACATGGTATTTACTGAAGAATATTCTGTACGTGCAGCAAGAATTGCTATATATACTCTATTTAATGTAAAAAATAAAAAGATATGTCCAGTAACTCCTTATAAAAAGCAACCAAGGATTTTAAAAGAGGCGTTAAAAACATCTTATAGATAAAAAGAATGACTATATTTTAATATAGTCTAGAAAATTAATATAAAATTAGAGGAGGGAAAATCCCTCCTCTAATTTATTTTAGATTAATAGTGAGAGAAAATAATTGTTATCTTAGGATTTATTTCTTTAGTTAAAAATTTGCTAGTAAAATAGTTAAAATATTATTTATAAAGTTAAAAAGTAATATATGAAGCAAAATAGTTTTAAATTATACCTAGTAATTATAGCCAATGAATATATTGGCAAATGATGTGGAAGCAAGTAATAGCATCAAATTAACATAAGTATTTTATTTACATATAAGGATTATGATTCTTTTAGAGTGGTATATATCAATTTATAGAAATCATTTAACCTAATAAAGGTGAGAAAATTATGATATAAATTTATGTGACGGCATTAGGGAAAGTAAAAAGTACTTTAACTAATAAAATATTGAATTCAATTAAGGATTCGAAAAAATAAAAGGAGTGGTACAGATGAAAAAGAAACTAATTGCAATGTCATTACTAGCTACATTATTAGGGGGTGTAGGAACTACAGCCTATGCTTCGGGAGTATCTAATGTGGGACAAGATTGTGCTAAACAAAATATTGCTGTTAATCAAAACATGGACAAGCTTTCCAAATCATTAAAATCTCAGGGTAATAAAATGAGTAATAAAGTAGGGTCATTTAATAATGTTGGATCTGAAAATATCCAAGATATTTTAAATAATCTTAAACAGTGTACTCAAGGTAAGGTAGATAGTAATAAACCTGAAAATTGCCCGGATAATGAAGTTAAACCTGAAGATAATCAATGTGATAATGGAGGAACTGTGGGAGAAGAAACGGAGAATAACGCTCCAGATGTAGAAACACCACCAGTTGTGGAAACACCTCCTGTAGTAGAAACACCACCAGCTACGGAAACGCCAGAAAAACCAAGTGAAAGTGATAAATTCATGGCTCAGGTAGAATCTATGATACTACAAAAAGTAAATGAAGAAAGAGCTAAAGCTGGAGTATCAGCATTAGTACATAATGGTACTATGGAAAAGTATGCTAGAATAAAATCTCAGGATATGGGAGATAGAGGATACTTTGATCATAAGAACCCAGAGGGAAATCTTATAACAGCTCAAATGGAAAAGGATGGAGTTAGTTATAGAGCTTGGGGAGAAAACATTGCCTATATAGGTGGAATGTCTGATCCAAATGAATTAGCAAATCAATTTATGACTAACTGGATGAATTCACAGGGACATAGACAAAATATTTTATCAACTAACTTTACTGATATTGGTGTAGGAGTTTATAAAATAGGAGACAAGGTTTATGCAACTCAAGAGTTCTACAAATAAGTTGTTAAGAAATAAAGAATAAAAAATTGCCCCATTAATTGAAGTGTACAACGTCTTTAGTTGTATCCAGTTAATGGGGTTTTTAGTTCATATGAAGTAAGTATTATTTTAATTTTATCAAAGAACTGTAATTAAAGTTTATATAGAAAGTCTTCTCTATAAGAAATTTTATAATAAATTTTGCATTTGAATTAAACTACTTACTGAGTATCTCTATGCCATCTTCTGTTACTAGTATTGTATGTTCCCACTGTGAAGATAATGAGCCGTCCTCTGTGAACACTGTCCAGTCATCATCGGCATCTATTACTATTTCAGAGGACCCTATATTTATCATAGGTTCAATGGTAAATACCATACCAGGAACTAAAATCATTCCTTCTCCTCTTTTACCGTAGTGGGCTACAAAAGGGTCTTCGTGGAATTCAAGCCCAATACCATGTCCGCCAAAATCTTTTACCACTGAGTATCCATGTTTCTCAGCATGCTCTTGAATGGCTGCACCTATATCATCTAAGAATCCCCAAGGCTTTACTGCTTCTATACCTTTATATAGGCACTCCCTTGAAACTTCCACTAACTTTCTTGCTTCTTCACTGACTTCACCAATCATAAACATCCTTGAAGCATCTGAATAGTACCCATTTAATATAGTTGACACATCTACATTTATGATGTCTCCATTCCTAAGAATTATATTCTCACTAGGAATACCATGGCATACCTCATCATTTATTGAAGTACATACACTTTTAGGGTATCCTTCAAAATTAAGTGTTGCAGGAATTGCACCTTGTGACACAGTGTAATTGTGAACTAATTTGTCAATCTCTTCGGTGCTCATGCCTTCTTTTATATTTTCAGCTACTAAATCAAGAACTGCATTATTAATTTTGGAACTATTTCTTATACCTTCAAGTTGGTCCTGATTTTTAATAATATTTCTTGGTGGAACCTGAAGACCTTGCATATTTAAATGTTCTAATTTCTCATCAAAGTTACTATGACATTTTTTGTATTTTAAGCCACTCCCACACCAGCATAAATCATTTCTATTTAAATTCATATTGATCTCTCCTAATTTTATATACTTTGTAATATTTTATTTTTTTCAAACTATGATTTATTATACTTCTATAGCTATAAATTTAAAAGTGTTTATTATATTAATGTATTTATATAATTTTAATAAATATAAAATCAATAAATTATTTTCAAGAAAAGTATAAATCATGTGATATAATTGTGTTAATATGGACAATATTTAAAAAAGCAGTCAGAGAAGACTGCTTTTTACAATAGATTTTAAGAGAGGTTTGATATGTCAAATAAAGCACTAGAAGTATTAAATAATTACTATGGCTATAGTTCTTTCAGAAGAGGCCAAGAAAAAATAATAGATGAGATATTAAGTGGTAATGATGTGGTTGCAATAATGCCAACAGGTGGAGGGAAATCAATTTGCTATCAGATACCAGCTATAATATTTGAAGGTATCACTGTAGTTATTTCTCCATTAATATCTTTAATGAAGGATCAGGTTGATGCCATTAATAATATTGGGATTCAAGCTGCATATATCAATTCATCTTTAAGTAATATAGAAATTCGACATATATTTCAAAAAGTTGAAGCAGGAGAGATAAAGCTTTTATATGTAGCGCCAGAGAGATTGGAGGCATCAGATTTTATAAATCTAATTTCTAATATACATATATCGCAGGTAGCTGTAGATGAAGCACACTGTGTTTCTCAATGGGGACATGAGTTTAGAAGTAGCTATAAGTACATTAGTAGATTTATAAGCATATTAAAGCATAGACCAGTAGTGTCTGCTTTTACAGCCACTGCTACTGAAGAAGTTAAGGATGATATAGTTAAATTATTAGATTTAAGAAGTTCTAAAGTATTTATATCGGGATTTGATAGAAGTAATCTAAAACTAGTGATTGAAAAGGGCGTAAATAAGAAGCAATATTTGATGAATTTCATAAATGAGAATAAAGATGTGGGAGGAATAGTATATGCAGCAACGAGGAAAGAAGTTGATGCTATCTACGAAATTCTACAGGGGAATAATATATCTGTAGCTAGATATCATGCTGGGTTAAGCGACGAAGAGAGAAAAATAAATCAAGAGAATTTTGTTTATGATAAAATTGATGTGATGGTAGCTACCAATGCCTTTGGTATGGGAATTGACAAACCGAATATAAGATATGTTATACACTACAATATGCCTAAAAATATAGAGAGTTACTATCAGGAGATTGGAAGAGCAGGGAGAGATGGGGAAGATAGTGAATGTATAATGTTATTTTCTCCGGGAGATGTTCAGACACAAAAATACATCATAGATATTGGGACTATAAATCCTGAGAGAAAGCTAAATGAGTTATCAAAGCTTAAAACTATGACAGATATGATTTATTCAAATGATTGTTATAGAAAGTACATTTTAAATTACTTTGGCGAGAATCTTGAAGAGGATTGTAACAATTGTAGTAATTGCAATAAAGAAGGGGAAGTTATAGATAAAACGATTGATGCTCAAAAGGTATTATCCTGTGTTTATAAGATGCAAAGACCTTTCGGTATAGGAGTATTAGTAGATGTGTTAAGAGGGTCAGAAAATAAAAAGATAAAAGAGTTAAGTTTTAATAACTTGTCTACTTATGGAATAATGAAAGATTACTCTAAAGAGGAATTAAAAGAGTTTATAAATACTTTAATCTCCCATGGATATTTAGATTATATAGGAGAATATCCTGTGGCAAGGATTAATAATAAGTCTATAGACATACTTAAGGGAAATGAAAAAATATTGTTTAAAGAAGCTAGACAAGTTACTAATGTATTTAAGAGCAATGACTTATTTGAATCATTAAGGTCTCTTAGAGCTTCTATAGCTACGGAGGAAAGGGTACCTCCTTATGTTGTATTTGGAGACAATACCTTGAAAGAACTAAGTACAAGAATGCCAGTAAATAGGGAGCAGTTTTTAGATATAAGCGGAGTTGGTGAAGTTAAACTTGAGAAATATGGGGATGTGTTTTTAAGTGAAATTAATAAATACGTAGATGAGAATAGTATTGAAGTACAATGGAGCTTTAAAAACTCAAATACTTCTATACAAAAAACAACAGAAAGTTCGAGTAGAGATAGAAAGTCCAAATTAAGTAATAATAATGTAGAAAAGAAGAAATCACATTTACAAACTATAGATATGCTTAAAGCTACTGGAGATTTACAAGAGGTTGCTTCAGCAAGAGAATTAGCCATAACTACTGTGTTTTCACATATCCAACAGTATGTAAGTGAAGGGAATGAACTTGATTTCAATATGAAATTTGATAATATTTTTACTGAAGAAGAAGAAAGATTAATACTAGAGGTTATAGAAGAAGTAGGATGTGGAAAGTTAAAACCAATAAAGGAAAAGCTTCCTAATGGTATATCTTATGATGCAATAAAAGCGGTAGTTTTAAAGAAAACCATAAATATGTAATAAATAGGCTATCTTAAAATAATTTTTTAATTATTTTGAGGTAGCCTATTTCAAAATAGAATGCAAATTATTTAATGAATTGGATTTGTTTTAATATAGTTCTAAAATCAATAATCGTTTAAACCAAAGCCAATGAATTAAGAATGATTAAAATTCACAGGTGCAAAAATAAATCTTTGAATTTTTACATATGAATCTAAAGTTAAATATATCCTCACTAAAGTCAACACTGGGGATTAAAATAGAAGAACTTTCTGTTGGTTCAATGTATTTATTAAATATATCGGCTGAAGACGTTTTATACATTATAGTTAGGGCATTTTTATTAGAGACATCAATGAATTTATTATAATGAAAAATGTTATATTCATTATACATTTTACAATCTATCATCTTTGTGTTACCTGTTGGTTTCATATTTACAGGTATTCTTTTAACTAGAGAGCTAACTTTATGATCATTATGGACTACGTAGGCAATCTTAGAACCCCAAGCATTAATGAATTCATCTATATCATATTTTAAAGAAACTCCACTCTCATCCCTTGCAGCAGGATCATTTACTACAATATAATCTTTTCCATCTTCCTTTGTAAAACCTTTAACAACAATAATATGTCCAAAAGTGTAATTACAAGGCGCATTTGTAATTATAGGAAGATCCTTATCACAGTTAGGATGTTTATATCGTACACTAACAATTACAGGGTTTCCATTTAAGATTTCTCTCTTTAAATCATCAACTGAGTTGAAGTAGTCAATATATGCAGTTAATCCAAAGGTTGAGATAAAAGCGGTATTAAAGGGCCAATTTCCAAAGCCTTCATATACAGAATCATAGACATTCCAAGCCACTTCTTCAGGAGCAATATCAACACCATGATATTTTAGTACCATAGAGGAACTTGTAGCACTACACATAACACCTGCTATTTTTGGATCTTTAGTCATTTGTGAATAATTATAAACGGAAAGGATTTTATTCTGAGCATCTAAATTCTTAGCACCAACTTCATTATCATATACCTTTATAATAGTTTTATTTGGTAAGGTATTTCTAATACTAAAGGATACAAGTTTAATTACAGGACTACTTTCATTATCTTCAGAAATCAAATGTATTTTGTATTGGAAGGCAGTTGCAACCTTGTTATCCCCTTTAACCATTAAAGTGTCTGTACTAACAGAAGCTATATTATCACAGGATTCATGGGGGGCAAGACTATATCTATCTCCAGTTGTAGTCCAAGTACCCCAGGAAAGCCAACTACTCCAAACATTGTCAACTAAAACTTTTCCATAGAGTTGAATTTTTGTATTACGAGGAGTAAGTGCATTCCAAGAAAGAACACCATATTCAAATTCAGGAGTGTTTATAATTTTTGAAATATAGGTACCTGTATTTTCATAACCGATATCATTAAGCAGAAGAGCTATTCCGGAATTATACTCTGAAAATTCTGTGTTTTTGAAGGAACCTTCTTTGAAATCTTCATATGAGTTATTAAGTATTAAATTATCGTTGATCATATTAATTATCCTCCATTTCGGAAAAAATTTTTGATTATCAAATATATAGTTAATTCATAATCAGAATACTGATAAATATAATTGTAATAGAGATAAAAGTATATGAAGTTAATTTCAATTCATGTGAATAAATATGCAATTTTTACCTAAATAGTAATTATAATAATTATTATAATACAAAAAAATATTAAATATAAGAGCTTATGAATTTCAATTAAGTGAAAAAATAATTAATTTGATTAAAACCAATTTATGTATTTACATTCTATAACTGGTTGTACTATAATAAATATAATTAATTATCTAGTTACAAAAAATTTAAAAATAAAGATTATATACCAAAATAGTAACAAGTTATACAAAATAAACTTGCGCTAGTTAAAATATTCTTAATATTCATAAAATTTTCATAAGGACTCTATATTTAGAATAATTTTGCATAATATGATTATAAAGTTGCATTTTGATGCAATAATACAGGATTCTCATTAGCATGTTAATGCTAATTAAGGATATTAATATATGTGTGTTTAAGGAGGATTATTATGAAAAAGCTTTTATCTTTAATAATGGTACCGATTTTTACATTAGGACTATTATTAACTGGATGCGGCAAAGATTCAAAAACTGAAGCTGTACAAGAGTATACACGTGTTTATTCAGGGGAGTATACAACACTGAACTATCTAGTGACAGCAAGTACAGATGAATTTGAGGCAGTTGCAAACTTAGTTGATTGTTTAGTGGAATATGACAAATACGGTGTGGTTCAACCAGGCTTAGCAGAATCCTGGAATGTATCACCTGATGGATTGACATGGACTTTTAACCTACGTAAAGGGGTAAAGTGGTTAAAAAATGATAAGTCTGAATATGCAGAAGTTGTAGCTCAAGATTTCGTGGATGGAATGAAATATGTTTTAAATTCTGATAACAATTCAGAAACTGCACAAATTGCTTATAGTGTTCTTAAAAATGCAGAAGCATACTATAATAAAGAAATTACTGATTTTGAACAAGTTGGAATTAAAGCTAAAGATCAATATACAGTAGAGTATACATTAAATCAACCAACACCATATTTCCTATCAATGGTAACATATGTTTGCTTCATGCCAGTTAATGGTGAGTTTTTGCAGGCAGCTGGAGATAGGTTTGGTACAGATAATACAAATTTGCTTTATAATGGAGCATATATATTAGAGACTTATGAGCCACAAAGTAAAAGAGTATTTGCAGCTAATGATCAATATTGGGATAAAGACCAAGTATTTATAAAGAAATTAACTTATAACTACAATAAAGAAGCTACAACATTATCACCTGAATTATTTCTACGTGGAGAAATATCATATAGTGGAATACCATCATCTTCATTAGATGAATGGATGGGTAATGCTGAGAAAAAGGAACAAATTAGACCGACTAAACCAGGATTCTACGCATATTTCTATGCACTTAACTTTGATCCAAAGTTTGCACCAGAATATGAGCCAGAAAATTGGAAAGTTGTTGTTAATAACGCTAATTTCAGACAATCGTTATTTCATGCACTAGATAGAAAGGCTGCTATGGTAACTGCGGAGCCTTATGGACCAGAAAGACTTATTTCTAACACTGTTACTCCAAAGGATTTTGTTAACTTAGAGGGAACAGATTATACTCAACTTGGAGATTTAAAAGAAATAGCTAATAGAGATAGTTTCGATACTAAGTCAGCTTTAGATTATAAAGCTGAGGCTATGGAAGAATTAAAAGGAAAAGCTACCTTCCCAGTAAAGGTTTTGATGCCTTATCAAACAGGCATTACTGAGTGGACAAATCGTGCGCAAGTTATAGAGCAGCAGATGGAAAAAGCACTAGGAGCAGACTATATAGATATAGTTTTATTACCTCATCAACCAACAGGTTTCTTAAAAGAAACAAGACGTGCTGGTAACTACGCCATGATGGAGTGTAATTGGGGCCCTGACTATGCAGATCCTCAAACCTATACGGATCCATTTATATCTGGTGGAACGTATAATAAGCCGGAGTTAGCAACTGGTTATGCAGAAGCTAACGGAAAAAATAAATATGAAAATATGGTAGATGCAGCAAAAACTCAAGTTCTTGATCTTGAGAAACGTTATACAGGATTTGCAAATGCTGAAGCCTTCCTAATTAATGAGGCCTTCATTATTCCATTTGGAATAGGAGTTTTTAATGGAGGATATATAGCATCTAGAGTAGATCCATTTACATCTCAATATGCTCCTTTCGGAGTTTCTGATAGTAAGTATAAAGGTCAGAAAATCTTGGATAAGCCAATGAATACTGAAACTTATAATCAAAAACTTGAAGAATGGAATAAAGAGCGTGCAGAAGCTCTAAAGGCTGCAAGTAAATAAGTATTAAATAGATATTGTGATTTTGAGCAAGAGTTATAGATATAGCTCTTGCTTATTAAATCATTAAAGTAAGATAAATAAGGGAGCTGATATAGTGTTAAGGTACTTGGGTAAAAAATTATTACAATCTGCATTTACATTATTCCTAGTAATTACTGTAGTATTTATGCTTATGAGGTTAATGCCAGAAGAAGGATATTTTAATAATTATGATAAATTAAGTGAGACTCAAAGAGAAACCATGCTCACCAATATGGGACTTAGAGATCCAATGCATATACAACTTGGTAGATTTTACAGTGATTTAGCCCATGGAGATTTAGGAACTTCTATAAAGTATCGTCCACAGGTTCCAGTATCAGAAATTATTAAGGATAAAATACCATACTCTCTATGTTTTGGACTAGGAGCAATAGCAATTTCTCTTTTGTGTGGATTGCCATTAGGAGTAATGATGGCTAAGAGTAAAGGAAAATTTTGGGATAAAATAGGGACGGGTTACATAGTATTTATAAATGCTGTACCTGCAGCGGTATACTTTTTATTTATACAACTATATGCTACAGGAGCATTTAATTTTCCAATATTATTCAGTAAGGATAAACCAGCAAGTTGGATTTTACCAGTAATATCAATGTCACTAGGTAGTATTGCAGGTTATGCTATGTGGATGCGTAGATATATGGTAGATGAATTAAATAAAGATTATATAAGACTAGCTAGAGCTAAAGGAATGAAAAATACAGAAATTATGTTTAAACATGTTATGAGAAATGCAATTATTCCTATGGTTCAATATTTCCCTTCATCTATATTATTAACGATAATGGGATCATTTTATATAGAATCATTATACTCAATACCTGGCATGGGCGGATTATTAATAGATGCTATTTCAAGGCAGGATAATCCATTAGTTCAAGCACTTGTTTTAATTTTTTCAGCATTAAGTATAATAGGTTTATTTTTGGGCGATATAGGAATGGCTATAGTTGATCCTCGTATTAAGCTTAATCGAAAGGAAGGTGCTAGATAATGAGTATAAAGTTTAATAAAGATATAGAGGCCATAGATGATGCTCTATTTCAATTAGCTGATTATGATGAGGTTAATGCAGAACGTACTGGATATTCAAACTATTCTTATTGGCAATCAACTTGGAAGGTGTTTTTAAAGAATAAGGTAGCTGTATTTCTACTTATATTAATGGTATCAATAGTAGTATTTACAATAATTCAACCCTATTTACCAAATCAAAAACTTCCTACAAAGATATACATCGATGAAGCAACTAACATGCAATATAGAAATGTAAAGCCTAATTCAGAATTTTGGTTTGGTACAAACTCTATAGGACAAGATTTATGGTCTAGAATATGGAGTGGAACACGTACATCACTATTCATTGGAGTAATGGCAGGATTATTTGAAGCCATAATAGGGATTATCGTAGGAGCATTATGGGGATATGTTAAGAGTTTAGATAAGATTATAACTCAAATTTATAATTTAATTGACAATATTCCTGTAGTAATATTATTAACATTACTGGCATATATCATGAGACCGAGCTTATTTACTTTAATATTTGCTATGTGTATTACGGGTTGGGTTGGAATGGCTAGATTTATACGTAATCAAATAATAGTAATTCGTGATAGAGAATATAATTTGGCATCAAGATGTTTAGGAACGCCTACTTCTAGAGTTATATTAAAAAACTTGTTACCTTATTTGGTATCAGTAATTATGCTTAGGATAGCATTAGCTATACCAAGTGCTATTGGATATGAAGTATTCTTGACCTATATAGGACTTGGATTGCCTTTGAATATACCTTCATTAGGAAACTTAATAAATGAAGGAAGAATGATAATGATGTCGCCATCTTTACGTTACCAGCTTATTTTCCCCGCAATAGTTATATCTATAGTTACTATATCTTTCTATATGTTGGGTAACTCTTTTGCAGATGCAGCAGATCCACGCAATCACGTTTAGGAGGTGTAGAGATGGAAAATGATATTATTCTTTCAGTTGAGGATTTAGTAATAAAATTTAGTCTTAGAGGTAAGACATTAACGGCTATTAGAGGTATTTCTATAGATTTAATACAAGGAGAAAGTTTAGCCATAGTGGGAGAGTCAGGTTCAGGAAAATCTGTATTCACAAAGTCATTTATGGGATTATTAGATGGGAATGGATGGATAGATTCAGGAAGCATTAAATATAGTAATTATGACATTGCTAAATTTAAAAAAGAAGAAGATTGGATTAAAATTAGAGGAAAAGAAATAGCTATGGTATTTCAAGATCCGATGACTTCCTTAAATCCATTAAAAACTGTAGGCAAACAGGTTCAAGAATCTGTTGAACTCCACCAAGGACTAAAAGGTGAAGAAGCTAAAGCTGTAGTAATAGATATCTTAAAGGATGTCGGTATTCATAATCCAGAACAAAGATATAATCAATATCCACATGAATTTTCTGGTGGGATGAGACAGAGAGTGGTGATTGCTATAGGTGTAGCTTGTAATCCTAAAATTCTTATCTGCGATGAACCAACTACAGCGTTAGATGTAACAATACAGGCTCAAATACTTAAGTTATTACAAAAATTACAAGAAAAGTACAAACTAACTATTATATATATAACACACGACTTAGGTGTTGTTGCAAAGGTAGCAGATAGAATAGCTGTTATGTATGCAGGTGACGTGGTTGAAATTGGAACTGCAGAAGAAGTGTTTTATAATCCACAGCATCCATATACTTGGGCATTACTGTCTTCACTGCCTCAGCTAGGAGTGAAAGGAGAATCATTATATTCAATCAAGGGAACTCCTCCAAATCTATTTAATGAAATTAAGGGAGATGCTTTTGCACCACGTAATCCTCAAGCATTGAAAGTAGATTTCGTAGAAAAACCACCTTACTTTGATGTGAGTCCAACTCATAAAGCAAAAACTTGGTTATTAGATCCAAGGGCACCTAAGGTGGAACCCCCGAAAGCTATACAAACTATGAGACAGCTATGGAGGAGTGAGTAATATGAGTAAAAAGAAAAAAGAAGTCCTTTTAGAAGTAAAGGATATATGTGTAAAGTTCGGAGAAAAAAGAAATCCTTTTGTTGCTGTAAATAATGTTAGTTTTAACATATACAAGGGAGAAACTTTTGGACTTGTAGGAGAATCAGGTTCAGGAAAGACAACTATAGGTAGAGCTATTATTAGAATTAATGAAACTAGCTCTGGAGATATATTTTTTAAGGGGGAAAAAATTAACGGCAAAATTAATTCTCATTTAGATAAAGAGATAACTAAGAAAATTCAAATGATATTCCAAGACCCGATGGCATCTTTAAATGAAAGAGCTAAGGTTGATTATATAGTTTCAGAAGGAATGTATAATATAAAAAATTATAAAGATGAAGCAGATAGAAAGGCAAGGGTTGAAAAGGCACTTTTAGATGTTGGACTTTTACCTGAATTCGCTAGCAGATTTCCTCATGAATTTTCAGGTGGACAACGTCAGCGTATAGGCATAGCAAGAGCTTTAGTAATGGATCCGGAACTAATTATTGCAGATGAGCCTATTTCAGCATTAGATGTATCTATACGTGCCCAGGTACTGAACCTACTTTCTCAGTTACAAAAAGAAAAAGGATTAACGTATTTATTTGTTGCCCATGATTTAGCAGTAGTACGATTTATAACAGATAGATTGGCAGTAATTCATAAGGGAAGAATAGTAGAGCTGGCAGAAACAGAGAAGCTTTTTGCCCATCCACTTCATCCTTATACTAGGGCATTATTATCTGCAATACCAGTTCCAGATCCAAGAGTAGAGAGAAATAAAACCTTAGAAATTTATGATCCAGATTGCCATGATTATGATAAGAATATACCTTATTGGGTGGAAGTAGAGCCAGAACATTTTGTTCTAGGAAGTGAAAAAGAAATTGAAGAATATAGGAAAGTATTAGAAAAATAAAAGGCTATAGCATGTGCTTCATTTAAGAAAATACAATTATAAGTTGTAGATAAATCCTAACTTTGTTAGCGGAAAATCCTCCTTTTAAGCCAGGGAAGTGGTGTCTAATGTCACAGGTAAAGAACGTGTTTGACTGAGTAAAGCCAAATATATGGCAAATTTGATATATTAAAAACACCTGTAATATAATGACACTTCCCTGAAATTTTATTTACCTTTATTTTATGAAACAGTTCAGTGTTTTTTACATATTTTCTTATATAAACCACTAAAAAACTTATTTAAATTGTTTGACTAAATAAATCAAAAATGTAATAATGGTAATAAAAATATTTTTAATATTGAAATAAGGGGAAATAAAGGATGGATGTTATTCATTTGTTAGAGGATAACCCTGTTATAGCAGCAGTTAAAGATTTTAAGGAACTGGAGGAAGCTATAAATTCAGAAATTCATATTATCTTTGTACTATTTGGAAACTTGCTTAATATAAAAGAAATTAGTAGCAAAATTTCTAATAATAATAAGATAGGAATAATACATATAGATTTAGTAGATGGACTTACAAATAAAGAAATAGCTATAAATTATTTAAAGCAAGAAACTAGCTTTAAAGGTATAATAAGCACTAAACCTCAGGTTGTGAAGTTAGCAAAGGTATATAACTTTATTGCAATACAAAGGGTATTTATTTTTGATACTTTATCCATGAATAATGCACAAAAGCATTTGATCAAAGAATGTGATGCTATAGAAATATTACCAGGAATTATTCCAAAAGTAATAACTAAACTATCTAAAGAACTATTTAAACCTATAGTTGTAGGAGGTTTAATAGAAAGCAAAGAAGAAGTAATAATGGCATTAAATTCAGGAGCTACCTGTGTGTCGACAACAAAAAAGAATATTTGGAATATGTAGATAAAGAGAATTAGAGAAATAAGCTACATAAGACTAGGTAACTAGTCTTATGTAGCTTTTGTTATATTTAAACATAGTATCTTAAATTCAATAAAAAAGTACTTATGAAGGGGATGGGAAAATGACAAAGTATATAATAGCATTAGACCAAGGAACTACAAGTTCAAGAGCCATAATATTTGATAAGGAGCAGAATATATTAGGAGTTAGCCAAAAAGAATTTACTCAAATATACCCTAAAGAGGGATGGATTGAACATGATCCAATGGAGATATGGAGCAGTCAGTATGCTGTACTACAGGAGGTAATGGCAAAATCAAATATTACCCAGGAAAAGGTGGCTGCTATAGGAATAACTAATCAAAGAGAAACCACTATTGTATGGGATAAGGAAACAGGAATACCAATATATAATGCTATAGTATGGCAATGCAGAAGAACAGCGCAGATATGCGATGAGTTAAAGTCAGAAGGCTGGGAGGATTACATAAAGGATAATACTGGACTCGTAATTGATGCTTATTTTTCAGGTACCAAAATAAAATGGATTTTAGATAATGTAGAAGGGGCTAGAGAAAAGGCAGAGAAGGGTCAATTATTGTTTGGTACTGTAGATACATGGTTAGTATGGAAATTAACTAATGGTAAGGTCTATGTAACAGATTATACAAATGCTTCAAGAACTATGCTTTATAATATAAAGGAATTAAAGTGGGATGACAAGATATTAAATAGATTAGGTATTCCAAAATCAATGCTTCCAGAAGTTAAAAACTCTTCAGAGATATATGGATATGCAAACTTAGGAGCTACAGGTGGAGTGAGAGTACCTATTGCAGGAATAGCAGGAGATCAACAAGCCGCATTATTTGGTCAAACTTGTTTTGAAAAAGGATGTGCAAAAAATACA
Source organism: Clostridium sp. LXY-7 (assembly GCF_056172015.1). Lineage (NCBI taxonomy): Bacteria > Bacillati > Bacillota > Clostridia > Eubacteriales > Clostridiaceae > Clostridium > Clostridium sp. LXY-7. The sequence goes on along the minus strand of NZ_JBLLJL010000007.1, from coordinate 84,823 downwards.
TATGGTACAGGTTGTTTTTTACTTATGAATACAGGAGATGAAATGATAAAAAGTAAAAATGGACTTTTAACTACGATTGCAGTAGGAATAGAAGGAAAAGTTCAATATGCACTTGAGGGGTCAGTATTTGTTGGAGGGGCAGTTATTCAATGGCTAAGAGATGAACTAGAACTAATTAATGATGCTGCAGATACAGAACGTTATGCGGGGTTAGTTAAGGATAATGGCGGAGTTTATATAGTTCCAGCCTTTGTTGGGCTTGGAGCACCCCATTGGGATATGTATGCAAGAGGAGGAATTTTTGGACTTACCAGAGGTGCTAATAAAAATCATATTATAAGAGCAGCATTAGAATCTATTGCATATCAGTCAAGGGATGTATTAGAGGCTATGATTGAAGATGTTGGATGTGATATTATAAACTTAAAAGTTGATGGAGGAGCTAGTAGAAATAATTTTTTAATGCAGTTTCAGTCAGATATCATTGGAATAAAAGTGTCCAAGCCAATTATATCTGAAACTACAGCTTTAGGTGCAGCCTATCTTGCTGGGCTTGCTGTAGGTTTTTGGAGCAGTAAAAGTGAAATTGCAGAAAAGTGGTTTGAGAGTAGAAGTTTTGAACCTAATTTAGATGAAAATATGCAAAATAAACTATATTTAGGTTGGAAAAAAGCAGTAGAAAGAGTTAAGAGATGGGAAGAAGATTAATAATTTTATGGACAATCCTTTAACAAAGGAATATAATAATATTAAGAAATTAAATAAAAAGTGCGAAGAGAATTAGAGTCAAGCGCAAATGAGCTAGGTACTATAGCTTATTTCTGCTTGACTTTTTTGCGCTACTGGGAGGAATAAGTATGTATGATGTAGCAATAATAGGGGCAGGGATTATTGGAGCTTCAATTTTTAGAGAATTAACAAAATATAACTTAAAAGTAGTTGTAATAGATAAAGAGAACGATGTTTCTATGGGAACCACAAAGGCTAATTCAGCTATTATCCATGCAGGTTATGATCCAAAAGAGGGAACATTAATGGCAAAGTATAATGTTAAAGGAAATGAAATGTTTGAGGAGCTTTGTGAAGAATTAAATGTTCCCTTTAAAAGAAATGGATCCTTAGTTATAGGTTTCAATGAAGAAAATATGGAGACTATTAAAAAACTATATGATAATGGTGTAAAAGTTGGAGTAAAGAACTTAAAAGTTTTAAATAGGGAGGAAGTTCTTAAAAAAGAACCAAATTTGAGTGAAGAAGTAGTTGGTGCATTATATGCTCCAACAGGGGGAATAATAGGACCTTTTGAATATACAATTGCATTGATAGAAAATGGAGTTACAAATGGTGGAGAAGTTAGATTATCCTCTGAAATAGTGAACATTGAAAAAGAAGATAATTTTAAACTTACTACATCTAAAGGTGAAATTATAGAAAGCAGGTTTGTTGTAAATGCTGCAGGAGTCTATGCTGATAATATACACAATATGATTTGTGAAGAAAATTTTAAAATAACTCCTAGAAGAGGACAATATTTTGTAATGGATAAAAGTCAGGGGCAAGTAGTTAGCCATACTGTGTTTCAATGTCCATCGAAATTTGGAAAAGGGGTTTTGGTTACTCCAACAGTACATGGCAACTTGATTATTGGACCAGATGCTGAGAATGTAGATGACAAAGAATTCTTAGGCACCACCTCAGAAGGTTTAGAATATATTAGAGATCTAGCAATGACTACTACAAAGAAGATTAACTTTAGAGAGAGCATAAGAAGTTTTGCAGGTCTTCGAGCTATACCAGATGGTGGTGATTTTATAGTAGGAGAAGATAAAGAAGTAAAAGGCTTTATAGACGTAGCTGGAATGAAGTCTCCTGGATTATCTTCAGCACCAGCTATAGCTTTAGATGTAGTTGATATATTAGGAAACTCAGATCTAGTATTAGAACATAAAGATAATTTTAATCCATATAGAAATAAAACTAACTTTATAGAATTATCTTTAGAAGAAAAGGCAGAGCTTATAAAAAAAGATAGTAGATATGGAAAAATAATATGTAGGTGTGAGAGTATAACTGAAGGTGAAATAGTAGATAGCATAAAAAGAGCCTTTGGAACAGTTACTTTAGATGGAGTAAAAAGAAGATGTAGACCAGGTATGGGAAGATGTCAAGGAGGATTCTGTGGTCCAAGAGTTCAAGAGATAATTGCGAGAGAGCTTAATATGAAAATGGAAGATGTAGTTCAGGAAAAGGATGATTCCTACATTTTAGTAGGAAAAGCGAAATAGGAGGAATTTGTGAACATGTATGATTTAATAGTAATTGGTGGTGGTCCAGCTGGGTTAGCTGCTGCATATGAAGCTTATAACTCTGGAATTGAAAAAATATTAATTATAGAAAGAGATAGAGAACTTGGAGGAATATTAAATCAGTGTATTCATAATGGCTTTGGACTCCATACCTTTAAAGAGGAGCTTACAGGTCCAGAATATGCTCAAAGATTTGTTGATATGATAAATAGTACCAAAGTAGAGGTAAAGCTTAATACTATGGTACTAGATATAAGTGAAGATAAAACTGTTCATGCAATCAATTCTGATGAGGGATATATTATTTTAGAATCAAAATCTATAATACTAGCTATGGGATGTAGAGAAAGAACAAGAGGAGCTATAAATATTCCAGGGGATAGACCATCAGGAGTATTTACAGCAGGAGCAGCTCAAAGGTATATAAACATGGAAGGATATATGCCAGGGAAAGAAGTAGTTATTTTAGGTTCAGGGGATATTGGGCTTATAATGGCAAGAAGAATGACCTTAGAGGGAGCTAAAGTTAAGGCTGTAGTAGAGCTTATGCCCTACTCTAATGGACTAAATAGAAATATAGTTCAATGTTTAGAAGATTATGACATACCATTATATCTATCCCATACTGTAATAGATATAGTTGGACATGGAAGGCTACAAAAGGTTATTATAGCCAAGGTTGATGAGAGTAGAAAACCTATTAATGGTACAGAGATAGAGTTTAAATGTGATACCTTGTTATTATCTGTAGGTTTAATACCTGAGAATGAACTCTCTATTAAAACTGGGATAAAGCAAGATTTAAGAACTAATGGACTTATAGTAAATGAAAATATGGAAACCTCTATAGAAGGGATTTTTGCTTGTGGAAATGTAGTTCACGTACATGATTTAGTAGATTTTGTAACAGAAGAATCTAAGCATGCAGGTAGATCAGCAGCTAAATATATACAAAATAAAGTGGAAAGAGGAACCTATGTAGACATAATCAATGGAAAAAATATTAATTACACAGTACCTCAAAAGTTAAATATAGAGAATGTTGAAGATAAGCTAACTATTTTCATGAGAGTTAATAATATATACCACAACAAGGTGTTAGTTGTTAGGTGTGGGGAAGTAGAGATTGGAAGATTTAAAAGAAAACATTTAGCACCGTCTGAAATGGAAAGAATTATTCTCACTAAGTCTCAGCTTCAGAAAATAAATGATACAGTAACTATTTCCTTAGAGGAAGGTGAATAATAATGGAAAAAGAATTAATTTGTATATGTTGCCCTATGGGATGTCATCTAAAGGTGGATATAGACACTAAAAGTGTTACAGGAAATGCATGTAAAAGAGGAGAAGAGTATGGAATAAATGAAATAATTAATCCAGTTAGAGTAATTACTACTACAGTTAAGGTACAAAATGGAGAATTATCAGTGCTACCTGTAAAGACTAAAGAAGCCATACCGAAGCACCTTAACTTTAAATGTATAGAAATATTAAATAAAATAGAAATAAAGGCTCCTATAAAAATAGGGCAAGTTATAGCAGAAAATATACTGGATACAGGTGTAGATGTAGTAGCTACGAGAAATTTAGAGAAAAAGTTAAACCTTTAGCTATAATATTTTAAATCCTAGAATGAATATTTATAATAATATATTACTCTATAAAATTTAATGATAAAACTAAAACTCTACAATGAAGATTTATCTCATTGTAGAGTTTTAGTTTATAATATGAGCATATTATTTTTCGCCCTTTATAAAGGTAGCAATATCTTTTATAACATCTTCATTTACATTAGAAGGTGTAGCATATTCTTCAGGATTTGGAGCACCAGTACCACTCATAAATAAATGGTTTAAATCACTGTAACTTTTAAATGAGATATTACTCTTATCCTTTAAAGCAGCTTCAAAGGTCCTGAAATGACTCATAGGCACTTGATAATCTCTTTCACCTTGAAGTATTAAAGTTGGTTTATTCATATTGTGAAGCTCTTTTAATTGGTTATAATTATTTAGGTATTTCCAATATTCTTGACCCATACCTAGAATAAGCTTTTCATTAACAGTTTCACCATTTTTAAGTTTTTTCACAAGGGCAACTTGAGCTTCCATTTGTGAGATAGCTGCTTTTTCATCATCATTGACAGTACCATCTATATTAGCTAAATAATTATACTGGTATTTCATTAGGTCCTCGAAGGAACCATCTATAGTACCAGCTAGGGAAATAGCACCTTTAAAAGCTTCTCCACTATTGCTTATAGCCGGAAGAAGATATCCACCCAAACTATGGCCAAGGACAAATATATTTGATTTATCTATATCATTTCTAGTTTTTAGGTATTTAACACCTGATATAGCATCATCAATAGTTTCAAAATCAGGTGTAACGCGTTGAATTTGTTCTTCAGTTAAATCTTTTCCGTAAACATAGGTTCTTTTATCATATCTAAGTACAGCTATTCCTTCCTTAGATAGACCTTCAGCTATATCTTTGAAAGGTTTATTGACACCATTTATAGTTTCATCTCTATCACTAGGACCGGAACCTTGAACTAATACTACCACTGGAGGATTAGAAACATTTTTAGGAAGTAATAAGGTACCCTTTGCTTTATAAGGATCACTGCCAAAGATAATTTCTTCACTTTTAAAAATCTCATTGTCTACTGGAGTTTGGACTTGATCGCTTTTATCAGGAGCCTCTAAAAAATACCCTTCTACAGATTTATTATCATTATTGAAAACTATTTTTAAATCATATTCTCCTTTTTCAAATAATGTATAGGCTAAAACATATTTAAATCCATCTTTTTCTTTAACTCTAAAATTATTATATTCTTTTATTTTCCCTAGTTGTTTAGAGATAGCTTCATTTTGAGTTGCAAGAGTTTTGCTATCTACTTTATCTTTAAAGACTTTAGAGGTCATAGCATAGATTTCATCATTCTTTTCATCTTTTAAAAATTCCATAAAGGTTTTTGCATTTTCTGTTACATCATCGCTTAATTCTAAGGTAATTGAAGATTGATTACTATTATTTGTGTCATCTTTTTTATTTCCACAAGCAGCAAAGCTCAATATCATAGTGCAAACCAGAGCTATAGCTATTAAATTTCTGATTTTTCTCATAGTATACATCCCCTCAAAATATAAATAGATATTTAGCTAATTAGCTAAATATTATTTATATTATATTCTTTGCTATTGAAAATGTAAATAGGATAATTGTTAATATCTTAATTATATATATATTTATTGTAAATAGTATAAAAGTTAAGATAAAATTTAATTATAATAATATATAAATATTATTAAATAATTATGTTATGGAGAGAAAAAATGTATTGGTATGATTGGATTGATTCACCTATAGGAAAAATTTATGTGATTTTAGACGAGGTAGGAATAAAAAAAGTAGAATTATTTGAGCATTCATGGGATAAATTTAAAAATGAGAACATAAATTATATTGAAAAGAGTGAATTAAAATGTAAAGAAGCAACGATGCAACTTAAAGAATATTTTCAAGGAAAGAGAAAAAAATTTGATTTAAGACTATCTATAGAAGGGACAGATTTCAGAAAAAAAGTATGGTCATCACTTATAGATATACCTTATGGTGAAGTGAAAACCTATGGAGATATTGCGAGGGCTATAGAAAATCCTAAGGCTGTAAGAGCTGTAGGACAAGCGAATAGATCAAATAAAATACCAATTATCATTCCTTGTCATAGAGTAATAGGACATAGTGGAAAATTAGTGGGATATGCAGGAAACCACACTAATATTCAAAAAATACTTATAGATATTGAAAATAAATATAAATAAATTTCTATATCTTAACAGTAATAAATGAAAGTATATTAACACAAACTAAGTCTAAAGTTTATCTTTAGGCTTTTATTATTTTGGAGGGAAATATGAAGAAATTAATTTGTGTTTGTATACTGAGTATAATTTTAATTAGTATAAGTAATGAGGTATTAGCTAAGGATTATGAAACCATAATGAAGCAAGATTTACTGACTATGATGATGGCTTATCCTGAGCATATAACAGGAGTTAAAGTTAAAGATAATGGATTAGTATACATAGTTACATCTTCAGGAAAGGTCATTTTGTATGATGATAAGAGATCAAAGGGCAGTGAAGAAAAAAATTCTAACGGTGATATACAGGATATGTTGGAGGTAATATATCCATTAAAGCCTATAGATAAGTTAATGGAAGTTAGTATGGATCCTGGTAGAACAAGAATTTATGATTTATTAAATGAAGTATATGGAGGTTCAGAGCGAAAGGTAAATTCAAATTTAATAGGAGTTAATGCTCCATATAGAAGTTATTTATTTAATAAAAATAATTGTGCAGCTAATAGTTTAAAGCTAGTAATGGAGGAACTGAAGAGTTTATCTAAAAATAATGATAAAATAGCTACTTTAATTAATCCTGTAAATGGAACTTTCAATTATAGAACTATATCAGGAACAGGCAGATTAAGTCCACACGCATATGGAATAGCTATAGATTTAAAGAGCAATCCTAATGATTATTGGAAATGGTCTAAAAGAGAAGGAGGAGAAAAAAGGATGCTTTGGTATCCTAAGGAATTAGTAGATGTGTTTGAAAAAAATAATTTTATATGGGGAGGAAAATGGGGGCATTTTGATATACTACATTTCGAATATAGACCAGAAATTATAATTAAAGCTAGATATTTTTCAAAAGATCAGGAGTCAGAAGAAAAATGGTTTGAAGGTGTGCCTATGGACACAAAGGTAGAATATTATATAAAGGTAATTGAAGATGCATTTAAATAAGAGAATTACTTTAGAAGGAGAAGCTTTGATGATGAAAGTGGTTAAAATAGCTAAAAAACGAACAAATATTTTCATCTGCTTTATTTTAGTGGTATTGATAATTACATTTTTTTATGAAAATGTACTAGCAGAGCCAATTACAGATGAGGAAAAGGACCAACTGAATAATTTTATTCAGCAGATCTTTATTAAGAGAAATAATGCACTAGTTACAGGAGAAGAGGAATGTATATCTTCTCTATATGACATGTCTACTAAATATGGTGTATGGGCATTTGAACATGAAAAGATGAAGATGAAATATATTCAAAATTGGGAGCAAAGGCAAGGTGTTGAATTTAAGCAGATAGTACCTAAAATAGTAATTAGGAGTATTAAAAAGAAAGAAAATGGATATAGTGTAAATTTAATGTGTTCAACGGAGTATAAGTATGTATATGAAAATCAACCTGATATAGAGAATATTAGTAGAATAGGAACATATCATGTGCTAAGTCTCTCCAATAAAGATGGATACTTTCTTATAACTAAAGAATGGTATAAGGACCCTTTTGCAGATTCTTTAAATCTAGAAAAACTTAAGGTAGACGACATAAAAAAATTTATAACCGCTAGCGAACCAAGAGACTTTTCAAGTCTGAATGAAAGAAGATTAGGTGCTATTGAATATGCTAATGCTTATTGTGGAGCAGCAAGTGAAGAGAAATATGGATATAAATATAATAAAGCTTATAAAAATTTCAATCCGGATGGTGGTGACTGTGCAAACTTTGCATCTCAAATACTACATGAAGGTGGTAAGTTTAAAAAGACCTCAGGTTGGAATTATAGTAAAGGAGAAGCCACAGGCCCATGGGTGAATGCAGATAAGTTCAAACAATATATGTTAAACAGTGGAAGAGCATCGGTTATAGCTTATGGTTCCTATGAAAAAGTATATAAGGCTTCATATAAGTTGCTTCCAGGAGATTTTGTTGCATATGAGAAAAAAGGTGATATAACCCATATTTCCATGGTAACAGGAGCAGACAGTAGAGGATACTCTTTAGTTACATGTCATAATGCAGATAGAAATAATGTACCTTGGGATTTGGGTTGGAGTGATAAAAATATAAAATTTTGGTTAATAAGAGTACATCTTTAGAAATTTAAGATTTAATGAAAGGCTTATCATAGCTTAAGTGATAAGTCTTTTTACATATAAAGATATTGAACAATTTGAATATAAGGAGAGAGTTACAAATAAGGAATATTTACAAATAGCCTAGAATAAAATTCTAGGCTATTTGTTTAAGTTAAATTAGAGAGAAGCTTTTCCTCAGTTCTTTTAGTAAAAGCTATAGATGCTAAAGCAGTAATTCCTTCAGAGAATATCATAGCTGTCCAAATGCCAGTGTCACCCATAATTGGCGGTAATATAATTAAAAATAACTTAATTAATATTATACCCCTTAAAAGGCAAAGTATATTACCATATTTAGGGATACAAATAGATTGATAATAAGTAATAATCACTATATTAAGACCCACACCAACAAAAGCTAAATTTGAATACATTAAAATTTTATAAGATAGCTTTGCAATCTCTGGAGAAGATGTAAATATAGCTATAAAAGAATATCCAAAAGGTATACAGATTAATACTAAGAATGTAGATACTGCTAAAGATGTGAAAAAAGCTATCTTAAAGTATCCTTTGCATTTATCAAATTCTTCAGTGCCATAATGGTAGCTTATTAATGGCTGAATTGCCTGACCTATTCCAAGTAGTACCATGTAGGATAAATTAGTTAAATAGTTTACAACTCCATAAGCAGTAACTCCGAAGCCGCCAAGACTATCTATAATAGCTAGATTCATAAAATACATAACAATTGAATAGCATATCTCGACAAAGAAAGACGGAAATCCTATATGAAATATTTCCTTGAGGTCTATATAACTGAAAGCACTTTTACCGAGAGATAAGTTTGAACTCTTTTTAAAGAAGTGAAGCATACATACTAACACGGATACTAATTGACCTAAACCAGTGGCGATAGCTGCGCCTTTAAGACCCATTCCTAATGGAAATACAAATACGTAATCAAGAAGTATATTAGTTAATGCGCCTAGAACCATAGAAATCATGGATAAATTTGCTGAACCATCATTTCTTATAAGTATACTCAAAGCCATTGCTAACAGTGATGGTATGGAAAATAGGATATAATAATTAAAATATTCCAAAGCAGCTGGTTTAATTTCAGAAGATGCACCTAAAAAGGTAACAATTTTATCAGAAAATAAAAGTCCTAAAAAGCAGAAAAGCACTCCAATTATTAAAAGTGAATATATGGACTGTCTAAAAATGCTATTTGCTTTATCTTTGTTCCCTTTTCCAAAATTGATAGATATTAAATTAGCTGCACCTATACCAAAAATCAAGCTAACCGATACGAATGCAGTAGTTAATGGAAATACGATTGTTACTGCGGCTACCCCTATTTCACCCACACCTTGAGCAACAAATATACCATCAACTACCATATATAAAGAAGTAATTAGCATTCCAATTGCAGATGGAACAGCGTAACTAATAAACTTCTTAAACATAATATCAATCCCCCTATAAACTAATTTTAAGGTCTATACCTTGTATAGAGTCAATTATTTCTTTATATCTTAATAATTAGGAGGTATATTGTTAGATAATAAAGGATAAGTTAAAATTGTTAGGAAAAGTAGTTTATAGTATAATGTTTGTTAGACGTTCAAAATAAAACAAGAAATTTAGATCTTTTTTGAGGTTTAATATAAATATAAACTTTAGGAAGTATTGTTACAAATTTAAAGAGTTAGTCATAATAATATAGTGTAGTAAGAGATTAAAAATAATGTTGTTTGGAGAGGAATTTATGTATCCATTAAAATTTGAAAATTTATACTATGATAAAATTTGGGGTGGAAGAGAATTAGAAAAATATAGAACAAATTTACCCGATGGAAACATAGGAGAGAGTTGGGATGTGGCCTGTCATAAAAATGGTATGAGTATAATTGAAAATGGTAAATATAAAGGTCTTACATTAATTGATTTAATAAAAGTTAACGGAAAAGAAATTATTGGAGAAAAATTTTATAAAAAAAATTTTGTGCACAGCGACTTTCCATTATTGTTGAAAATTATTAATTCAAAGGAAAACCTTTCTGTACAGGTGCATCCAGGAGATGAATATGCTCAGGGAAAAGAAGGGGATAATGGTAAGGTAGAGGCGTGGTATATTATAGATGCTGAAGAAGATTCTGAAATAATAGTAGGAACTAAGAGGTGCGATAAAGAAGAATTTAAAAGAAGTTGTGTAGATGGAACTGTAGAAAAACATATGAATAAAATAAAGGTAAAAAAAGGTGAGATGTACTTTATAGAATCTGGGTTAGTACATGCAATAGGAAAAGGAATAGTACTAGCAGAGATACAACAGAATAGTGATACTACTTATAGAGTGTATGATTACAATAGGGGAAGAGAAATTCATATGGATAAAGCTTTAGATGTTATAGATTTTGATTTAAAGCCAAAAAAAATAATAGCTCCAGATAAGGAAGAAATACAAAAATGCGTAAGAGATAAAGCTATTAATTTAGATATATATAATATATGTGGTCAATATGAGGAATTTAGCTTTAAAGATAAATTTTCTATATTTACTTGTATAGAAGGTGAAGGAAAAATAATCTTTATTAATGATGAAACTAAAATGTTAGAAGAAGAAAATATAGTAGCTTATGAAAGCATTCTAATACCTGCAAGTTTAGGATGGTATAAACTTAGTGGGAATATGAAACTTATGAAGACATATAAATAAATTGTGAAACAATTTATTTAGTTAAGTGTAATCGGAGGTTGTAGCTAAGCGTTCATTCTGTTTGCTAGTGAATTACAGCAAGCTGTAGTGAAACGCTTCGTTAGATAATAGAGAAGTGTAGCTAACTGCAGTGAAGTACGCCAAGAGCCTCCTTCACTAGTGAGCAAAGCAAAGCACTTCACTGAAACTGTAAGTTGCACTTCTCTATGCCTTCGGCGTATTTATCTTTAACATGGTTGCAGTTAACTAAATAAAGTGCAATCCACTTTATTTTAAATTTTTCATTATAAAAAGGGGTGTTTAATAATGTATAGCAGTGATAAAATTGCAGAGTTAAAAGGTGAAGGTTTTTTACTTCAAAATGATAAGGAATACTTTTCTGTGAGATTTATATCTAAAGCTGGAAATATGACTTCAGAAGAGATAAATTCAGTGGCGCATATTGCCAAAAAATATGGCCGAGGATACATAGGATTTACTACGAGATTATCAGTTGAAGTACCATGGATTAAGGGGAACAATATAGAAGCTTTAAAGGAAGAGGCAAAAGCCTTAAACTTAAATCATGGAGGAACTGGAAAGAAGATAAGACCATTAGTTGCATGTAAGGGAAGTATATGTCTACATGGGAATATAGATACACAAGGTATATGCAACAAATTATCAGAAAAAGAATTTGGACAAGATACACCTTCAAAATGTAAGATTGCAGTAGCTGGATGTGCTAATAACTGTTCCAAAGCAAACCTAAATGATATAGGGATTATAGGATTAACTGTACCAAAACTTAATAATGATAAATGTGTAGGCTGTGGTATGTGTATTAAAGCTTGTAGACAAAAGGCACTAGAGGTAATTAATAAAAAGGTAGTGTTTAATCAAGATAAATGTGTTAACTGTGGAAATTGCGTTAGAGTATGTAAGACTGGTGGATTCACAGTTAAGAAAAAAGGAGCTCAAGTCCATATAGGTGGAAGATTTGGAAGAGAATATAGATTTGGGACAAACATAGGAAGAATATTTAATGAAGATGAGATATTTAACGCAGTAGATGTAATATTAAAATACTATAGGGAACATGGACAGCCGTTAGAGAGAATATCTCATGTTATGGATAGATTAGGTGAGGAGACAGTAATAGGAGCAATATTATCAGAGATATAGATAAATGCTCTGCTTTAAAATTAAGTTGAAATAGGACTTTATATTCATAGTAAGAATAGAAAGTCCTATTTTAATATTTTATTAAAACATATATTTATAATATGTTGAATTAATATAAAATAGCGTTATTACTATATATAGTACAAAAATATAATAGAATTAAAAGTTTTTTTAAACTTGTTTAATATAATCATACAGGTTCCTAGGAATCCTATAAAGCATGCCATCATCTTTAAATTCAACATATCTATCATCTATATATTGGTAAGTAGTAGAGCGTGATTTACCAGCTAGACTATTAAAGCTTTCTAATAAATCCAGTTGACCATACCCCCACTCTATATTTGGATATACTATCCCTCGTATTTGTCTTGCTCCTTGTATTAGGTAAGTTCTAATCATAGCGCAATACATAGACCTCTGATTACCATTAACAATACCCCACTGAAGAAATAATGCAGCAACACCTGAAATTACAGCGGTGGCAGTACTACTTCCACTGACAGTTACAACTCTATTATTTAGCCCTATAGTTCTCACATTTATTCCGCCTGTGGTAATTTGAGGAACAATTTTATTAGTAACTGTAAAGCCTTTTCCCGATTCAGCAACAATGGAATTGTCATTTTGATTATAGTAAGAAGTTACTATTGATGATTCAGTTGTAGAAGGTACTGTAAGAGTTGTTTCAGGAGCTGGATTCAAGAATCTAGTGCCATTTACAAGTAGTGATTTTTGAGGTAACCAAATATTAAAATTACCATCAATCACTACATTTCCTTGTACAGTGATACTCCAAATCCCTGGTTTTAAATTTTGAAATAATAAAAAAGTTAGTTGATTCCCACTTAGAGTATCAGGCAAGTAATATATTAGAGTCATATCTGTATCTTCAAATATGAACTTATATTGTTGTGCAATTCTAGGTTCTAAGGTGTAAGCAACAATGGTTTGACCAGAAGGTGAAGTTACACTTACTATCAATTCATCACCAAAATTTCCCCATACTTCAACAATAAGCTGGTTTTGATTTGGAGGAATTTCTAGTAGGGCCTCTTTTTTTTCTCCTTCGAAGCTAAGAGTACCAAGATAATGAGTTTCAGATAATCCTTCATTTCCTGTGCCAGTGCATACAGCGAGACCATTTTTATAACAAAGCTGGTCTATATATCGTTCTATTATATTAGTCCCATTATGAGCACCAAGACTAGTTCCTAGTGGTAAGTAAACCACTAGAGGTTTACCTAGTTCTAAAAATTTCCTTTCAATATAAGACAATGCTGCAACAAGTACTGCATCATCATATACACCTCCACGTACATTAGCATCACTAAAAAGCAACTCTGATTTGGCGGGGATTAATTTTATAACTAAAAAATCACAATCAGGTGCTACAGTAGTAATTTCATTATTATATCCTCTGGCACCTATTATTCCGGCCATTTCTGTTCCATGACCTACAGTGTCTATACTAGGAACTATAGAATAGGGGTCCCCATTAGCTCTTTTTAAGCTGATTGCTTCATTTATTTGAGTATTAGTATATATTGAGCCAAAAGGAACTTGAGAGGGAACTGAAGTACTTGGTATAGTTTGGTCCCATATCTCGATTACTTTACTTCTTCCATCTTCATAAATAAATTCTTCATTCAAGTAATCGATTCCTGTATCAATCAATGCCACTATTACACCACTACCTGTTAGGTTTAGATAAGGATTTTTTTGAATGGGTGTTATATTACCGGCATCTACAGGAGAAATTTGCTCAAGGGTATATGGAACAGGTGTTATGATATCAACATTATTTGAGGTATCTCTTGTAAATCTAGGTAAATCTGCTATAGCAAGAGATGCTAATCCATAAATTTCATTTATACGTATACCACAAGCATAGTCAATGTTAGTAAAGATGCTGTCAAAATCACCCTTATAACGAATAACGAAAACATTAATAGTAGGGTCATTAAAAGCATCTATTATGTTAGGACAATTGGGAGGATTTAATGTTGCTTCATTCATGCTACGAGTTCCTAACAATAGTCTCAATGCATTGCTTAAGCATACTTTTCCAAAGCCCCAAGTATTATTAGGATATCTTCGTATAGGTAAATCACGTGTAGCTCCTCTTAGTAGATAATATTTAAGTGTATCACCATACAAAAATATATTATTTCCATTTACAATTCCCCATTGTAAAAGTAATGCACAAATTCCTGTTACTTCAGGGGCTGCCATAGAAGTTCCGCTTCTAGAATCAATTCCACCTCCAGGAGCTGCAGATAGAATGTTTTCCCCAGGTGCTATTAAATCTGGTTTTTTTATGCAGAAATCACTAGAACCTCTTCCAGAAAAGGGAGAAATGGTATTGGTAAGATTATTATAACTACCTACTGAAATTACACTTGCAACAGTAGCGGGAATTCCTAGAGTATTTTCCACTGTAGGGTTCAAAAAGCGTGTATTTATATTAATTCCCTCTGATATAGGTAGCCACATATCGAAATTACTTTCTTCATCATTAGTAAGAGTAATGACTAAATTCCACTGACCTTGTTGTATAAAGTCTGTCCTAGCATTAATTAAACTTACAATTATTTCTCCATTGATGTCCAGTGGGGTAGGACCAGAATAAAAAACAGAATATCTATTTAGACCTAGTGAACCACTAAAATAACCTTGTTCAATGGGTATTGAACCGCTACTCATACCTGAAGGATTTCTTATTTCAATATCAATATTACTTAATAAACCTTTATAAATTTGGATGATTAAACCTCTTTCTGCTGGAGATACATTAAATGGAATAGTTAAGGTTCCATTAAGTATACCGCCAACATGGTGAGCCGCATTTCCTTCATTACCAGCAGAAATCACTATGGTCACATTTTCCACAGTATTTATAACATTTATATATTGCTCAAATAAACTTGTTCCATTATGAGCTCCATCATTAGTGCTAAGACTTATATTTATTACAAGAGGTTGTTTTAATTCATCACTTTTTTCTAGTAAAAATCTAATTCCTCTCATTATTAAAGTATCTCTAGACGTATTGACTGAGCCACCAGCTATGATTTTTACCATAGCAATAGAACTTTCGAAGGCAGGTCCATAGAAGGGTCTGCTAATTTGCCCTCCCCCGCAAGCGATACCAGCTACATGAGTGCCATGTCCAGATACATCTGTAGAAGATACAATGGTAAGTGGGGAGGTACTATTAATAGCCTCTTGAATCTGAGCTTTATTATAAACAGTTCCACCAGTGGATAAATCATAAATATATTCAATTCTGGTATTTCCGTTTTCATCCATGAAAGCTGGATGTGTATAATCAATACCGCTGTCTATAAAACCAACTAAAACACCTTTCCCAGTTAGATTATAAATATTCCAAGCTTCAGTTACACAACTAGAGGTATTAGAACTTATATCTGTAGTGTAGACTATTTTGGGAAGTTCAAGATAATCTATTCCTTGAATTTGGCTTAATTTAGATATTTCTGAAATATTAAGAGATATAATTCCAAAGCCGAATCCTAAATCAGTAAACTGAACATCAAGATTTTTTGCTGATTCTTCAACAAGGTTCCTATTATCACCATATAAAACAACAAATTCTATAATGCCTGGAGAGATAAGAGACTTTTCCGATAGTGATATTAGTCTTTGTTGCAGAAATTCAGGTATTGTAGATAGAAGATTAATAAATTCATTTGCAGCCATAAAATAATTACCTCACCCCTTTAAGTATATTTTCTAACTCAAAGCATAGTTTTTTACCATAATATTCAAACAAGAAAAAATTGTTACAGGATAACTACGAGACATCTATGAGCTTTAGTGATAGTTAATTTTTCACAAGGTATATATGGGATATATATGGGATATATGATAAAATTAGATATATAATGTGGGGGTATAAAATGATAAGTACAATGAATGGGGTTATGACAATATTTTTAATTATGGCACTAGGATATGTATTAACAATTAAAGGGTGGTTTACAGAAGAGACGGGAAAACTTTTTTCAAGAATAGTTACTAAAATATCTCTGCCTGCATTTATGGTGTCAAATTTAACAGCTAATTTTACTAAAGATACTTTCTATAAATCTTATATAGTTATAATATTGGCTTTTGGGACAATGATAATATGCTATGGTATAGGAATATTAGTATCTAAGTTAATTAAATTACAAAAAAATAAAAGAGGTATTTTTGGAGTTATGTTTGGGTTATCTAACTCTATATTCATAGGATTACCAATGAACAATGCTATTTTTGGGCCTGAAAGTACACAATATGTGCTTCTATTTTACATAGCTAACACAATATTTTTTTGGACTATAGGTGTATATGGCATTAAGAGAGATAGTGAAGTTATAAATAGGATATTTTCTTTAGAAGGATTAAAAAATATTATAACACCTCCTATAGTTGCATTTCTTATAACCATCACTACAATTATGTTAAATATAAATATACCTAAATTTATATTAGATAGTTGTACATATATTGGAAACTTAACTACACCATTATCTATACTCTTTGTGGGTATAACATTAACTTCTTTAGATTTAAAAAAGATAAAATTAAATAAGCAGATATTATTGGTATGTTTAGGGAGATTTTTAATTGCACCAATGATCATGTTTATGATGATAAGTAAAATATCTATGCCATTACTAATGAAGAAGGTATTTATATTAGAAGCAGCCATGCCGGTTATGACTCAAGCAGCTATAGTAATAAAGGCCTATGGAGGAGACTATGAAGAAGCCACTATATTTTTTGTAGTAACAACGGCGATAAGTTTGATTGTTATGCCGTTGTATATGATAATGTTTAATTTTATGAAATAGAGAAGTGGCTTCGCCAGTGAATCGCTTCGCTAGCTAATAGAAAAACTAACTTTGTTCGTTATATAAGTGAAACTTATGGTTACATTTCCTTAAATAAATTGCTTCGCAATTTATTTGAAAAAGTGTTATAATATTTTGAAGTAATTTAAAGAGGTGATAATAATGAGTGGAGTTGCAGGTAATGGTTGTGAAATATTAGTTCCATTTAATGAAAGAAAACCACTTGAAGAAATAGAGAGAAGTTTAATTAAAAAGTATAGAAAGAATATATGGTCTAAGTTTGTTAAGGCCATTAAGGATTATAAATTAATTGAAGAAGGGGATAAGATAGCTGTAGCTATTTCAGGAGGAAAAGATAGTCTTATAATGGCGAAGCTATTTCAGGAGCTTAAAAGGCATGGTCAGATGAATTTTGAACTTGAATTTATAGCTATGGATCCTGGATATCATACACAGATTAAGGAACTTTTAATAGATAACTGTAATTATCTAAATATACCGATACATATTTTTGAGTCAAAGATATTTGATATTATAGATGGAATAGCAAAGGATTATCCTTGTTATATGTGTGCTAGGATGAGAAGAGGAGCACTTTATTCAAAGGCACAGGAGTTGGGATGTAATAAAATGGCATTAGGTCATCATTTTAATGATGTAATTGAAACAACTATGTTAAATGTGCTTTATGCAGGAAATTTTAAAACCATGCTTCCAAAATTAAAAGCTACGAACTTTGAAGGTCTAGAACTTATTCGTCCACTATATTATGTGGAGGAGCAATATATTCAAAAATTTACTCAAAGCAGTGGAATATGGCCGTTAAACTGTGCATGTATGGTAGCAGCTAAAAAAATAGGAAATAAAAGATATGAAATAAAAGAGCTTATAAAAAATCTAAAAACTGAGTTTAATGATGTAGATAAGTCTATATTTAGAGCTGCTCATAATGTAAATATGGAAGCTATCCTAGGATGGCAGAAGGATGGAGTAAACTATTCTTTCCTTGACTTTTATGATGAAGAGTAAGAAAAAAAGCAATGCATGATAGCGTTGCTTTTTTATTTTATCTATATTTTCAAGAAGAAGCCATTGAAAGGAATTTTTCCATAGGCCTTAGATAATAATAAGGTATATATGTTTTTATGTTGATGAAATAATTATGTGCACAATATAAGGATATTAGAATTTATTTAAATTTATATATTATTAATTTAAATCATCTTATTCAATATTAATAAGGAGAGAATTTTATGAAAAAAGGTTTATGGATAGAGAAAGCTGAAAGGACGCAATATGAAAAACTTGAAGGAGAAGAGAGTGCTGAAGTAGTAGTAATAGGAGGAGGAATTTCAGGACTAACTACAGCTTATCTTCTAAAAAAGAAAGGAATAAACGTAAGACTTCTAGAAGGAAATAAAATTGCATACGGCACTAGTGGTAAAAACACTGGAAAGATAACTTCATTACATAGCTTATGTTATCAAAATATAAAAACTATATATGGAAAAGAGTTCGCATTTAAATATGGCCAGGGAAATGAAAAAGGTATACAGATTATTAAAGATATAGTTAGAGATAATAATATACAATGTGATTTAGAGATAAGAGATTCTTTGGTATACACTCTATTTGATGAAAATTTAGAGAGTATCTATGACGAGGTTAAAATAACTGAATCCATAGCATTACCTTCAAGGTACACTGATAAATCCTCTTTGCCGTTTGATATAAAAGGTGGAATCATATTTAATGGGCAAGCTATGTTTAATCCGAGAAAATATCTATTAGGTTTGGGAAGCGTCTTAAATGCGGGAGATAAATGTATTTATGAAAATTCAAGAGTTGTAGGTGTGAAAAAAACAAGTCTTGGGTATAAGGTAATGACAGATGAAGGTTTTATAAACTGTAAAAAGATAGTAGTAGCAACCCATGGACCAATATTCAATAAATATGGACTTTATTTTGTAAAATCACATGGGAGCACTTCATATATTATAGCTATTAAAGGAAATAAGATTGATACTGTAAATGAAATGAGTATAACTGTAGAAAAACCAAAAAAATCTATAAGAACTGCCAAAATAGGAACTGAGGAATATTTACTAATTGCAGGAGAAGAAAATAGGACGGGAGAAGAAAATATAAAATATAATCCATATAATAATCTATCAGATTTTGGGAGAATGTGCTTTGGGAATGATATTAGTATTAAATATCAATGGGAAACGGAAGATATAATGACTTTGGATGGAATACCTTATATAGGAAACTATGGAAAGGACACTGAAGATATATATGTGATTACAGGACTTAATAAATGGGGAATTACTAATGGAACTATAGGAGCCTCTATAATATGTGATGATATATTGGGAAAAGAGAATATATACAAAGATGTATTTTCAGCTCAAAGATTTGAAACTATATCTTCCATAAACCCTATAACTAAAAATGTTATTACATTCTCATCTAATTTTATAGATGCAAGAATTGATAATGCGGATAAAACTATAGAAGATATAGAAAAAGATAGTGGAGATGTTATAAGTTATAAAGGAGAAAAAGCTGGAGTATATAAAGATAAAAATGGAAAATGTTATATTGTAGATGTAGTATGTCCTCACTTGGGCTGCGAATTGACTTTCAATAAAATAGATAAAACATGGGATTGTCCATGTCATGGTTCTAGATTTACAATAGATGGGAAAATTATAGAGGCTCCTACTAAAGAGCCATTAAAATTAATAGAAATTATTCAATTATAAATGATAAGATATCTAAACAGTAAATAAATTATGTATTGTCAATGGAAAAATATCAAATTTTATGATATATTTAAATTTAATATGAGTAATATTTATTTATAATAGTTTTAAAGGAAGTGAATATTATGGGAGAGATTTTAAATAACTCATCTTCTAATTTCATAAAAAGAATAGTAGTAGATGATTTGCAGAGTGGCAAACATAAAGATATAATTACTCGTTTCCCACCAGAGCCAAATGGGTATTTACATATAGGTCATGCAAAGTCTATAGTTTTAAATTTTGAACTAGCAGATGAGTTTAAAGGAAAAACTAATTTAAGATTTGATGATACTAATCCAACGAAGGAAGATACTGAATATGTAGAATCTATAAAAGAAGATATAACATGGTTAGGATTTCAATGGGATGATTTATATTTTGCTTCAGATTACTTTGAAGAAATGTATAATAGTGCAACTCTTTTAATAAAAAAAGGGTTAGCTTTTGTATGTGACTTATCTGCAGAAGATATAAAAAATCATAGAGGTACATTAACTGAGCCAGGGAAAGAGAGTCCATATAGGAATAGAACAGCTGAAGAAAATTTAGATTTATTTAGTCGTATGAAAAATGGCGAATTTAAAGATGGAGAAAAGGTACTAAGAGCAAAAATCGACATGTCTTCTCCAAATATAAATATGAGAGATCCAGTAATTTATCGTATATCTCATTCTATTCATCATAATACAGGAGATAAATGGTGTGTTTATCCGATGTACGATTTTGCACATCCATTAGAGGATGCTATTGAAGGTATAACACATTCAATATGTACTTTGGAGTTTGAAGATCATAGACCACTTTATGACTGGGTTATAGAAGCTTGCGAAATGAAAGATAAACCACAGCAAATTGAGTTTGCAAGACTTAACATAACTAATACTGTAATGAGCAAAAGAAAACTTAAAGCATTAGTGGATGAAGGTGTAGTTGATGGATGGGATGATCCTAGAATGCCAACTATAGCAGGACTTAGAAGAAGAGGGTATACACCTGAGGCTATTCGTAACTTCTGTAGGGAAATAGGAGTAGCTAAAAATGATAGTACTGTAGATGAGCAAATGTTGCAGCACTTTATTAGAGAAAATCTAAATCCAAAGGCTCCAAGAACTATGGGAGTATTAAGACCATTAAAAGTAGTTATAACAAACTATCCAGAGGATAAGGTAGAGATGTTAGAGATTGAGAACAATCCAGATGATCCATCTATGGGAAATAGAATGATACCTTTCTCAAGGGAGATATATATTGAAGAAGAAGATTTTATGGAAGAGCCTCCTAAGAAATATTTTAGATTATTTCCAGGAAATGAGGTAAGGCTTAAGGGAGCATACTTTATAAAATGTAACGATTTTATAAAAGATGAGAATGGAAAAGTTGTAGAGATACATTGCACCTATGATCCTGAAACTAAGAGTGGAACTGGATTTACTGGAAGAAAGGTTAAAGGAACTATACATTGGGTAGATGGAAAAGCTGCTATTCCGGCAGAGTTTAGACTTTATGAACCTCTTATTCTAGATGACCAGCAGGATGAGAATAAAACTTTCTTAGAATGTATAAATCCTAATTCTTTAGAGGTTTTACAAGGGTTCGTTGAACCAGATATGAAAAATGTTAAAAAGGGAAATGTTTTTCAATTCTTTAGGCATGGATATTTCAACGTGGATTCAAAATGTTCTACAGAGGAAAAATCTGTTTTTAATAGAATAGTTTCATTAAAGAGTTCATTTAAATTATAATAAAAAGTCTATCCTAAAATCATTTAGTAAATTAATGATTTCAGGATAGACTTAACTTTTTTAGTGAACGCTTATAAAATATATTAAAAAACTAAGGGGGAAGGTATGAAAAAAATAATATCATTTTTAATTGCTATGGTAGTAATGATTACTATGGTACCAATGAAAGTCTCAGCACAAAACCAGAGTAGGATTAATGGCGAAATGAGAGCCGCATGGATTGCTACTGTTTGGAATCTTGATTGGCCAAATACCACCAATAATCCTAATAAGCAAAAACAAGAATTTGTAAGTTTAATTGACACACTTAAATCAGCAGGTATGAATTCAGTAATAGTTCAAGTAAGACCTAAGTCTGATGCATTATATAAATCAAATATTAACCCTTGGTCAGAATTCCTTACAGGAACTCAGGGAAAAGATCCAGGCTATGACCCACTTCAATTTATGATTGAAGAGACTCATAAAAGAGGGATGGAATTTCATGCTTGGTTTAATCCATATAGATTAACTACTGGAAAGGAAGGTACGGATTTAAATAAGTTGTCGCCAGATAATCCAGCGAGAAAAAATCCAAGTTGGGTTGTATCTGATGGAACAAATCTATATTATGATCCAGGCAATCCAGCAGTTAGGAAGTATCTAGTAGATACTGTAAATGAAGTAGTTAGAAATTATGATATAGATGGAGTTCATTTTGATGACTATTTTTATAAGGGTAGTTTTAATGATGATAATTCCTATAAGCTATATGGTAATGGAATGAAGAAGGATGATTGGAGAAGAAATAATGTAAATATTTTAGTTAAAGAAGTTTATCAAAATATTAAGAGCATTAAACCTAATGTAGAATTTGGAATCAGTCCTTTTGCAATATGGAAAAATAAAAAGAATGACTCCAATGGATCAAACACAAATGGAAAAGAGAGCTATTATAGTGATTATGCAGATTCGGTAGCTTGGGTGAAAAATGGATGGATAGATTATATAGCACCCCAAGTATACTGGGAAATTGGACATCCTCTAGCAGATTACGCAACTCTAGTAGATTGGTGGTCAAAACAAGTTAGTGGAACCAATGTAAAGCTATATATTGGACAAGGTGTATCTAATCAGAAGGTAGCTAGACAAATAACCACTCAAGTTAATCTGAATAGACAGTACAAGGAAATTAAAGGAAGTATGTACTATTCAGCTAAAAATATACAA
This sequence comes from Clostridium sp. LXY-7, assembly GCF_056172015.1. NCBI lineage: Bacteria > Bacillati > Bacillota > Clostridia > Eubacteriales > Clostridiaceae > Clostridium > Clostridium sp. LXY-7. The sequence goes on along the minus strand of NZ_JBLLJL010000007.1, from coordinate 62,057 downwards.
AGTGATAGCATATTACATGCGGATTTAAAATCTTTATACTCAGAACCCATTGAGGTACCTAGTACGGTTGAACATAAGCAGTTAATTGGTATTAACAGATATGAAACTTCATCAAAGATAAGTAAAACAGGATGGGAAAATGGAGCAAAAACTGTAGTTTTAGTAAACGGATATGCTAATTCAGATGGAATTACAGCTACTCCTCTAGCAGCAGCTTATGATGCACCTATATTACTTACAGAAAAGAACAAATTAGATGATCATACTAAAAGTGAAATACAAAGATTAAATCCATCTAATGTGATTTTTATTGGTGGAGATGGAGTAATATCAACTAGCATAGAAGATGAATTAAAAGCTATGAATAGCAATATTGAAATATCTAGATATGGAGGGAAAAATAGATATGAAACATCTCTTGCCATAGCTCAAAAATTAGAGCAGTTAGTTGCAGTAAATAAAGCTTATATTTGTTATGGATATGGTGAAGCTGATGCTCTATCAATTGCATCAAAAGCGGGAGAAGAAAAGATGCCTATAATACTTACAGAAAAAAATAGTATAGATAATGAAACTTTCGAATGGCTTAGAAGTAAGGACTTAGACACTGCATATTTTATTGGTGGTGACGGAATTCTCTATAACAGTGTAATGGAGCAAGTAAATTCAGTAACAAAATCTAATGTTTTAGGAAATAGAGTAGCAGGTATAAATAGATATGAAACAAATGCTGAAGTTATAAAGAATTTTTATAAGGATGAAAATCAAGAAACTATGATTGCAACTAAAGGTATTGTATTAGCAGATGCTCTTACATCAGGACCATTAGGAGCAAAATTAAAATCTCCAGTTATTCTTTTAGATTCATCTCTTAAGGAAAATCAAAGAAGTATATTAAACTTAAAGACTAGCAAACAATTATATGAGGTTGGTGGAGGTGTAAATCCAGCAATAATCAAAGAAGTTCTAAATGCAATAGAATAATCATAGCAAAGACTTACTTTAATTAGATAGATTTCTAATTGAGGTAGGTCTTTGTCTATATATTCAATAAAATAAAGGAAATTTAATTATGTAATTCATTCAAACTTTATTCAAATATTATTTACATATTGACAACAATGGAGATAACGAGTAAAATTATAACAAACAATTATCAAAATGGGTAATTATTTTAATTTAAATAAATTTGAATTAAAAATATTGTATTTATAAGTTATATTTTATTAAAATATAACTTATAAATATTCAGAATATTTAAATAAATAAATAAAAATTATGTCGATTATTCAAAAAAGATATGTTTGATAGTGTAAAAAAGAATTGTTATTTGAAATAATTTAGAAGACATAACTTCAAATAGAGATATTTCAATTAAGTAATATTATTTACTTAATATAAATATATTTTAATGAGCAAAGAATAAGGGGGAGAGTCAATGGGTAAAAAATTATTAGCGAGCACATTAGCAGGAATTATAGCTTTAGGATTAGTTGCATGTGGTCCGAAAGACCCAACAACAGGGGGCGGAGACGGAAAAGAAAAAGATTATAAAATAGGAATTATAACAGGAACAGTATCTCAAGGTGAAGAAGAGTACAGAGCAGCAGAAAGTATGAAAAAAGAGTTTGGCGACAAGATAATACTTCAAACTTACCCAGATAATTTTATGAAAGAAACAGAAACTACTATAGCAAATACATTAACACTAGCAGCAGACCCTGATGTTAAAGCTATAGTATTTGTTCAAGCAGTTCCAGGAGCATCAGCTGCAATAGATAAGGTTAGAGAAACTAATCCAGATATGTTATTCATAGCAGGAGTTCCAGGAGAAGACCCAGCAATGATAGCAGGAAAAGCAGATGTAGTATTAGCTGCTGATGAATTAGGAATGGGTACAACCATAATAAACCAAGCTAAAAAGCAAGGTGCAAAAACTTTTGTTCACTATTCATTCCCAAGACATATGTCTTATGAAATGTTAGCTAAGAGAAGAGATTTGTTAAAGGCTACAGCTGAAAAAGAAGGAATAAAATTTGTTGATGCAACAGCACCAGACCCAACAGGAGATGCTGGAGTTCCAGGAGCACAACAATTTATATTAGAGGATGTTCCAAGAAAAGTTAAAGAGTTTGGAAAAGATACAGCATTTTTCTCAACTAACTGCTCTATGCAAGAGCCACTTATAAAAGCAGCTTTAACTGAAGGAGCTATGATGCCACAACAATGTTGTCCATCTCCATATCATGCTTATCCAGGAGCATTAGGAATACAAATTCCTGATGACAAGAAGGGCGATGTACCATATGTAGTGGAGCAAATTAAAGCTAAAATAGCTGAAAAAGGTGGTACAGGTAAATTTGCAACTTGGCCAGTACCTATAAATATGCTTTTAGTTGAAGCTGGAACTAAATATGCTATGGAGGTAATTGAAGGTAAGACTAATGGTAAAAATGATACAGCAGCTATAGAGAAAATAATGAAAGATGTAGCAAAGGCAGAAATGACTGTTACTCAATATAAAGACGAAAAAACTAGTAAGACTTATGACAATTACTACTTAATATTATCAGATTATATAGATTTCTAAAGGTAGAATAAGTCTTCAGAGGGTGTATTCCCCTGAAGACTTTTATTTTAACATATATGACATTAGGAGGGGTAAAAGAACATGGGGGAACAATATGTACTTAAAATGGAAAAAATACAAAAAGAGTATTTTGGAAATTACGTATTAAAAGGTGTTGATTTAAGAATAAAACCCGGTGAAATACACGCTCTATTAGGAGAAAATGGGGCAGGGAAATCTACATTGATGAATATTTTATTTGGTATGCCTGTAATACATTCAACTGGAGGCTTTGAGGGAGAAGTAAGTCTTAATGATAAAAAAATTCAAATTAAGTCTCCTAAGGATGCTATGGATTTAGGAATCGGAATGGTGCATCAAGAATTCATGCTAATACCAGGATTTACTGTAGCTGAAAATATAAAAATAAATAGAGAAATTACAAAAGATACTGTAATAAGTAAGGTATTCGGCAAAAACTTAAAAAACCTAGATTATAAAACAATGAATTCAGATGCCCAAAAAGCTTTAAAAACTATAGGAATAGGAATAGATGAACTTTCTTATGTATCATCACTTCCAGTAGGATATATGCAGTTTGTTGAAATAGCTAGAGAAATAGATAAAAAGAATGTAAAACTATTAGTTTTTGACGAACCTACCGCTGTGCTTACTGAGAGTGAGGCAGAAACTTTAATGACTGCAATGAAAACCATAGCTGATAGCGGAATAGCAATAATATTTATAACTCATAGGTTAGATGAGGTTATGACTGTAGCTAATAATATTACGATTTTGAGAGATGGGGAATTAGTTAAAACCTTAGAAAAAAGTTCTACCAATGTTATAGAATTAGCAGAACTGATGGTAGGAAGAAAGCTGGAAATAATAAGAAAAGCTGAAGAGGCCAACAAATTAGAAAACAGTAAAGTGATAATGAAGATAAAAGATTTAGTAGTTGACATGCCTGGAGAGAGAGTTAAGGGTGTAAATTTAGATGTAATGGAAGGTGAAATTTTAGGAATTGGAGGGTTAGCTGGTCAAGGTAAGATTGGAATAGCCAATGGTATTATGGGGTTATACTCAGCTATGGGAGATGTTACCATTAAAGAGAAGAAGGTTAATCTAAACTCAGTTGAATGGGCTCTAAAGAATGGATTGGCATTTGTGTCGGAGGATAGAAAAGGAATAGGTCTTCTTTTAGACAATTCTATAGAACTTAATATTGTAGTAACCGAAATGAAACTCAACAATGGATTTCTAAAGAAGTTTGGCCCTATAAAAATGGAAGATGCTAAGGGTATTAGAGAGTATGCAAATACAATGATAAAAGCTCTTGATATAAGATGTACAGGCCCTACTCAATTAACAAGAAGGCTTAGTGGAGGAAATCAACAAAAGGTATGCATAGCTAGAGCGTTAACCTTAAACCCTAAGATATTATTTGTGTCAGAGCCTACTAGAGGAATAGATATAGGGGCTAAGAAATTAGTATTAGATACATTGGTGAAGTTAAATAAAGAAAAGGGTATGACCATAATCATAACTTCAAGTGAACTAGCAGAGCTTAGAAGTATATGTGATAGAATCGCAATAATAACAGAGGGTAAGATCGCTGGAATATTAAAACCAGATGGCAAAGATGCTGATTTTGGATTGCTCATGTCAGGCATAAATACTAGTGGGGAATAGGAGTGATGAGATATGAATGATAAAATAAAACATTTTATTGATAAAGTAGGATTACCTAGGGTAATTATAGGTGGATTTTTCATTATATTGTGTATACTAGCAATTCCTCTTAAATTATCATTACCTATGCTTGTATCTGACATGTTAGTTAGGTTTGGGATGAATGGAATACTAGTACTTGCCATGGTACCAGGTATACTTTGTGGAATAGGGCTAAATTTTGGATTACCCATAGGAATACTAGCAGGAATACTAGGTGGACTAATTAGTATAGAGCTTAATCTTAGTGGTGGAGTTGGGTTCTTTGTAGGGATAGCTATAGGAATACCAATAGCTATAGTATTTGGATATCTCTACGGAGTATTATTAAACAAAGTAAAGGGATCAGAAATGATGATAGCTACATACGCAGGATTTTCAGCTATATCACTAATGTGTATAGGATGGCTCTTATTACCCTTTAAAAGTGATGAGATAAAATGGCCAATAGGAGATGGCTTGAGAACTACCATTACCTTAGATGGAAGATACTCAAGTATTTTAGATAATTTTTGGAGCTTTAAAATTGCTGGAGTTGAGATTCCAACAGGAGCATTAATAATATTCTTTGTGTGTTGTATATTTATGTGGCTATTCTTAAAAAGCAAGACAGGTATAATGATGTCGACAGCTGGAGATAATCCTAATTTTGCAAGAGCATCAGCTATATCGGTAGATAGAATGAGAATAATAGGAACTACAATATCCACAGTATTGGGTTCAGTAGGAATAATGGTTTATTCTCAAAGTTACGGTTTTTTTCAATTATATCAAGCACCGATGATGATGGGATTCGCGGCAGTTGCAGCAATACTTATAGGTGGAGCCTCCATTAGAAAGGCAAAAATATCCCATGTTATTATAGGAACATTCTTATTTCAAGGATTATTAGTTGTAGGATTACCAGTAGCAAATCAAGCGGTTAAAGGAGGAGGTCTATCAGAAATAATAAGGATAATTGTCACTCAGGGTATAATACTCTATGCCTTAACTAAAGCCAAGGGAGGTGCTGGAAATGAATAAAAACAATATAGTTAAAACTGGTAAGAATTATGTTTTTAATAACATGGTAACTATATTATTTGTGGTTTTGTGTATATTTGGACTTAACCTTTCTGGTCAACCTATGTCGTTAGTATTAAATGAATTAGTGACTAGGATTGCTAGAAATACTTTCATAGTATTATCCCTTATAATCCCTGTAATAGCAGGTATGGGACTAAACTTTGGTATAGTTATAGGTGCAATGGCTGCTCAAATTGCTATAGTAGCAGTGACTCATTGGGGAATAGTAGGACTTCCAGGATTTTTACTTTGTGTAGTTTTAACAACTCCTCTAGCCATAATTTTCGGGTATTTTACTGGAAAGGTACTAAATAAAACCAAAGGTCAAGAGATGATAACAAGTATGGTATTAGGGTTCTTTGCCAATGGACTTTATCAGCTTTTATTCTTAGTTTTAATAGGTACTTTAATCCCAATGAAAAACCCTGTTCTTATTATAAGTGGAGGAGTGGGTATTAAAAATACAGTTGATTTAAATGGTGGAATTAAATATGCATTAGATGGAATCTGGGGAATGTCATTATATTATTTAACTTATTATGTAGCATTAATTCTAATAATATATTTTATAGGGAGAGGTGCATATTCAGTAATAAAGAAAAAGGATAAGAGAATAACTAAATACATTGTAGGTGCAGTTTTAAGCTTAGTTATGCTAATAGTATGTCAATTACCACAGATAGCTACTCTATTAGACTTTGCTAAAGTACCTATGGTAACTATGATATTAATTGTATTCTTATGTGTGTTTAATGTATTTATATTTAAAACTAAGCTAGGACAGGATTTTAGAACTGTTGGACAAAGTGCTATGGTAGCAAATGCGTCAGGTATAAATGTAGATAAGATTAGAGTAAAAGCTATAATAATATCTACGGTGCTTGCAGCGTGGGGACAACTTATATTCCTTCAAAATATAGGAACGTTAAACACCTATGGAAGTCATGAACAGGTAGGAATGTTTGCAATTGCTGCTATACTAATAGGTGGAGCAACAGTATCAAAAGCTACAAATAAACAAGCAATACTTGGAGTAATTCTATTCCATACATTATTTATTGTATCTCCTACAGCAGGAAAGAACTTATTTAATAATCCTCAAATAGGTGAGTACTTTAGAGTATTTGTAGCTTATGGAGTAATTTGTGTGGCATTAGTATTATATGCATGGAAGAATCATGTTAAGGCTAAAGAAGATTTGAAATTATAGATAGAAAGCCCCTATGATAATAATATCATAGGGGCTTATAATAATTTGAGGGAAAGGATTTAAATATCCGTTCTCTTTTAATTAGTCTTTGTTTTAAATGATTGTTGATAATGAACTATATTAAAACAAAGCCTTTAATTAAGATTTTAAAACTTCATTTATATCAGATAATTCTACTAATATTTTATCTGTGTTCTTTTGTAAATTGTGACTAGATATATCTACTGATGATTTTGAGTCATCAACAATTTTTATAGGTAGTTTAAAAGTAAATTTACATCCTTGATTTGCTTCACTTTCTAATGTAATAGTACCACCTAAAAGCTCCACCAATGATTTAACTAGGGATAGTCCAATTCCACTGCCTTCATTATGGCGAGATAGAGAACTATTAACTTGAGTAAATCTATCAAAAATGCTTTCTTGCTTTTCTTTAGGAATACCTATACCGGAGTCTTTGATAGAGACTACTATATTTGAGCTATCGCAGTTAATATTTACAAAGATAGTACCACCTGCAGGAGTAAATTTTATAGCATTAGACAGTAGATTTAACATGATTCTATCCATTTTTTCGCTATCTACAGACATAAAGACATCTTCTTCATTGGTATCAAATATTAAATCGATACCCCTAGACTTGCTAAATTCAACTACGGACATAGTTATATCTTCAATAACTTGAATTATGTTTCTTTTTTCGAAGTTAGTGTTGAAATATCCAGCATCTAATTTCGTCAAGTCTATTAAGTTATTGATAAGTTTTAGGAGCTTTAATCCACTTTGACGAACATAGACTAGTTTTTGCTCTTGTTCATGATTTTTAAAAGTGACATCTCCAGATTTAACATATATATCTAAAAGCTGCAAGCCAGATAACATTACATTGAGAAGTGTTCTTAGTTCATGAGAAAAGTTGGCTATAAATTCGGTTTTTAATTGATCAGAATAAACCGCTTGTTCATATTTCTTTTTTTCTAAGTTAATATTTTTTCTATTAATAATTTTTTGGACAGTTATAATAAATATAAGTATAAGTAGTAATACAATTCCTATGATTACATATATAGAGTTTATACTTAACCAAGGACTATTCGAAACAATAGCATTTGGTGGTAAGGACCCTCTATCAATATGAAAAACCTTTAGTTCATTATAATTAAACTTAAATACACTATTATTATCATAAACTGGTGGAATTTTTATAATATCTTTAGAAGCTAACTGTCTATCTACTAGTTCAGTTAAAATTTTACCATGACTTTTAGTATCTATGAAGCATCCACCAATTACCTTCGAGTTAATAAAGTTACCATCTAAAGTATATATAGGACAGAAGCAAACACTTTTAATTTCATCTATTATTTCATCAGGTGATAAGATAGTACCATTTTTATCAGTATAGCTACCTAGGATTATGATAGGTTCATTTAAATGGCTGGGTGAAAGTTCCTTAGAGATATCATCTATAGTGGAAGCATTAATAAAATTAAATTTTACATATTCTCCATAGTAAGGAATTGATGATCTTAATGAGTTTTCTATATTTAGAGCAAATAAGGATTCATCCAAAATAATGTTAATAGTTGATATTGATGGATGAATATCAAGGATAAAATCTAATAATGAATTTATATTTGGATTTTTAATGATTCCAGTAAATCGATTAAAGGGGTATTGTGAGAGGTAACTGAAGTAGCTAATTCCCCCAAAAATCACAGGAGTATCCTTCACAATGAGGTTATGATATGTACCTGTAAACTTTAAAGCTTCATCGTTTAAAGCAATAATTAAATCAAAATCTATATTAGAATATTTTTCACTCAGCAATTTTGCTTGAGTATCTAAATATGAGTTATTTCTTCCTAACAAAGAAAGGTTTTCTATCGTAAAATTGGCATCATGAATATTATTGATTAGATAATTTGAAAGATTTGATTCAAAATTATCAATACTGTTAAAAGAAGTCAATATTAGAACATTTTTATTGTGAGAGGATGGGTGCATTTTTGAATTCTCTGAACCCAAAGCAGTAATAGGCGCAACTAATAAATCAATTGAGCATAGTAAAATTATTAAGATATAGAGTCGAATTAAGAATTTTTTACAGCTTCTTATACTTAATATATTAATCATGATAATCCCCCAAAGTAAAACTACATCAATTTATATTATAGCATATAAATCAATATAGTAAATTCTAAATATTAGAAATATATATATAATTTAGCAAATAAAACGATTTGTAAGTAATTTTAGTTACATTATAAGACATATCAATTTTCTACAAAAGTCAAAGCAATATGTCAATAAGTTATCTTTTATTTTATACATAAAGTAACTATGATATAATCTATATAAAGGAAAAATACATAGATAAATTGAATTATCTATAGTTATGTTATAAAAGACTACACAGCATAAAATTTATTTTATTGTCTAAATTCTTAGAATTTTGACTAGTAGAATTATGGGAATTGTTGTAGTTACATTAATGATACAATAAATGTTAATAGGAGGTGAGGATATATGAGCCATGAGAATATATTAGAAAAATTAAATAAGAACAAAAATAATAAATTCTTCATATTACAGGGAGAAATAGGAAATTGTAAAACAGAAGGAATATTAGCAAAGGCTGTTCATCTTCAAAATAATTTTTCAATGGACAAGGATGAAAATATATTAATTATAACAAGTGATAATAAAAACTATAATAAAAGTTATATGAACAAATTACAGGAACGCATAAGTCCTATAACACTATTTTCATTTATTGGCGGAAATATTGAAATGTACAATATTGAGGAATTATTGGATGAACTTTTTTATAAGAGTAATAAAAGACTTGAAACTATAGACAATGACGAACTTCTAAAAGTAATTAGTAAAGGCGTAGAAGTTTTAAAAGAAAATAATTCATGTGTAGAAAAATACGATATAAAATTTCTATTAGAAGAAATTCAATATATTAAATATATTAATATAAAATCCTTAGAGGAGTATAAGGAGCTTAAAAGAGTAGGTAGAGGAATTAGTATAAGAAAAAATTCTAAAAATAGACAGGAAATTTATGAACTGTTTAAGTGGTATAACAATTACTTAAAGAAAAATCATTTAGCTGATTATATAGATAAAATGAATGTGGTAGATAAATATGTACGAGGAAATAGAATAAACTATACTCATATAATTGTAGATAATGTAGAAGAACTAAGTATAAAGCAACTAGGGATAGTAAGAGGGTTATTAAGCATTAAGCCTTACAGTAATTTTATATTAGTCAATAATAAAGGTGAGAGTAGAAATAGTACTCCATGGATAAAATGTTATAAGAATTCTAAGTCGGTAAAAGATTTTGATGAACATAAATATAAGATAATAAATTGTGGTAATAAATCTGTTGTTAAGAAAATTATCCCACAGATAAATAATAACAAATTTATTGATTACTTTACCTATGTAGATTTTAAATATGGATTGACTCATGACTTTGCAATCGATAATAGTTCAAGTAATGAAGTTATTTTGAATCCAAGACACAATGGAGAGACTTTAAATGAGGTGGAGTTAAGAAATGTACCAATCTATAGTAGTATTGCAGCTGGAGAACCTATTTCAATTAATGATGAAATAGAAGATTATTTAAATATACCGAATTACTGGATAAAGGGAGTGAAGGATCCTTTTATATTAACAGTAAAAGGAGATAGTATGATTAATGCTGGCATAGATGATGGAGATTATGTGGTTATTAGAAAACAAACTGTAGCTAATCATAACGATATAGTAGCAGTAAACTTAAATGGTGAGGCAACTTTAAAAAGGCTTTGGTTAAAGAAGAATAAGGCTGTGCTCATTCCAGAAAACCCTAAATATGATCCTATAGAGATAAAAGAAGAAGGGGTATCTATATTGGGGTTAGCTGTGGGATTAGTAAAAAGATCTGGAAGCTGAAGAATCATAACACATAGGTAATTATAATCGATATTGTATAATAAAAGCTAAGTTTAATATAGGGATATGTGAGGAGAGAAATTTTATGTTAAATAGAGTAAAATTAAATTTAGATGCAGTAGAGGCTATGTTGTATTATTGGCAGGCTGCTAGTGAAAAAGATAATATATCAGAAAAATTTTTCTATGATGTTGCTGAGATGCCAGCACTAAAGGTTGCTTACGATGAAGAATTTAATGATGAATCTGTGAGAAGGGCATTAAGTGCTATAAAAAATAGAGAAAGATTTGATGGTAATAAAAAAGAAAAGAAATTTTGGAATAATAACATGTGGATGATGGAAGACTTAGAGTTCACTAAAGCAATGGCAGCACCATTAAAAAAGCTTAATATTGATTTTTTAGCTAGTGAGTTAGCTAATAGAGATAATAAAAATAATTTTGAAGAAGTTGAAGTAATATATTCACCTTTGCACTCTGATGAATATATAATAAGTGAAAATAAGTTGGTAATAAACTTCTTCAAAATTAAATTGAGTGATATAGATGATACTGTATATATGGGAAATGTTGAGATTTTACAGTATATCAAGGATAAGATTATTGAGTTATTGGATAAATAAAACTCTGATTTAAGAATTTAAAAAAATCTGTCATTTAATTGTTGTTAATTAACATATATTACAATGGCAGATTTTTTTATTTAAGTATTTAAATTTCTTTAGATTTGACGATAATCTAAAATATATATTATAACTATATACTAATACTTTTCATAAAGAGTTAGGTATAGTATGATAAATATATAGAATTTATAATGATAAATAATAGTACTTTAGAGTGGTGTAGTGAAATGAAGAAAGCACATTTAAATATAGGATTTTTTGATTCAGGAATAGGTGGAATAAGTGTACTAAGAGAAGCAATTAGAATATTACCAAATGAAAACTATATATATTTTGGAGATTCTAAAAATGCTCCTTATGGGATTAAGAGCCCAAAACAAGTAGAGGAACTTTCATGTAAAGTTGTGGATAGATTATTGGCTATGGATACTAAAGCAATAGTAGTAGCATGCAATACAGCTACTAGTGCAGCCATTGAAAGTTTAAGGAAGAATTATAAGCATATACCTATAATTGGTATAGAGCCAGCGTTAAAACCTGCCATTGAGTATTATGGAAATGGTACTGTTGTAATTATGGCAACGCCTATGACTTTAGCCGAAAAAAAATTTAATAGGCTGAGAGAAAAATATAGCGAGAAATCTCATATAGTTCCTATGCCTTGTGAGGGATTAGTAGAAATTATAGAGAGTGGTCATCTAGAAGGTCAAATAGTGGAAAACTATTTAGAAGAGAGATTTAAAAACTTAGATAAGAAAAATATATCTTCAGTAGTATTAGGTTGTACTCATTATCCTTTTATTAAAGGAGCATTAAAAAATGTCCTAGGAAATAATGTAACTATAATAGATGGAAGCTTAGGAACAGCCAAACAACTACAAAGAATTCTAAAAAATAATAATATGTTAAATAAAAGTGAAAATAAAGGAAATATTAAGATATATAATTCAAAGGAAGATGATAGGATTATAGATCTTTGCTATAATTTACTAGAAAGATAATAACATTTGTGATTATAATATAATAAAATCGCAATGAAATATGAGGAGGATATGTTATGAACCCAATAGTAACATTTGAAATGGAAAATGGAAAGATAATGAAAGCTGAACTATATCCAGAAATAGCGCCGAACACAGTAAAAAACTTTATTAATTTAGTAGAAAGTGGTTTTTATAATGGATTGATATTCCATAGAGTAATACCAGGTTTTATGATACAAGGAGGTTGTCCTGAAAAATCTGGTATGGGCGGTCCAGGATATTCAATTAAGGGTGAGTTTGTTGTAAATGGATTTAACAATGAATTAAAACATTCAGCAGGAGTTTTATCCATGGCAAGATCTCAACATCCAGATTCAGCTGGAAGTCAGTTCTTTATTATGGTAGCAAATGCTCCACATCTAGATGGACAGTATGCTTCCTTTGGAAAATTAATAGAGGGTCAAGAAGTAGCTAATGAAATAGTAAGTACAAAAACCGATTATAGAGATAAACCATATGAGGATCAAGTTATGAAGTCAGTAACTGTAGATACTTTTGGAATAGAGTATTCAGCACCAGAAACTTTATAATTTCAAAGAGGTGTAACATGGAGATATTGGAGAAAAAGAAGTTAGTGATATATGGAATTGACCAAGAGGAAAAAGAGGCTTTGGAGAATGGGTTTGAGGAATTGACCAAGGCAGATTTCATATTTATTAAAGCAAGTATGGGTAAATATACTCTTAAAGATATACTACTTAAGAATGAAAAACAAAATAGTGAGGAGTTATTACCAAAGGAGAAAATTATAATCTTTAATGGATTTCAAGGTGTGGAGCTTCAAGGAGCAGTTTCAAGAGTAAGAACTGTACTTAAAAGTAAACCTATATTAGCCTCCACCACACCAATATCTATTGAAATGGAGCTACATGATTTGATTGAACATTTAATTCAAGAAAGAGAGTTTCAAAGGATGAATATGATGAAAAAATAACTACATTTAACTGGTTATTTTAGATGCATTATATTAAGCATATGAAATAAAATAAACCAGAATACTGACTAGTTAATTTTTCAATTTGCCTTGGGGGGAGAATGAATATGAATAGTGTAGGAGAAAAAATTAAGCAAGCTAGAAATTCTAAAGGGATGACTCAAAAGCAATTAGCAAAAAAATTAGGTGTTGCTGAAAGCTTTATAAATGAGATTGAAAATGGAAGAAAAGTTGTTAATGAAAGACTAATAGATAGATTAGGTAATATATTAGGTGGAGATTTTACTAATATGACTACTCTTTTTGATAATATAATTCAAGAGGAGAATAAACAAGAGCGAGAGATTAGTAGAACAACTAGTAAAACTATATCAGTAAAAAATTCATCAGTTAAGATGGAAGAGGTAAATGACCTATGGAGTAATGCACTTAGCTCTGTAATTAAAGCAGTGGGTATATATAATTATGATTTAAATAAACCAATAGGCAAAAGAGATTTACCTATAATATCTAATAAGATAGAAGGATATGCTCAAGATAAAGTAATTTATATAAAGATAGAAAATGATGATCTATTAGGTTTTAGAATATGTGAAGGGGATATAGTTTTTGCGAATATGACTTCAGAGATGGAAAATAATAAATTATATCTTATAGAACTTAATGGAGAAAGAGTCTTAAGGCAGATAAAAAAATTAGATAGTAATAAAGTACTATTAATAAGTAACAAAAATACCTTGAGGACTCAAACCTTACATCCTAAGGAGATTAAAGTGATAGCTAAACTAAATAGGGTAGAAATTGATTTAATTTAATAAAGCTGTGCATTTGCACGGCTTTATTATTTTACAGATATATCTAAGAAGATAATTTATAGGTTTGATAACATTAAAAATTAATTTTAGGTGCCCTTTATATGGAACCTTTTTGAGGAAAATTCATAATATATAAATGAATTACTATATAAAAGGAGATATTTATGGCTGATGTAGGAGGACTAGAAGTTCAAGTCTTTAGAGCCAATTCAGCAATACCATTAAGTGGAGCTAGGGTAACAGTAACTCCAACTACACAGGAGGCTCTAACTGAGGGTCTAAATGAGGGTCTAAATAGAGAAGTAATTTTATTAAGTACAAATGAAGTAGGAAAAACAGAAACAATACAATTAGAAACCCCACCATTAGAAAGGTCCTTAAATGCAGAAAATACCTTAATACCTTATGGACTTTGTAATGTTACCGTAGATGTACCTGGATATGATCAGTTAATAGTTAGGGGATGTCAGATATTTCCTGGAATTACTGCGCTGCAAAAATGCAATTTATTTCCATTAGGCACTGCTAGAAAGAGACATGGAAGCAATAGAGAGAGTAATGTAACAGACATACAGATAATTGACATACCTAAAAACACATTATTTGGAATATTCCCGCCTAAGATTCCAGAAGATGAAATTAAACCATTACCACCGCCAACTGGAGGAGTGGTACTTCCACAAGTAGTTGTACCAGAATTCATAATAGTACATGATGGAGTTCCTACAAACGCATCTGCACCTAATTATAGGGTTACCTATCATGAGTATATAAAGAATGTAGCTAGTTGTGAAATATATTCTACATGGAATGAAAGTGCTATAAGAGCCAACCTTCTTTGTATTATTTCATTTACGCTTAATAGAATATTTACAGAGTGGTATAGAGGAAAAGGTTATAATTTTGATATAACCAATTCAACAGCTTATGATCAAGCATTTAGTTATGGTAGAAACATATATGATAACATAAGTAAACTAGTAGATGAGTTATTCTCTACCTATATTAAGAGACCAGGACAAAAGCAACCACTATTTGCTCAATATTGTGATGGAAATAGAGTTCAATGTCCAAATTGGCTTAGTCAATGGGGAAGTCAGAGTTTGGCAACTCAAGGATATGTTCCTTTTGAAATCTTAACTAATTACTATGGTTCAAACTTAGAACTATCTCGAGCAGAAAGGGTATCAGGATCACCTCAGTCCTATCCAGGATATACTTTAGATATAGGTAGCAGTGGAGAGCCAGTTAGGGTAGTTCAAACCTTTTTAAATAGAATTTCTCAAAATTATCCACTTATACCAAAGGTTGCTGTAGATGGTAGATATGGACCAGCCACTGCAGAGCAGGTTAGAGTATTCCAAGGAGTTTTTGGGCTCCCAGTTACAGGTAAAGTTGACTATGCTACTTGGTATAGGATTTCTAATATATATGTAGGTGTAACAAAAATAGCTGAGCTTACAAGAACTATACCTAAGCAGGAGTATGGATACTTTACACCTCCAGTAGCTTATGAGGGAGTAGTAGATGTACCTAAAATTAGATATCCTAAGGATTAGATAAGGAGTAAAAAATTACTTGGTAGATTCCAAGTAATTTTTTAATTTATGCAATTAGTTGAGAGGAAAAATCGGGTATAATTAAGATAAGAAAATAATAAGTTAGGTCATGAATTTAATAAGGAGAAGTTGGATATATGAGGGATAACATAAATATATTGATTGTTGATGATGAAGAAAATATAAGGAACTTAGTAGGGGCTTATTTAAAAAAGGAAGGTTTTTCTATATTCTATGCCTGTAATGGAGAAGATGCATTGCGAATTTTAGATAAGCAAAGCATGGAATTGATTATTTTAGATGTTATGATGCCTGTAATGGATGGATTTGAGGCTATAAAAGTAATAAGAGAAGACTATGATATGCCTATAATCATGTTAAGTGCTAGAGAAGAGGAAGAGGATAAGCTTCTAGCATTGGGATTTGGGGCAGATAATTATGAAACGAAACCTTTTAGTCCTAAGGTGCTAGTGGCAAAGGTAAAAGCTCTTATAAAAAGAACCTATGGAGATAAAGAAGCTATTGTGAAAGGAATAAGTATTGAAAATTTATTTATAAATGAGGAGAGCCATAAAGTTGCTATTGGAGATGAGGATATAAGTTTATCACCAACTGAATTTTCGCTACTTATGTACTTAATAAAAAATAAAAACATTGTACTTACTAGAGAACAAATATTGGTGCATATATGGGGTTATGATTTTGATGGAGATTCTAGAGTAGTAGATACTACAGTAAAAAGGTTAAGAGAAAAGCTTAAAAATATGTCAAAAATAATTGTAACAGTAAGAGGTTTTGGATATAAGTTAGAGGTGTAAAATGAAGAGTATTGATAATTTAAAAAAAAGTATAAGTAATAGCATGACTAAGAAAATGTTAATTGCAACTATTATTATGTTCATGGCTTTTTTAACTTTTACTCTTATAAGTCAAAAGTTACTTTTTGAGCAGATGTATCATGATAAAAAATCCATTGACATAGAAGACAATGTTAAAAAATTTTCTAAAACCTTATCTAATGCTAAAACAGAAGAAGAAATAATGAATAATATATATAGATTTAAGAATGACTATAATACTACAATGGCGATAGCTGATATAAGAAATAACATTATAATAACATTTAAAACAGAATTAGATAGTGTTAATGAGGAAAATAATAAAATAATACAAGAGATTTTAAATGCAATAAAGTATGATGTACAAACAATAGGAAAATTAATGTCTGGAGAACAGATAACTGTATCCTTAAATATTACAGGAAAGACTACTGAATACTTATGTTCAGCTGTTATGAATAATGGGAAAATGGTTTTAGGATTCACATCAATTCAATATATTAATGAGGCAGTAGGTATAATAAATATATTTTATAAGTATTTTTATGTAGTAGCTATAATAGTTGTCATATTATTCTCTATTATATATTCGAAAATGATAACTAATCCATTAAGAAGAATTAGTAAAGTAGCTATGAAGATGAGTACTTTAGATTTCGATGAAAAATGTGAGGTTAAGTCCTATGATGAGATTGGAAGTCTAGCTTATACTTTAAATTTTTTATCCTCTAATTTAGAAAAGGCACTAACATCTTTAAGAGAAGCTAACATAGAACTTCAAAAGGATATAGATAAGAAGGAACAAATAGAAAATATGAGAAAAGAGTTTATAGCAGATGTATCTCACGAATTAAAAACTCCTATAACATTAATTAAAGGATATGCAGAAGGTATAAAGGATGGCATATTTTCTGATGTGGAGCAAGAGGGCTCCTTAGATGTAATAATAGAAGAATGTGGAAAAATGAATAGCTTAGTAAAAGATATGTTACAGATATCTTCTCTAGAAAATGGCATTATTGACCTTAGACTAGAAGAATTCTATATAGATGGAGTAGTTCAGAATATATTAAAAAAATTATCCTATAGTATAGAAGAAAAAAACATAACAATAAAAAGTGAATTACAACAATTAAAAGTAGTAGCAGATATCTTTAAAATAGAACAAGTTATAACTAACTTTTCAACTAATGCAATAAGATATACAAATGAGGATGGAATTATTTTTATAAAAATTAAAAAGAATGATGAGGGAGTTAAAGTTTCTTTTGAAAATACGGGAGAGAATATTTCGGAAGATAACTTAGAAAAGATATGGGATAAGTTCTATAAGGTGGATAGAGGAAGAAAAAGAAAAGATGGAGGTACAGGTCTGGGGCTTTCTATAGTAAAAAATATAATAGAATTACATGGTGGAAAATATGGAGTAGAAAATACAAAAAAAGGGGTAAAGTTTTATTTTATATTGAAAAATAAGAATATAATTGATGAAGATGAATAGAACATGAAAATATATACTTTTTTTTTATATAATGTTATCATTGTAATAAGTAAAATATTGAAAATGGGGGATAAAAAATGAAGGGTACAGTAGTGTCAGTATGGATGAGTACTTCGAAGAAATTATATGGAGATGCTAGCGTTGAAAAAGCAATGAAGTATGCAGGATGGAATAATAAAAGAGTATTCTCACCATTAGAGGATGTTGATGATAATGAAATAAAAAAATATATAAGTAAATTAGCAGAGAATGAGAAAATTACTACTGAAACTCTGTGGAAATACATAGGTAAAGATAATATATATTCCTTTGCTAAGGTTTATCCAGTATTTTTTAACCAAAAAAATACCTATGGATTTTTAAGATCTTTGTTTGACATACATATAGCAATTACCAAGAAAATACCTGGGGCTAAACCGCCACTAGTAGAGATAGTTCCATTATCTAAGAATGAAGCTATTATGAAATATTCTTCTAAAAGAGGAATGTTTGAGTATTTCCTGGGTATGTTAGAAGGTTCTTTTGATTATTTTAATGAAAAAGGTACTATAGAGATTACTGAAAAAAATAGTGATAGTATGGCTGTTAAGATAAAGTTTCCTCAAGAAATCTACTATAAGAAAAAATACAAATTCAGCAATATTTTATCTTTTGGATTTATCAAATCCATACCAGTGAAGGCTACCATATTTACTTTAATATTAACACTTATAGGATCATTTGCATTGCTTGGACTTGATAGTGTAGCAAAGGTGTTGGGGATATCTGCAATAAGTGGAATAGCAACCATTATAGGAACTAGTTTACTATTAAGACCATTAAAAGATATAAATGAAATAAGCAATAAATTAAAGAATAATATTTTCTTCGAGGATGTAGATATAGTTACTAAGGATACATTACAAGATATACACCATAACTTTAAGGAATCTATGAAGGTAATGGCTTCTGACTTTGTTGGATTTAAAGGTGTTACCGATGAAATGAATGATTTTGCTGATAAATTGAGGGTTATTTCAGATAATATGGAAAAGACCTCAAGAGAAATATCTGATGTAGTTGAACAAGTTGCAGGAACTTCAGTGGAACAGGCTACAAATACAGAACATGTAGCAGAAGTGCTTAATGATAATATAAGATCACTTAAAGTTATTGTTGATAGTGAAAATAATAATAAGAGTGAATTAGAAAATACTATGAACAAAATAAATTCTAGCTTTAACGAGATAGACAGTGTAAGTAAGAATATACAAAATACCTTAAATGAATTCCAAGAAGTAAAAGTAAAAGGAGTTCAGCTAGGAGATAAAGCTAAAGATATAAATAATATAGTATCAATAGTGGCACAAATTTCAGATCAAACCAACCTTCTTGCACTTAATGCATCTATCGAAGCAGCGAGGGCAGGAGAACATGGAAGAGGTTTTGCAGTAGTAGCAGAAGAAGTAAGAAAACTAGCAGAACAAACAAAGAATGCAGTAGAGGAGATAAATTCTAATTTAAATCAGTTCCTTGAAGATATTGATGTATTAATAAATAATATTGAAAATCAATATGATACACTTCAAAAGGATACAAAAGGCTTAGAAAAAATAAGAGAAGTAAGTTACGATGCAAATACATCTGTAAAAACGGTGGCTACAGCTATGATATCAACTATAAATGATTTAGATAAAGAAGCATCTTCTATTGAAGGCATGTATGAGAACATAGAATCTCTTGCAGCCATAGCAGAGGAAAATTCCGCATCTTCACAAGAAGTAAGTGCTAATGTAACAAGCTATACAGAGGAAATAACAAAGCTTATCTCTTCTATAAATGAATTTAAGAAAATAGCATCTTACTTTAAAGACGAACTAGAAAAATACAAATTATAACATAGAGAAATATTTAATAGTTTTTAGAAAATAACTGGTTATACATATATGACCAGTTATTTTTTTGAGATCTAACTTTAGTTATTTATATGTTTTCTAAGTTAAAATCTGGAACATAAATAGAAGAAGAGGTTCCACTTTCCTGTATAAAGGCATTTTTATACCCTAGCTCTACACAATAATCAATAAGACTATCATAATGGTCGAAGTTTAGAGGCTTATTAATTTCTGGGTAGTTTTTAGCCTTAAACATAGAAGTATACTGATTCATAAGACTTAAATACACTTTGTCTCCAAAGGTTTTATATATGTAATCAACAATTTTTTTAGAATCAAATAAGAGGCTTGGTAACATTAAATGTCTTATTATAACTCCATTTTTCATAATGCCATTTTCATCAAATATTGGCTCTGGAGCTTGAGAAACCATCTCGTTTATAGCTTTAGTAGCTATGTTAAAATAATTTGGAGCACTAGAGTATTTTATGGCATATTTATCATTGAAATACTTTAAATCAGGTATATAGATATCAATACTACCTTTTAAAAGTTCTAAACTTTCCACATTTTCATAGCCATTAGAATTGTATACTACAGGAATGCTCAATCCTTTAGATTTACTGAGCTTTATACTTTCAAGAATCTGAGGAATATAGTGAGTAGGATTAACTAAGTTGATGTTGTGATATCCTCTCTCTTGTTGTTCTAAGAAAATCTCACTAAGTCTTTCTATTGAAATCTCTTTACCTATATATTCTTGACTTATATCATGATTCTGGCAAAATACACATCTTAAATTACAGTTAGAAAAAAATATAGTTCCGGAACCATTACTACCAGAAATACAAGGTTCTTCCCACATATGCCCATAAGCTTTGGCAACTCTTAAGGTAGCAGTACTTTTACAGAAACCTAGAACTCCTTTACTTCTATTAATTTCACAATGTCTAGGGCAAACTGTGCAATTATCTAATATATTATAATTCATAATAATAAACTCCTTTTAAAAAATAAAGAATACTTATAATATATCATAATGAGGTATATCTCAAAAATATCTAGTTAACATTATAGAGAATTAGATTATAAAAAAAATATAAAGTACTCTCAAGTATTAATAAAAAATAGTATAATAGAATACATAAGTTTCAATAAAGATTATTTCTATGAGTGCATGTTTTTTATAAAAGATGAGGAAGTTGAAAAATAAATTTGCAATTAAGAACTTCTTCGTATATCACAGGCAAATAACTTTAGAAAGGAAATAAAAATAAATGAAAAAAAGCAAATTGAAGTATAAGTTAATAAAAAGCAGTTATTCAAATATGTTTGATAACGATTATAAAGGCGAATGGAATAAAGAAAGAGATTTAAAGGAGATTCGAAAGTACTATGATATTAAAGGTGGAAATGAATATAGAATAGATGAACAAAGTTGGTATGATTTAGAGATGGATGATATATATGAAACTGTAGATAAGACATACAGTACAGTAGGAGAAGCAGCACTCTATTGTATGCTTAGAAATCCAATACATGAGGAGAAAAAATTAAAGGATAGAAAAAGGGCTATAGATGTTATCAAAGAAGATAGTAATTTACGGAGATTCCTTCAGAATACATATTTCAATATTAGTAAAGATAAGAAAAACAATCTTTTATACATGATAGAGAACAAATTAGAACCTAATAAATTAAAGTATATTTTGTACACCTTTTTAGGGAAAGTGGTTCCTTTATTAATAATTTTAAGTGGTATATTTATAGAGTATAAATATATGCTTGGCTTATTTTTAATTAGTTTTCTAAACATGATTATAAATATGAATGAAGAAAGAAATACAAAATTTGCAGGAATAATATATTTAGCAAAAGTTATAAGAGGCGGTGACAAAGTAGCTAATATAGAAGAGGATGAGCTAAAGTCACATACTATAAGGATAAGGGAATTACTAAAAGAACTTAAAGTGGTTAAAAATGGAACTAGATTTATTAATTTTATGGCAATGTTTGGAGGAGCACTTGAGTGGGCAAGCACATTATTTTTATTAGAGGAAGCAACTTATTATAAAGTTGTAAATAACCTTGCTAAAAATAAAGATAATATACTAGAACTTTACTATATATTAGGTGAATTAGAAGCTTTAGTATCCATAGCTAGCTATCAGGACAGCTTAAAGAATAATTGCTCAACACCTAAATTTACAGAGAAGGTTGCCTTAAGGATAGTTGATGGAGTTCATCCATTACTAGAAAATCCAGTAGAAAATTCTATTACTATAGAAAAGAAGGGAATAGTTCTTACAGGAACTAATATGTCAGGTAAGTCTACTTTCTTAAAAATGTTAGGAGTAAATATGATTTTTGCTCAAACCTTTTATTTTGTATTAGCAAAGGAGTATGAAGCTCCATTTTTTAATATTATATCCTCTATTAGTCCTAAGGATGATATAAGTGAACATAGAAGTTATTATCTAGCAGAGGCTGAGAATATACTTAGGATAATAAATGCTATGGAGAAACCAATACCAGTGTTCTGTACCATAGATGAAATATTTAGAGGGACAAACCCTGTAGAGAGAATTGCAGCTTCAGCGGAGATACTAAATTATATAAACAATGGAAGATGTATTTCTATAGTTACCACTCATGATAGAGAGCTAGTAGACTTAGTGAAGGATAAATATGATTTTTATCATTTCAGTGAAAATGTTTCTGACAAAAAAGGGTTGAACTTTGACTATAAACTTAAAAGAGGAGTAACTAAGAGTAAAAATGCCATAAGATTACTTGAATATATAGGTTATCCAAAGGAAATAACGGAAAATGCATTTAAGAGAGTTAATAGTATTGAAGGATTTATATAAAGTTAAAGGATGAGGAAAAGATGAGAAAATATTCTCATCTTTTTTTCATGGTTAAATAAAAGATAACACACTGAACCATAAAGATTAAACTAATTATTCCAAAGCCAGGGTATAAAAAGGTTATAAGCTTTTTAAATCCTATTTGAGATATAGGCAGAGCTATAAGTACAGTTAAAAGTACCCCTCTTTTATAAGGAATATTATATTTTTCTTCTAAGGTTTTGCTAACACTGTAGATATCAGATACCTCTGTAGAGAACATTTCGCACCATATTATAATCAACAATAATACCTGCATAATAGGAGCAAATTTACTTGCTACATGAAGTAATGGTATTTCATATTTAAATATATCCGGAGTGTTTACCATCAACATAGCATTTATTAAGGATGCAATTACTGTAAGCATAATAGAACCGATAATTAATCCTAAGAGCATAACTTTTTTATTTCTAATTTCCTTGGCAATAGGGACTAAAACACCACTTGAAAATAACAAGTTAAATCCTGCATATAAAAATGTGGAGATAATCCATTGATTTTCTATCAGTAGATTTTTATAAATAGGAACCTTTTTTATATAATCTAAAGTCATATATTTTCCACCATAAATAAGATATAGTCCAAACACCGCAATAATCACAATTGTAAGAGATGGAACAATAAATGAATTTATAGCAATTAAGCCTTTAGTATCATTAAGAAGAGTAATCACACTTACTACTACCATTAGAAATATACCTATGTATTTAGGAATTCCAAAATATTGATAAAGCAAAGCACCACTGCCTGCTAGTATTACAGCAGAGCCTGAGATTAAAAAAAAGCTAGTTAAATAATCAGTAGTTTTACCTAGAAAACCAGGACTCACTAATCTAATAAAATCTGTATAGGAATTTAGGTTATATTCTAAACTTATTGTAGAAATTATATTTGTTATGAAGATATAAAAAATTCCACAAAGTACTAGACCAAAGAAACTAACATACCCGTAAGTAGAAAAAAACTGAGTAATTTCTTGTCCAGAGGCAAGGCCAGCCCCTACAATTGTGCCAACAAAAACCGTAGCCACTTGGAACACCTGTTTGAAATGCTTCAAAAATATCTCCCCCATATAATATATAATCATATACTAAATATATAGAGATTAGAGTTGAAATATGTGTTTAAAGATGGTTAAGTTGTTTAAAAGATTTAATTTGATATAATATAAATAAAGTGCGAGGCAATTTATTTTAGGTAAGAGTGCCGTAGGCATAGGTAAATACTCACTGTGTTCGTGGTAAGGCGTCACTTTGTGACAGGTAAGGAGCAACCTAAGGTTGCAGGAAAGGAAAAAATCAGCAAAGCTGATTTTATATTTTAAAGCACCAAAGTCGCAACATAACTACTTTTGCCTATGCAAAAGCCACCTTTACCTGTGCCAAAGGCACTCCTCACCTGCGAACAAAGTGAGCATCTTACCTGCAACCTATGGTTGCCCTTACCTAAATAAATTACTCCCTAATTTATTTATATTATAAAAAAGGAATTTGATATATATGAAGACAGAATGGAATGGTAAGAGATATCACAGTTTAAACTATTTTCTAAGAGAGAAATTTGGTGGTAAGGTTTTTAAGATATCTTTAGACGGAGGATTTTCTTGTCCTAATAGGGATGGAACTATAAGTAAGGGTGGATGTATATTTTGCTCTGAAAGAGGATCTGGAGATTTTGCTGGAGAGAGATGCTTTTCTATAACTAAGCAATTTGAAGATATAAAAAATATGATGAATAAGAAGTGGAAGGATGGAAAGTATATTGCCTATTTTCAAGCCTACACTAATACCTATGCACCTGTTGAAGTGCTAAAGAGGAAATATGATGAAGCTATAGATCAGAAAGATGTAGTTTCATTGGCCATAGCTACAAGACCAGATTGTATTGGAGCAGAAATTTTAGATTTATTGGAAGAATACTCAAAAAAGGTGTATACTTGGGTGGAACTTGGGCTTCAAACTAGTAATGATACAACTGCTAAGTTAATTAATAGAGGATATAAGCTAGAGGTTTTTGAAGAAGCTGTAAGGGGACTTTCTCAAAGAGGAATAGATGTGGTAGTTCATGTAATTTTAGGATTGCCAGATGAGACTAAAGAAGATATGATAGATACAATTAAATATTTAGCGAAGCTTCCTATTAAGGGGATAAAACTCCATCTATTACATGTTATGGAGAATACAACCTTAGAGGAGCTTTATAACAATGGAAAATTAAAGCTTTTAGAAAAGGATGAATATATTGATTTGATTTGTGAAGCTATAACGCTACTTCCACAAGATATAGTGGTTCATAGATTAACAGGAGATGCACCAAGAGCATTACTTGTTGGACCTATGTGGAGTCTTAAAAAGTGGGAGATATTAAATGCCATTGATGATAAGCTTGAAAGAGAGCATTTGTATCAAGGGATTAATAATGTAAAATCTTAAATTATATATTTTAAAAGGGGTGGATATGTATGAAGGTAGATATTATAATTTCAGCAGCGGATATTAAAAACGAGAAGCTAGAAAATAAGGTAGTAGTGGTTATAGATGTACTTAGAGCCACATCTGTAATGGTAACAGCTCTTAGTAATGGGTGTGATAGAGTAATTCCAGTAAAGGAAATACAGGAAGCTCTAGAAATAGTTAATCATGAAAGACATAAGTATTTACTTGGTGGAGAGAGAAATGCTCTTAAGATAGAAGGCTTTGATTTTTCTAATTCTCCTTTGGATTATACTAGAGAGCAGATTCAAGGTAAAACTTTAGTAATGTCTACAACAAATGGGACAAAAGCTATAAAAAACAGTGAGAATGCGGAATATATATTTATAGCTTCTATGATTAATGGCAATGCAGTGGCAAAAAAACTTGCTTTGCTTAATAGAGATGTGGTATTTGTCAATGCAGGAACTTATGGAGAGTTTTCAATGGATGATTTTATAACTAGTGGATACATAATTCATTGTTTAAATAAATTAAATACCATAGAGATGTCAGATATAGCAAAAACTTCTCACTACATATATGAAAATAATACTGACATATTTTCTTTTGTAAAAGAAGCCAGTCATTATAAGAGAATAATGGAGCTAGGTCTTGAGGAGGATTTAAAATATTGTTTAAGTAAAGACCTTGTAGATATAGTTCCAGAATATAAAAATGGAGAGATTAGGATATAGGAATTAATCTAAATTAAGTTGTCAAGTTAATCTTAAAACATTTTAAATAGTTCCTAATACAAAAAATATCAATCAGAGGGAGAGGTTTTACTAGAACTTCTCCTTTTATTATTTTTCAATAAAATTAATTCATAGACAAGAGTATATAGTGTAAATAGTATAATAAATATTAACTCCTCCAAACTAGTCATTTTTGAAGTAGCAAAAAGTATAATCACAGGAAAGCATAACAATATTTGCGTAATTCTTAAGAGCGATAAAAACTTCATAACATCACCTATTTCCAAATATTAGTATATTCATATTGTTACACTTTTAGAATAGGAGTACAAGAAATTTTAATATTCAAATTAGAACAAGAAATGATTTAATGTCATAAATTTTGCTTATGGGTGAAATAAAAAAATGAAAAATACAAAGAGGACATGTCTTAAAATAAAAATTTTAGTAAGATAAGAGCAAATAGTTTTTTCAGGCTTATGATAAAGTATTAGTTATAAATAAAACACAGAAGCACAGCTAGATTTTAAATATAGCTGTGCTTAATAATTTTATTATTATAATGAGTCCTACTAGGTTAATATTAATGAGTACAAAGGTTAATACACAATCTTAGTAATGCGATAACTCTAAATTATACCACTTGGAATATATAGAATTTTAAATAATAAGATTCATCACTATTCCATAATATTGGATGGTCTGGTGATTGAGTTTTAAATTCTACTTGCCTTAAGGTTACTCTTGCATCCTTTGCTGCATCTGCAATGGTCTCTCTAAATAATTCTGGATTCATAAAGTGAGAACAAGAACAAGTTATAAAGTATCCACCCTTTTGGGTCAATTTCATTCCTCTAATATTTATCTCTTTATAGCCTCTTATTGCACTCTTTATTGTAGAACGAGATTTTGTGAAGGCAGGAGGGTCTAGTATAACTACATCAAACTTTCTTCCTTCTTTTGCCCATTCACGAAGTATATCAAAAGCATTATGGCATTCAAACTTAACTATATCTTGAAGGTTATTAAGTTCTGCGTTACGTTTGCAGAAATCAACAGCATGTTCAGAAATATCAACACCAAGTACAGACTTAGCTTCAGCAACTCCAGCATTTAATGCAAAGGAACCAGTATGGGTAAAGCAATCTAATACCGTAGCATCTTTACATAGTTTATGTATAGCAGCTCTATTTTCTTTTTGATCTAAGAAAAAACCTGTCTTTTGACCATTTTCTATATCCACATAGTACTTAACACCATTCTCTACTATCTGCACCATAGTATCAAAAGGTTCAGTTAAAAATCCCTTAGCTTGTTCCATACCTTCAAGCTCTCTAACTTTAGCATCACTTCTCTCATAGACGCCTTTAGCACTAAACTCTTCAACTAATAGTTTAACTACTATATGTTTATACTTATCAATACCTAGCGCAAGAGATTGAATAACATAGTAATCTTCTAATTTATCTATTATAAGACCAGGAACAAAATCAGCTTCTCCAAATAAAAATCTACAGCTTGAAGTATCTATTACCTTTTTTCTATATTCCCAAGCAGCATTAAGCCTTTTTCTAAAAAATTCTTCATCAATTTCTTCGTTTATATCTCTAGTCATGATTCTTATAGTAATTTTGGATACATCATTGATATATCCTTTACCTATAAAGTCACCTCTAAAGTTATATACTTCAACTATATCACCATTTTGATATTCTCCATCAAACTGTTCTATTTCTGTAGTATAAACCCATAGATGTCCATTTTCTACATTTTTACCTTTGCCCTTATATAAATAAAACTTACAAGCCATATTAATTTGTCTCCTCCTAATTTAAACCTAGGGATCTCTAGATGTCCCACTTAATTAACTTATTATAGTATAAGTTTATGAATAGCATAATGCAAATAAAATTTTTAAATTATAATTAGAAAAATTAGTATATAGAAAAATTGCTTTAGGTAAAGTATAATATTATTGTTTTGAAAAATTATGATGAATTAATACACTAGTATTTTTTAATATAAGGTCTATGAAATAAAATAACTAATTATTCTTGTATATTTTATTTCACAGACCTAAGAAGAAAATAGGGGGAGAATAAATGAGTATATTAACAGTTAAAAATATAAGTCACGGTTTTGGTGATAGAGCTATATTTGAAAATGTTTCTTTTAGACTTTTAAAGGGTGAGCATGTAGGCTTAATAGGAGCCAATGGAGAAGGAAAATCAACCTTTATGAATATTATCACTAGTAAACTTATGCCAGATGAAGGTCAGGTTTTATGGTCTAACAATGTTAGAGTTGGATATATGGATCAACATGCAGTTTTAGAGAAAGGAATGAGCATAAGGGATGTATTAAGAGATGCTTTTAAATACCTTTTTGATGCGGAAGCAGAGATGAATGAACTTTATGGAAAGATGGGAGAAGTGTCTCCAGAAGAACTTGAAAAAATGCTAGAGAGAACAGCTGTCATTCAAGATATGTTAGATCATAACGGGTTTTATGTTATAGATGCTAAAGTAGAGGAAGTATCTAAAGGCTTAGGACTCTTAGATGTAGGTCTTGATAAGGATGTAGCTGATTTAAGTGGTGGTCAAAGAACAAAGGTTTTACTTGCAAAGCTATTGCTTGAATGTCCGGACATACTGCTTCTAGATGAGCCTACTAACCATTTAGATGAAATTCATATTGAATGGTTAAAGAGATATTTACAAAATTATGAGAATGCATTTATATTAATTTCACACGATATACCATTCTTAAATTCAGTAATTAATCTTATATATCATGTTGAAAATAAAGAGTTATCTAGATATGTTGGTGATTATGATGAATTCCAAAGAATTTATGAAGCTAAGAAAAAACAGTTAGAGCAGGCATATGAAAGACAGCAAGCGGAAATCGCAAGACTTGAAGATTTCGTTGCTAGAAATAAGGCTAACGTTGCTACTGCTAACATGGCTAAATCAAGACAGAAAAAACTTGATAAGATAGATAAGATAGAACTTATAAAAGAAAAACCAAAGCCAACCTTCAACTTTAAACAAGCTAGAGCAGCTGGAAAAATGATATTTGAAACAAAAGATTTAGTTATAGGATATGATACTCCACTTACAAGGCCATTAAACCTTTATATGGAAAGGGGACAAAAAATAGCTCTAGTAGGTTCTAATGGACTTGGAAAAACTACTCTTTTAAAAAGTCTTATGGGAGATATCAAACCCCTAAGTGGAGAAGTAGAACTTGGAGATTATCAATATATAGGATACTTCGAGCAAGAAAGTAGAGAAGGAAACAATAGTACCTGTATAGAAGAGTTTTGGAAGGAGTTTCCTAGCTATACACAGTATGAGGTACGTGCAGCACTAGCTAAATGTGGATTAACTACAAAGCATATAGAGAGCATGGTGATGGTACTTTCAGGAGGAGAAGCTGCGAAGGTAAGACTTGCAAAGCTTATAAATAATGAAACAAATATACTAATCCTTGACGAGCCTACTAACCACTTAGATGTAGATGCAAAAGAAGAATTAAAAAGAGCATTAAAGGAATATAAAGGTACAATACTGATAGTTTGCCACGAACCAGAGTTTTATCAAGATATAGTTACAGAGGTTTGGAATTGTGAGGATTGGACTACAAAAATCGTATAATACAAATGAAATAAAAGATTAAAAGTACTCACGTTTTAGTCTTTTATTTTTATTAAGAGGTGCCTTTATATTGTAATTAAATTTAAAGTTACGATATCATAGACATTTTATTTAGAAATTGGGGTATATAACTTTCTTGTGTTTTAAATTGACAAATATTTATTATGCATATACTATTAATATAAACATTGATTATAAGGAGTTTTTTATATGATAACTAATATAAACATAACTAACAGTTTAAAATTAAATATCTATTTTGGGTTTAGCTATTTTAGTTAGGTTTGTATTTATGATAAAGATAATCATCATAGGTACAAACCGTTGGTTTTGTATCTATGATGGCTGGGCTTAACTTTTTATGTAATTTAATTCGTTATGTAAGCCACATAGATTAGTGCTAAGTGGCTTTTTATTCTAGATAAATAAAAGTCACATAGATATCTATGTGGCTTTTTTATATATTAAAAAGGAAAGAGGTATAATTATGAAAAAAAATATAGATATTCTTGTTGTTGGTTTTGCAATATTTTCAATGTTCTTCGGAGCAGGTAACTTAATATTTCCTCCATACATAGGAATGACTTCAGGTAGTGGTTGGGTAACAAGTTTCTTGGGATTTATTATTTCAGATGTGGGTATGATACTTTTATCAATTAATGCTATTGCAAAGGCTGGTTCTTATCAAGCAATTATAGGGAGGGCTGGTAAGAAATTTGGACTTGGTTTGGAAGTTATTATAATGCTTTGTTTAGGCCCAATTCTTATTGTTCCAAGAACTGGAGCGACAACTTTCGAAATGAGTATTGCTCCATTATTTGATTCAGTTAACCCAGTTATATTCTCTATTTTATTCTTTGCATTAACATTTCTTTTAACTGTAAAGCCAACTAAGGTTGTGGATATCATAGGTAAATTTTTAACTCCTGTACTTTTAATTGCTTTAACTGTATTAATAGTAAAAGGATTAGTTTCTCCTTTAGGTGAACTAAGTACTGCTATTGATTCAGAAAGCTTATTCTCAACTGGACTTACTCAAGGATACCAAACTATGGATGCTCTCGGGTCAGGTGGAATTGCTGCACTTATTATGATTTCATTCTTAGCTAAGGGATATAAAGATAAAAAAGAAGTTGCAAGTCTTACTGTACAAGCGTCTCTAGTAGCAGGTATTGGACTTATACTAGTATATGGTGGACTAGCATACTTAGGAGCTACTGTCTCAACTAGTTATGTTGATAGTATATCTCAAACAATATTATTAATTAATATAACAAATGACTTATTAGGATCTGCAGGAGCAGTTTTATTAAGTATAGTTGTTGCTTTTGCTTGTCTTACTACATCTATAGGTTTAACATCTGTTACTGCTAAGTATTTTGAAGATATTACCAATAAAAAAGTTAAATATCAATATATAGTTACATTGATTTGTGCGTTTAGTGCTGTCATTTCTAATTTAGGTGTTGATAAAATAATTTCTATAGCAGCTCCGATATTAACGATACTTTACCCAGTCGCTCTTGTTTTAGTTTTAATGGCATCTTTCAAAAATATATTTACTAAGGATTCTACTTACAGAGGTGCAGCCTATGCTACTTTGGCTATAAGTACACTTACTGTTATTGATAGTTTAGGTGTTAATATAAATTTTGTACACATTCTTCCTTTTGCTAGCTTAGGATTTAACTGGTTAATACCAGCAATAATAGGAGGTATACTAGGTACTTTTCTATTTAAAGATAAATCTATAGTTTTAATGAGTAAGGTTTCATAAAGCTATAAGTGAAAGGTTATTACATATGTGACATTGGCATGGGTCTCTAGATTTTTAGAGGTAGCTACATAAACCATTTTCCATAGAAAAGACTAATGTTTTATTCCAGAAATAGTCGAAAATATTATTAATGTAATTAAATACAATAGAATTATTAAATAGTATAAAATAATCAATAAAAAAGCCTTACATTAGCTGTAAGGCTTTTTTTGGTTGCGGGAGCAGGACTTGAACCTACGACCTTCGGGTTATGAGCCCGACGAGCTACCAACTGCTCCATCCCGCGATATTATGTTCGGCCTCGTTTCCTCAACCTATGTTTAGAGTATAGCCTAAGAATAAATTAAAGTCAAAGTAGCACAAGCTCATATTAGATTCTTAGAGCAAAGGAAGCCTTTTAGAGTCTGATATAACCTTAAATGCTACAAAGTAGGAATAATTATTTTGGTTTGTCATGAGCCAGATTTTGATCGAGATTTAGTAACTTATGGTTAAGGTAATAAAAATTATTTTATATGTCTAAAGGAAATATGGAGAAGGAGAATCACCTGTAACCAAGTGACTCTTTAATAATAAGCTTACTGCATCATCAAGGAGAGCTTTTTTAGGAAATTTAATGATCTACCTATAAACCATAGAAGTCTCTACAGATTGAAGTTCTCTTATGAATTCTTTTTTTACATAACCTTTCAGATTAAAGTTTTCATT
The DNA here is from genome assembly GCF_056172015.1 of Clostridium sp. LXY-7. NCBI lineage: Bacteria > Bacillati > Bacillota > Clostridia > Eubacteriales > Clostridiaceae > Clostridium > Clostridium sp. LXY-7. The sequence continues at coordinate 30,110 of NZ_JBLLJL010000007.1, read as the reverse complement.
AGAAATTATCTTTACTTCATACCATAGGGTATCTTGAACTTCTACTAAATCTAATAATTCAACCTTAGTGTTTGTAGAAATATTTCTTAACACTTGGCTATTATATATAGGACAGAGAAAAAGAGGACATCTAGTTGTTATTTCTCCAGAGAAAGAGGGAAGAGCGTGGTAATATATTTTTATGTTATCTGATGGTTTAGTTAAAATATTCATTTTAGTAGTTAACTCTCTATTTTGCTTTGTAAGCATCCTAATTTGTAAAACTGTAGTTTCTAATTTTCTTGACAGTAGAATATATAATATTCCAATAGCTGTGGTGGAGAACATAAATAGGTATAATAAAAAAGTTATCAAAGGAAACCTCCAAAAAAATACTTCTTATTCCTAATAATATTCACACCAAGTTAAATGTAGACATAAAAAAACTCCTAAAAATATAGGAGTTTTTATTATATAGATAAAATTAGATCTGTATAATCTTTTATAAATTTATCAGCTAGTTTCTTTATGTCATCATGATGCTCTTTGGAATGCTCATCATAAACACCAACTACTTTCATACCAGCTAATTTAGCACCATTTATTGCAGGTAGTATATCCTCAAAAACCATGCAATTTTCAGGAGCTATCCCAAGTTTATCAGCTGTTAGAAGATAGACGTCAGGAAAATCCTTGCCATGTGAAACCTCGTTAGTTAAGGTAATAACATCAAAATAGTTATATATATCATTAGTTTTTAAGCAAGCTTCTAATAATTCAAAGCTGTTACTAGTAGCTAAAGCTATCTTTATTTCATTAGCCTTTAGATAGTCTAAGAAATCTCTAGCACCTGGCTTCAAGGCTACCTTATTGCAATAGGTATCAAGGGCCATTTCATTCCAATGAGATTTTATTTCATCCGTAGAATAAGGAAGCTTAAAAGTGTCTTTAAAATAGTTAGCTACTTCATTAAAGCTTAAGTGAGATATTTCATCTTTAAGCCTTTGGGGTACCTCTATATTGTGTTTAGATAAGTATTCACAATCAATGTCATTCCATACCCACATTGAATCAACTATAGTTCCATCCATATCAAATATTACTGCTTTTATATTGTTTAACATTATTAATCACCCCACAGGTAGTATATCAAAAAAAACTATACTATTGAAGTGAAAAATTATGTCTATAGAGCAAGGCATCCTCAAAAAATAACTAAATTAGAAATTAATGAAATAAAGATTAGAATTTTCTGTGAAAAATTTTATTTTTATCAGGGTCTTTATAATCTTCAATAGTGAATATGCCTAATTTATCTAATATTCTGTTCATAACTTCACTATCATAAGCAACTTTTATTTCAGAGTTTTCAGCCACTTCGTCTACATGCTGTTTTCCTTCTTCTCTAGGAAGTATAGCTTTAGGGCCACCAACACATCCGCCAACGCACCCCATACCTTCTATAAAATTGCCTTCTATAAAACCTTGCTGTATTTTAGAGAGAAGTTCTTTACACTCTTTAACTCCATTTCCTTGAATTGCAGTGATGTTTTTAAACTTAACAGGAAACATTCTTTCTATGCATTCGGTTATGGCTATTGAAACTCCACCAGTTCTTGCATATAATCTTCCACCTCGAGAAGCGTATTCTAAGGATGGTGTTTCCTCTAAGTTATTAGGATTGATGTCTAAGGCTTCAAATATTTCCTTTAGCTCGGAAAAGGTTAAAACGTAGTCTATGTCTCCTAATAAATCAGGCTCTTTAACTTCAGATTTTTTCGCAATGCAAGGGCCTATAAATACTACCTTTACTGAAGGATTTAGTTTCTTTAAAACCCTACCTGCAGCAATCATAGGAGATACTGTTGGAGACATGTGGCTAACTAAATCACCATATACTCGTCGTAGCATTGCAACCCACATAGGGCAACAACAGGAGGTTATCATAAAATCTGATTCCTTAAGAACATGTGCATCAAATTCTATAGCTTCTTGAAGTGTAAGCATATCTGCAAAGAAAGCAACTTCTATCATGTCTGTAAAGCCCATTTTTTTAAAGGCAGTTCTTAGTCTATCAATGTTGGCATCTTCACCAAATTGATGAGTTATAGCAGGAGCAACAGCAGCAATTACTATTTCGGGGCCTTTTAATAAATCTATAAGGGGAAGAAATTCTACTTTATCTAATATGCTACCAGTTGGACATCCTTCCACACATAAGCCACAATCAGTACACTTTTCATTAACAATATATGTACATTGATTATCATTATCTACCATTATGGCATGAAAAGGGCAAGAGGCTACACATGCAGGAATTTCATCATCATTATGCTTACAATCCATAGTACATTTTCTGATTTTCTCTACTACTTTGTGATTTTTATCATATAATTTAATTGCTTCTTTTAAGGCATTAGAGTAATTAGATGATAAGGGAATATTTACTCCACACAAACTAGAGATACATGCAGCTAAATCCTCTCTACTTACTTCCTCTTTATTAATTAAGTCCTCAACTGTACCTTCAAAATTGTCACTATAATACGCATTAAGTAAAGTTTTAAATATTTGGCTATGTTGTTTTTTCAAAAATATCACATCCTATTTTCTAAAATATGCTTTTATTAGTTTTTCAGGGATAAATGTTTTTATACAGTAGTATCGTAGGAAAATTACAAGCTATGGAATTTATTGAGAATTATAAGATTATTTTACCATATATTTTAATATAAATAGTATAAAATTCTATTATGAGGTGAATTAGACAGTGATAATACTAGGAAGATTTTGGGGAATTGTAAGTGTAGTTTGTTTAGCTATATGTTTTTTAAAGATTTTAATTAAATGGTTTAATAGAAGGTTTGTAATAGGACTATCAAGAAAGAATAGTAAGAGGCTTATAGAGGCTACCTTTGCCATAAGCAAAATCATTGAAGAACTTCATGGAGTAATAGCCATCGTAGCTTTTCTATCGAGCGTAATTCATATGATTATAATGAATGCAACTATAAAATTTTCTTACTTAGGTATAGTTTGCATTTTAATTTTTATATGTATAATTTTACTTGGAATCATAGATAAATATATTTATAAAGATAAAAGTGGAGATATTAAAATGTGTCATATTATTATGTCAGGAATACTTTTTATATTCTTATTTCTACATTGCATTATTACATAAAGGCTAATTTAGAGATATTAAGATTAGAGAATTAACTTAGATAAAAGCAAATTAGTTAAATTAGGCAATAAAAAAAGGAACATGTTTAACATGTTCCTTTGGTCGGGGTGACAGGGATTGAACCTGCGACCTCATGGTCCCAAACCACGCGCGCTCCCATCTGCGCCACACCCCGCCGACAAAAACTATTATATTATATATTATATAGGTTGTCAACAATTTCGTGACGATTTTTTAAGAAATTATAGAAGGATTTTATTATGAGAGATAACATATAAAAAAAGTTGAATATTTACATGGGGATTGATGTATAATTATGGTTGTAAAAAGAAATAAGAATAATATAGAATATGTAAATGAGGAGAGGTTATGGAGAGTAAGAATATTTATAATCTAAAAATTAATAGTGATTTTCCAGTAGAAATATTCAGGGAAAATGATTATGAAGCTGACATACTAATAGTGCTAAATTATAGAACCGTAAATATGAATATATCTAGCATGCCACAGCATATAAAGTCTAGAATACAGTTTGTGGATGTGTATTCTATATTGATTAGAGTATCTAAGGAAGAGAATGCTAATATAGCAACTATACACATGTTAAAAGATAAAGGAATACACTCAACTATTTGTAATTTTGAGTTAGATTACAGTACAGAAAATATATATATAGAATTTAAGGAATTTTGTGTAGAGTTTAAAATATAGAATAGGTTTTTGAGCTAATTACAAACTGTATAAAAGAAAAGCCTATTTGCATTATCTAGTTTCATTGTTAGAATCTATATAATATAAATTCACTATTGATAAAAGGAGATAAAAAAATGAAGCAATATAAATTTAGCAACACATCAAGAAAATATATATCAAAACAATTATCAGTTAGTGTACTTTTAACTCTATCGCTTATAGTTACTACTATCGGGCTGTTTGTACAGGGAAATATGTTTTATGGTAAATTTCTATTTGTATTGTCTGTTATAGGTATTATAACTACAATTATAATAATTAAGAAAGTAAGAATTATAAATGACATCTTCTACGTGAAAATATATAAAGATAGTTTTGAACTAAATAGTAACATGTCATTAAAACCTAAAATTATATATTTTAGAAATATAGATAAGGCTAAATTTGATAAAAAAGGTATTAGAATTCAAGAAGGATATAAAGAGTATAGGATATTATCAGCTTTTCTAGAAAATAAAGAAGTAGAAGAGCTATGGAGTAGGTTTATAAGATATAATTAAATTTGCGGTGAAATGCTTAATAATTAATTACTGATAAAGGATGGGATGATTGTGGGGGAAATTTCAAAAGAAGAATTAGAATTATTAAAAGAAAAAATTGAGAACATATTAGAAACAGAGCTTTTAGCTGCCAAGAATGCTAAAGTAGAACTGACCGTTGAGGAAATATATTACATACATGAAGAGGGGCTTAAGCACTTACTTATGCTATATATAAATAATATAGATAAATTTAAGGAATACAGAGGGGAAAATTCAGATGATATTGTAACTAAGTCTGTAGAGAGGTTTAAAAAGGGTTATAATTTCCATAGAAAAATGCTTAAGTGTGATAATTTTGATCATGTAAAGAAATCTACAGTAACAATAGAACAGTTAAAGGATATAAAAGAAGTCGTAAATGAAAGAATTGAGAAGTTTTTTTACTCAATGAAAAAAGAGTTTTGTAAGTTGTCCTTAGAACAGAACAAGGAAATGCATTTCTTTGTATTAAATACCATAGTAGACCTTGATGTAAAGCATGTTCCTTGCTTTAGAGAAGCAGCTAAAAAAATGGATTTGAAACGAGTACTCAATATACATAGAAGGCAGTTTGATGATGTATTTATGAAATACTATAAATAAATGGGCTTTATAAGTACATGAATAGTTATAGCTTTTAGATAGAAATAAACAATGAAGGACTGCCTATTTTAGACAGTCCTTTATCTCTAGAATTCAATAATTCTTTCTTCCATAATGGCGCCTTCACCACCAACTTTTATAATTATATCATCATTAATAGGCTCACCACTACATATAATTCTGCTAGGGTTTCCCATATAATAACCTTGTTCACTATATATATTTAATATTTTATCAAAAGGTAAGATATTATGTTTAATTAGATATCCACAAAGAGCTCCATTAGAAGTTCCTGTAGCACTTTCCTCATCAATACCTACACTTGGACCAAAATTCCGCGTAGAAACAGAGGAGCTTTCTTCTTCTGTTTCTAAAGTGAAGGCATGTAATCCAACTAAATTTAGTCTATCTGTGTACTCTTTCATTTTTGAAAAATCAGGTTTAATATTTTTTAACACGTCTAAAGATTTCACTGGAAACATTATGTCTTTTAGACCCGTAGAAACTATCATAGGTTTTATAGCTATACCATTAATACCACAATCGGCTTCGTTAATACCTAAAATTTCGCAAAGTGCAGAAAGGTCATTTATGTAGGAATAGAATTCAGGTGAAGTCTGAGTCATAAGCACATAGTTTATTTCACCATTTTTAAAATGCAATTCTACATCTAAAATTCCCGCTAAGGTTTTTTGCTTAATTTTCACTATATTATTAATGATTTTGATTAAGCCTTTCTTAGCTAGAGTATAAAAACTAGCTATAGTAGCATGTCCACACAAATCTACTTCTGTAGTAGGAGTAAAGAATCTTACCTCATAATCATAATCAGGACAGTTTGATTTTGAGACAAAGGCAGTTTCAGAAAGTCCAACATTTTTAGCTATAGATTGCATGTCATCAGTAGTTAAATTTTCACAGTTTAAAGCCACTCCAGCGCCATTTCCTCCATTATTGTTATAAGTGAAAGCATTGACTATATATACTGTTTTTTTCATATCATAAATCCCCCAAAATAATTTTATATATCAATTAAATTTTTAAATATATTTACATAGAGAAGAGTTTGTTATGTTGGCAGTGAGTTATAAACAAACTCTTGAGGAGTAAAGTTAATCTAATAGCAAGTGAAGTTTGCTATTAAATTTTATTTAATAGATTGTTGTAGGCAAGATTAATAATTCACTGCAAAAAAATTATTCATTATCTCTTTAGGAAACTTTCTCCAACTTTATTTATGTCTCCGGCCCCAATAGTCATTATTATATCTCCATCTTCAGTTTGATTTTTGAGATATTTTACAATTTCTTCGAAACTATGAAGATTTATAGAGGATATACCTCTTTCACATATAGCATCAGAGAGCATTTGAGAGTTTACTACTCCTGTATCTGTTTCACGAGCAGCATAAATATCTGCTAATATTAGTTCATCTACACCATCAAAGGCTTCAGTGAAGTCTTTGAATAGAGTTATAGTTCTAGTGTAAGTATGTGGTTGAAATACTACATAAAGTTTTTTATGAGGATAGTTTTTTGTAGCTTTAAGGGTAGCTTGAATTTCAACTGGATGATGAGCATAATCATCTATAACAGTAACTCCATCCGTACATCCTTTAAGTTCGAAACGTCTATGAGTACCTCTAAAATTAAATAGACCATTTTTAATAGCTTCTACAGGAAGGTCTAAAGCCAATGAAGTACATATAGCAGATAAAGAGTTTAGAACATTATGTTCTCCAGGAACATTAAGTTCAACAGAGAATAGCATTTCCTCACCTTTATATAAGTCATAAGTACCACAACCAGTAGTGTTAAACTCTATACTTCTTGCTCTATACTCTCCATTATTTATTCCATAGGTTAATATATTACATGTACAGTCTTTAATAACATCTAATACATCTTCATCATCGGCATTTGCAACTACATAGCCTTCTTTAGGAATTAATCCTACAAATTGTTTGAAGGTATTTTTTATGTGGTCTAAGTCCCTATAGTAGTCTAAATGATCTTCATCTATGTTTAATATCATTCCTATATAAGGATGGAACTTTAAGAAGGAACCTTTATATTCACAGGCTTCAGTAATAAAATATTCACTGTTATTAGCCAATACATTGCCATCTATTATATCTAGCTCACCACCTACAAGTATAGTGGGATTAACTTTGGATTCAATAGCGATATGCGAAAACATAGATGTTGTAGTAGTTTTACCATGAGTTCCTGCTACTGCTACATTATATTTATGTCCTAACATTATTTTTCCTAAGAACTCAGCTCTATCCATTACGGGAATATTGTGTTCTACAGCGGAGGTAAGTTCAGGATTATTACTAGATATAGCAGCTGTGTATACCACTAGATCTACATTTACAAGATTATCTGCATTATGACCTATATAAATTTCTGCCCCTTTGTTCTTTAATTTTTCAACTATGTTAGAGGTTTTGGAATCAGAGCCTGAAACCTTATAGTTATTATTTAATAGTATTTCGGCAAGTCCACTCATACTAATTCCACCAATTCCGATAAAATGCACTTTCTGATTGGTGTCTTTTAAAAAATCAAAACTCATATATAACAACTCCTAATTAATTTATATTTAATATTATATTAATAAACCTAGAGTAAGGTGTATTCAACAATTTTAAAATTCTAAGGTTTATATACAGCAATTAATTATAACAGTAATTCACATCTAAATTATATACAAAAAAAAGAATAAAAAACATATTAAATTGAATTTTAAGAATAATAAAGGTCTTGATATAAAGGAAAACACATTGAAATATGAAAATATAAATGAAATAAATGTACTTCAATAATTGGATAAATTTAAATATAAATTAACATATAAAAAAAACTGTAAAAAAAGATGAAATGTTTAAAATTTATCAAAAACTCATGTAGGAATTTTCTGAAAATTATGATAAAGTATAATCAAAGATATAAATAAACCATATAATGTATTAAAAATAAGTATAAAATAACAGTTTAATCCACTAAAGTAATGCCTTTAGTGGAAAAAATATAAAAAGGAGTGTTAAAATGTTAACAATATTATTGAGAGATTATTTCATTTGGCAGGCTAATGTTGGAGAGAGTGAGAATAAAAAATATCTTGGAGAAGAAGGATATAGCATCATAAGTATATATGATAATGAGGAGGGCGAGTACTTAGATTGGCAGCTAAGTTAATATATAGATGCTCCTTTACGTAGACAAATATTAAATTATGATAATTTAATATTGCATAAACACATATTTTGGAGGCAAAGACCCTAAAATATGTGTTTATGGAAATAGCTCAAAGTATAAAAATTTAAGGTGCATATCCTAAACCTGTAAGGGAGCATACTGTATTTACTAATGAAAATATTATAACAGCAGCTAAGTTTGAAGTGATATTATCTTTATCAAAGCGAGGAGAAATTTCACATATATCAAAAGAAATCACTTTATTAGAATTTAAAATATGCTTTAGTAGCTTTAACACCATTTCAGGATCTAGCCCGAAGGTTTGAGGAGCACTAACTCCTGGAGCGAAGGCTGCAGAAAATACATCAGAACATATAGTAACATATATATAATCCTGTTTTTTTATAAAATTATTTAAGTTTTTTAATAGATTCCATCCATCACTGTACATCATATCTTTAGCCAAAACATAATTAACACCTAAATTATTGGCCGTTTTGAATAATTCGATAGTATTACTATGCTGCTGGATTCCTATGCAAAAATAAGAGAAATCAAGATTTTTATCTTTGCAATCATTAGCAATTTGTCTAAACATAGTCCCAGAACTACCCTTTTCAGTATAAGGTCTAAGATCAAAATGAGCATCAAAATTTATTATTCCAATTTTAGGTGAAGAAGACATCTTTTCTAGAAATCTGGACACTCCATTATAGTTTCCTAAAGCGGTTTCATGTCCACCACCTAGTACTATAGGAAACAGGTTTAAGGATAACAATTTATCAATACACATACTAAGTGTGTTTTGAGCTTTGGATAATTCTATATTTTCAACCACTATATCACCAGCATCAAACAATTTAACATTTGGATTAAAGGTACACGGAAGTTTAGAAAGCTCTCTTCTTATAAATAGTGGACCATTCATTGCACCTTCTCTTCCTTTATTATTTCTAATTCCTTCATCACAACAAAACCCTATGAATGCAAAATTTAACCCTGTAAAAGGTGTCAATTTAGGATCAGTTAAATCAATAGGAGAAATCCATTGGTGCCACCTAAATGAATCAAAGTTAGTATGGCTATCAATCCTTCCTATCCAATTATCCTTATTCATAGGTTCATAATTTTCAATAAGCATATATATATCCCCCTCGAGTAAGTAAAGTATAAATACTACATTTATTATAAGTTAACAGAATATTCATATCAAGGCGTCATGATGAAGTGATAAAAGCATATATATTAAGAAAAGAGAAAAAATATTGACAACAGAACAAACGTTCGATATAATGTGATTGTTGATATAAGGCATATGGGGGTAAAAGAATGGGAAATGGAGAATTGTTTATAGAATTAAAGTATAAGGAAGATGGCAAAGGCCTAGAGGGTATAAACTTTTTAGAGAATACAAAAGCACAAGGATCTAAATACATGTTATGTGGTGGAGTCCTAAATAAAAAAGGTGGAAAAATATTATTTAAAGCCAGAAATATGGAAGAGGCTAATGAATTTACTAAACACAATCCATTGAGCAATAGAATGTCAATATACAGTTAATATAGATAATGTTAAAAAGTAGTGTTGTACTAAATATACACTACTTTTATTTTATTTAATGGCTTTGTTTTAATATAGTTCTAAAATCAACAACTATTTAAAACAAAGCCTATTTAATGAACAATTTCTATTTAAAGTAGAAAATACATAAAATCAATTGTAATAAAATCAAAAAAAGGATAGAATAAAGAGTGAACAATACTAATAAAAAACATTTTATAATTCGGAAAGGTAGTAGTAAGTAATTATGGGAAAAAATAGTGATAAATTTAGTAGGAATCAAAGAGTTATAGGAATTACTAAAGTGCTTACTGAAAATCCAAATAAAGTTATTAACTTAAATATATTTACAGAGATGTTTAATGCAGCTAAATCAACCATAAGTGAAGATATAGTAATAGTAAGGGAAATATTAGAACAATTATCTATGGGGAAAGTTGAAACTGTATCAGGAGCTGCTGGTGGAATTAAATTTATAAATGATATGTCACAAGAGGATAGAGATATTTTTCTACAACAACTTTGTGAAACCCTTAGACAGAAATCTCGAGTTGTTCCAGGTAATTTTTTATATATTACTGATATCGCTTACAATCCGAGTATAATACAAAGAGCTGCAGCAATGCTAGCGAAAGAATTTGCCAAACTTGATGTAGATTATGTAGTTACTATAGAAACAAAGGGAATACCACTAGGTTATGAAGTAGCTAAGCAATTAGGAGTTGAATTGGTTACTGTTAGACATGATAGTAAATTTACTGAAGGAACTACTGTGAGTATTAATTATGTTTCAGGTTCTAGTGACAAATTAAGAGCTATGGCACTTTCTACTAGATCTATGAAAAGGAATAGTAAATGTATATTCGTAGATGATTTTATGCGAGGTGGAGGAACAGCTAAGGGAGTAATAGAGCTTTTAAATGAGTTTGAAAGCGAAATACTAGGTTGTGGATTTTTAATAGACAATGTTGAAATGAGAGAGAAGTTAATTAAAAATTATGTAGCTTTAGTAGATTTTTCAGGAATAGATGAAAGTGGCTCAGCAAAAGTATGTCCATCTAAAAATTACAGTACTCAAATATAAATAAATAGCTTTTAGGACATACTAGAATTACTTTTACTGAGGCAGTAAAAAAAAATTATAAATTTAGTCAGAAAAATTAAATTTTTCTCAAAATTAGAAGGAATTTAGTGGTTGACAGAGAATATTATATCAAAGCACATCTTGGAGGTGGAATTTCATGCAAATTACTGATGTTAGAATAAGAAAGATTGCAACAGAAGGAAAAATGAAGGCTATAGTGTCAATAACTTTAGACAATGAATTTGTTGTTCATGATATTAAAGTTATTGAGGGTCAAAATGGTCATTTTATAGCTATGCCAAGTAGAAGAACTCCAGATGGGGAGTTTAAGGATATAGCGCACCCTATCAACACTGAAACAAGAGAAAAAATACAACAAGCGATTTTAGGGGAATATGAAAAAGTAAAGAATGAAGAAACTTCTAATGAAGAAATAACAGAGTAATAAAAAGGAGACATAGTACTCCTTTTTGTTTTGCGTGAAAATTCGGAACTAGCACCTCTTGTTGAAAAAACATATTTAATAAAATATAATAAATAAGTGTCTGATAATATATAATTATTAATATACTAAAAATATATATAATTTGATAAAGAGGTGTTGAAGTTGTATAAATGTGCTATCATTTTAGCAGCAGGAGAAGGTAAGAGAATGAAGTCTAGCACACCAAAGGTATTACATAAGGTGTGTGGAAAAGAAATGATTAACCATGTTATAGATAACATAAGAAAAAGTGGAATAGAAGATATAAACGTAGTTATAGGAAAGGGTGCCGAAAAAGTTAGAAAGGGCACAGAAAATAGAAATATATCCTATTCAGTTCAAGAAGAACAATTAGGAACTGGCCATGCTGTGATGTGTGCGGAAGAGTTCTTGAATAAAAAAAATGGGTCTGTAGCTATATTTGTTGGAGATGGTCCACTTATTACTGAAGACACTGTTAAAAAGCTTATGAGTTATCATGAAGAAGGAAATTATGGCGCTACCATATTAACTACAGTTATGGAAGAGCCTCTAAAGTATGGAAGAATAATTAGAAATAAATGTGAAGAAGTAGAAAAAATTGTTGAGTTCAAGGATTGTAATAAAGATGAATTAAAAGTTAAAGAGATAAATTCAGGAATGTATTGCTTTGATATAGAAATGCTTTTAAATACACTAGGGAAACTAGATAATAACAATAATCAAGGTGAATATTATTTAACTGATGTTATAGAGATTCTTAAATCACAAGGAGAAAAAGTAGGTGCCATATCAGCCACAATAGAGGAAGTTACTGCGGTTAATTCCAAGTATGAACTATCAATTGCGGAACAGATTATGAGAAATAGAATAAATAAAGATCATATGGATAATGGAGTTCTAATAGTTGATTCTAATAGCACTTACATTCAATGTGATGTGAAAATAGGCGCAGATACAACTATATATCCTGGAAATGTAATAGAAGGAAATACCATTATAGGGGAAGGATGTATGCTATATTCTAACAATAGAATTAATAATAGTGTTATAAAAGATAATGTTACATTAGAGAGCTCTGTTGTTTTAGATAGCCAAGTCGGAGAGAATACAACAGTAGGACCTTTTGCATATCTTCGTCCTGAAACTATCATAGGAAAAGATGCTAGAATTGGAGATTTTGTAGAAATCAAGAAATCTACCATAGGAAATGGAACTAAGGTATCTCACTTAACTTATATAGGAGATGCTGAGGTGGGCGATAAGTGTAACTTTGGCTGTGGAACAGTTGTAGTTAATTATGATGGAAAAATTAAAAATAAGTCTAAGATAGGAAACAATGTATTTATAGGATGTAATACGAATTTAGTATCTCCAGTGGAGGTTGAAGACAATTCTTATATTGCAGCAGGAACAACGGTTACTAATACAGTACCAAAGGGAGCACTAGCTATTGGAAGAGTTAAACAAGAGAACAAAGAAAACTGGGTATACGATAAATTTAAAAATAAATAAAATATAGGAGGATTACATAGATGATAAGCCACGGAAGAAATATTAAGATTTTTACAGGAAGTTCTTACCCCGAACTTGCTGATGATATTGCAGAAAGATTAGGTTTAAAAATAGGAGAGTCTCAAGTAGGAACTTTTAGTGATGGAGAAATCTCAGTAAATATCGGAGAAACTGTGAGAGGGTTAGATATATTTGTTGTTCAGCCAACAAGTGCACCAGTAAACTATAATTTAATGGAATTATTAATAATGATCGATGCTTTTAAAAGAGCGTCGGCAGGTAGAATAACTGCGGTTATACCATACTATGGGTATGCAAGACAAGATAGGAAGGCTAAGGCAAGAGATCCAATTACAGCAAAGCTAGTGGCAGATTTAATTACGGCTGCAGGAGCGGATAGAGTTTTAACTATGGATTTACATGCAGCTCAAATCCAAGGATATTTTAATATTCCTGTAGATAATTTAATGGGAGCACCGATATTAAGTGATTACTTTGTTGAAAAGGGATTTAAGGATTGTGAAGATGTAGTGGTTGTATCACCAGATCTTGGAAGTGTTTCAAGGGCTAGAAAGTTTGCAGATAGGTTAAATGCACCTATAGCTATTATTGATAAGAGAAGACCAAAAGCAAATGTAGCTGAAGTAATGAATATTATAGGAGATGTAAAAGGTAAGAGAGTTATTTTAATAGATGATATGATTGATACAGCAGGAACTATATGCAATGGCGCAAGTGCTCTTGTGGAAAGGGGAGCTACAGAGGTTTATGCTTGTTGTTCACATGCTGTGTTATCAGGTCCGGCTATTGAAAGACTTGAGAACTCTGTTATAAAAGAACTAGTAATGTTAGATACAATACATCTATCAAAGGAAAAACATATAGATAAGATTAAAATTTTATCTATAGCACCAATATTTGCAGAGGCAATAAAGAGAATATATGAAGAGGTTTCAGTTAGTAAGCTATTTGATTAATTTGAGATATGAGACAAAATATATGGAGAGTATAAACCAAGTTTATGCTCTCTTTTTATAAAAAAATAGAAATGCTGAGGATAAAATATTTATTTATAAATATTTTGTTAAATATATTAATTTTAGTGAGAAATCTCTTTGTATTTTGGATAATATTATATAATACAAATATAAATAAGTTAATTCGATATTTTGAAAAATTTATAGAAGAATCATAGGAGGTTTTTTTAATGGAAGGATTTTTAGGAAAAATATTAGTTGTTGATGATGATAAAAACATATGTGAAGTTATAAAAATGTATTTAGAGAGTTCAGGATATAATGTTAAAGTTGCTAATGATGGCAAGGAGGCGCAAGAGATTTTTACAAATTATAAACCTGACTTAGTGCTATTAGACGTAATGTTACCTTATATTGACGGTATAGATGTGCTTAAATGGATAAGAAAAAATCATGAAACTCCTGTAATAATGATAACTGCAAAGGGAGAGACTTTTGATAAGGTATTAGGACTAGAGTTAGGTGCAGATGATTACATAGTTAAGCCTTTTGAGCCAAAGGAACTTATGGCAAGGGTTAAAGCTGTACTTAGAAGATACACATCAGAAGTAGATAATAAAGAAGCACTATGCTTTGATAACCTAGTAATCGATGTTAACTCTTATAATGTAACATATAATGGTAAAGAAATTAAGATGCCACCAAAAGAATTTGAGTTATTATACTATCTTGCGAGCAATAGAAACAAAGTATTTACTAGAGAGCAGTTATTATGCGAGGTTTGGGGATATGATTATCCAGGAGACTCAAGAACAGTTGACGTTCATGTTAAAAGATTAAGAGAAAAAGTTTCAGGTGGGGAAAATTGGCAACTTGAGACTGTATGGGGTGTAGGGTATAAATTTGAGGTGAAATAATGGTAAAAAACAGTTTATTTTCTAAAATGGTAATAGCCTATACCATAATAATTACTGTTAGTTTTACTATATTAGCTGCATTTTTATCCTTTTGGTTTCAGGACTATATTATAAAGAATAGAAAAGAACAGTTATCCACTCAATTAGCTTTCATTGAAAATTTGGCAAATGATTATTTAGAAAGTGAAATTTCTTATGAAGAATTAGATGCTTTTATTAAGCTTATATCAACTTACATTAGTGATGATATTATACTTACAGATAGAAATGGGTATGTCTATGCAGTATCTTCTGTAAAGTATAAGCCATTAATTGGGAAGCAAGTTATAATAGAAAATTATGATGAAGATAAAAAATTTAAAAAGTTTGGAGAGGCTGATAAGGACGGGATAAACTTTGAAGAAAATAGTTATATAATGGTTGAAAGAATAAATAATAGATCAGGTAAAGATGAAGGGGCAATTCTCATTAATATCTCTATGACCAATGTAGATAGGTCTTTGTCAAATGTATATCAGATTATATGGATATCTGCAGTTTTAGCAGTAGTTTCATCCTGTATAGTAATATACTATTTTTCTCAAAAACTTATTATTAATCCGCTATCTCAAATGAGCTCAGTAGCTAGAAAAATTGCTGCTGGTGATGTGGATAAAAGGGTCACAATTAAATCTGATGATGAAATAGAAGAATTTGCAGAAGCCTTTAATGTGATGGCTGACTCTCTTCAAAAGGTGGAACAAAATAGAAAGGAATTCATATCTAACGTATCTCATGAGTTAAGATCACCAATCACTTCTATAAAGGGGTTTATCGGAGGTATATTAGATGGAGTTATACCAGTAGAAAAACAGAGTTATTATTTAAATGTTGCTTATGAAGAGATACAAAGGCTTACTAGACTTATAAATGATTTATTGGATCTTTCTGCCGTTGATTCTGGTAACTATAAGCTAAAGAAGAAAACTTTAGATATGAATGAGCTCATTAGAATATGTATTTTAAGAAATGAAGCTAGAATAAAGGATAAAGAACTTAGTGTGGAAGTATTCTTCGAAGAAGATGAGTTATATGTATTAGCAGATGAAGATAAAATAATGCAGGTAGTAACTAACCTATTAGATAATGCTATAAAATATGCAAATGAAAATGGAACAATAACCATATCTTGTAAACTAAAAGGCAAGAAGGCATATATAGAAATATTTAATGAGGGTCCTACAATAGCAGAGGAGGATATTACTCATATTTGGGATAGGTTTTATAAAGGAGATAAGTCTAGAACTCAAAAAGTTAGTACAGGATTAGGTTTATCTATAGTTAAGAAGATTTTAACTTTACACGATGAAGAGATTTGGGTAAAAAATAAAGATGATGGAGTTATCTTTACATTTACTTTAGCATTAACTAAGAGAACACAAGTATAATATTATTTCATATTAAAGCTAGAAATATGGAATAATGTTAGATTTATATAACATATAATTAGTAATTTAGCTTATTGTTTTAGTACAAAAGATATGCTTGAAAGGGGTGAGGCTATGGACGGATTTAATGATATAGACAATGATGAAAGAGTTTTTAAATCGAACATAAGATTTAATAAGAAGAAGAAGAGTTGCAGAAGAAAAGCTATAGCATTCGGAGTAGCGTATGTAACATTAGCTGCTTTTTCAGGGATAGTCACTGCCATTGCCCTAGCCTACAATGAAGACACCTTTTACAAAATTTATGGCATGGAACAATCAAGTAATAATAGTATTTTAAATATATCTAGTCAAGATGAAAACATTAAAAATAATCATTCTACAAAACAAGCTACTCAGTCTGTGGTTTCAATAATAAATGTGAAAAACAAAGACAATATAATAACAGAGTCCAATTCTGGGGTAGGTATAATTATAAAAAAAGAAGGATATATAATTACAAACTATCATTTAATACAGGATGCTAGTAATATAAAGGTTAAATTATTTAACAATGAAGTATATGAAGGAAAGCTTATTGGTATAGAAAAAACCTATGATTTAGCATTGGTAAAAATTAATGCTGAGAATTTAATACCACTAAAATTAGGAGATTCTTCTCAAACAAAAAATGAAGATGAAGTAGTGGTTATTGGTAATCATGATGGCAGACAATATAGGGAGTACGTACAACAAAGTACTGTAATTAGTATTAATGAAGTATCTTTGTTTTTAAATAAGGATGCTAGATTAACTACTTCATTAAATGTTTTTAAAATATCAAAACCACCTAATAATATAAATAGTGGAGCAGCTCTATGTAATTCAAAGGGTGAGCTCATTGGTGTAAGCAATATATCTATAAATTACTCCAAAGGAAATATGGAAGACACTTATTATATTTCTTCAAATGATTTATCATCAATTTTAAATGATATGATGAATGGTGAAAACCATCTAATCGCTACTCTGGGGATTAATGGAGAAGAGGCTATACCTAGAGATAGTGACGGAGTAGAGGGATTTTATATACGAGATGTTAAAAAAGGAAGCAATGCCTATAATGCAGGATTAAGACCTACGGATATCATTGTAGAAATAAATCATAATCCTATAAAGTCTGTAGACGATATCAATAAAGTACTTATAGGAAATAAAGATGGAGAAAATATAGAGTGTGTTATATTTAAAAATGGAGCTTATAGAACAGTAAATATGATGATAAAACAAGAAACAAAAAAGTAGCATGAAATTTTCATGCTACTTTTTTGTTAGTATGAAAGATTTCTAGTATAATAAGATTTAGAATGTAAAAAATATATAACTAAAGAGTAGGAGGTATTTATGTATTTAGTTGTAGGTTTAGGAAATCCAGGAGAAAAATACGATAGGACAAGGCATAATGTAGGATTTGATATAATTAACTTATGTGAATCAAAGTATAATTTTTCTATAAATAGGACAAAATTTAGAGGAATGTATGGAGAAACTACAATAGCGGGAGAAAAAGTTATTTTTCTAAAGCCACAAACCTTTATGAATCTTAGTGGTGATAGTATTAGAGAGATAGCTAACTTTTATAAGATACCTACTGAGAATATTATAATTATTTATGATGATATTAGTCTTGAGGTAGGAAGAATTAGAATAAAGGAAAAAGGAAGTTCAGGAGGTCATAATGGGATAAAAAGTATAATTTCTCAAATGGCTACACAAGAATTTCCGAGAATTAAAGTAGGTGTTGGACAGCCTAATGAGGATTTAGTGGAATTCGTATTAGGCAGATTTTCAAAAGAAGAAAGAGAAATTATTAGGAAAACCTTTGATGTAGCAGTAGAAGCTGTAGAAGTAATTATATCTAAAGGAGTACAAGAAGCTATGAATAGATTTAATTCTTTTAAAGCTTAGAAATTAAAGCATAAATTTTACAGAGGTGATGATATTTTGAGATTAAAAGGGCTAATGACGCCTTTAAAATTAAGTTCAGAGTTTAAAAACATAGTTCGTGCTATGGAGAATAAACATTATCCAATAGGAGTTTATGGATTATCAGAGTCAGGAAAAAGTTATTTATTATATGGAGTTTATGAGGAAGTTGATAATAAAATATTGATAGTTACTCACAATGATATAGAAGCTAAAAATCTATATGAAGACTTAAATTTTTATTGTAATGATGTATACTATTTTCCAAGCCGAGAGGTGGTATTTTATAATGTAGATGCTATTTCTGGAGATGTAAGATGGGAAAGGTTAAAAATATTAAATAAAATCCTTGAAAGCGAAAAATGTATTGTAATAACATCTATTGAATCTTTAGCAGCTAACTATGTTCCAGTAGATGTATTTAAAAGCTTTATATTTGACATTCAAGTTGGAGACATAGTGAATTTAAGCAATTTATGCGAAAAGTTAATTCAGTGCGGATATGAAAGATGTGAAGTGGTGGATACAATAGGGAAATTCTCAATGAGAGGAGGGATTTTAGATATATATCCCCCTATTAATGCCATGCCCTTAAGAATTGAATTTTTTGATGAGGAAGTAGACTCTATAAGAACTTTTAATACAGATACCCAGAGAAGTGTAGATAAGGTTAACAAAGTTACTATATTTCCAGCGAAAGAAATGATATTGACTAAAGAGCAGATAGAAAGAGCTTGTAGCCTTATAAAAAGTGATTATGAATCTACCGTAGAAGCTTTTAAAAAGACAAAACAAAAGGATGCTATAGAGAGATTAACAGGTATAATCAATGCCAATATAGAGTCTTTAAAGGAAACATGGAATTTTGAAACTATTGATAGTTATATGCCATATTTCTATGAAAAAACATCTACATTTTTTGACTATTTAGATAATAATGTAGTTGTAGTAGATGATGTATCTAGATGTATGGGAAAATTAAATAGTATTTATTATGAGTTTAGTGAGAACTATGAAAACTTTGTTAAGAGAGGTAATATACTTCCAAAACAAGGTGAACTTTTAATGCCTCAAGATGAGGTAATCTCACGATTAGAAGAAAGAAGAGTAATAACTTTAGATGCCTTATCAAAGACAAGCAAAGTGTTAAAGCCAAGTACTATAGTTGCAGTATCTCAAATTACTAATCATGACTATCATGGTCAATTAGATTTATTGATTGAGGATATTGAGGATAAAAAGAAGAAGGAATATAGAACTTTAATATTATCTGGGACTAGAACAAGGGGAGAAAGATTAATAAATACATTAAGAGACAGAGGGATAGAAGCTAGTTATAGAGATTTAATATCTAATATAGAACCAGGTGAAGTTGCAGTTACCTTTGGTAATTCAATAAAAGGATTTGAATATCCAGAATTGAAAGTATGTGTAATTTCCGACACTGAGGTTTTTGGTCAATCTAAGAGAAAGTCTACTAGAAGGTATGGCAAAAAAGCTGCAGGAAGAATCAAGAGCTTTACAGAATTAAAGCTAGGAGATTATATTGTTCACATAAACCACGGTATAGGAGTTTATAAGGGAATAAAGCAACTAGATGTACAAGGGAATAAAAAAGACTATCTAGAGTTAGAATATACATCGGGAGATACCCTATATGTGCCTGTAGAGCAGTTAGATTTAGTACAAAAATATATAGGTGGAGAGGGGAAAACACCAAAGATAAATAAATTAGGCGGAAATGAGTGGGCTAAGGCTCGAAGCAAAGTAAAAAAATCAGTTGAAGAAATTGCAGAGGATTTAGTTAAACTTTATGCTATTAGATCCACTTTGAAAGGGCATAAATATATAGAGGACACCGAATGGCAAAAGCAATTTGAAGATGAATTCCCTTATGAAGAAACTCCAGATCAACTGACAGCTATAGAAGATATTAAAAATGATATGGAAAGCTTTAAACCCATGGATAGATTATTATGCGGCGATGTTGGATATGGTAAAACAGAGGTGGCTTTAAGAGCTGCATTCAAATGTGTAATGGACGGAAAACAAATAGCCTTTCTTGTACCAACCACTATTTTAGCAGAGCAACATTATAAAAATATGGTAAAGAGATATTCAGACTTCCCTATAAAGGTTGAGATGGTGAGTAGATTTAGAACTGCTGCGCAGATTAAAGCAACACTTAAGGCACTGAAGGAAGGAAATATAGATATATTAGTAGGAACACATAGACTTTTACAAAAGGATGTAGTATTTAAAGATTTAGGTCTTTTAGTAATAGATGAAGAACAGAGATTTGGAGTTACCCATAAAGAGAAGATAAAAGATTTAAAGAAAAATATAGATGTATTGACCTTAACAGCTACACCTATTCCAAGAACTCTTCACATGTCTTTAACAGGAGTAAGAGATATTAGTGTTATTGAGACACCACCAGAGGAAAGATACCCAATTCAGACCTATGTGGTAGAATTTAATGATCAACTTATTAGAGATTCTATTATCAGGGAAATAAATAGAGAGGGGCAAGTATTTTTTGTATATAATAGAGTTGAAACTATTAAGGATATGGCCAGCTATCTAGCAAAACTTGTACCAGAAGCTAGAATTGGAATAGCTCATGGGCAGATGACAGAAAGAGAATTAGAAAATATTATTTTAGATTTTATAGAAAAAAAATATGATGTCTTAGTATGTACAACTATAATAGAAACAGGAATAGATATTCCTAATGCAAATACTATGATAATATACGATTCAGATAAAATGGGACTTTCTCAACTTTATCAATTAAGAGGAAGAGTGGGACGAAGCAATAGAATTGCTTATGCATACTTCACCTATATGAAGGATAAGGTTTTAACAGAGGTAGCAGAAAAACGATTAAAGGCTATAAAGGATTTTACAGAGTTGGGTTCAGGGCTGAAGATAGCTATGAGAGACTTAGAAATTAGAGGTGCTGGAAATATAATGGGGTCGGCTCAATGCGGTCATATGTCTAGTGTTGGATATGATTTGTATTGTAGAATGCTTGAAGACGCTGTAAAGCTTATAAATGGAGAAATAGAGAAGGAACCAATAGAAACTACTGTAGATATTAAGATAGATGCATATATACCAAGTAAATATATAAGCGATGAAACTCAAAAGATACAGGTTTATAAGAAGATTGCATCCATTGATTCCAACGACTACATGATGGAGTTACAAGAGGAGATAGAGGATAGATATTCAGATATACCAAACACAGTTTATAATCTAATGAATATAGCTTATTTAAAGTCATTAGCTAAAGAGCTAGGAATAATTGAAATAAAGGAGCTAATGAATGAAGTGATAATAACATTTAAGGACAAGACTTATATATCACCTAAATTAGTAAAGCATGTATTAGAAAACTATAAAAAGCAAATAGTATTTAAGATGGGTGAATCTCCAGCTTTATCTTATAAATCAAGGACTATAAAGAAAGAGGAATTATTAAATGCGCTTATAAGTTTAATGAAGGATTTGTTAAGTATAAACAATGAGTTAACATAGTACTATGTTTATTTACCTAAAAAATTGTGATAAAATAAGAGATACGATTAAATTTGAGAGAAACCAGATTGGGGGATTTAAATTGAAAATAATTAAAAAGTTAATAGCTAGCATTACATTAAGTGCTTTAGTTATTTCTATGGTTGGTTGTAGTATGGTAGAAAAAACTGAAGAGGGTATAAATAAGACTGTAGTTGCAAAGGTTCTTGGTGAAAAGATAACTATAGGTGAAATTGATGAGCAATTAGCTATAGTGCTTAAAAACTTAGAAAAAGAATATGGCGCAGACTATGCAAAAAATGAGGAAGCTAAACAATATCTGCAAGAGCAAAGATTAAGCGTATTAAATACTATGATTAACGACGTAATCATAAGAGAACAAGCTAATAAATTAGGCGTTATGCCAACAGAAGAACAACTTAATGAAGCGAGCAAAAAGCAATTAGAAGAAATAAAGGCATCTTTTAATACTGAAGAAGAGTATAAAAAATCTCTTGAACAAGCAGGACTTACAGAAGAGATGTTATTAAATGAAATACAGCCTTCTGTAATATCAGATAAGGTATATGAAGAAGTAGTTAAGGATGTATCAGTTAAAGATGAAGAGATAAAAAATGAATATAATAGCAACCAATTAAAATACACAGAGAAGCCTAATAGAGTAAGACCAGCACATATACTTGTTAAAACTGAGGAAGAGGCTAAGGCTATTATAGAAAGATTAAATAAGGGTGAAGATTTTGCAGCAGTAGCTAAAGAAAAGGGAACAGATGGAACTAAGGATAAAGGTGGAGATTTAGATTGGATTGAGTATACTACAACTCAATATGATAAAACCTTTATGATGTCTGCCATAAGCTTGCCTAAGGGAGAGTATACTAAAACACCTGTAGCAACTCAATCTGGATATCATGTAATAAAATGCCTAGATAAGGAAGAATATCCGGTTAAGAAATTAGAAGAAGTAAAAGAAACAATAAATTCAGAATTACTAGAGCAAAAGAAATACACTGCTTGGCAAGAAAAAGTTAAAGCATGGCAAAGTGATTCTAAAATAAAAGTATATGAGGATAAATTATCTTTATAAAAAATAATATAAGATATTAAAAATTATAATATATAAATATTTATTAAGTAATTTATTAGTATAATTATAAAATTAAGCTATAACTCTAATTTGTTATAAAATTAGAGTTATAGCTTAATATTTTTTTAATAAAGTATTTTATAAATAATTTACTTTAAATATATTTAGTATAGCATGATATTTTTAAATTATATTTATTAAAATAAATTACTTAAAAAGTTAAAAAAATCTTCTCGAATTTTTACCAATATGTATAAATTTTAAGTTAAGAAGGATAATAATAGCATTAATATTACATGATTAGTAAAAGAGGAGGATTATTGAATGAAAGCGACTGGAATAGTAAGACGCATAGATGATTTAGGGAGGGTTGTAATTCCAAAAGAGATTAGGAGAACCTTAAGAATAAGAGAAGGAGATCCATTAGAGATATTTACAGACAGAGAAGGTGGAGTTATATTAAAAAAATATTCCCCAATTGAAGAATTGAGTGAGTTTTCAAAGGAATATAGTGAAGCACTACAACAAAGTATAGGAAATATAGTAATAATTAGCGATAAGGATTCTATTATATCTATAAGTGGTAGTTCTAAAAAAGAATATATGGATAAAAAGGTTAGTAATCAATTAGAAAAAATAATGGATGATAGAAAGTCCATTGTATTGAATTCACCAGGGCAAAGCACCGTACCATTACATAGTGATGAAGAGATGGATTCATATAAAGCTCAAGTAATAGTGCCTATAATGGCAGAAGGAGATGTAGTAGGAGCAATTATAATAGCATCTAAAGAAGTTAATACCTTTGGAGATTTAGAGCTTAAATTAGCTGAAACAGCAGCATCTTTTTTAGGAAAACAAATGGAGCAATAAATATAATTTAATCTAAGGCAAACTTAATAATTATTTTAATGGACCGCACAATAAATTTATGTGCGGTTATTTAAGTTTTACTAGTACTAAATAAGCTATTCCTAAAATATTTATAAACATAGTACTAAGTATTTAGGAGGAAATATGAAAAAACAATCGCTAATAAAAGGAACTATAATTTTAGGGGTAGCTACAATATTTGCAAGATTCCTAGGTGTTTTTTTTAGGATACCTATACAACAGTTAATAGGAGACCAAGGTATGGGATATTATCAGATGTCCTATCCACTATATATGACATTTGTAGCATTAGCATCAGGAATACCTATAGCTATGTCAAAGTTGATTTCTGAATTTAATATTAAAAATGATGTATATGCTATTAGAGATGTGTTGAGAGAAACATTGAAGATTATGATTCCGTTAGGTATAGTAGCTTCATTTTTAATGCTTTTCTTTTCTAAAAATATAATAAGTGTATTAAAGTGGGATATAAAGTCTTATGAATCTTTTATTGTAATTTCTATAGCTCCCATATTTGTATGTCTAATGTGTACTTTTAAAGGATTTTTTCAAGGGTTACAAAATATGAACAATACTGCGGTAGCTCAGATTATTGAGCAACTAGGCAGAGTTATATTTGGTGTGGCTCTTGCATATTTATTATTGCCTAAGGGAATAGAGTATGCAGCAGCTGGAGCAGCTTTTGGAACAGTGGCTGGAGGATTTTTAGGAAGCATATATTTATCCTTAAAATATTTTAAAGCAACAAAATATATGCCAAAGCATAATAGAGAGAAAAATAAAGGTATATTAAGCTCAATAATAGAGGCAGCATTACCTATATCTCTAGGAGCGGCTGTAGGAACTATCATGGGACTTATTGACTCTATTATAGTACCACAGAGATTGCTTGTTGCTGGATACAGTATTGGGGACAGCGCCATATTATATGGACAACTTACAGGGAAAGCTATGACGTTACAAAATATACCATTAGCACTATCTATGTCACTATGTGCTGCTTTAGTTCCTATAGTATCGGAAGTATATGCTATGAGAAATTTTAGAGAACTAGAGAGAAGAGTTGAAATGGTATTTAAGCTAGCTTTTGTCATAGGGATTCCAAGTTTTTTAGGATTATATTTTTTAGCAAAACCTATAATGGGACTAGTGTTTCTAGGAGATACAGCAGGATATGAGATCCTTAAGCTATTAGCTATATCAGTGCCATTAGTAATTGTTACTCAGATAACTACATCGTTACTACAAAGTTGTGGGAAATATATGTATCCAGTATATTATTTAATAGTAGGTTGCATATTTAAAATAGGTATATCTTATTATCTTGTGTCTCTATCAGAGATAAATATTAATGGAGCAGTAATAGGAACTATTGTAGGTTATGGAATTACTACACTGCTAAACCTTATAAAAGTTAGAAAGATTTTTAATATAAAGTTAAACATATATGAGGTACTTATTAAGCCTCTATTTGCATCATTAATTATGATAATTGCAGTTGTTTTAGTATATAATAATGTTTATAATTATACAATGAGCAATGGTATTTCTTGCTTAAGCTCCATTTTTGTAGGAGTACTTTTATTTTCTATCTTGATAATAATACTAAGAATATTTAGTATAGATGATATAAAAGGAAAATTCATTAAGTAAACTACTTATTAAGAATTTTTTATGAATTATTGATGTTAAAATAAGAAAAAATAATTAAGCAGAATGAAAAAGTTTATTAGAAACAAAGTATAAAGGAGAGATGCTGATGATTAGGGTAGTTGGATTGGGTCCAGGAGCTAAAGAAGCTTTAACAATAGGGGCTCTAGATATACTTAGAAACAACAATAATGTATTTTTTAGAACAGAAAAGCATCCAAATGTGGATTATTTAAAAAGCTTAGGTATAGACTTTATAAGTTATGATAATTTCTATGAAAAATATGATAACTTTGATGATATATATATAAACATAGCAGAAGATTTAGTAAGAATTCATGAGGAAAGAGAGGATATAGTATATGCTGTACCAGGCCATCCGTTAGTGGCAGAGAAGTCAGTAACACTATTACTTAAACTTTGTGATGAGAGAGGCATTGAAGTTGAAATAATCCCTTCTGTAAGTTTCATTGACGCAGTAATGGAGAGTTTAAAGATAGATCCTATTGAAGGGGTTAAAATAATAGATGCCTTTGATATAAAAAATCAGATTATGGATAAAAGAATAGGGGTAGTAATTACTCAGGTTTATAATAGGTTTATAGCATCAGAAACTAAGCTGGCTCTATGCGAATATTATAAAGATGATACAGAAATTTATTTTGTTAGAGCAGCTGGAGTTAAGGGTGAGGAAAGCATAAGAAAAATTAAGTTGTATGATCTAGATAGACAAGAGGATATAGATTATTTGACATCTATTTATATCCCAAGAGATGAAAATAATACCAAGGATTTTTATGATTTAACAAAGGTTATGGAAACCCTTAGGGGAGAAAATGGCTGTATGTGGGATTTAGAGCAAACTCACGATTCTTTAAAAAGATGTCTTATAGAAGAATGCTATGAAGTTATAGAGGCAATAGAAGAACAGGATGATGATAAGTTAATTGAAGAGTTGGGAGATATACTACTGCAGGTAGTGTTTCATGCTCAAATTGGTAAAGAAGAAGGATTTTTTAGTATAAATGATGTTATAGAGGGTATAACTAATAAAATGATAAATAGGCATCCACATATATTTGGAGATATAGAGGTAAATAGCACTGAAGATATTTTAGATAATTGGGATAATATAAAGGAAAAAGAGAAAGAGTTTACCTCTTATACAGATACGTTAAATCATATACCTAAATATTTACCTGGTTTGATAAGAGCTGAAAAAGTACAAAAAAATGCAGGGAAAGTTGGATTTGACTGGGAAAATGTAGAGCCGGCAATGGAAAAAGTTATAGAAGAATTAAATGAAATCAAAGATGTATATAAACTACAAAATAGGTCAAAAATAGAAGAAGAAGTTGGAGATTTAATATTTGCAGCAGTAAATGTAGCAAGACTTCTTGACATTGACCCAGAATTTGCAGTAAATTATACTATAGATAAATTTATTAGAAGATTTCAATTTATGGAACAATCTGCAGGAAAAAGAGGGTTAAATTTGAAAAATATGACTCTTGATGAAATGGATTTGCTATGGAATGAAGCAAAACGTGTTTAATTTAGTAAAAAAATGCTAAGACTATAGCGGATAAGAAGGATTTTTGCTAAAATTGAAGAATAAGTTTAGTTGTATAAAGACTATATATTAAGCAAATAGCTTTATATAGTATTAATATTAAGGAGGTACTATTGTGAATAAATCAGAATTAATAGCAAGCATGGCTGAAAAATCAGGATTAACAAAGAAAGATACAGAAACAGTTTTAAAAGCATTCATTGAGAGTGTTGAGGAAACTTTAGAGAATGGTGAAAAAGTTCAACTAGTTGGATTTGGAACATTCGAAACAAGAGAAAGAGCTGAAAGAACTGGAAGAAATCCAAGAACTAAAGAAGAAATAACAATACCAGCTTCAAAAGCTCCAGTTTTTAAAGCAGGAAAAGAATTTAAAGATAGAGTTAATAAATAATTTTATTTTTATAGACAAAAGCCTAGATTTTAATCTGGGTTTTTTCTATATTCAAATAAAATTTGCTACTTTTTAATTAAAAGGAGATTTATTTATGAGATTAGATAAATATTTAAAGATTTCTAGGATTATTAAAAGAAGGACTGTGGCAAAAGAGGTTTGCGAAAGTGATAGAGTTTCTATAAATGGAAAGGTTGCAAAACCAAGTACCATAGTTAAAGAAGATGATATTATTGAAATTAAATTTGCAAAGCAAATTTTAAAAGCTAAAATTGTAAATATAGCTCAACATGTGAGCAAAGAAGAAGCTAAAAATATGTATGAGATTATAAGTGGAGAAGAAGATAAAGAGTAGTAATATATAGCATAAAATCCTCTTTAATGAATATATTTTTATAAAGATATTATGGGATAGGTAACATTTTAAGGAGGATATTATGGAACAAAATAAAGATATAAAAGTGGAAAATAAAAAAAGTTATATGGCTTTAGAAAATAGAAAAAAGATGACTTTAGATGGAGTTACAGAAATAATTAGCTTTGATGAGCATCAGATATTATTAAAAACAGTATTAGGAAATATGGATATACGTGGAGAAGAACTAAAAATGAATAAGTTAGATGTTCAAAATGGTGATGTTGTTATTACTGGAAATGTAGGATATATTGTATATACCAGTGAAGAAAAGAAAAGGAAAAAATCAGACGGTATAATAGCTAGACTATTTAGGTAGGGTGCACTATGATATTTACAATGCATCAACAGATAGTTTTATTTATATTTTCTATACTTAGTGGAGTATTATTAGGAGTTTTTTTTGATTGTTACAGAATCATAAGAGGCTTTAATAATCCCAATAAATTAGTTACAGCAATAGAGGACATACTATTTTGGATTCTAGCAGGAATATTGATTTTTATATTTATGATGTATACTAATTATGCATACATAAGTTTTAACGTAGTTATATATGGAATTATGGGCTTGTTTTTATATTTAAAATTATTTAGTACACTTTTTATAAAAATAGTTTATAATATAGTTGTTACTATATTAACCATGGCTAGATTGTTAATATATAGAGTTACCTATCCTTTTAGAATAATATTCTACAAGCTTACTGAAAAAAAATAGAAAATAATCTTATAAAAACCTTGAAGAAATTAAGAATACAAATTAAAATATACTTATACGATTTAGTATATATTCTTGATTATTTCAGAAAGGGTTAATGAAATGAAAAAGAAAAGAATAAAAAGAGTGTTATTGTTAGTTCTTATTGCTTATGTAGGTGTTACTTTTTTCAAACAGCAAACTATTATACATAGACAAAAGAATGAAAAGGCAAAGTACTCTTTAGAACTAAAAAAGATTAAAGACGAGAATGAAAAGTTACAGGATGAAATGAAATTAGCTGAAGATAATAAATATGTTGAAAAGTTAGCTAGAGAAAAGTTAGGATTAATTAAAGAAGGTGAGACTCCTGTAATAGATAATAGTGACACTAAGTAAAGCGATTTCGCTATATTTAATTTAAATTAAAGTATAGCCAAATATATATTTTAAATTATCAATTTAAGGAGGAGTCTTTTTAATATGACCTTAAAGGCTGGAAGTATTGTTGAAGGTAAAGTGATTAATATCACTAATTTTGGTGCTTTTGTGGAGGTAGACGGTAAAACCGGTTTAGTACACATTTCTGAAGTATCAGATGTTTTTGTAAAAGATGTAAGAGATCATCTACAAGAAAATGATTTAGTTAAAGTTAAAATTATTTCAGTAGATGATAATGGGAAAATGAGTTTATCCATAAAGCAAGCTGGAGTACCTAAAAGATCCATAAAACCAGTAGAGATAGATTGGGATAAGGAAAAAACCAAATCTACTCCTTCAGGAAGTTTTGAGGATAGAATGTCTAAGTTCCTAAAAGATAGTGAAGAAAGATTTCAAGATCTTAAAAGACATCAAGAAGGAAAAGGAAAAGGATATAGTAAAAGAGGATAGAAACGTACTATAGAATTTTCACTCAATGATGTAAGTTATGTATATAAAAATTTCATCATTATATTTTATTCCTCCATTCCTAAAGGATGTGGAGGAATTTGTATATGAGTTTGAATTTTATATTTTCAAGCGTAAAACTTCAATTAGAAAATAAGGTAAAAAAAAGTTACAAATTTTTGTTGACATAAATATATACATCTATTATAATAAGTATTGTCGCTGAAAGGTGACAAGATATGCTGGAGTGGCGGAACTGGCAGACGCACAGGACTTAAAATCCTGCGGTGGTTAAACACCGTACCGGTTCGATTCCGGTCTTCAGCACCAACATCGCGGGGTGGAGCAGCTGGTAGCTCGTCGGGCTCATAACCCGAAGGTCACAGGTTCAAGTCCTGTCCCCGCAACCATTTGGCGGAATAGCTCAGCTGGCTAGAGCATTCGGTTCATACCCGAAGGGTCGTAGGTTCAAGTCCTATTTCCGCTACCATATTTTAATCTTAAGTTAAAAGAATAGTCTTAAAACAAGCTGGAGTGGCGGAACTGGCAGACGCACAGGACTTAAAATCCTGCGGTGGTTAAACACCGTACCGGTTCGATTCCGGTCTTCAGCACCAATATCGCGGAGTGGAGCAGTTGGTAGCTCGTCGGGCTCATAACCCGAAGGTCATAGGTTCAAGTCCTGTCTCCGCAACCATATTTTAATCTTAAGTTAAAAGAATAGTCTTAAAACAAGCTGGAGTGGCGGAACTGGCAGACGCACAGGACTTAAAATCCTGCGGTGGTTAAACACCGTACCGGTTCGATTCCGGTCTT
>NZ_JBLLJL010000006.1:0-22098 GCF_056172015.1 Clostridium sp. LXY-7 | reverse complement strand
GTTCTTCAGCACCAATATCGCGGGGTGGAGCAGTTGGTAGCTCGTCGGGCTCATAACCCGAAGGTCATAGGTTCAAGTCCTGTCCCCGCAACCACATGGCGGAATAGCTCAGCTGGCTAGAGCATTCGGTTCATACCCGAAGGGTCGTAGGTTCAAGTCCTATTTCCGCTACCATACAAAATGGTTTGAAACATTGTTTCAAACCATTTTTGTTTTTTAGAAAAATAATTAAGATAATATATGCTAATGAGTGAAAAAATATTATAAAAAATTTCCCTATATAAAGTTAAAAATTTTTATATAGTGACATATTAAGTTATATAAAGTATCAACAATTTAAAACAATAAATATGAAAAAGAAAACAAAAATGTGGATAAACCTTGAAAAAATCTAGAAAGGTTGTTGATAATTATAAAAATAAAATAAAACATATTGTCATACGAAATATAAATACCAGCACTAAAATTTTACAATTATTACCAGTAGGCCTTGATATAATTACTTTATAAATTTAAGGAGTAGGTGATGGGTGTGCAATATGGAGAAGATATAGGAACTTATGAAAGATTAAAAAAAGCTTTAATTCAAAATAGTGTTAAGAGTCAAGATTATACGAGGATAATAGCTAAAAGTATAATATTTTTCACTATTGCTATGTTAGTTAGTAGAGTAATATTAATTAATAGGTCGGCTCCCTTTGGGATTGCATTTTTATTAACGGTATTATTTCTACAAGACAATAGGATAAGTATAATAACTGGAATTGGAAGCGTCATAGGGTATTTAACATTAATAGGTACATTAGATAATGCACTTATGTATATAACAATAATACCTACAATTGTAATGATAAATTTAATATTAAGTAGTTTCCTAAAGAAAAGAATTCATAAAATGGTGATTTGCTCGCTTATAATAACAATGATATTTTCCTATGGGATGCTTATAAATGAATACTCATTTTTATTAGCAATAGGAGCAGCTGTGTTAGAGGGAATATGTATATTCCCTATCTACTTAGTATTAGAATATGGAATTGATAGTTTTAAAAGAATAAATACAAAGTATTTATTTTCAAACGAAGATATTATAGCCATGAGCATAGTGGTATCCTTAATTATAGCGGGCACATGGAGAGTTAGTATAATAAATGTAGGGGTACTAAATTTATTAAGTATAGTTGCAATTTTGATAATGAGCTATGTATGTGGGGCTACTGTAGGAGCTACTACAGGTATTGCCATGGGTGTTATAGTTGGAATGTCTAGTGGAAATATATTTATATATGCAAGCATATTGGGGATATGTGGATTAATTGCAGGAATGTTTAAGGAAGCAGGAAAAATATTCACAGCATTATCGACCTGTATTATATTTTTTATAATGAAGATATATATGTCTACTTATCTAAAGGGACAAGATTTTGAATTTATTATAGCTGAAGCCTTAATAGCTTTTATAATTTTTTTAGTAATACCAGAAAGAATTTATAATTCAATATCTCGAGAATTAGATAGTAGTAAAAAGATGAGGATATACGAAGATGGATATAAAGAAAAAATTAGAGAGACATTCACAGAAAGACTTAGTAAATTTTATGATGTATTAGAAAATATGTCTAATATATTAGTTAACTTAGCTGATAATGATAAGTTAGATATGAAAAGCAAAAGTAGTGGTATAATTGAAAATCTTGCCCATAGAGTATGTGAAGGTTGTGATACTAATAGAATATGTTGGGGAAGGGAGATGATTAATACTTATTCTGCGTTTGGAGAACTTATAGAGAATGTCCAAAATAAAAATACTGGGTTCCCTATTATTTTAGAAAGAAAATGTATAAAAAAAGCTTCACTTATAAGAAATACTCAAGATATAGTAAATAGATATATAATAAATGAAATGTGGAGAACTAGGCTAGCTGAAGGAAGAGAACTTATTGCAGGTCAATTTGGCAATATGGCAAAATCTGTAGATGAGATAATAGAAGAGTTTTCAACAGATTTTAATGAGGACAAGCAGTGCCAAGAAAACATTTTAAGAATATTAGAAAAGAATGATATAGATATAGATGATGTGTTCTGTATTAGAGATAAAAATAATAGATTAGTTATAGAGGTTAAGACTCCAAATTGTAATGGAAGAAATCAATGCTCTAAAAAAATGCAGTCCTTAATAAATGCATGTACAGAAAATAAGATGATTAGAAGACAAGATGGGTGTAGAATTAATCCAAATACTAATCAGTGTACTGCTGTTTTTGAAGAAGCACCTAAATTTAAAATTAACACATCTATTGCTAGAGAAAGCAAGGATGGGCAGAGCATTTTTGGAGATAGTTTTTCTTATGGAAGAGGTACAGATGGAACTTATATGATGTTACTCAGTGATGGAATGGGGTCAGGGCCTCAAGCAGGTAGGGAAAGTGAAGCAGTGGTTGAACTTATAGAGAAGTTTGTAGCTGCAGGATTTACAATAACTACAGCTATCAAAACAGTAAATTCTATAATGAGTTTAAAATCTTGTGAAGAAGAAAAGTTCTCAACTGTAGATTTAGGAACCATTGATGTATATACTGGAGATATTGACTTTGCTAAAGTAGGAGCAGTGGCTAGCTTTATAAAGAGTGGAGACACTATAGATATAATTAAATCTAAAAGTTTACCGATTGGAGTATTAGATGAGGTAGATATAGAAATTCATCAGAAAAAACTGAGAAATGGAGATTTAGTTGTAATGGTAACAGATGGTGTATTAGACTATAGTGATGATAGTTATGGAAAGGTAGACTGGGTATTAGATTATTTATGTAGACACGATAATTTATCAACAGAAGAGCTAGCAAAAGGAATTGTTAAAGAAGCTAAGAAGCTTGGAGGAAATAAAGTAAAGGATGATATGACGGTGTTGGTATCTAAGGTTTATGTAGCATGATATAAATAAATTGTTAAGTAATTTATTTAGTGAAGTACAACCTCCGGTTGAGATCATCTAAATAAAGTACTCCACAATTTATTTTAAAATGAAGAAATGTTAAAAACATTTCTTCATTTTTACTTTACATATGTATATATAATAGATATGATTTATGTTATATATGTTTAAAGTATAATTTTAGGAAGTGTTTCGATGATAGATAAAATCCTTAAAACAATTGTGGATAATGATATGATAAAATATGGTGATTGTATTATAGTAGCATTGTCAGGTGGACCTGATTCAATGAGTCTACTACATGGGCTAATGACACTTAAAGATAGGTTTAATTTAAGGTTATATGCTGCTCATGTGAACCATATGCTTAGAGGAGAAGACTCTGATAAGGATGAAGAAGGTTGTAGGGAATTTTGTAGTGATTATGGTATAGAATTTTTTTCTAAAAGGATAGACATAGATACTATGGCACAGGAAAAAAATATTTCCCACGAAATGGCTGGGAGAGAAGCTAGATATGAGTTTTTCATAGAATTAAAAAACAAACTAGGTGCAGATAAAATAGCTTTGGCACATAATCTAAATGACCAAGCGGAGACTATACTGATGAGACTTATGAGAGGTACAGGATTAGAAGGATTAGTTGGTATTAAGGCTGTTAGGGATCATATATACATAAGACCATTAATAAATGTAGCCAGAAAAGAAATAGAAAAATATTGTGAGGAAAATAATTTACCAGTTAGGGTAGATAAGACAAATTTTGAAAGTATATATTCAAGAAATAAGGTTAGACTTGAACTCATACCTTATATAGAAGAACATTTTAATGAAGATATAATAAGTACTTTAAATAGGATGAGTACTCTAGTTAAAATAGATGAAGACTATATTAGTGAAAATGCACTTAATTTTTTTCAAAAATATTGTGATATAAAAGCAGATAGAGTTATAATATATAATGATGCTTTTAATTTACATGAAGCTATACTTAGTAGAATTATAAGAAGAGCTTTATTAAATATTAAAGGTAATATGTATAATCTAGAAAACATACATATTGACAATATAATTAGTGTTCAAAAGGGAGCTACAGGAAAGTTTACTAAAATCCCTAAAGACATAATAGCTAAAAATGTATATGGGAATATAGAAATAGTAAAGGAGAAATTTGATTGTAGTGAGTTAAATGAGCTAAATATAGAGTTAAAATTAGGTGAAAATTATATTGAAGAGTTAAATTTAAAGATATGTATTAAAGTCACAGACAATTATAGTGGACTTAAACTAAAATGTAATAATAATACCAAGTATTTTAGTTTCGATAAAGAATTTTCTAATATCAGATTAAGATATAGAAAAAATGGTGATAAATTTACACCTCTTGGAATGAAGGGCAGTAGAAAACTAAAAGATATATTTATGGATATGAAGATACCTAGAGAAGAGAGAGATAGAATCCCTCTTTTATGTTTTAATGAGGAAATATCATGGATAATTGGATATAGAATTAGTGAAAAGTTTAAAGTTCACCAACATACAAATAAAATTTTAGAAGTAACAATAGAAAGGTAGGAAAGGCATGAATAACGACATTAAAGAAATTTTATTATCAGAGGAACAATTGCAAGAAAAAATTAATGAGCTAGGGAAGAGGATTAGTGAGGATTATAAAGGAAAAGATGTGATTCTTTTAGGTATTTTAAAAGGATCAGTAATATTTATGTCCGACTTAATGAAAACTATAACTATACCATGTAAAATGGACTTCATGGCTGTATCTAGCTATGGAGATTCTACAGAATCCTCAGGAATTGTTAAAATAATTAAGGATTTAGACTTCGAGATCAAAGGTAAACATGTATTAATAGTAGAAGATATTATCGATAGTGGAGTTACTCTTAAGTATTTAATGAAGTATTTAGGAGCTAGGAATCCAGAAAGCTTAGAGATAGCATGCTTATTAAATAAACCCGAGAGAAGAAAAGAAGATATTGATGTAAAATACCTAGGATATGATGTAAAGGACTATTTCCTAGTTGGATATGGTTTAGACTATGCAGAGCGATATAGAAATTTACCTTATATAGGGATATTAAAAGAAAGTATATATAATAAATAATAGTATGTATGGATAAGCTACTTTAGTAACATAATAATATTAGAATTTGTTAATTAACTAATAATTAATATTATTTATGTTGTAATGTAAAATTCCATATGATAGAATTTTTAAAGTAACTATTCAGGCATAGAGAGGGGGGCCTTATGTGAAAAAGTTTTCTAGTGCAACTGTTTGGTTGTTAGTATTAATATTAGTAGTCTTTTCAGCGCTTACACTTTTTAATGGCTCTGGAAATATTGAGAGTATAAGTATAAGTGAATATGAAAAACACATGAAGGATAAAAAGGTAAAGGAATATAACTTTTCAAATGATGAGGAAGTATTGGTTGGGGAGTTAAATGATGGTACACAATTTAGAGTAAATATTATTAAAGAAAGATATTTACAAATACGTGACCAGTACCCAAATCCAAGTATGGTTGAAAGAAACACACCACCAGCAACAATGCCACTGTGGTTAAATATTTTACCGACATTCCTAATAATATTAATGTTGGTAGTATTCTGGGCAATGTTTATGAACCAGTCTAGCGGTGGAGGCGGCGGTGGCCGTGGAGTAATGAACTTTGGAAAGAGTAGAGCTAAGATGGCTACTCCAGATGCTAATAAAAAGGTTACATTTAAAGATGTAGCTGGTGCTGATGAGGAGAAAGCTGAGCTTGAGGAAATAGTAGATTTTCTTAAGAGTCCAAAGAGATATGTGGATGTAGGTGCTAGAATACCTAAAGGGGTGTTATTAGTTGGTCCTCCAGGGACAGGTAAAACCCTACTTGCAAAGGCTGTAGCAGGAGAAGCTGGAGTTCCATTCTTCAGTATTTCAGGTTCTGACTTTGTTGAAATGTTTGTTGGAGTAGGAGCATCGAGAGTTAGAGACTTGTTTGAGCAAGCTAAGAAAAACGCACCATGTATAATATTTATAGACGAAATTGATGCTGTTGGTAGACAAAGAGGCGCAGGTCTCGGTGGAGGTCATGATGAGAGAGAGCAAACCTTAAATCAACTTCTTGTTGAGATGGATGGTTTTGGTGCTAATGAAGGAATCATCATGGTTGCAGCTACAAATAGACCAGACATATTAGATCCAGCACTTTTAAGACCTGGTAGATTTGATAGGCAAATAGTTGTAGGAGCACCAGATGTTAAAGGTAGAGAAGAAATATTAAAGGTACATTCAAGAAATAAGCCATTAAATGAAGAGGTTAAGCTTGATATATTAGCTAAGAGAACTCCAGGATTTACAGGAGCAGATTTAGAGAATTTAATGAATGAAGCTGCACTTTTGACAGTTAGAAATAAAAGAAGAGTAATTGATATGGACTTATTAGAAGAAGCTATAACAAGAGTAATAGCAGGTCCAGAGAAGAAGTCTAGAATAATAACTGATAAAGATAAGAGGTTAACAGCATACCACGAAGCAGGTCATGCGGTGGTATCTAAATACTTACCTAATTCATACCCAGTACATGAAATTAGTATTATTCCTAGAGGAATGGCTGGAGGATACACTCTTCACTTGCCAACAGAAGATACTGCATATACATCAAAATCTAAGTTGAAGGATGATATGGTTGGTCTTCTAGGAGGAAGAGTTGCTGAGGCGCTTATTCTTGAAGAGATAAGTACTGGAGCTAAAAATGATATAGACAGAACTACAGCTATAGCTAAAAAAATGGTTATGGAATTCGGTATGAGTGATGTGATAGGGCCAATATCTTTTGGTAAAGATGATGGTGAAGTATTTATGGGAAGAGATTTTGGTAGAACAAGAGACTTCTCAGAAGAAGTAGCATCAACAATAGATACTGAAGTAAGATCTCTTATACATGAGGCTTATGAAAGAGCTAAAACTATATTATCAGAAAATGTAGATAAACTTCATGATGTGGCTAAAGCTTTAATTGAAAAAGAAAAGCTTACAGCAGAGGAATTTAATGCTATAATGGATGGAAGATCATTAGAAGAATTAGATGCTGAAAATAATTTGAATAATGATAATAAAGGAGAATTACCACAACAAGAAGAAAATAAAAAAGAAGAACCTAAAGTTGAAGTGGTTAAAAACCCATTTGATGACACGAATTCAGATAGTTTTAATACTACAGATGTTTAAGAAGAAAAGTACAACTAATTTTAGTTGTACTTTTTTATTTATATCTAAAAATATCTATAGATTTCTAGGATTAATGAAGAGTTATAACTGTAATAAATCCTTATTTAAATGGTTAACTATATAAAGTATTATTACAATTTATATATGTTGATATATGGGATATGATATAATAATAATGGGTGTGAGAATTTATAAGAATAGTAATTTCAGGAGGGGTTAAAATGAAAAGTGATATTGAAATAGCACAAGGATCAAAAATGCTAAATATTGTGGATGTAGCTAAAAAAATGGGGCTAAACGATGATGATTTAGACTTATATGGAAAATATAAAGCCAAAATCTCTTTGGATGTATTGAAGAGAAATGAAGCGAAAGAAGATGGAAAGTTAATATTAGTTACAGCAATCAACCCAACTCCAGCTGGAGAAGGTAAATCAACTGTAACAATAGGTTTAGGTCAAGCGTTTTGTAGTCTAGGAAAAAATGCGGTAATAGCATTAAGAGAGCCTTCCCTAGGACCAGTATTTGGAGTTAAAGGTGGAGCAGCAGGTGGCGGATATGCTCAAGTAATTCCTATGGAGGATATAAATCTTCACTTCACTGGAGATATGCATGCCATTACTGCTGCCAATAATCTTCTTTGTGCAGCTATTGATAATCATATACACCAAGGAAATGATTTAGAAATAGATTCTAGAAGAGTTATTTTCAGAAGAGTTTTAGATATGAATGATAGAGCTCTAAGAAACATTATTGTTGGGCTAGGTGGAACAGCTAATGGATTCTTAAGAGAAGATGGTTTTACAATTACAGTTGCATCAGAGGTAATGGCTATTCTATGTTTATCTAAAGACTTAATGGATTTAAAAGAAAGATTTGGTAATATACTTATAGCTTATAGCTTAAAAGGAGAACCTATATATTGTAAAGATTTAGGGGTTGAAGGTGCTATGGCAATGTTGATGAAAGACGCCATAAAGCCAAACTTAGTTCAAACATTAGATAATACACCAGCGATAATCCATGGGGGACCATTTGCTAATATAGCTCATGGATGTAATAGTATATTAGCTACAAGGATGGCACTAAAGCTTGGAGATTATGCAATTACAGAGGCTGGTTTTGGTGCTGATTTAGGTGCTGAAAAATTCTTTGATATTAAATGTAGATATGGTGGGTTAAAGCCAAGTTGTGTAGTTATAGTTGCTACTATTCGTGCTTTAAAGCATCATGGTGGAGTTAAAAAAGAAGATTTAAATACAGCAAATGTAGAAGCATTATCTAAAGGAATAGTTAATTTAGAAAAGCAAATTGAAAATGTACAAAAATTTGGAGTGCCAGTAGTTGTAGCAATTAATAAATTTATTAGTGATAGTGATGAAGAAGTTAACTTCATAGAGAGATTCTGTAAGGAAAAAGGCGTAGAAGTTTCATTAACAGAAGTTTGGGGAAAGGGTGCTGAAGGTGGAAAAGATTTAGCCCTTAAGGTTATGAATACTATAGAGAACAAAGAAAGTAAATTTAAAGTATTATATGATGAAAATCTATCTATAGTAGAAAAAATAGAAACTATTGCTAGGGAAATATATGGAGCTGATGGAATTGATGTTTTACCAGCAGCTAAAAAGCAAATTAGTCAAATTGAAAAATTAGGGCTTCATAAGATACCTATTTGTGTTGCAAAAACTCAAAATTCACTTTCTGATAATCCAAGTTTATTAGGAAGACCAACAGGATTCAAAGTAAGTGTAAAGGAAGTTAAGTTATCAAATGGAGCAGGATTTGTAGTTGTATTAACTGGTGCAATAATGACAATGCCGGGACTTCCTAAAATTCCAGCAGCAAATAAAATGGATATACTTGAGGATG
The DNA here is from genome assembly GCF_056172015.1 of Clostridium sp. LXY-7. Classification (NCBI taxonomy): domain Bacteria; kingdom Bacillati; phylum Bacillota; class Clostridia; order Eubacteriales; family Clostridiaceae; genus Clostridium; species Clostridium sp. LXY-7. The sequence goes on along the minus strand of NZ_JBLLJL010000006.1, from coordinate 13,059 downwards.
GAACTATAGAAGGACTGTTCTAAAATATAAAATAAAACAGAAGGATTATTTCCTTCTGTTTTATTTTATATAAAATGTATATAGTTAATGAAATAAACTATACTATTCGTATGAATTATTATAAATTTATTATCTTGGAAATTTCAGACAATAGTGATAAATGAATCATACAATTTAAAAATAAAAAGACACCAAAAGAACACTATCAATTCACAGAAAAATGCAATAAATCCTGCAGGGTTTATATACAAATAGATTAAGTTATGTTAGTATTAAACATGTATAATACAGTTAAATAAGTCAGGAGGAAATAAAATGAGTAAGCTGGAAATGTTCGATTCACTTAAAGATAAAGCATGCCAGGGTGGTGGTAATGAAAAAATTCATATGCAGCATAACTTGAATAAGTTAACAGCAAGAGAAAGAGTTTCATTACTATTAGATGAAGGTTCCTTCATAGAATTAGGAGCATTTATATCAGGAAATGGTGGAGCTGTAATAACTGGACATGGAACTATAAATGGCAGATTAGTATATGTTTATAGTGAAGATTATACTGTAGATGGCAGTATGTTTACAAAAGTAAAAGCAAATAAAATCGTTAGATTATTAGAGAATGCAGCTAAAATGGGAGCCCCTGTAATTCAAATTATGGATTCAGTTGGGGGAAGTTTAGCAGAGGGAACAGAACTTTTAGCTTCCTATGGTATGGTTTTAAATAAATTAGGAAAATTAAGTGGAGTAGTTCCAACAATTGCAATAGCTTGTGGACCATGCAATGGAATGAATTCTATAATGGCTACTATGAGTGATTTTACTATAGCTGTGGAAACTATGAGTGAATTGAGTGTTATGTCATCTAGTAAACTTACAATAGCTGAAGGTGGATACATAAATAACAACATGATTGGAGATAGTTTAACTTCAAATGAGACAGGAAATGCACATATAAACGCTTCAAATGAAGAAGAAGCAATATTAGTAGCTAGAAAAATAGTTAATTATCTTCCAGCTAATTGCTTAGAAGAACCTTGGGTATGTAATGAAGATGAAGATTTAAATATACCTAAAGAGGTTTTAGATAATATGATTGAATCTGATAATTATTCTATGGATGAAATCATTAATAATATAGCCGATGAAAATTCAGTTATAGAAATGTATAAACAATTTGGCATTAATTTTAAAGTATGTTTAGCTAAAATTAATGGATTGACAGTTGGCTTAATTGGTAATGCAGGAAATAAAGAAATAGATAATAAGGGATCTATAAAGGTATCTTCTTTTATAAGATTATGTGATAGTTTCAACATACCTGTAGTTACATTAGTGGACACAAAGGGAGTTACTAAGAGCTTAAAAGAAGAGACAGATGGACTTGCTAAGAATTTTGGAAAGCTTGCATATAGCATTATAGATGCAAACATACCAAAAATAGCTTTAATAATAGGAGAAGCAAGTGGCGCAGGATTTGTAACGCTTGCATCTAAAGAGGCTTCTTTTGATCAAACACTTGCATGGCCAAGTGCGAAAATATCATTAACTAATCCAGAAGATTATATTAAGAGTGTTTACAGAGATGAGATATTTGCTTCAGAAGATTTTAAAGAGAACGAAGCTATAGTAATTAAGAAATATTATGATGATGTTGTAAATCCTTATAAAGCTGCGGAGCTAGGATTAATTGATAATGTAATAAAGCCTAGTCAAACTAAACAAAGAGTATTTGCCATATTAGATATGTTACAAACTAAGAAAGAGTTAAGATATACTAAAAGACATGGTAGTACATTAGTATAGGAGGTGTTTAGATGAATCCAGGTGCAAGTATTATGGAAAAATTAGCGTTTTCATTTAACACAACGGTCACATCAGTGGCGATAGTATTTGGAATATTAATAATATTAATGTTTATTATTATATTTCAAAGTTATGTTATAAATAAGCTAGGTGGTTCTAGATCAAATAGAACAGAACCAAATGAAGGTAATAGAGAAGTTGTTAGAGAAAACATAAGACCAGAGACTATAGATGTAGAGGAAGTTATTGATTTAAACAGTGAATATGAACTTGTAGCTGCAATAATGGCAGCATTATCTACACATATTGGAAAACCATTATCAGAGTTAAATGTAAAGAGTATAAAACGAATAAACAATGTGTCTAGTTGGAATAAGTACTAATAAAGTCATTTTAAAATACCGTTGAGGAGGAATATTTAATGAAAAGATATAACGTTACAGTTAATGGAAATTTATATCAAGTTGAAGTAGATGAGGTAAGTGGAGAATTTAAAGAACGTATTGTTGCAGCACCAGTAGCAACACCAGCAGCACCAGTAGCACCAGCACCAGCAGCGGCACCAGTAGCGGCACCAGTAGCAGCACCAGTAGTCGCACCAAAACAATCATCTGCTCAAGGAGAAAAGATAACAGCTCCTATGCCAGGTGCTATAGTTAAGGTCAATGTAACTGAAGGAGCACAGGTTAAAAAAGGCGATGTAATACTTGTTCTTGAAGCTATGAAGATGGAAAATGAGATTATGAGTCCTGTAGATGGAACAGTTTTAGAATTAGTTACATCAAAAGGAAGTACAGTTAATACTGGGGATATATTGGCTGTTATAGGTTAGATATAAAAAACCTATATTTATTTTTGGGGGATAAATGCAGGAGGAAATTGTAATGGGTGTTTTTGAAGTGCTAAAAAATATGATAGAGGCTTCGGGATTTGCACATATAAGTAGCGGTGAAATAATAATGATAAGTATATCATTATTATTAATTTATTTAGCTATAGCTAAGAAATTTGAGCCACTATTATTACTTCCTATAGCTTTTGGTATGTTACTTACTAATTTGCCAGTTGTAGATATTATGGCAGAGCCTGTAAATAGTCAGCCAGGAGGGTTATTATATTATCTATCTAGAGGAGTCAAATTGGAGATATTTCCACCACTTATATTTTTAGGAGTAGGAGCTATGACGGATTTTGGACCTCTATTGGCTAATCCTTCTAGCTTACTAATGGGAGCAGGAGCTCAATTTGGAATATTTTTTGCTTTTGGAGCAGCTATACTTTTGAATTTTACTCCACAGGAGGCGGCGGCTATAGGCATAATAGGGGGTGCAGATGGACCTACAGCTATATTTCTAACAAATCAATTAGCACCTCATTTACTAGGTCCAATATCTGTGGCTGCATATTCATACATGGCCCTAGTTCCATTAATTCAACCGCCTATAATGAAAGCGTTAACCACTAAAGAGGAAAGAAAAATAAAGATGGGACAACTAAGAGAAGTAAAAAGGATAGAAAAAATAATATTTCCTATAGTAGTTACCATATTAGTTGTGCTGTTTTTACCATCTCTTATATCCTTAATTGGCATGTTGATGCTTGGAAACTTATTTAGGGAGTCAGGAGTTGTTGAAAGACTAAGTGATACAGCTCAAAATACTCTTATTAATATTATTACTATTTTCTTAGGCTTATCTGTTGGAGCTACAGCTAAAGCGGAAATATTTCTTAAATTAAGTACTATAAAAATAGTGGTTCTAGGAGTTATAGCCTTCGCAGTAGCTACAGCTGGAGGAGTTCTAGTGGGAAAATTAATGTGTAAAATTACCAAAGGGAAAGTAAATCCATTAATAGGATCAGCTGGAGTATCAGCAGTGCCTATGGCTGCTAGAGTATCTCAAGTAGTTGGACAAAAGGAAGATCCCACAAATTTCTTATTGATGAATGCTATGGGAGCCAATGTATCAGGGGTAATAGGTAGCGCTATAGCTGCAGGTATATTATTAGCCTTGTTTAAACTTTAGTAATTAAGAATTATGAATAATTTTTTAAAACAGTATATACTTCTAGTTTAGGAGTATATACTGTTTTCTTATTGATAATAATATGGCAAAGGAGGAGATTATTATGATTTTAAAAAATTCACTATCAATTAATGCTTTAATCCAAAGAGAAAATGAAATTATTAAAACCTATGAGGAGTATTTAAAGACAGTTAGTAATAAAGACATATATGCTTTAGTAAGTGACACAATAAAAAGACATAATAATCACGTAAGAACTCTAGATGAACTTTTGGGGAGGTAATTAAGAATGAATAAGACTAAGGAACAATTGCTACGTATTAACAGAATTAATAATAAGGAGCATAACTTAAAAAATTTATACATAAGCATTCTGCAAAATACCAATGAAGGTTCTATGAAAAAAGAAATATATGAATTATTAAAAGATGAGATGAATATAATAGAAAATATTAGAAATGAAAATGTAAGTGTAGGATAGAATTATTAAAGATAGAGTACCTAATATGATATTATATAAGGAATATCTCTTGACAAATAATATTAAGTTGTTACAATTAAATTGTTAAATTGTGTTGTGCAATTTAATCATCTTAAAAGCAGCCAAAGGCTGCTTTTAATTATATAGGGGTGAAAAGATGATTTTTTTATTAGATGTAGGAAATACAAATATTGTATTAGGAATTTATAAGGGAAAAGAGTTAATAGTAGAATGGAGATTATCCACTGATTATAAAAGAACTTCTGATGAATATATGACTCAAGTAGCACAATTATTGAATCAGAGTAAAATAAATGTAGAGGATATAGAAGGTGTAATAATATCTTCTGTTGTACCAAATATAATGTATTCTCTTGAGCATATGATAAGAAAGTATTTCAAGACAAATCCTCTAATTGTAGGGCCAGGAATTAAAACTGGTATAAGAATAAAATATGATAATCCAAAAGAAGTTGGCGCAGATAGAATAGTTAATGCAGTTGCAGCATATGAAATGTATAAGACATCTTTAGTTATAATTGACTTTGGAACAGCCACTACGTTTTGCTCCATAGGTAAAAATGGAGATTATCTAGGAGGAACAATATGTCCAGGAATTAAGATAGCATCTGAGGCATTATTTGAGAAAGCTGCTAAGCTTCCTAGAGTAGAGCTTGTTAAACCAGAAACAGTTATATGTAAGAATACTGTGGAAAGTATGCAAGCAGGAATTGTATATGGATATATAGGTCAAGTGGATTATATAGTAAACAAAATCAAGGAAGAAATGATAGCTAGAGGAGAAGGAACTCCTTTAATAATAGCAACTGGAGGATTAGGGAAATTAATAGCTAAAGATTCTCAAACAATAGATAAAATAGAACCATATTTAACACTAGAAGGGTTACGAATTCTTTACGAGAAAAATAGAGAATAGGTGAAATAATGAAGATAGCAAATTTGACAGTTGAAAATGATGTTTTTTTAGCACCTATGGCAGGAGTAACAGATATAGCTTATAGAGGTATATGCAAGGAAATGGGTTGTGGAATTGTATATACAGAAATGGTTAGTGCGAAAGGATTATTTTATAATAGTAGAAACACGGAAACTTTAATGAGAATAAGTGAAGAAGAAAAGCCAGTTGCGCTTCAGATATTTGGAAGTGAACCTAAGATAATGGCACATGCCTGTGAGATTATAGACAAAATGGATAGTGTTTGCATAATAGATGTAAATATGGGATGTCCTGTTCCTAAGATTGTAAAAAATGGTGAGGGATCAGCTCTTATGAAGAACCCAAACTTAGCAGTTGAAATAGTTAAGGAAATGAAAAAAGCTACATCAAAACCTGTTACAGTAAAATTCAGAAAAGGCTTTGATGAGAAGAATATAAATGCAGTTGAATTTGGAAAGGCTTTAGAACAAGCTGGAGTAGATGCTATAACAGTTCATGGAAGGACAAGAGAACAAATGTATGAAGGTAAGGCTGATTGGGATATAATAAAGCAAGTTAAAGCTGGAGTGTCAATTCCGGTTATAGGAAATGGAGATGTGTTTTCCGTAGAAGATGCAATCAATATAAAAGATTTAACTAATTGTGATGGTATAATGATAGCTAGAGGTGCTATGGGGAACCCTTGGATATTTAAACAGATACAACAAGGATTATCAGGAGAATTCATATATAAACCGACACCAGAGGAGAAGGTTAACATGTGTATTCTTCATTTAAATAAAGCAATAAAATATTTTGATGAAATAAAAGCTGTCAGAGAGATGAGAAAACATATTGGATGGTATGTTAAAGGGCTAAAAGGCTGCACAGAAATAAAAAGTAGAGTTAATTCTGCCACAACCTATGAAGATGTATTAAATTTGCTTGAAGAGTATAGAATATACCTTAGTAATTAACGGATTTATAGAGCTTAATAAAAGGGATGCCTTTTATTGACAAGGAGTTACAGCTGTTTTATAATTAATCAAAGCTGCGGCTAATGCCGTTATTTTTATAAGATTAAAATAATTCAAATTGAATAATAAGTTTTTAAATTAATGAAAAGATATGTATAATAATTAAAGGGGAGAAAGATATGAGCGATATAAAAAAATACGTAATGACTTACGAGGGAATAAAAAAATTAGAGGAAGAATTAGAGTTTTTAAAAACAGTTAAGAGAAAAGAAATAACAGAGAAGATAAAGGTTGCACTAGGATATGGAGATCTAAGTGAAAACTCTGAGTATGATGAAGCTAAAAATGAACAAGCTTTTGTTGAAGGTAGAATAATACAGTTAGAGAATATGCTAAGGAATGCTTCAGTTGTTGATGAGTCTGAATTAGGAAAAGATATAGTAAGTGTAGGATCCGTAGTTAGAGTAATGGATTTTGAATTCGATGAAGAAGTGGAATTCTATATAGTAGGATCAGCAGAAGCTGACCCAATGATGAATAAAATATCTAATGAGTCACCAGTAGGGAGTGCTCTTATAGGAAAAAAATCAGGGGATGTAGTTGAAGTTAATATTCCAGATGGAGTTAGCAAATACGAAATCATAGAAATTAAAAGATCATAGGAGGAATTATTTATGTCTACGATAGAAAATAATATTAATTCACCAGAGCTTGAAATGAATAATGAACAATTAGAGGCTCATGAAGCAGAATTTAATGAGCAGGTTAGGATAAGAAGACAAAAACTTGCTGAACTTCAGCAGCAAGGCAAAGATCCATTTGATGTATACAAGGTTGAAAGAACTCATACAGCCGAGGAAGTTAAAAGTAATTTTGAAGAGCTTCAAGAAAAAGATGTAACAGTAGCAGGAAGATTAATGTCCAAAAGAATTCAAGGTAAAGCTGGATTCTGTGATGTTCATGATAGAAGTGGAAAGATTCAAATATATGTTAGATTAGATGGTGTAGGTGAAGAGCAATTTAAAGATGCTAAAACCTTTGATATAGGAGATTTTGTTGAGGTAGTAGGGCATCCATTTGTAACAAAAACTGGAGAAACTTCAGTACGTGCAAATAGCATTAAACTTATATCAAAATCATTAAAGCCGCTTCCAGAAAAGTGGCACGGGCTTAAAAATCCTGATTTAAAATATAGACAAAGAGAAGTAGATCTTGTAATGAATAAAGATGTAAGAGATACTTTTATGAAGAGAGTTCAAATTATAAGATATGTAAGAGAGTTCTTAGATAATAGAGGATATTTAGAGGTGGAAACTCCAATATTATCACCAATAGCAGGAGGAGCTGCAGCAAGACCGTTTTTAACTCACCATAATACACTAGATATAGATATGTATTTAAGAATAGCTACAGAGCTATATTTAAAAAGATGTATCGTAGGTGGGCTTGAGAAAGTATATGATATGGGTAAAAACTTCAGAAATGAAGGTATGAGTATAAGACATAACCCAGAGTTTACAATGATAGAATTATATGAAGCTTATGCTGATTATAATGATATGATGAAAATAACAGAGGATTTAATTGCATATGTATGTGAGAAGGTTCATGGCACAACTAAACTTGTATACCAAGGAACGGAGATAGATTTTACACCACCATGGAGAAGATTAACTATGGTAGATGCAGTAAAGGAATATTCAGATATAGATTTTAATAACATTAAAACTGATGAAGAAGCAAGAGCTATAGCTAAAGAAAAGCATTTAGAATTTAAAAAAGAATTAAAGGATTGTACAAAGGCTGATATATTAAACGCATTATTTGAGGAATATGCAGAAAAGCATTTAATTCAACCTACATTCCTTTGTGACTATCCAGTTGAGATTTCACCATTAACTAAGAAAAAACGTGGGAATGATGAATTTACAGAAAGATTTGAAGGGTTTATCTATGGAAGAGAGGTATGCAATGCATACTCAGAGCTTAATGATCCTATAGTTCAAAGAGATAGATTTGAGCAGCAAGCTAAAGAAAGAGAACTTGGGGATGATGAAGCTTATATGATAGATGAAGAATTTATGAGTGCACTTGAAGTCGGAATGCCTCCAACAGGTGGATTAGGAATAGGTATAGATAGAATAGTAATGTTCTTAACCGATTCTGTTTCAATAAGAGACGTTATACTATTCCCAACAATGAAACCATTACAATAAAAGTAAATCATATGGCAATAAGTTACACAAAGCGAAATTCTCAAGCGAAATTATTTACTTGTGAATCTAGCTTTCTGTAATTTCCATTTGGGTTGACGTATATTAATATAGAAGTCAGTATAATGAGAAACATTTTGGTCTATAATATATATATAAATTTAATGTGTAAAATTGAAAATAAGGTATTGCATTTTATTAATAATTTGCTATAATGATATTGTAATTAATGAATATTCCGTGGTAGCTCAATGGTGGAGCACTCGGCTGTTAACCGATAGGTTGGAGGTTCGAATCCTCTCCACGGAGCCAAATTTTGCATGTATGCTGACTTTGAAGTCAGCTATTTTGTTATACTTGAAGAGAATAAAATTGATGATGATTACGAATAAATAAAATCTAATATAATAACTATGATAAAGAAAAGTAGTAGTATAAGTTTTATAGAGAGGTAGTGTAGGGTGTAAACTGCTAGATGAATACTATGAAGGGAGCTTTGGAGTTAAATAAGTTTGTAGAGATGGGCTATAGCCAATAAGGGTGGAACCGCGGAATTAATTTCGTCCCTTAGCTGGTTAAGGCTTTTTTTATTTATCTAAATATGTATAAAGGCAAATAAATATAAGTGGAGGTATATATATGGCAAATGAATTAACAATGGATAAGCTAGTAGCATTATGTAAAAATAGGGGATTTGTATTCTCGGGATCAGAGATTTATGGAGGTCTTGCTAACTCTTGGGATTATGGTCCATTGGGAGTAGAATTTAAAAACAATGTAAAGAAAGCTTGGTGGAAAAAATTTGTTCAAGAAAGCCCATATAATGTTGGATTAGACTGTGCAATATTAATGAATCCAGAGGTATGGGTAGCGTCTGGACATATAGGTGGTTTTTCAGATCCATTAATGGATTGTAAGGATTGTAAGGCTAGATTTAGAGCTGATAAATTAGTTGAAGATCATATGACAGCTCAAGGTGCTGAAGTGGCTGTAGCTGATGGATGGTCAAATGAAGAATATAAAGAGTATATTGAAAAGAATGAGATAGTTTGTCCTAAATGTGGAAAGAAAAATTTCACTGATATTAGAAAGTTTAATCTTATGTTTAAGACATTCCAAGGTATAACAGAAGATAGTAAAAGTGAGATATATTTAAGACCGGAAACAGCACAAGGTATATTCGTTAACTTTAAAAACGCTCAAAGAACCTCAAGGAAAAAAGTACCTTTTGGTATAGCTCAAATAGGAAAATCCTTTAGGAATGAAATTACTCCAGGGAACTTTACATTTAGAACTAGAGAGTTTGAACAAATGGAACTTGAATTTTTTTGCAAACCAGGTACAGATTTAGAATGGTTTGATTATTGGAAGGAACAATGTAGAACATTCTTATTCGCATTAGGAATGCAAGAAGAAAGATTAAGATTTAGAGATCACAGTAAAGAAGAATTATCTTTTTACAGTAATGCTACTTGCGATATAGAGTTTTTATTCCCATTTGGCTGGGGGGAACTATGGGGAATAGCTGATAGAACAGATTATGATTTAAAGAAACATATGGAACATTCAGGAGAAGATTTATCATATCTTGATCCAACTACAAATGAAAAATATGTACCATATTGCATAGAGCCTTCACTTGGAGCAGATAGAGTTGCATTGGCATTCTTATGTAATGCTTATGAGGAAGAGGAATTAGAAGGTGGGGATGTGAGAAATGTATTACATTTACATCCTGCATTAGCACCATTTAAGGCAGCGGTATTACCATTGAGTAAAAAATTAAGTGAAAAAGCTTTAGAAGTATATGGAATGTTAGCTAAGAAGTTTAATGTGGATTATGATGAAGCTGGAAGCATAGGAAAGAGATATAGAAGAGAAGATGAGATAGGAACTCCATTCTGTATAACTGTAGACTTTGATACATTAGAAGATAACTCAGTAACTGTAAGAGATAGAGACACTATGGAACAAATAAGATTGTCTATAGATGAGTTAGTAGCCTATGTAGAAGGGAAATTAGAGTTTTAGTATATAAATAAGGCAATGATTTTAATATGTGTTGATTTACAGATATGATACTTTAGTACATTTTCAACATTATATTAAAAACAGAGCCTTTTTTTATTATATGATTCATAAAAGAGACAAAACTATAAAAATACATAATACGACAAAAAATATAGTGTTTTTATTAGAAGTAATTAGGGTAAAAAGATAAAAAAATAACCGGATTTTCATCCGGTAAAAATAGGGTTTAATCATGGGGATATGTTATGCTTTATGTCAAAATTTTGGGGAATCATTTTAACATATTTTCATCCAGCATAATGAGAGTATAACATAGCGAAATTTGCAAAGCAATATGCAAAGATTAAGTTTTTATATTAATTATATTAAATATTTTCTGAAAAATTTGATATAAAATAAGATATAAAATAATATAAAGAATTAAAATTAATAGAAGTTAATATGCTGTATGGCAATGGAAGTTTATCATTTTTAAAGCTGTTAAATGTGATATAATTAAAATAGTAATATTGAAATACAGTTTTACTGTATCGGAGGATTAGGTATGAAAAGAAATTTTAATGAATTTAAAACATTTATTTATAGTAAAAATGTAGCTGTAGTAGGAATAGGGGTAAGTAATATTCCGCTAATAAAATTTTTAAGAAAATTAGGAGCCGAAGTAACAGCTTTCGATAAAAAAACTAAAGAAGAGTTAAAGGAAGTAATAAATGAATTTGAACCATTAGGGGTAAAGTTCCAATTAGGAGATAATTACCTTGATAATCTTACAGGATTCGATGTAATATTTAAAACGCCGTCAATGAGGATAGATAGTAAAGAATTAATTCTAGCTAAGGAAGAAGGAGCTTATATAACCTCTGAAATGGAAGAATTTATAAGATATTGTCCAGCTAAAATCTATGGAATAACAGGGAGTGATGGTAAAACTACAACTACTTCACTTATATACAACATCTTAAAAGAAGAAGGATATAAAACGTGGGTAGGTGGCAATATAGGTACACCATTATTTACAGGTATAGAAGAAATTGAAAAAGAAGATAGAGTTGTATTAGAATTATCAAGTTTTCAATTGATGACTATAAATGAATCACCAGAGATTGCAATTATAACTAATCTATCTCCCAATCATCTAGATATGCATAAAAATTTAGATGAATATATTGATGCTAAGAGGAACATATATAAGTATCAAAATATAAATAATCTTTTAGTATTAAATGAAGATAATGAAACTACTAGGAGTATTATTGGAAAAGAAGCAGGAACTCTATATACTTTCAGTATTAAGAACGTTATTGAAAAGGGAGCATATTATAGAGACGGTATGCTTTATGTAAAAGGGATAAAAGTCTGTGAAAAAAAAGAGCTTAAACTAATTGGCATGTATAATGTTGAAAATTTATTAGCTGCTTTTTCTGGAACTTGTGATGACGTAAGTGTAGAAACTTTAAGAAAAGTTGCAATTACATTTGGGGGAGTAGAACATAGAAATGAATTTATAAAAGAAATAGAAGGTGTAAAATATTACAATGATTCTATAGCAACAAGTCCTACTAGAGTGCTGGCGAGCATTAAAGCTTTTGAAAAGCCAATTATACTTATTGCAGGAGGATATGATAAAAAATTACCTTTTGAACCCTTAGCTTTTCAGGGTTATCCATATATACAGTCATTAATCCTTCTGGGTGCAACTAAGGATAAGATAAGGGGTGCATTCGATGAGTTAGAGAGTAATCAGGGTATAAAGATACCAATCTATGAGGCGAATTCATTAGAGGAAGCTGTAGCAGTAGCAAAGAAAATATCACATGAAGGAGATGTAGTAACTCTTTCACCTGCGTGTGCAGCCTTTGATATGTTTACTAATTTCGCTGTTAGAGGTAATAAATTTAAAAGTATAGTCAATGAAATATAGATATTATAATTATAAGAGTTATTTAGAAATTTATATAAAATACACTGTATCAGGATGAAGGATTGGGGAACCAATCCTTGTTTTTATAGTGTTATCAATGGAAACTATACCGAGTGTATCAATAATAAAAAATAGAAGAAAAAAAAAGAAAAGTAACAAAATATTAATATAATTTATCATAATAAGGAAAAATGTAATGTGATTATTTTTGTATAAATGGTAAGATAATATTCGTCGCTGAGGTAACAAAACAGCACACGAATAGTCAATATAAAGATGAAATGAAAAATTTTAAAAAAAATATTGACAATAAGATATAAACTTGTTAAAATAATAAAGTCGTCACTAGTAAGTGATGAAAAAATGGTCTTTGAAAATTAAACAGAGAAGAAGGTAAAACCAGTTAATTCCGATAGAGAAATCTATCAAAATGACATTAACTATGTCAGCGAGACAAAGAGAGCTTAACAGCTTCAAACTTTTGAATTGAGAGTTTGATCCTGGCTCAGGACGAACGCTGGCGGCGTGCCTAACACATGCAAGTCGAGCGATGAAGCCCTTCGGGGTGAATTAGCGGCGGACGGGTGAGTAACACGTGGGTAACCTGCCTCATAGAGGGGGATAGCCTCCCGAAAGGGAGATTAATACCGCATAACATATTTCTGCTGCATGGTA
>NZ_JBLLJL010000005.1:0-500774 GCF_056172015.1 Clostridium sp. LXY-7 | reverse complement strand
TCAATGGAAAATTCACATTATTATAAATATTAATAATTAAATAAATATTTATAATATAATAAATATTTATTTAATTGCTAATATTTGATAATATCATTATAGGATGGAGGGATAAAACATGTTATTAATTGATGTTAAAAATACTAATCCATACTTTAATTTAGCCATGGAAGAATACTTTCTAAAAAATTTTAGTGAAGATATTTTTATATTGTGGAGAAATGAGCCAGCAATAATAGTTGGCAAAAATCAAAATACCATTTCAGAAATAAATATAGATTATGTAAAGGAAAATTCAATTCCCGTAGTGAGAAGACTCACAGGTGGGGGAGCAGTTTTTCATGATTTAGGCAATATAAATTTTACTTTTATTTCTGTTAATGATAATGGAAGCTTTAATAACTTTAGAAAATTTACCCAGCCAATCATTGATGTATTAAGAACTTTAAAGGTTAATGCAGAATTTTCGGGAAGAAATGATTTGACTATTAATGGGAAAAAATTCTCAGGTAATGCTCAATGTAATTATAAAAATAGTGTTATGCATCATGGAACTCTGCTATTTTCTTCAGAAATTAAAGATTTATCAGCTGCCTTAAAGATAAAGCCTATGAAAATTCAAGATAAAGGAGTAAAATCAACCGCTAGTCGTGTTACAAACATAAGTGAATATTTGATAGAGTCTATTTCTGTACTTGAATTCAAAGATATGATTATGAAATATATCTCAGAATTAAACCAAGATAATATATCATATGAGCTAACGGAGAAGGATATGCATGAAATAAATAAATTAGTTGAAGATAAATATAGTACTTGGCAATGGAATTTTGGAAATTCACCTAAGTATGAACTTTTAAATGAAATTAAATACCCTGGTGGACATGTTGAATTTAATATCAACGTGGAAAAAGGTGTAATAAAAGATATAAAAATATTTGGTGATTTTTTTGGAAAATGTGACATAGAGGATATTGAAAAAAATCTAATTGGAATAAAGCATAAATCAGATGATATAAGAGAAATATTAGGAGGATTTGATATACAAGATTATTTCCTAGGAGCATCCGTTGATGAATTAACTAAGGGCATCATGGGTGAAAGTTAAACAATATTCAGCTTGGATATCTATATAAATTAATACTTATTTTAAATCATAACTAAGTTTAGTTAGCGAGACCTTTAATACAATGGGTATTCATTGTATTAAAGGTCTTATTTTATATATTATTAGGATGAAAATTAAGATATAGAAAACCCTATTAACAATTTATACTAAAAATTAAATAATTTATCATAAATTGTGGATAATATATTACGAATGAGGTAAAATTGTGGATAAATAAAAGAATATATTTAAAGATAGGACCGAAGATAAGACAGTATTTAGACAGTTATATGTAGTATATAATTGTTTTATATCACAATAAAAATAAGTACATTCTTAAGACACTACGTAATACTATAGTGCTTGAGTTGAATTTTAGGGGGTAAGAGTATGAGTAAAATAGATGAGTTATATGAACATTTTGAAAACTTAAAGAAAGATGAAGAATATATCAATTTTTTTAACTCTTTTGCCCATGAAAATCTACGTTCTAATCCTGAATATATGAAAGAAACCTTAGAAAAAGTTGTAGAGATATCTAAGGAATGTAATTATAGAATGGCCTATGCTTATGGAATGCTTTATATAGGTTGGTATTACCATGATAGATCAGATTATAATAATGCATTAGAATATCATATGGAGACAAATGCTATTTTCAATGAAATTCAATGTATTGACGGAATTATACTTAGTTATAATGCTCTGTTAGCAGATTACACCAAAATAGGATATTTAGACTTAGCTATAGAGAGTGGAATAAAGGGCATTGAGATAGCAGAAAAATATAATAAGAGGGAAGGCTTTATGAGCATATCTATTAACACCATGGTGTCATATATGGAATGTGGATATTATGAAGAAGCCTTAAAGTTATCCCAAACTTTAAATAATTTACCTTACGAAATAAATGTTTACGCTAAGCTTGTAATATACACTACTATGGCAGAGATTTATTTAAAAAATGGAGATATTGAGATAGCGGAGAATAACAGTAAACTTGCTTACGAATTAGCTGAGCAGACTGATAGTAACTTACATAGAGCTGAAGTGTTAATAATAATAGGTCAAATACATTTCGAAAAAGAACAACATGAAGAAGCAAAAAAGTGTTTTGAAAGAGCTATGGAAATTTCAGTGAAAATTAGAGATATAAGTACCATTATTAAATTGCTAATAAGTTGGGGTAAGTGCCACGGAAAGATAGGAAATTATGAAAGTGGTGAAAAAAAATTAAAGGAAGCATTAAAATATGCAGAGGAAAGCAATTCTCAAATATCATTAAGAGATATTTATCTTGAATTGAGCATTATTTATAAATGTGATAAAAGATTTGAAGAAGCATATAATGCTCAGGAAAAATATATTAAGGTGAAGGAAAAAACCTTTAGTAATGGAAGTAAGTATTGGTTTAAGGAGTTAAAAAGTAGAAATATAGTACAACAAGCTATTGTTTATAAGGAATTATATAGTCAAATTGATGTTATCTCTAAAATAGGAAAGAAGTTAACTTCAGATTTAAGAATGGAAAATATTCTTAGAACTATTCATGATGAGATAAACAAGCTAGTTAATGCAGAAGTAGTAGGTATAGCACTATATGATGAGATTGAAGAGGGCTTAGACTATAAACTGTTTGTAGATAAGGGGGAAAGGGTTGAATTAGGAACTATAAAAATCAACGAAGATTCAAGCTTTGGAGTATATTGCTTTAATAACAAAGAGTTTATAAGAATAAATGATGCATCTACAGAATATAAGCAGTACTTACAGAAGATAAGGACTGGAAGAAACAGAGATAAGTCAGAGTCAAGTCAATCTTTAATTTTTTCTCCTCTAATTGTTGAGGAAAGATGTATAGGCATATTCACAGTGCAGTGTTATGAGAAAAATGCCTATAATATAAATGATTTAAATACTGTAAAAACCTTATCATCTTATATAGCTATAGCTATTGAGAATGCTTTACTATTTGATGAAGTAGAGTATATGGCTACTCATGATAATTTAACAGGACTTTTAAGCCGTACAGAGATATTAAAAATAGGAGAGGAAAAATTCCAAGGATTAAAGCTAGGAGATAATCTATCTATACTAATTATGGATATTGATTATTTTAAAAGAATTAATGATACTTATGGACATGGTACTGGTGATTATATATTAAAAGAGATTGCAAATAATATTAAGCTATCTGTAAGAAAACATGATTTAATAGCAAGATATGGAGGCGAAGAGTTCCTAATTATTCTACCTAATACGTCTAAAAAAGAGGCTTATAATATTGCAGAAAGGATAAGAAAAAAAATTGATGAGTGCAAATATGATTATCACAAGGCAAAATGCATTAAAATAACCTCAAGCTTAGGAGTTTATAAATTTGATGATAGAGTTAATTCTTTTTATGAAGGAATTAATCTTGCAGACATTGCGTTATATAAAGCAAAAGATTATGGAAGAAACATAACTATTTGTTATAAGGAAAAATAAAATATCTAATGTAAAATAAATAGGATCTATGAGCTGCAACATTACTATTATGTGGATGATTTACATAATAGTAATGTTGCAGTTTTTTATATTATGCTAAAATAGTGCCGTTTTGAAAAATAAGTCGTATATTTTACAGGAAGCTAAATATATGAAAATTTATTCTTTTAGATAAATCACATATAGATTTATTTAAACTTTACGATGGGAGATGAGACTTATGGTATTTAGCAGTATTACTTTTCTTTATTTCTTTTTACCGGCACTAATTATTATTTATTATATTGTGCCTAAAAAGCTGAAGAATTTAGTTATGCTTATTGGAAGCTTAACATTTTATGCTTGGGGTGAGGTTAGATATATTTTCATAATGCTAGTATTGTCCTTGGTAGATTATATTTGTGGAAGGAATATAGATAAGTATCTAGATAATGCAAAAAAGAGAAAGTTATTTATGCTTATTGATGTAGGAGTAAACCTACTGGTGTTATTTTTCTTTAAATATGGTGATTTTTTTATAGTTAATATTAATTCTATGTTAGGAGTGAATATTCCAATCTTAGACATGCCATTACCTATAGGTGTTTCTTTCAATACCTTTCAATCTATTTCTTATATTATAGATGTGTATAGAGGAACCACTACCTGTGAAAAAAGCTATTATAATTATTTAACCTATACAACCCTGTTCCCGCAAATAATAGCAGGGCCCATTGTCAGGTATGTAACTGTGGAGGAAGATTTAGATGAGAGGGAAATAAAGGTAGATAATTTTTCACAGGGATTAAGGAGATTTATTTTAGGGCTAGGTAAGAAGGTCTTAATAGCAAATAATCTAGGGGCCTTGTGGAATTCAATTTATATAGGAACTATAACGGATATGAGTGTATTGCTTTACTGGATAGGAATAGTAAGCTTTGGCTTTCAAATATATTTTGATTTTAGTGGATATTCAGATATGGCTATAGGAATTGCAAAATTATTTGGGTTAACTTTTGATGAAAACTTTAATTATCCATATATAGCTAAAAATATTACAGAATTTTGGAGAAGATGGCATATAACCTTAAGTTCTTGGTTTAGAGATTATGTGTATATACCATTAGGAGGCAATAGGGTTAGCCGGGGGAAATTAATTAGAAATTTACTTATAGTTTGGACGCTAACAGGATTCTGGCATGGAGCATCATGGAATTTTATGCTTTGGGGATTCTATTTTGCAATTATATTAATACTGGAAAAATTTGTTTTATTGAGGTGTTTACATAAAACTCCAAGAATATTTCAACATATATATACTATAGTATTACTTATCATAAGCTGGGTGATATTTTCATTTGAGGATTTAGAAGTGATGAGAGAATATTTTAGTGGAATGTTTGGATTAAATGGAGTGAGTTTTTTTAATGATCTAACTCTATATTATATTACTAGTTATTTTATTATGTTTATATTAGCGGGAATTTTTTCAACTCCTATATTTAAAGGGGTATTATATAGGTTGGAGCACAGTAGTAGAAAAGTTACCATGTTTTTTGCAGCCATGATATATGTGTTTATATTTTTAGCCTCCACTGCTTACTTAGTTAATAGTACCTATAATCCATTTTTATATTTTAGATTTTAGAAAGTTCTTAAAAGTAATCATTGGCTAATTAATTATTTTATTTCACATGTATTAAGGAGGAATTTGCATATGGACAAAACATTTTTTAAGATAATTATGGGGGTGTGGGGAGGAATAATAGTACTAAATATCTTAACACCTAAGAATTCATTTTCACCCCTAGAAAATAGATTTCTAGCAAAGTTACCAGCATTTAGTGTAGAAGCTTTAGTAGATGGCAGCTTCATGCAGAAAATGGATGATTGGATTAATGACCATTTTGTGGCAAGGGATATATGGGTGGCTGTAAAGAGTGATATGGAAAAAGGTATAGGGAAGAAAGATAATAATGGAGTATTTTTCAGTGAGGATAGGCTAATAGAGGATATAAAACAACCAGATATGGAAATAGTTGATGCAAATATCCAAGGTATAAAGAAGTTTGTTGAGTCTAATAAAATTCCATCCTACTTAATGTTAGTGCCTTCTACTAGTGGAGTATTAACTCATAAACTACCCAAATATGCACCGACTTGGAATCAAGAAGAGTTTATTAGTGAGGTAAATAAAAGGTTAGAAGGAATAGTTACGCCTATTCCTATATATGATACTTTATATGAAAATAGGGATAAAAATATTTATTATAGAACTGATCATCATTGGACAACAGATGGAGCATATCTAGGTTACAAAGAAGTAGAAAAAATAATGGATTTGAAACCAAAGGATATTTCAGAATTTAAAATAGAGGAAAAACCCAATAGCTTTTATGGGACTCTATACTCTAAAGCAGCATATACACATATAACTCCAGATGTAATAAAAACCTATAATCTTAGAGAAATAGAGAAGTTTACAGTAATAGGTTCTGAAGGAGAGAAGGAATATGATTCTATGTATTTTGATAAGTATTTAAATGAGAAAGATAAGTATTCCTACTTTTTAGGAAGTAATGAGGCCTTAGTAAAGATTAAAACTAATAGTACTACAGGAAAGAAACTCTTAATGTTTAAGGATTCTTATTCCCATTGCTTTGCACCTTTTTTAACTGAGGATTACTCGGAGATAACCTTAGTAGATTTAAGATATATAAACATGAATATAGATGATTTAGTTAATATAGAGGAATATAATCAAGTCTTATTTCTATATAGCATAGATGTATTTTCACATCAGAAAAATCCTTCGAAACTAAAGTTTTTTTAATGGTAATTAGAATGGGATATTTATATAGTAACAGTACAATATTAGTTAGTAGAAAACCTATTATTGAGGGAATTATTGATGATAATGCAAATATAGCTAATTATTTAGGTGTATAATATAGATATAAATTCTAGCATCTAAAGTATAACAAAATAAGAAGAGCTCAAATGTATATGAACACATATATTTGAGCTCTTCTTATATTTCAATTGAGTAGATTCTTTTGTAATTACCCTTTACATTAGTGGATTGTTTATTTAAAATATAATTAGAAGTCTAATAGTTAGAAGTCTAATTATTAGACTTCTAACAAGATGGATCTAAATTAATAGTTAAATAAAGTGATATTATAGGGGGATATAAATGAAAAAATTGCATGCAGCCTTAATTAGGGCATCTAAAGAACATAGAAGAAGAGCATCTAGTGAATTTACTAAATATGGCATAACCGATGGACAACCAAGGATATTAAATTTTTTAGCAGAGAATGATGGTTGTATTCAAAAAGAGGTAGCAGATAGCTGTAATATTGAACCAGCAACAGTGACTAGTATATTAGCAGGTATGGAGAAGAGTGGATTTATATATAGAAGTTCAAACTCAGAAGATAGAAGAGTATTAAATGTATATTTAACAAGTGAAGGCAAGGCAGCCCAGACTGTTGTTAAAAGGGTTTTTAGTGATTTAGAAGATAAATGTTTTCAAGGTTTTAGTGAAGAGGAGAAAGACCAAGCTATTAATTTATTAAATAGAATATATGAAAACATTTCAAGGGAGAATGAAAGTAGATGATTAAGTTATTTAGATATCTAAAGGGAAGTGCAATACTTTATGCAATTATAGCACCTATTATGATGTGCATAGAAGTATTTATGGATTTAAATCAACCAAGATTAATGGCGAACATTATTGATGTGGGCATAGCTAATGGAGATTTAAACTATGTATTAATGGTAGGGGGAAAAATGATACTAATCGCCTTTATTGGATTAATAGGAGGTGCTAGTTGTTGTATTTTTTCTGCTATGGCATCTATGAGTATGGGAGGAAATTTAAGACAAGGTATATTTGATAAAATACAAACCTTGGCTTTCGGGGATATAGATAAGTTTAAGACAGGATCTTTAATTACAAGACTTACTAATGATGTAACCCAAGTGCAAAATATGGTGCTTATGGGCCTTAGAATCATGGTAAGGGCTCCCCTTATGTGCATAGGTGGAATAATAATGGCATTTTCCTTAAGTAGGCAGCTATCCAGTGTATTTTTAATAATTATTCCTATAATTTTTATTGGAGTAGTTTTTATAGTAAATAAGTCAGTTCCTATGTTTTCAAAAGTTCAAGAGAATATAGATAAGGTTAATTTGGTAATGAGAGAGAGCATTTTAGGCATGCGTGTAGTTAAGGCATTTAATATGGAGGAAAAGCAAAAGGAGCGTTTTAAAGATAGTAATGAGGAGCTTATGAATAGTAGTATAAAAGCTCAGAATACAACAATATTGCTATGGCCCCTTATAACATTAGTTATGAATTTAACTGTGGTTGCAGTATTATGGTTTGGAGGTAATTTAGTAAATATAGGTGGTATTGAAACTGGAAAGATAATGGCATTTATAAATTACCTTATTCAGATTATGAACTCCCTTATGATGGTTATTATGATAATAATAAATCTTTCTAGGGCTAAGGTGTCAGCAAAGAGGATAAATGAACTCTTAGATTCTACTCCAGCTATAAAATATAATCATGAAGGAATTTATATAGAAAATTATGATGTAGAATTTAAAAATGTACATTTCAAATATAATCCAAGTGGAGAATGTGTACTTAAAAATATAAATTTTAAGGTTAATGAAGGACAAGTTGTGGGGATTATTGGAGCTACAGGTAGTGGTAAAAGCTCACTAGTTTCGCTCATTCCAAGACTTTATGATACCACTGAAGGAAGGGTATACATTGGCGGAGTGGATGTAAGAGAGTTAAATATTAAAGAGTTAAGAGAAAATATCGGCATAGTGCTTCAGGAAAATATCTTATTTTCTGGGACCATAAAGGATAATATTAGCTTTGGAGTTATAGAAACTACCGAAGAAGAACTTAAGCAGGTATCAATAGATGCGCAGGCATATGAATTTATAGATGGCAAAGAAGATGGATATGGGAGCATAGTGGAACAGAGGGGAAAGAACCTATCAGGGGGACAAAAACAACGTCTATCAATTGCTAGAACTCTTATAAAGAATCCTAAAATTCTCATATTAGATGATTCAAGTAGTGCTCTTGATATGGCAACAGAAGCAAGGCTTCAAAGAGCTATAAGAGAGAGAATGAAAGGAAGTACTCTATTTATAATAGCTCAAAGAATTACAGCAGTTATGGATGCAGATCAAATAATAGTATTAGATGAAGGTGAAATTAGTGGGATTGGAAATCATGAAGAACTACTAAAAACTAATGAAATATATAGCAGTATTGCGGTATCACAGTTGGGAGAGAAGGTGGTATAGATGGCAGATAATAAAGGAAACTTAAATATACATAGACCAGGTGGAGGACCAGCCCAATTATTTAAACAAAAGGAAAAACTTAAGAATCCTAAGGGTACAATTAAAAGACTTATCGGGTACTTAATTCATAAAAAAGCAGTACTTATGCTAGTATTTTTTCTTACATTAGTAAGTACTATAATAACCATTGTAGGGACTAGATTAAATGGATATACTGTGGATAATTTTATTCAAACTGGAGATATGAAGGGTCTAGCATTTATTTGTATAATACTTCTTTGTATTTATTTTGTGAGTATTTTCTCTACCTACTTTCAAAATAGAATAATGGTGGGAATTGCCCAGAATATTTCAGCAAACATAAGAAAAGACTTGTTTTCAGGTATGCAAAGACTTCCACTGAAATACTTTGATACTCATTCTAGTGGAGATTTAATGAGTAGACTTACCAATGATATAGATAATATAAATATAACCTTAAGTCAAAGTGTAACTCAGTTTTTTTCAGGAATTATAAATGTAATAGGTATGTTTATAGCAATGTTATTATTAAGTCCTATTTTGACATTAATATCAATGATAACTGTACCTTTTATGTTTTTGGTTACAAAGCTTATAGCTAAAAATACTCAGGGATATTTTAAAAGTCAACAGAGAGAACTTGGAGAACTCAATGGTTATATAGAAGAGATAATTTCAGGTGAAAAAGTAGTATTACTATTTTCTCAAGAAGAGCAAGTAAAGGAAAAGTTTCACAATATTAATAAAAGGCTTACCAAAAGTTCCATGGTTGCCCAGGGACTTTCAGGAATTATGGGGCCTATGAACAACTTGATAAATAATATTTCCTATCTACTTATAGCGGTTAGTGGAGGATACTTAATTATAAATGGTATGAATATAACGGTAGGGGTAGTATTCAGTTTTCTACTGTATATGAGAAGCTTTACTAGACCAATCAATGAAATATTAAATCTTTTTAACACCATACAATCTGCCTTAGCTGGAGCTGAGAGAGTATTTAAAATAATGGATGAAAAAAAAGAAATAGATCTAGAAAATGCTCAGGAGATAAATAATATAGAGGGAAATGTTGAACTTAAGGATGTTAACTTTTCTTATATAGAGGGTAATAGAGTATTAAAGGATGCTTCTCTTAAGGCTAAATCTGGGGAAACCATAGCTATTGTAGGACCAACAGGTGCAGGAAAAACCACTATAATTAATCTCTTAACTAAATTCTATGACATAGATAGTGGAGAAATATTAATAGATGGTAAGGATATTAAAAATATAACTAGAAATAGCTTGCGTAATAATATTGCTATGGTGCTTCAAGATACTTTTTTATTTTCAGAGAGTATTCGTGAAAATATAAGGTATGGAAGGCTAAATGCTAGTGATGAAGAAGTAGAGAAGGCAGCAAGAATGGCTCATGCCCATGGATTTATAAAGCAATTACCTGAAGGGTATAATACTGTGCTATCAGATAATGGAGGAAATTTATCTCAAGGACAGAGACAGCTATTGGCTATAGCTAGAGCTATATTATCTAATTCCTCAATCCTTATATTAGATGAAGCTACGTCGTCTATTGATACTCGTACAGAGGTCTATATTCAAAAAGCAATGCTTAATTTAATGAGAGGAAAGACTACATTTGTTATAGCCCATAGGCTTAGTACTATAAAAAATGCAGATACCATTTTAGCTGTAAGTGGTGGAAAGATAATTGAAAGAGGAACTCATGATGAGCTATTACAAAAGAATGGATTCTATGCTCAGCTTTACAACAGTCAGTTTAATAAAGGATTAGAGTTATAAATTTAATTAAATCTTAGAATATATGTTATGGTTAAAGTGAGATTTGTGGTAAAATATTACGTATAATAGTAAGACAGTACTAATTTATTGAAAGGAAATATGAGGATGAAGATGAAGAAAAGAATAGTTTATATAATTCTAGTAACCATAGCCATGTTATTTGTAGCCTGTGGTCCTAAAGTTGAGAATGAGGATAATAAACCAGGAATAGGTACTGAAAAACCAGTAGTAGATAAAAAAATTGGAGATTATGTGAAATTTAAAGAAAATGAAAAGTTCTTCTACAAGGGAGAAAATATGGAATATGCAGAGTATGTAACTTATGTAGATTATACAGAGGGAGATAAGGTTCAACTAAGAGAAAATAATGGCGGAACAGAGATAGTATCAGTTTTAGAAATCAAAGATGGAGAATTAAGACAGGTATTTAGTAGAAGTGAATGCTACTATAGAGAAAATTTTCTTTCTAAAAAGGGTGAAGAAACTGAAGTATTATTGAAAGAACCATTAGTTAAAGGTACATCATGGAATTTATCTGATGGAAGTAAGAGGTATATATCTAATGAGAATGTGGAAATATCAACCCCTAGTGGAACTTATAAAACCTTAGAAGTAACAACAGAGCTAAAAAATGGAGAAAAAAATATACAATATTATGCTCTTGATAAAGGTTTGGTAAAATCAGTAATGGACACTGAAAAGATGAAAGTTACATCACTTTTAGAAAAGATTGAAGAAAATAGTAAGTTCAGTAGTTCAGTTAGATTCTATTATCCTAATATTGATGATTATAGTTTATTCTATAAGAATATTGATATGGAATTCAAAACTAATGATATAACAAAGTCAGCATTTGAAAATATATTCAAGTCATTTCCAGAAGAAAATAAAGGTGTTTTAATGAGTAAAAATGCAAAGATAAATAGCCTTTATTTAAATGATGATGGTATGCTATATGCAGATTTTTCTAGTGAATTTATCAAGGAGATGAATGCAGGGTCAGGCTTCGAATCAGCTATTCTTCAAAGTATAGTTAATACATTAGGTGGATATTATGGAGTTGAGAAGGTATATTTAACTGTTGATGGTAATCCTTATAACTCAGGACATATATTGATGGAAAAAGGTGAAGCTTTTACAGTTGATTTATCTAATACTACTGAAGCAAAATAATGACTAAAATAAAACCCTTCAGCTTAGCTGAGGGGTTTTTTATATATTTTATTTTAAAAGAGAATAATTACTACAATATATACATAATTTTTACAGTATTGCTAAATAAATAATTAATAAATATTTGATATAATTATTTATTTAACATATAAAGTGTGTATAACTTTATATGTTATAATAAGATAATTCTATAATTTTAGAACCTAGTATAAAAATTGTGGAGGTGTAGTTGTGTTAACAATAATTTCTTCAGCAAAAACTTTGGATTTTAAAAAGCAATCTATAGTTAAAGAAAGTACTATACCAAACTTTCTAAAAGAGGCATTCTACTTGGCAGATGAACTAAGTAATTATTCTGCTGAGGAATTAAGCTCTCTCATGAATATGAGTATAAAACTAGGGCAAGCTAACTATAATCGATATAGAGATTTTAAACTTAACTATCATGAAGAAGGTAAACAAGCTATTTTTAGCTTTAATGGTGATATGTATAAAACTTTGGATATTTTTAGTTATAATAAAGAACAAATTGAATTTATTCAAAATCATTTAAGAATATTATCTGGGTTATATGGAGCTTTAAAGCCACTGGATATTATCAAGGAATATAGATTAGAAATGGGATTAAAGCTAATAACTCCAAAAGGAAGAGATTTATATGAGTTTTGGAGTAAGAAGATAACAGAAGAATTTAGGATAGAAATTTTAAGACATAAAGAGAAGTCTATTTTAAATTTAGCTTCAGAGGAATATTCTAAGGTTATTAACAAAGATGAATTAAAGGATATAAATTTTTATAATATTATATTTAAAGAAAAGAATGGTGAAGATTACAAAATAGTAGGCACATATGCTAAGAAAGCTAGAGGGCTTATGGTATCCTATATAATGAAAAATTCTATAGATTCTGTAGAAAAGGTAAAAGAATTTAATGAAGCTGGATATGTATATAGAGAAGATTTAAGTTCTGTGGATAATTTAATATTTGTAAGAGAGTAATAATGATAACTAAGTATACTCAATAATCCATGAGAAGTGAAATTCTATAGAATTTCTTCTTCTAAGATTATTGAGTATTTTCATTTGAAGCTATACACAATATAGATTTGATTTTGAAGCATGAATTTATTTTAGGCTTTGTTTTAGAATAGTATTGATAATATGAATTAAGGGAAGTCATTTTTCAGACTTCCCTTAATTCATATTTTAAAAATATTCTAAAACAAATTTCGCTTAACACCCCTTAACCATACCTATTTTTTGCTTACAATTAATTTAAAATGTTTCGAAAAATATTCAGTATTCTCAATGTTATAATATTCAGTTTCCTCAACAGGGATTTTCACAAAGTTATAATCCTTAAAGTATTTCTTTATATCATCTATATCCACATAAAAATGAGGAACATCTTGTTCAGTATCATGTTCACTTCTTAATATAGTATTATTATCAATACGTTTATTCGGGTCAGCATTCTGATATGACAATGCATTTTTAGAATTTAACGTAACAAATAATTCTCCTCTATTTTTCAACACTCTCGTAATTTCTTCAAGTGACTTTATAAACCCTTCAGTGTCGGTATGGTAAATTACATTATATGCCATTATGCAATCGAATGTATCATCAGCAAATGGTAAATTAAGCATATCACATAATCTTGTGTTAATTTCCAGTTCTTCTTCCTCCGCCCACTTTTTCAAATGATTAATTCCGTCTTTAGATAAATCTGTAGAGTGAACCTCAAAACCTTTCTTTCTAAAATAGATGGAATGTCTTCCTAATCCGCAACCTAAATCAAGAAATTTGTCATAACCCTTTGATTTCCATGATTCAGCCAAATAACATGACTCAATCGTTGGGATTAACCAATAGTCACTTGTATTTTTACTCCAATTCCAAGCCTTTGATTCAATCATAGTGCTTATCCCCCAAAAACAAATTATTCTATTTTAACCCAATTTAGTTGACAATTCGAAACAATTGTGTACTAAATTATAGATTATTTACACACTAAATTATAACATTAATTTCTATATAATGTATATAATTAAACAAATATTGGTTCTCTTTCTTTATAATCAGCTATTTTTGTATAAGGATGGGCTACATTGCATTGAACCATAAAGTTTTTAATTTTTGCATAAAAATCCTATTGACACAAATCATAAATTGTACTATATTATAAATATAGACACCCCCACGGGGGGAGGGAGGTACAACATGAACGATGAAAAGAAAAAAGCATTGCAAAGTTTAAAAACATGTAAAGGTCAAATTGAAGGAATTATTAAAATGGTTGAAGATGGTAGATACTGCATAGATATTTCTAATCAAATAATAGCTTCGCAGGCATTGTTAAAGAAAGCTAATAAATGCATTTTAAAGCAACATATGAACCACTGTGTTAGATCAGCTTTTGAAGAAGGACATAATGCAGAGGAAAAGATAGAAGAGCTTGTAAATATACTAGATAAATTAATTGATAAATAGGAGAGGGTGAATATGAAAGAAAAAATATTAAGAATAGAAGGCATGACTTGTGCTGTTTGTGCAAGAAGTATAGAAAAAGTTGTTGGAAAGAAAGATGGAGTGGAAGAAGCTTCAGTAAATTTAGCAACTGAGAAGTTGAAGGTTAAATATGATGAAAGTAAGCTAAATTTAGAAGATATAATAAAAAGTGTAGAAAAGGCTGGTTTTAGAGCCTTTGATGATAGTACTGAAATGGTGCTTCAAGTAGAGGGTATGACCTGTGCTTCCTGTGCTAGAAATGTTGAAAAGGTAATAAAAAAATTTGAAGGCATAGAAAAGGCGGAAGTAAATCTTTCTACAGAAACTTTAAAGTTAAGTTATGATGTTAGTAAAGTTAAGCTTGGTGACATAAAAAGAGCTGTAGATAAGGCTGGCTTTAAGCTGGTAGAGAAAGAGCAAGAAGATGTTCATCAAAAGAAGAAAGAGCAAGAAATTAAAAATATGAGAAACAGGCTTATCTGGTCTGCTGTATTCACAATTCCACTACTGATAGTAACTATGGGACATATGGTGGGAATGCCATTACCTATGATAATAGATACACATCATAATCCATTAAATTTTGCATTGTTCCAACTAATTCTTACTACTATAGTAATGATAATAGGTAAGAATTTCTTTAAGGTAGGATTCAAAAATCTTATAAATAGAACTCCAAACATGGATTCCTTAATATCAATAGGAACCTGGGCAGCATATTTATATGGAATCTTTGCTATATACCATATAGCGAATGGTGATACTAGTTACACTATGCAATTATATTTTGAGTCAGGAGCTACAATTTTAACTCTTATAACTTTAGGAAAATATTTAGAAACATTAACTAAAGGTAGAACTTCTGAAGCTATTAAGAAGCTTATGGGTTTAGCACCTAAGACTGCTACAGTTATAGTAGATGGACAGGAAAAGGTTATTGAAATTCATGAAGTTCAAGAGGGAGATATTATAGTTGTAAAGCCAGGAGAAAAATTACCTGTAGATGGAGAAGTTATAGAAGGATATACATCTATAGATGAAAGCATGCTAACTGGTGAAAGTATTCCAGTTGAAAAACATGAAGGAGATAAGGTATTTGGAGCAAGTATAAACAAAAATGGAAGAATTAAATATAAGGCTACCAAGGTTGGAAAAGATACAGTAATAGCTCAAATAGTAAAATTAGTAGAAGAAGCTCAGGGGTCAAAAGCTCCCATTGCAAAAATGGCAGATATTATTTCAGGCTATTTTGTGCCAACAGTTATAGGTCTTGCAATATTATCAAGTTTAGGTTGGGCAATATCAGGAGAAGGAACAGTATTTGTATTAACAATATTTATATCAGTTCTAGTAATAGCGTGCCCATGTGCTTTAGGATTAGCTACTCCTACAGCTATAATGGTAGGAACTGGAAAAGGCGCTGAGAATGGAATATTAATTAAAAGTGGAGAAGCTCTAGAAACCACTCATAATATAAATACTATAGTTTTTGATAAAACAGGAACAATAACTGAAGGTAAGCCAAAGGTTACGGATATTGTAACTAATACCTATAAAGCTGATGATATATTATTATTGGCAGCTTCAGCAGAAGTTGGTTCTGAACATCCATTAGGAGAGGCTATAGTAAAAGAAGCTATGGATAAAGGATTTACTTTAAAGGATATTTCAGATTTCAAAGCTATACCAGGTCATGGTATAGAGGTTGTCATAGATGGAGAAAAACTTTATCTAGGTAATAGAAAACTTATGAATGAGAAGAATATAACTTTAGGGGATTATGAATTAAAGTCAACAGAATTAGCGCAACAAGGTAAAACTCCAATGTTTGTAGCTAAGGAAGGAAAACTTATAGGAATAGTTGCTGTAGCTGATACGCTCAAGGAAAATAGTAAGAGAGCAGTTGAAAGTCTTCATAAAATGGGCATAGAAGTAGTTATGCTTACAGGTGATAATAAAAACACTGCAGCTGCCATAGGTAAAGAAGTAGGAATAGATAGGGTAATAGCTGAGGTATTGCCTCAAGATAAAGCAAATAAGGTAAAAGAACTTCAAAATGAAGGTAAGAAGGTTGCTATGGTAGGAGATGGAATAAATGATGCTCCAGCCTTAGCCATGGCTGATATAGGAATTGCTATAGGATCAGGAACCGATGTAGCTATAGAATCTGCTGATATAGTCCTTATGAGAAGTGATATCATGGATGTTATAGGGGCAATTCAATTAAGTAAGCAAACCATAAGAAATATAAAACAAAACCTATTCTGGGCATTTGGATATAATGTTCTAGGTATACCAGTGGCAATGGGTGTATTACACATCTTTGGAGGACCATTATTAAATCCTATGCTAGCAGCTCTTGCAATGAGTTTTAGTTCAGTGTCAGTATTATTAAATGCACTAAGATTAAAGCAATTTAAAACTAGGTATTAAAAAATAAATATTAAAGATAAAGGAGAGATTATTATGAAAAAAATAATTACTATTGAGGGAATGTCTTGTATGCATTGCGTGGGAAGAGTAAAAAATGCATTATCTGGATTAGAAGGATTATCTAATATAGAAGTAGAAAAGGGTAAGGCTGTAGCTGAGGGATCAGTTAGCAATGAGGTTATTAAAGAAGCCATAGAAGACTTAGGATTTGAAGTAGTAAATATTGAAGAATAAATTTAAAGCATCTTTGAAAGATACTTAACAATTTATTGATTATTTTGATAGTGAATTTTTGAAGAACTGAAGTAAGTATTAGGTTACTCAAATGCATAAATATGCAATATGAGTAACCTATTTTTTATAAACTTATCATAACACGAAAGTTTTACCATTTATAAGTGGAGTGAATATGGTATTGCACCATCTTTCCATAGCAGTTTCAAACCATTCTTCTTTATAAAATTTGTTGTGCTGGCATGCTATAAAAAGAATTACTCCAAGCGCAAAAAAAGCTTCTATATAACATATTGGTACTTCTGTTTTCATTTCTTTTTCATACGCATTTTTTACACATCTTCGTAGGTCTTTATCATTAATGGCAGACAGCATTGTTCCTATATCCATATAATAGAATCCAACACCTGATAATGAAAAGTCAATCGGTGTAATTCCATTGTCTGCGGTTAATATCATATTGGACAGTGATAAATCAGCATGAACAATTCCTAGCATATTAGGCATTTTGGATAATTCATCCATTCGCTTCTGTATAATTGCAGCAGCGTCTAGAACTATATTTATATGCCTGCTATTAATATGATCATTACTTTCTATCACTTTTAATTCTTTGTTAATCTTCTCTAAAATCTGTTGTTTATACTGATACCTTTTCGCCTTGTAATTCATTTCTGGTAAATATAAATTTCCGTTATCATCAATTTTTACAGTTTTTGAAGCTCTATGTAAATTTGCTATCATTAAACCGATTTTCTGCGCTATCTCACATGTTATTTCGGTATCAGATAATGTCATCCCCTGTATCCATTCCAGGACAGTGACTGGCGTTTTATCTGTTAAAATACTTACTAATAGTTCTTTATTATTCCTAACTGGTTTCTGCAATTGAAAATCTATATTTTTTTGCAGATAATCCAATAAAGTCATTTCACTTTGTATATAGTCTTGCTTTTCATCTTCATTTGACAGTATTCCCAAAGAGTATCCATCAACTGGTTTGTGTATTCTTAAAACATATTGTTTTTTAATATCTTCAATTTTATATGTAATATTTTCATTATGACGTAGAAACATAATTTTAGGATTTTTAAAAGAATAAAAGCTTAACGCTTCTTGAAGTAATTTATCCATTTGGTCCTCCTTGTTATAATTATTGATTATTTATAGTTATATTTTACCAAAATGAGGAATTAATACTAGACTTTAAATTCAGCTTATAATATAGCTTATAATTAATTGTAGATAAAAGCTTCTTCATTTTTGAAGAAGTTTTTTTATTTTTAAGAGTTATATAAATAACCGATATATTAACTTATAGCTATAAAATGCTTTTAATGTGAATAGCTGCTCACAGAGTCTTGTTACTTTCTAAGAGTGCTTTTACAATTCCAGCATAATTCGGTTTAGAAAAAAACAAAATATATATTACAGTTGTAGGATGTTAGTAGCTAAGATATAATTAGGTAAATTAAGATCTAGGAGAGTATTTCATTAGTAAGGACTTTATATGAAGGAGGATATATTGTGGAAGTTAAATTAATAGAACTGTCTATGGAAGATGGACAAGAAGTGTATGATTTTTTATCTAGATTCGAGGAATATGAGAATGGTTTTTATAATCCCATAGATAATATTCCATATGAGGATTTTAAAATTTTTTTGAAGGATAATATAAAGAACTCTAAGGGCATAGATTTAAAAGAAGGATATGTACCTCAAACCATATATTGGTTAAGTGTAAATGGAAAACTAGTAGGGATTGGTAAGCTAAGGCATTATTTAAATGAAGCCTTATTAAAAAGTGGAGGACATATAGGTTATGGAATTCTTAAAAGTGAAAGAGGGAAGGGCTATGGAAATTTAATTCTTCAGGAACTTTTAAAGAAAGCAAAATATATAGGGATAGATAGAGCGTTAGTAACTTGCAATGAAGATAATTTAGGATCTAGAAGAGTAATAGAAAACAATAATGGAGTACTAGAAAGAATAAAAGATGGCACTTGTTGTTATTGGATAGAGAAAGTTTAACTACAAAGATGTATTAGGGTATATTTAAAAATATTTGTAATTAGCTATTTATTTACAACTTAAAAAGTGTTAAGATTTAAGTTCGAGCACTAAATTTTAAAGATTTAGACATGATTAGAAAGATGATATGTTAGTAGATGTATATTTTGTGGTATATCCGTCAGCATAACCTAGTAATAGAAGGTATTACTAGGTTATGTCATGTTGTCTACAATGAAATATTAGCGGCACATCTTTGACCTGTTATTTTATTTAAAATGTCTAAAAGGATAGGAGGATAAGATATGATCGAAATGAAAGGCATAACTAAAACCTTCAAAATAAGCAAAAGAAATGCTGGACTTAAAATGGCAGTAAAATCATTATTAAAGAGAGAATATGAAGAAGTTAAAGCATTGGACAATGTATCTTTTAATATTAAAGAAGGAGAAATGGTAGGATACATAGGGCCAAATGGTGCAGGAAAAAGTACTACTATCAAGATTATGAGCGGTATACTATATCCAGATGCAGGGCAGTGCACTATTAATGGAAGGATTCCTTGGAAGGATAGAATTAATCATGTAAGGGACATCGGAGTTGTCTTTGGACAGAGAAGCCAGTTATGGTGGGACGTGCCTGTAGCAGACTCCTTTGAATTGTTAAAAGATATTTATAAAATACCAGATAGTAAGTTTAAAAATAACCTTAAAATGCTCACAGATTTACTTAATATAGAAGATATCATTAAAGTACCAACAAGGCAGCTAAGCCTTGGACAACGAATGAAATGTGAAATAGCAGCCTCATTACTTCATAGTCCTAAGATTTTATTCTTAGACGAACCCACCATTGGACTTGATGCAATTTCAAAAATTGCAGTTCGAGATTTTATAAAAACCATCAATAAAGAAAATAAAACCACTGTAATACTTACAACTCACGATACTCAAGATATAGAAGCTCTTACTAAAAGAATTGTACTCATTGGAAAAGGTAAAGTTCTATTAGATGGACATTTAGATGAGCTTAAACAAAAGTTCAGCAGATATAGAACCATAACCATAGATTATTCAGGAAATTTAGAGAAGCTTCCTAAAGGATTAAAAATTATAGAAAAATACGCAGGACATATAGTAATTTCTGTAGACACAGAAGTTATTTCTATTTCCAAGGCAATAGGTATTTTAGCAGAAAAGATTGAATTAATAGACTTCAGTGTAGATTCTATTACCATGGATGAAGTGGTGGTAGGGCTTTATAAGGAGTATCAGATATGAGAGGATATATATCTTACTTTAGAATTAGATTTATTCATGGACTCCAATATAGGGCAGCTGCCTATGCAGGAATTGCAACTCAATTTGCTTGGGGATTTATGTATATCATGATGTATCAAACCTTTTATAAGAGCAATCCACAAATGGCACCTATGGAATTCTCACAACTTGCTAGCTATATATGGCTTCAGCAGGCATTTCTGGCACTGTTTATGACTTGGTTTTTAGATAATGAAATTTTTGATTTAATATCTAAAGGAAATGTATCCTATGAATTATGTAGACCTTTAGATATTTACAACATGTGGTTTGCAAAGAGTTGTGCAGGTAGATCATCAAAAGCATTATTAAGATGTTTTCCCATACTTATAATTGCACTTTTATTACCAGAACCTTATAGATTCACTTTGCCTAGTTCACCACTAAATGGAATTTTATTCATTATAGCTATGATTTTAGGTTTTATTGTAGTGGTAGCTTATTGTATGTTTGTTTATATTCTTACCTTTTATACTATTTCTCCTATGGGAGTGAGAATAGCATTAGTTATGACAGCAGACTTTTTTTCAGGAGGATTAGTTCCATTACCATTTTTACCACAATGGCTTACTAAGTACATTGATTTATCTCCTTTTGCAGCGATGCAAAATGTTCCCTTTAGAATTTATAGCGGAAATATGCATTTAAATGAAGCAATGACAGCTATAGCATTACAAATTTTATGGGGAATATCATTAGTTGTTTTAGGTAAACTTTTAATTTCTAAAACTCTAAAACGAGTAGTAGTACAAGGAGGTTAATAATGAAACTATATATGAAATATTTTTCAATTCATTTAAAGTCAGCTATGGAATACAGAACTTCCTTTATACTTACATCTATAGGACAAGGACTTACTACATTTTTCTCTTTTCTTAGCATGTATTTCTTATTCGATAGATTTGGAAGTATTAATAATTACACATTTAATGAAGTGTTATTATGTTTTAGCACTATATTTATGTCCTTTGCTCTAGCGGAATGTTTTGGGAGAGGCTTTGACTCTTTTTCTACCATAATATCTAATGGAGAGTTTGATAGAATTATGGTAAGACCTCAAAATGAGATATTACAGGTAATTGGTACAAAAATTGAACTTACAAGAATTGGGAGGCTGATACAAGCTCTTATTATATTTATATATGCAATTATAACCTGTGGAGTGAGTTGGAATGAAGGAAAGGTATTGACTTTGATTCTAATGATAATAGGAGGAGTTTGTCTTTTCTTTTCTCTCTTTATGATATATGCAGCCATATGTTTTTTCACTTTAGAGGGGCTTGAATTTATGAATATCTTTACTGATGGTGGAAGGGAACTTGCTCAATATCCACTGGACATATATAAAGAATGGGTGGTAAAATTCTTTACTTATATAGTTCCATTAGCTTTTATAAACTATTATCCATTTATATTTCTCATAGATAAATATAATGGAAATAGCTTATTTTATATGTTATCTCCAATGGTATCAATATTATTTGTAATACCAAGCTTTATATTTTGGAAATTTGGAGTGGCTCATTATAAATCAACAGGGTCATAAATAAGTATAAGATTTGGAATTTGAAATAATATTAATTCCAAGAAAAAATATGGGCTATCTTAAAATGATTATTAACGTCATTTTAAGATAGCCTTTAATAATAGATAGGTTTGATAATAATATATAGTTTAATATTAACAATTACTCTAAACAAATTCTAAAAATATTAAAATAGATTATAAAGTACATTTACAATAAAACAATGTTATGATACCATGAAATTATGGCATATTTATACAAATTTTTACTTTAATGCATATAATTTGGGGAAAAGGGTGATCATGATGAAAAAAGAGTCATATGATGTATCGGATATAGTTGGAATTCCGTTTAGATGTGCACCATGGTATTCAACATTAATAGCAGTTCAAAAAATTGCAAATGGAATAATTCCAA
Organism: Clostridium sp. LXY-7; assembly: GCF_056172015.1. NCBI lineage: Bacteria > Bacillati > Bacillota > Clostridia > Eubacteriales > Clostridiaceae > Clostridium > Clostridium sp. LXY-7. The sequence goes on along the minus strand of NZ_JBLLJL010000005.1, from coordinate 478,408 downwards.
CTTTGCAAGTAATAGTAACTGCTAAATTTTTAGATACTGCAATAGCTATTGTTAGTGGAAATAAAGTGGTTAATGAAATATTTATTCCTTTAGCTTTAGTAGTATTACTTATTGGATATGATTGGATTGCATCACAACTTATAAAGCTTGTGGAAATAAAGTTGGAGCTTAAACTTAGAGAGAATTTTAGAGTTATTATTACTGAAAAGAGAGCTAAGCTTAAATACAAACACATCGAGAATAAGGATACTTGGGACTTAATATCGAGAGTAGCTAAAGAACCAGAGATTCAATGTAAAAATGCCTATAGGGATTTATTAGATATGATGTCTATGATACTACAAATTGTGGGTCTATTACTTGTATTAGTTGCTCAAGTATGGTGGGCAGCTTTACTGATAGTTGGGATTTCTCTACCTCTCTTTGTGGTGGCATTAAAGGGGGGAAAAGCAACCTATGAAGCAAGCAGAGAAGTATCTAAGTATAAGAGAAAATATGAATATTTAAGAGAAGTATTGACTGGAAGAGAAGGGGTAGAAGAAAGAGCACTTTTTGGATATACTGAAAAAGTTAATGATAGATGGGAAGAGCAATATGAGCGTGCAAGAAAAATAGAATATAAAACTGAGTTAAAGTGGTTTATAAAGATGAAGACTAGTAGCATAATAACAGCCATAATCTCTATAGGTATTGTTATAGTTCTTATAAACCCTGTATTAAATGGATTATTAACAATTGGTATGTTTATTTCCATAGTTAATGGGGTTTTTGGACTCATTCAAATGATGTCTTGGGGACTTAGTTATAGCGTTGAACAATTGGCAAAAAATAAAGAATATTTGAAAGATTTAACGAATTTTTCACAGCTAGATGAAAGTGAAGGAGCTATAGATGAACCTTCTAGAGAGAGTTTACAATTGAAATCTCTGGAATTTAAGAAAGTGTCTTTCAAATATCCAGGTATGGATAATTATATTTTAAAAGATTTATCTTTTATTATTAGAGAGGGAAAGCACTATGCTTTTGTAGGGGTTAATGGAGCTGGAAAGACCACTATAACTAAACTTATAACTGGATTATATGAAGATTTTGAAGGTGAAATATTAATAAATGGGAAAAGTATTAAAGAGTACAAACATAGTGAATTAAAAGCATTAAGCTCGGTGGTATATCAGGATTTTGCAAAATATTTTATTTCTTTTAAGGATAATATTGCTTTAGGAAATGTCAATAGTTTAGATGATGATTTAGATACTATAAATATGAATACAGCTATAAAAACCATGGAGATGGAAGATTTAATTGGAAAATTACCTAAGGGAATAAATACACACCTAGGGAAGATTAAGAGTGATGGTCAAGACATATCAGGAGGGCAATGGCAAAGAATAGCCATGGCAAGAAGTATTATTAGCTCAGCAAGTCTTAGAATATTGGATGAACCTACTGCTGCTCTTGATCCCATAAGTGAAAGTAATATTTATGAACAGTTTGAAGAGATAAGCAGAGGGGGAACTACAATTTTTATAAGCCATAGATTAGGGTCTACTAAGCTTGCTAATGAGATTTTTGTTATTGGTAATGGAGCCATAGTAGAAAAAGGATCCCATGAAGAGCTTATGGTGTTAAATGGAGCTTATGCAGAGATGTATGAAAGTCAAAGGAGCTGGTATTTATGATAAGGGAGAATAAAAAAGAAGATATATCCTTTTTAAAAATAATGTCTAAAGTTATACCTATGGCCTTTTGGGCATGTCCTGTTTACTTCATAGTTTGGAATGTAGTGAGCATTTTTCACGGAGTATCTCATGGATTTAACACTTTTATGACTCAGAAACTTTTTGATGTAGTCACAGAAGGGGTCAATAAAGGTGGGACAAGTCAAAGAATAATATTATGGGCAATTGCCTTAGGACTAGCCTTAATATTGTGTCAAATATTAAATGGGGTTGGAAACTTCATGTTTAGCAATCAGGAAAAGATGATGGTTAGGCATGTGGGAAAAAAGATAAATGAAAAAGCAGGGAGATTAGATCCTATTGCTTTTGAAGATACAAAATATTTGGATGATATCAATAAAGCTAATGAAGGTATGCTAAATAGCGGATTTTTGGTATTTATAATTACGAGCATCTTTACTTTTTATCTTCCATACTTTCTTTTTATGGCAATATATCTTTATAGTTTAAAACCAATTTTAGCACTATCCTTAATATTAATATTTATTCCAGTTGCTTTAACTCAGCTAATCAGGGTCAAGGTGTTTGGAAAGCTAGCTGATGAATCAGCGCCTATAAGGAGGGAATATGAATATTATGAAAGGTGCATAGTTGATAGAGAATATTATAAAGAAACTAGGCTTTTAGGAGCTTTCAAATATTTTAAAGATATATATATTCTATCTTTAAACTTGCTTAATAAAAAAATATGGTCAGCGGAAAGAAAATCAAACCTCATGGAATTAGGTATGAAAATTATAACACTTTTGGGGTATGTGGGAGTACTTTATCTATTATTCGATTCACTTATAAAGGGAGATATATCACCAGGTGCTTTTGGAGCTATATTTTCATCTATAGGGCTAATGTTTGGAATAATGGAGGAAATAATATGTAGGCATATAGGTACTATCACAAGAAATATCGGAACTGTGAAAAACCTTGTAAGATTTCTTGATATGCCAGAGAGAAGTGGAGAGGAAGTAAAAATCCAAGGAATTCCTAATATATCAATACAAGATGTTTCTTTTAGTTATCCAGGATCAGATAAGAAGTCATTAAATGGAATAAATTTAGAAGTTAAATCTGGAGAAACTATTGCTATAGTTGGAGAAAATGGGGCAGGGAAAACTACATTAGTTAAACTTATTACAGGGTTATATTTACCAACAGAGGGAAAGGTATTTATAGGGGGAGCAGATACTAGTAAAGTATCACTTAAATCTTTATATGGAAATATCTCAGGGGTATTTCAAAAGTATCAGAGATATAAGATGACCCTTGAAGAAAATATTGAAATAAGTTCCTTAAATAATAAAGGTCAGTTAACCAGTGAGGATAAAAAGGAAGCTATACAGAAGGCTGCAGTAAATGCAGATTTAGAAATCGGTGAAGAAAAGTTTCCTGAGGGCTATGAGACCATGCTCTCTCGTGAATTTGATGGGGTAGATTTATCTGGTGGACAATGGCAGAGGATAGCTATTGCAAGGGGTTTTTATAGAGGACATAACATGATAGTTCTAGATGAACCAACAGCTGCTATAGACCCTGTGGAAGAAACTAAGATATACAGCAAATTTGCTGAAATGTCTAAAGGAAATACATCTATAATAGTTACCCATAGGTTAGGTTCAGCAAAAATAGCAGATAGGATAATAGTTATGGATAAGGGTGGGATAGCTGAAATTGGAACTCATGAAGAGCTTATAGAAAATATGGGTAAATATGCAGAGATGTATAATGCACAAAGTAAGTGGTATGTTGATGAGGTAGCGGCTAGTTGTTAATAAAATGAATTAATTGCATAAGGATTATACAATAGAGGTTTGTTATGAACAAACCTCTATTTTTTAAGTAATGTACAAGATTATAACTTTGAAATAAAATTAATTATAAAATATTATTGACTTGTACCTTGGGGATAATTTTATAGTTAGATTAAGGGTTAGCTAACTAGTAAATTATATGGAGGATTATATATGAATATTAAGATCGTATCAGAGATTACAAAATTAACTAAAAAAGCAATTAAATATTATGAACAAGAGGGATTAATAAGTCCAATAAAAAATGAAGAAAATAATTATAGGGAATATACTAGTGAAGACGTTATTATTTTAAACTTAATTGGGGCATTAAGACTTTTAAATATTTCAGTGAATGATATTAAGAGGATAATAAAAGGAGAGTGTAGTATTGTCGAATCTCTCAATACAGAATTAAAGAGAATAGAAAGTAAAATTGAAGAACTAGAAAATAATAAAATGGTTATTAGTATGGCAATGAAAAGAGCTAAAGTAGATTTTAACTCTATAGGAAATGATATTAAACAGTTAAGTTATAGTGTAAAGCATAAAGAAGAATATGTTAAGGATAAGATTATAGAAGTTTTTCCAGGAACATTTGGTGAAATCATGGTGCTTGGATACGAACCATTTTTAAATGTAAAAATAGATAGTGAAGAGAAAGAAAAGGCATGGGCTAGACTTGTAGAGATATTAGATAATCTTGAGGAATATAATGATGAAGATAACATATTTAAGGATTTTACCGAGGAGAAATTAGAACAATTTAAGATTCAAAACAAAGCAAACAGCAACCATTTTACTAAGATTTTAAATAGAGAAAAGGAGGCTTTAGAAGAGTATAAAAATTCTATGATAACTTTCGTAAAAAATATTAAGGAGAACCCGAAATACAATGATATTTTTGAAGGAACTTATAAAAATTCAAAGATGATGATAGCCTCTATTGGAATGGATAATGAGGATATTGAGAAGTGTTTTTTAGTTTTAAGTGAAGATTATAGAGAATATAAGAAGGTTATAGATGAGGTTATGAAAGAAGTAGATAAAGTACTTCTAAAAGAATATGGAATAACTCTAAGGGAATTTTGGAAAATTAACTAATAAGAGATGAATAAAAAATTTTGGCTTTGTTTTAATATATAGTTCTAATATCAACAACCATTTAAAACAAAGCCAAAATTTATATAAGAAAAGGCGTAGATTATTTTCTATAAATTCAATTTACTAAGTATTAAATTGAAATTTTTTACTTAAATTATATATAAATGAAAAAGTATCTCTAATTAAGAGATACTTTTTCATTTTATAGGGTTGTTTAACATTTGAACAACCTTATAATATCATATATCGACAATTAAATGCATAAAAATACACGGAAAGTACAGGGTGATTTATAACTTTATATAATAGTGAAAGGGTAGTGCTATTATATAACTAATATATAAGGAATTGTGCATTTCTTAAGGACGCATGAAAGTTTCTAGGTAAAGTGATTTTTTATAGTTATACTATAATATTTTGAAAAGAATATAAAACTGTATATGGTATTGAAAAATAATACTACTGTGAGTATAGTTAAAATAACAGTAATTTCAGAATAGTTTATAGTTTATAATGTAAAGTTTAAATTAAGGATAGAACTTCATAGAAGTTTTATTGATAATTCTATATTTTACATTCTATATTAATGAAGGGGGTTTTAAGCAAATGAAATGGGCAATAATTGCCACATGGCCTATGGCTTATGAGGGTGTATGTAAAGGAGCAGATATATTAAAAAATGGAGGAAATGCTCAAAATGCAGCAGAAGCAGTAGCTATAGATGTAGAGGATAATCCAGAATTTACATCAGTTGGTACAGGTGGGCTTCCAAATGAAAAAGGAGAAGTTCAACTGGATGGTGCTTTTATGGATGGAGATACTCTAGCAGTAGGAGCTGTAGCAGGAATGAAGGGTTTTAAAAATCCTATTAAAATTGCAAGAGCACTTATGAAAGAGAGATTCAACAATTTCTTGGTAGGAACTGGTGCTGAGGATTATGCAGATAAAAATGGCTTTGAAAGAGCTATACTACTTAGTGAAAAAGGAAAAGAAGAATGGTTAGTAGGACATGAAAAGGTTAAAAAAGGTCTTTCAGCATACGATGGACATGATACTGTAGGAATAGTAGCTCTTGATGAAACAGGAACTATTGCTTCAGCAACATCTACCAGTGGATTATTTATGAAAAAAGAAGGGAGAGTTGGTGATTCACCACTATTTGGTAGTGGATTATACGCAGATAGTGAAATTGGAGGTGCTACAGCTACTGGAGTAGGTGAAGATATAATGAAGGGATGTTCTAGTTTTTACATAACTTGCTTAATAAAAGAAGGAAAATCACCACAAGAAGCTGCAGATGAAGCTGTGAGAAATCTTCATAATAGATTAGTTAAAGCTGTTGGAAAAGCGAGAGATATATCAGTGGTGTGTTTAGGTAAGGATGGTTCTTATGGTGCATCTACTAATATTGATAGCTTTGAATTTGTAGTGGCAACTAGTGATATGAAGCCAACAATCATTAAAGCAAAATCTATACTAGAAAGTTAAGCTATATAAGAGAGTAGAAAAAGATATCTATTTCTACTCTCTTAGAGAAACTTGGAGGTGTTTTTATGATAGTAGAAATTTGTGTGGATTCTATGATTTCAGTAGAAGAAGCTAGCAAAGGAGGAGCCCATAGAATAGAGCTTTGTGCCAATCTAAATATAGGAGGAACAACTCCTTCATATACTCTTATGAAGCAAGCTAGAAAGGAATTTGAGGGTTATGTCCATGCTTTAATTCGTCCAAGATCTGGTGATTTTTGTTACGATGAATATGAAATGGAGGAAATGATATACTCTGTGGAAATAGCAAAAGAGTTAGGTCTAGATGGAGTTGTTATAGGAATACTTTCTCCTAATGGAACTTTAGATAAAGAAAAGATGAAAAGTCTTATAGCAGCAGCTCGACCTATGAAGGTAACCTGTCATAGAGCTTTTGATATGACAAGAGATTTAAAACAAGCCCTTATGGATTGTATAGAACTCGGCATAGATTACATTCTAACCTCTGGAGGAGAAAATAGTGTAATTGATGGCTTACATAACCTTTGTGAATTAGTGAAGGAGAGTAAAGGAAAAATTCAAATCATGCCTGGAGCAGGAGTGACTATAGATAACGTAGAGAACATTGTAAGGGCTACCGGAGTTGAAAATATTCATCTATCTGCAAAGCATATTTTAGAAGGTCCTATGGATTATAAAAACTCTAGGATATCTATGGGAATTAAAGGTGTAATAAATGAATATGAAAGAGTATATACTGATAGAGGCATAGTTAAAGAAATAGTTAGAAGAGTGCAATCTTAGCCTGCAAGGGAATACTTCATTTATTACTTGAGAAGTATGCCAAATACATAGGAAGATCTTCACTAAGGCCCACAGGAGGTATTTGAATTGAATTTTGAAATTTCTATGAAGTATGGTGAATTTATTAGCAAACTATGCAAAATAAGGTTATAATCTATTTAGAGTAATTTAAAAATTAACTTTAAGGGGGAATAATAATATGAAAAGCGTAAAAGGAACTAAGACAGCAGAAAATCTAATGAAGTCTTTCGCTGGAGAGTGTCAGGCAAGAACTAGATATACTTATTATTCTAGCACTGCTAAAAAACAAGGCTATGTACAAATAGCTAATATTTTTATGGAAACTGCAGAACAAGAAAAAGAACATGCTAAGAGATTCTATAAATTCTTAAAGGATGATCTTGCAGATGAGGCTGTAGAAATTCAAGCTGGTTATCCAGTTGCTCTTCATGATGATACTGCTAAAAATTTAAGAGCAGCAGCTAATGGAGAAAATGAAGAATGGTCTGAGCTATATCCTACATTTGCGAATATTGCAGAGGAAGAAGGATTCCCAGCAATAGCAGCGGCATTTAGAAAAATTTCTGAAGTTGAGCAAAGACATGAAAGAAGATATAGAAAATTATTAGAGAACATAGAAAATGGCACTGTGTTTAAAAAAGATGAAGCTGTAATGTGGAAGTGTAACAACTGTGGATATATTTATGAAGGCGCTGAAGCACCTAGTACTTGTCCAGCATGTATACACCCACAAGGATATTTCGAAGTTTTTGTAGAAAATTATTAAAAATAATATATTAATAAAATCAAAGGTAGGTCCGTAGGGGCTTACCTTTAATTTTATAACAGATATCATAAATAACATATTAAACATAGAAGCAATATATGATGAAATATAAAATTTGACACAAGTAAACATATATGCTAACATTGATTTTGTGGACGTTATATAATTTAATATACAATTGTATATTAAGACTTATAAAATAATTTAATATTCATAGGAAATAGGTTCAGTAATACTTAGTATTGTTGATTAAAAGGGAAGTTGGGTGTAAATCCCACGCGGTCTCGCCGCTGTAAGAGAGGAGTTTCCTTCTATTATGCCACTGTTTGTAAGAATGGGAAGGCAGAAGGAAATTATGATACTTGAGTCAGAATATCTGCCTGTTTTTTGCGCTGTAGCTCTACGAGTGATAGGGAGGTGTATATGATGGTATATTTGTGTGCATATTCATGACCCTTTAGCTAATTGTAGTTAAAGGGTTTTTTATTTTTAAGATATAGTAACTTTGGCTAATTTTTGATATATAAAAGCTGTATTAAGAATATTTGCTTAGTATAACAAAAAAAGAGTCATAATATTATGTATAAATTAGAATTTGAATATAAACATAAGCATAGTTACAGATTCAATATTAAAACCAGTGTTCATAGATGTTGGTAAAAGTTCAGATTTTTAGTTTGGGAATCCCATTAAATAGAAAACTGGCTGGTTTACCAATAAAATTTATTTAGAGCAATGCTCAGCATCAATGATGAGTATAAGCAGGAAATGTATTTAAAAATTTATTTGAAGAATCCCCTTCTACATGTGAATTATAGATAAAAAGTGTTTATAAATTATATATAGTTAAGAGCATAGCTATATATCAAAATATTGAAAATCTGTTTAATTAAAGTGTAGCTTTATTAAAATTAATTTAGAGGTAATTTTAATAACTAGGTTATTTTCATCTATTTATATTTAAAAAAGTTTAAGTTTTATAGTTTAGGGATTCACCTGTAATAAAAACTTAGAATTTTTAACAATAAAATTATTTAGAATAATACTTAATAGCAGCAATATTAAGTATATGGCACGAAATATTTTTTTCGGTTTATAATAGGAGCCCCCCTTCTATATGTAGATTATATATAGTGCTTATAAAAACATTAGTAATGAATGGTGAAATAATTTATTATTGATATATTACTTAATAAAAATTTAATTTTATTAAAGAGTTTATATTAAATTAATGGAGATAAAACAAGAAGTTACAAATTTAAATAAAGAACCTAATTGTTAGAAAAGGTCCACATGAAAAGGTTAGAGCAAGATAATGAAGAAGAGTTAAACATTGTTAGGAATATATGGAAATTTTTATATAAGGAGAATGTTAAGGAGTGTTTCTTAATTCATTAAAAGAAACTTGGCACTTACATTGGCTCAATGGAGAGACTCCTCATATTAAATATTCCTAACAATGATTTATATATATCAATACATAACTTGTAATAAAAAGCAATTATTTTATAGTATATTTAAATTAGCTAGTTAAAAAGGGAGATTGATTATGAGTATAGCAATAATGGCGTGTAGAAAGCTTGTAGGGAAATGTTCAGGAATAGGATGTTTCAATGCATATAATAATTCTACAGCAGCCTTTGAAATATATGGGGATAATAGACCAAGCCTTGCAAGCTATTTTTATTGTAGTGGTTGTAAGGAAACTTTGTCTGGAGATGAAGACTGGAATCACAAAATAGAGCAATTGAAAAAAAGAGAGGTTGATATAATTCATCTTGCTCTCTGTATAAAAGTAGAATGTGATAATTATGAAAAGCATGAAAAAATGCTAGAAAAGGAAGGCTTTAAAATAGTTCATGGAAGCCATTAATAATTAGCCCGTAATAAGTTTTATATATATCAATTATATCAATTAAGTCAATAATATAGCTCATGGTTATAGGTAGCCATGAGCTATATTATTTATTTGAAGAACTAATTTACAAAAATTGCAATTAAAGGTACAATTAATTTACAGCGGTATAAATACAATATGATATGAATGTTAGTGAAGTGTATATATGAGAATTTCCTATATTAAAGTTTAATGGGAGTGTGAAAAATGAAAAAGCTTACCACTAAAAAAATCATATTATTTGCAATTGGACAGCTCGGATGGTCAATTTTATCAGATATAATAATGAACTGGTTAGTGTATTTTTATCAACCAGACAATATATCACAAGAAATAATTCCAATTTTTATACCGCAAGGACGCATAATATTAGATGTTACGACTATTATAGATTTAATATGTATATTAATCTTCACCTCTATAGCTAATATAGATTTTTCAGAATTAGGATATAGACTAACAGTAGCATGTGCAGCATTCTTTTGCTTAGTAAGAAGGCTTAGTTTATTACTATATAATGAGAAATATGTAATGAAAATAGTGGGAGGAATAAGTTATGAAGGGCTATAAGTTAGCTTCAAATATGCTACTAGGTTGTGCCACTTCAGCGACTCAGATAGAAGGTGGAGATAAGAATAATAGCTGGTATCAGTGGTGTCAACGTGGAAAAATAACTGATAAATCAAGCTGCTATAGAGCAAATGAACACTGGGAGAGATACAAAGAAGATATCGATTTAATGGCCTCTATGGGTATGGAAGTATATCGTATGGGATTAGAGTGGAGTAGAATTGAACCCATTGAATGTGTCTTTGATTATGATGCTATAGCTCACTATAGAGAAGAATTATCCTATCTTATAGCTAAAGGAATTAAGCCTCTGATTACACTTCATCATTTTTCTAATCCATTGTGGTTTGAAGATAATGGGGCTTTTGAAAACAAAGATTGTGTAAGAAGCTTTGAAAGCTATGTGAACTTTGTAGTAGAGCATTTAGGAGATTTATGCAACGAATGGATTACTATAAATGAGCCTAATGTATATGTTGCTAATGGTTATGTTTTTGGCACATGGCCACCAGGGAAGAAAAGTATATTTACGGCTCTCAAGGTAGTTAGAAATTTAACTCTTTGTCATATATCCAGCTATAAGCACATCCATAAAATCCACAAAGAAAAGGGATTTAAAGGAGAAGCTATGGTAGGATTCACAAATCATTTAAAAGTTTTTACACCTTATAATTCTAAGAGTATCTTTAATAAATTATCTAGTAGAGTAGTGGAGTATATGTTTCAGGGTGCCATAACTAAAGCTATGTCCACAGGTGAGTTTAAATTTCCTATAGGCTTTGGAAGTCCATTAGGAGTGGGAAAATACTATGATTTTATTGGAGTAAATTATTATACTCGTGGTACGGTTAGAGGTTTTAAAAATGATGTAATGCTAAATACTTCCCAAAGTTATCTGAACTGGGAAATATACCATCAGGGAATAAGTGAAGTGATTAAAGAGCTATACAAAAAGTATGAAGCTCCTATATGGATTACTGAAAATGAAGCCTGTGATTGTAAGGACAATTTTAGAGTAAAGTATATCTATGACCACATCTATGAACTACAGCAATTAGAACTACCAATAGAGAGATATTATCACTGGAGTTTTATGGACAACTTTCAGTGGTTAGAAGGAGAAAGTGCATGTTTTGGATTAGTGGAAGTAGATTATGAAACTCAAAATCGCACTATAAGAAAAAGTGGAGAATTTTATTCAGAGATAATTAAGAATAAGGGTGTTACAGAAGAAATGATAGGAAAATATTTGTAATATAAAGGCTATCCTAAAAGTATTGAATTTTAATGCTTTTAGGATAGCTATTATTTTTAGATACAGCTTTCAGAGATTAATACTTGCTTTTTATCTATTCTTGAATTATAGAGAAGTCCTAATACAATAAATATCCCACCTACTATTTTTCCAGCAGATAGATTATTAGTAGTTATGAAGTCTATTATTACTCCAGTAAAGATTTGACCTATAAAAATAATTAAAGTAAGGTAGAAGGAGGAAACCTTTGGAGTTATAACAGAAGATAAAGATACCACTATAACTCCTAAAAAACCACCCATATAAACCCAAAGGGGAATAGATAAAAGATTTAAATTTCTTAGGCCTAAAAGTTCCTCACTTATAATGAGAGCCAAAAGGGAACAGGTTAAGCCAACTATATAGTTATAAAAAGTAGATTGAAACAATCCTATTTTATCTGAAAGCTTAAAGTTTATAATCCTCTGAACTACTATGGCAACACCTGCTAATATTGAAAATAAAATATAAATTAAATACATAACATCCCTCCTAAAATAGAGTCATTATAATGACACCTACACAGATTAATAATAGACCAAAGATTTTTTCTTTTTTAAACTTATCAACTTTCATACCAAGAAGTCCATAATGATCTATTATAATAGAAGTCACAGATTGGCCAAGAAGTCCCAGAGCAACAGTAAGTGAAACTCCTATATTTTGAAAAGCAACATTGGTGAAAAGTACCACGAAGATACCTATAGCACCACCACAATAAAAATATAGTGGTATGGCTTTATTGAAAGTAACCTTATATTTTTTTACTATTAAAATAAATATAATACATATGAGTCCAACTATATGGATTATAACTGATGAAGTATAATTACCAGTAGCAGTGCCTAATACTCCATTGACTAACACCATAATAGAGATTAAAATCCCTATAAAGCCTGCATATAAGTTATACATAAAAAATCCCCCTTAAATCTTATATATTTAATTTAACATAGATTATATATATTTGATTAGGACATATGTCATAATATAAATAAAGTGTGAAGCACTTTATTTCAGGTAAAAGTGCCGTAGGCATAGGTAAATACTCACTGCGTTCGTGGTAAGGCGTCACTTTGTGACAGGTAAGGAGCAACCGAAGGTTGCAGGAAAGGTGGAAAATCAGGAAAGCTGATTTTATATTTTAAAGCCACAAAGTCGAAATATAACTGCTTTTGTCTATGCAAAAGCCCCCTTTACCTGTGAGCTTTGCGAACTCCTTACCTGTGCAAAAGGCACTCCTTCCCTGCGAACAAAGTGAGCCTCTTACCTGCAACCTACGGTTGCCCTTACCTAAATAAATTGCTTCACATTTTATTTAAAGGAGTTGTTAATATGAAGAAAATAAAAAATGAAGAGCTATTAAAAAAATATATTAAAAGATATAAAATAAATGAATTCTTTTCTAATGATATGACACCTTATATGGAGTTAATTATGTTTAATAGGAATGAACATATTTGTAGAAGAGGAGAAAAAATAGAGTATCTTTTTTTCTTGGTGGAAGGTAAGACAAAGATATATAGGGATTTAAATAATGGTAAGTCTTTATTAATTTGTTTTAATTCTCCCTTAGTTATCATGGGAGATGTGGAATTCTTAGAACAAGATATAACGGATTCAAATGTTCAGACAATTATAGAGAGTTATTGTATAGCTATAAATTTTAATTATATTAGAAAATTTGCCCTTGAGGATTGTGAGTTTTTAAAGCTTATATGTAAAGGATTAGGAAATAAACTTATTAGAAGTACTAACAATAGTTCTATTAATCTTCTTTATCCTCTTGAAAATAGATTAGCTAGTTACATATTAGCATTTTTAGACTGGGAAGAGAGCAGTGACTGTGGAAGAGCAATTTTTGAGGGGAATTTAACTCAGACAGCAGAATTATTAGGGGTAAGTTATAGGCATTTACATAGGATATTAAATAAGTTTTGTGAGGAAAAAATACTTGTGAAGAATCAAGGTTATTATGAAATTTTAGATAAGATTAGATTAGAGAAATTAGCAGGAGATGTATATAAGTAAGATTTAGCATAAATTATATTTTAGTATTAAACTTGTAATTTATGGATAAATATGTAGTTAAAATTAAAAGATATGGTATAATTTAAGATAATAATGGCAATTTATTCAATAGAGTGCTTTTTATTATAAGGGGATGGTGTGATATTATGACTTTTAAAGAAGCCTATAAAAGAGTAGAGCGGTATGGCATATTTTTTATTGTTTTTAATATATGCTTTGCAATACTTGTATTTTCCTTAAACTATGCAATACCATTTGTTTTAAGTGCATTTATGGCACTATTGTTATATCCTATATCTAGAGTATTATATAATAAAACTAAAATAAATAGGGACTTAATAAACATATTTTGTATTTTACTTACTTTTGCCATAATGATAAGCTTTTTAACTTTAATTGGATATGGAATATTTTCAGAGGCCAAGGATTTAGTTATAAAGGTATCAATATTAAATATTGATGTAGAAAGTATATTTGAAAAATTTAATAGTATAAAAGAAAATACAAAGCTATTACCACCAGATGTGATAAATATAATAAATAATCAAATAGAAATGATGATAAATAAGGTTGGAGTAGTAAGTGCTACATTAGTTAATACCATTATAAAGCTGATAGCCTCAATCCCTATGGGTTTGATAAACATATTAATTACAATAATAGCTACATTTTTACTGTTGAAGGACTTTGACTATATAAAGAGAAAATTTTTAAAATCTGAGATGAATAGAAGAAATAGCATTCCACTAACCTTATTTAAGAGAGCTAATGAGTTTTTAGCTAAGTATATTCAAAGCTATACTATTATTTGGACTATGACCTTCATTGAAGGGTTAATAGTATTTAAAATTTTAGGTATAAAGTACTGTTTTACATTGGCAATTATAGCAATGATTGCAGATATTCTGCCAATTATAGGAGTTGGATTCGTATTCACACCCATTTCTGCCATATATTTTTTAATGGGTGATTATGTTAGAGGAATTATAGTTATAATTTGCTATATTATTATTACTGTCATCAGACAAATTGTAGAACCTAAGTTGTTAGCTGCTTCTTTGAAAATTCATCCATTAGTAATATTAGTCTGTATATATGTAGGCATGAGAAGCTTTGGAATCATGGGAATGATATATTTGTTATCTTTTGTGGTGTTCTTCAAAATATTAAGAGAAATAAATGCTATATGATATAAACATAAGTTTAGTATTATAATCATGAGTTAATATTATAAACAATATAATAAATAAGTAAAAAGTCATACACTATTTAGTATGGCTTTTTTATTTTATAGATTATAAGTGAAAATAAGAATACAAGTAGGGTTTATAGGTTAAATTATCCTTGTAAAACTAAAATTACTCAGAAGTAATATGAAAATAAATACTAAAGAGGAGGCATGTTAATGCTAAAGTTATTTGCATATTTAAAGATATATATATGGTCTATTTTAGCAGTTATAATATTTTTATTTTTCCAAACTATGGCTGATTTGTACTTACCTAATTTAATGTCTAATATTGTTAATAATGGTATGTTAAGGGGAGATACAGCCTATATTTGGAGAGTTGGAGGCTTTATGCTAGTCATTGCAGCAGGAAGCGCTATTTGTGCAGTTATAGGAAGTTTTTTAGCTTCAAAGGTTGGAATTGGTTTTGGAAGGGACATAAGAGAAAAGGTATTTGCAAGAGTTGAGAGTTATTCATTAAATGAGTTTGATAAATTAGGTACAGCATCATTAGTTACAAGAACCACTAATGATATCACTCAGGTTCAAATGGTGGTAGTTATGATGCTTAGGATGATGATTATAGCACCTATTACAGGTATAGGCGGGTTAATTATGGCATTATCTAAAGATAGAAAATTGGCTATTATATTAGCTATATCCATACCAGTGCTTATTATATTAATAATTTTAGTTGCAAGAATCATTGTACCATTGTTTAAAGCAATACAGAAAAAACTAGATAAGTTAAATTTAGTGGCTCGTGAAAACTTA
This sequence comes from Clostridium sp. LXY-7, assembly GCF_056172015.1. Classification (NCBI taxonomy): domain Bacteria; kingdom Bacillati; phylum Bacillota; class Clostridia; order Eubacteriales; family Clostridiaceae; genus Clostridium; species Clostridium sp. LXY-7. Next base: position 462,909 of record NZ_JBLLJL010000005.1, on the reverse strand, counting down.
ACAGGTATTAGGGTAATTCGTGCTTTTAATCGTATTGAAGATGAGAAGGAGAAGTTCAATGAAGCTAATGTGGATTTGACAACTACATCTATTAAAGCTAATAAAATCATGGCTATTTTGATGCCAGCTATGATGCTTATTATGAATTTAACCAGTGTAGCTATCGTATGGTATGGAGCAATCTATGTAAATCAAGGCACATTACTGATAGGAGATATGATGGCATTTTTACAATATGCTATGCAAATTATGCTAGCATTTGTAATGCTTTCTATGATGTTTGTAATGATCCCAAGGGCTCAAGCCTCAGCAGTTAGAATAAATGAAGTATTAGATATGGAATCAGAAATAAGTGATCCTAAAGAAGTTATAGAAGATAATTCTAAGCGAGGATATGTGAATTTTAAAGATGTAACCTTTAGTTATCCTGGAGCGGAAGAACCCGCTCTTAAAAATATATCCTTTAGCACTAAACCAGGAGAGATAATGGCCATAATTGGAGGTACAGGTTCAGGAAAATCTACACTAATTAGCTTAATCCCAAGATTCTATGATGTTGATTCAGGAGTTATAGAGGTAGATGGAGTAGATATTAGAAAAATGAATCAGGAAACTTTAAGAGAGAAAATTGGATTTGTTCCTCAAAAGGCTGTACTTTTTTCAGGAAGTATTTCAGAGAATATTAGATATGGAAAAGAAGATGCTACAGAAGAAGAAATATTCCATGCTGCTAAAATAGCCCAGGCTACAGAGTTCATAAATAGCATGAATGAGGGATATAATTCTGAAATTTCTCAAGGTGGTGGCAATGTATCAGGAGGGCAAAAGCAACGTCTTTCTATAGCTCGGGCACTAGTGAGAAAACCTGAAATATATATTTTTGATGATAGTTTTTCAGCCCTTGATTTTAAGACTGATGCAAAGCTTAGAGCAGCCTTAAAGAAAGAGACTATAAATTCTACAGTAATCATAGTGGCACAAAGAATTAGCACGGTGATGGATGCTAACCGTATTCTCGTTTTAGATGAAGGAGAAATTGTTGGAATGGGAACTCACAAGGAATTATTAAAGAACTGTGACATCTATAAGGAGATAGCATCTTCACAGCTTTCAGAGGAGGAGTTAGCATGAGTAGTGGAGATAAGGTAAAGCCACAAGGTGGACATATGGGTCATGGTAACACAATGGGAAGGCCAGTGGAGAAGGCTAAGGATTTTAAAGGTACCTTAAAGAGATTAATAGGTTACCTAAAGCCTCAAAGGAAAAAGTTTATCTTAGTTTTTGCATTAGCTATATTGGCTACAGTTTTTAATGTGTTCGGTCCCAAAATAATGGGAGAGGCTACTAATATATTAATAGATGGACTAATGAAGAAGGGAAGATATTTCATGGATCTTCAAAAGGCCAAAGAGCTAGGGGATATGGCAGCACTTCAAAGTTTATCTTCTATTCCGGTACCAGAAGTAAACTTTAATAAAATATGGTCCATTATAGTGTTTCTTATAGTGCTGTATGTATTAGGTTCAGTATTTAACTTTATTATGGGATACATTATGTCTGGAGTTTCACAGAATACGGTTTATAAAATGCGTAATGACGTCAATAATAAATTATCAATATTGCCATTGGAGTATTTTGATGGTCGTACTAATGGAGAGATATTAAGTAGAATTACCAATGATTTAGATAATGTGGGAAATACTCTTCAACAGAGCTTAACTCAATTAATTACGTCTATGGTCACAATTGTAGGAGTAATAGTAATGATGTTGTCCATTAGCCCAACAATGACATTAGTAGCTTTGATTACTTTGCCACTCTCTGCCATAATAACTATTTTTATAGCTAAGAAGTCACAGAAGTTTTTTTCTGAGCAACAGAGCTCTTTAGGAGAATTAAATGGTCATGTGGAAGAGATGTATACAGGACATAAGGTGGTAAAGGTTTTTGGACATGAGGAGAAGGCTATTGATGAGTTTAAAAAGATCAATGAAGAGTTGTATGAAGCAGGTTGGAGAGCTCAGTTTGTATCCGGAATTATTATGCCACTGTTGAATTTTATAAGCAATTTAGGTTACGTATTTATATGTGTTATAGGTGGATTCTTGGTGACTAATGGAAGGATACAAATTGGAGATGTTCAGTCCTTTATTCAATATGCAAGGCAGTTCACTCATCCTATAATTCAAACAGCAAATATTACTAATGTTATTCAGTCAACAGTTGCATCGGCAGAAAGGGTATTTGAAGTACTTGATGAAGAAGAGGAAATAGCAGATAGTCCAAATGCTAAGGTGATTGAAAAGCCAAATGGAGAAGTAGTATTTGATCATGTTAAATTTGGATATACAGAAGATGCTATTCTTATTAAAGATATGAATATAGATGTAAATCCAGGAGAAACGATAGCTATAGTAGGACCAACAGGAGCAGGAAAAACTACGCTAATAAACTTACTTATGAGATTCTATGAGGTGAATGATGGGAAAATATTAATAGATGGAATTGATATAAGGGATATAAGTCGTGAGGATTTGAGATCTATGTTTGGTATGGTATTACAGGATACTTGGTTATTTAATGGTACCATAAGGGATAATATAGGTTACGGAAAAGAGGGAGCAACAGAGACCGAAATTGTGGCAGCAGCGAAGGCAGCTCATGCCAATCATTTTATAAGAACATTACCTAAAGGTTATGACACAATACTAAATGAAGAAGCATCAAATATCTCTCAAGGACAAAAACAACTTTTAACTATTGCTAGAGCAATACTTGCAAACCCATCTATAATGATTTTAGATGAGGCTACAAGTAGTGTGGATACTAGAACAGAGATATATATTCAAAAGGCTATGAATGAACTGATGAAAGGGAGAACTAGCTTTGTAATAGCTCATAGATTATCAACTATAAAAAATGCAAATTTAATTCTAGTTATGAATAAGGGTAATGTAATAGAAAGTGGAACTCATGAAGAACTATTAAAAAAGGGTGGTTTCTATGCAGAGCTTTATAACAGCCAGTTTGCTAAAAATAATACGGAAGAAGCATTATAAATGCTACTGTAGTTACAGTGTGATTCACATCTAACTTATGATATTGTAACATTCTACCTTAAGCTTATATATAAGACAGGAAATTAAATAATTACTTAATTAGATTCATATCTTTATACTGAGGATATGAATCTAATTTATTTGAATGAAATAAATGAAATTAACTTATATTTTACATGCATTTTTGTATATAAATAAGATGTTTATTTAGAAAATATTATAAAAATGATTGTATCAGTTAATGTAATATCAATTATTAGAAAAATGAATAAATAACATTTTGACATGCATATACAAGAATACAATAATTTAGTTATACATATTTTAATAAAAATTAAACAAATTAACAAAAAGTCGATAAATTTTCAAAAATAAATTAAGGTGCTCAATAATTCACATAATAACATAGGATTAACAATAGAAACAGGTAAAAAAAGCAATAATGTGGGTTTTAAACTATGAATGTATATTGTGTAGAATCATAACATAATTATTATGTAGTTATATTAATTCTAAAGGGGGTTATTCTGTGAAAAAGAAAATTGCACTATTGTTATCAATTTTAATGATCGGATCCACAGTATTAATAGGTTGTGGAAAGAAAAATGATGATACTAAAGATCAAGGTTCTACAAATAATCAAGATGTAATAAAAATAGGAGTTTTTGAACCACTTACAGGAGCTAATGCAGGTGGTGGAGAATTGGAACTTGAAGGAATTAAACTTGCAAATGAACTTTATCCAGAAGTTTTAGGAAAGAAAGTAGAACTTGTAGTTGCAGATAATAAATCTGAAAAGGTTGAAGCAGCAAATGCAGCAGCTAAACTTGTAGAAAAGGACAAGGTAACTGCAATTATAGGAAGCTGGGGAAGTTCATTATCAATGGCAGCAGGGGATGTAGTAAAAAAGGCACAGATACCAGCAATGGGGACATCTTGTACAAACCCATTGGTTACTCAAGGCAATGAGTATTATTTTAGAGTATGTTTTATAGATCCATTCCAAGGTACAGTAATGGCTAATTATGCACATTCAAAATTAAATGCAAAAAAAGTTGCTATTGTTCAAGAAGTCTCAAGTGATTATTCAATAGGTCTTTCTAAGTACTTTGTAGATGCTTTTAAAAAGCTTACTGGAGATGACAAGGCTATAATTGATATTGCTAACTACAATACTGGAGATCAAGATTTTACAGCTCAACTTACTAACATAAAATCTAAAAATCCTGATGCAATATTTGCTCCAGGTAATTTCACAGAATCAGCACTAGTAATTAAACAAGCTAGAGAACTTGGAATAACCTGTCCAATTATTGGAGGAGATACTTGGGAAACTCCTCAGTTTATAGAAATTGGTAAAGAGTCAGTAGAGGGAATAACTTTATCAACATTTTTTGCTACAGAAAAACCAATAACAGAGGAATCTAAAATATTCTTAGATGCATATAGAAAAAAGTACAATAAAGAGCCGGCAGCAGTTACAGCTCTTGGTTATGATGCTTATCTTATATTAATAAAAGCTCTTGAGCAAACAGGGGAAGTTAATTCAGTTAAGCTTAGAGATACATTAGCAAACATAAAGGATTTCCAAGGCGCAGCAGGAGTAATTAATTTTGATGAGAATAGAAATGCTGTAAAGGATGCAGTAATTAAAGAAGTTAGAGATGGAAAATTTCAATACTTAGACGTTGTTAAACCATCTAAATAAATATAAATATTATGGGAGAGCATTGAATAGTCATTGTTCTCCTAATTTTAAAGATAGAAAGAGGGGAACCAAATGGCTTTAGATATAACGTTTAGTATGCTTTTACAACACCTTGCCAATGGGATATCATTAGGAAGCTTATATGCTTTAATAGCTATAGGATACACCATGGTCTATGGAATACTACGACTTATAAACTTTGCACATGGAGATATATTTATGATGGCAGCATATTTTGCTTTCTATGGAATAGCTACATTTGCAATGCCATGGTACTTAGCGCTTCTAACAGCAATTATAATAACAGGAGTTTTAGGAGTTACCATTGAGCTTGCAGCTTATAGACCTATAAGAAATGCACCTAAGATTTCCATATTAATTTCTGCTATTGGTGTGTCATTTTTACTTGAAAATTTAGCTATAGTTGTATTTGGTGGAGTTCCAAAACCATTTCCACAGATTGAACTATTTACTAAAGTAATCAATATTGGTGGGATTACTTTTCAGAGGTTAACTATTATTATTCCAGTAATTACTATATTGTTATTGTTGGCATTATTATATTTAGTTAATAAAACTAAGATAGGAATGGCCATGAGAGCTGTTTCTAAAGATTATGAAACTTCCTCTTTAATGGGAATAAATATAAATAAAACTATTTCTATAACTTTTGCAATAGGTTCCATATTAGCAGCTGTAGGAGGCATAATGTGGAGTTCTAAGTTTCCTAATATTATGCCACTTATGGGAGTTATGCCAGGACTTAAGTGCTTTATAGCAGCAGTAATTGGAGGAATAGGAAATATTAAAGGGGCGGTACTAGGTGGTTTTGCATTAGGAGTTGGAGAAATCATGTTAGTAGCATTTATGCCAGCTCTTGCAGGCTACAGAGATGCATTTGCTTTTATATTGCTTATTGTCATATTGTTATTTAAACCCACAGGCATTATGGGCGAAAAAATTGCAGAGAAGGTGTAAATATGGGAAAGAACAAGAAAAGACGAAATTTAATATTAAACCTAGCTCTCATATTAGTAGTTATGTTAATTGTTCTATTACTTAATGGAACTGACGGAAGTAATGGCTTATTAGATTCATATAAGTTAAGAATCTTAAATCTTTGTGCTATAAATGTAATCTTGGCTTTAAGCATGAATCTAGTTAATGGATTTACAGGCCTATTCTCCTTGGGACATGCTGGTTTTATAGCAATAGGAGCTTATACTACTGCAATATTTACTATGTCGCCAGCAGTAAAAGAAATAAATTTTTTTCTTAAGCCAATGTTTGCTCCACTTGTAAATATTCAGACTCCATTTATAGTGGCACTTTTAGTTGCAGGATTAATATCTGCATTTATTGCCTTTTTAATTGGATCACCAGCATTAAGACTTAGGGGAGATTATTTGGCCATAGCAACCCTCGGTTTTGCAGAGATTATAAGAGTTGTAATCACTAATGCTCAGTCAGTAACTAATGGAGCCTTAGGACTTAAGTCTATTCCAACAAATACTAATTTATGGTGGACAACTATTTTAGCCATAATAACGGTTATATTTATAGCGTCACTTATAAATAGCACCTATGGGAGAGCTTTAAAAGCAATAAGGGAAGATGAAATAGCAGCAGAGAGTATGGGAATTAATCTATTTAAGCATAAAACTCTAGCCTTTGTTATATCTGCTTTCTTCGCAGGAGTAGGCGGAGGATTGCAGGCTAATCTATTAGGTACAATAGATCCAGCTATGTTTAAATTTACCCTAACCTTTAATATATTACTTATAATTGTACTTGGAGGAATGAGCAGTATTACAGGAACAGTTATAGCTTCCTTTGTAATTACTATAGCTGGAGAGCTATTAAGATTTTTAGATGAAAGCATTAACTTAGGATTTGTTACTATACCAGGAGTTCCAGGACTTAGAATGGTTGTATTCTCAGCACTTTTAATGGTAGCTGTATTATTCTTTAGAAATGGATTGATGGGCAATAAGGAGATTACTTGGGACAAGATATTTAACTTCTTTAAGAATCTGAAGAATTCCAAATGGACTAAAGGAGGTAAGCAACGTGGAAGTATTGAGAGTTAATGATATAACTATGCAATTTGGAGGATTAACAGCTGTAAATGAATTTGATTTAAGTTTAAATCAAGGAGAAATTGTGGCGCTAATTGGCCCTAATGGGGCAGGAAAGACTACTGCCTTTAATATGATAACTGGAGTATATAGTCCTACAAAAGGAACTATAAATTATGATAAGGAGTCAATTAATGGGCTAAAACCTGACTTGATAACTAAGAAGGGTATAGCTAGAACTTTTCAAAACATAAGACTTTTCAAGGAACTCACTGTATTTGAGAATGTGCTTATAGCTAACCATCTGAGAGTTAAAGCCAATTTTATAGAAGCTATAATATTAAAATTCTTCCCAGGAACAAGAGCTAATAAGGAAGAAAAAGAAATGAGGAAAAAGACCACAGAACTTTTAGAGAGAGTAGATCTTATAGATTTAAAGGACGAAAAAGCTAGTTCGCTTCCCTATGGTAAGCAAAGACGATTAGAGATTGCCAGGGCACTTGCTACAAATCCTAAAGTGTTACTTTTAGATGAGCCAGCAGCAGGCATGAATCCAAAAGAAACTGAGGATTTAACCACATTTATTAGAGAAATAAGAGATGAATTTAAGCTTACTATTCTTATGATAGAGCATCATATGCACTTAGTTATGGGAATTTCAGATAGAATTTATGTGTTAGACCACGGGGTAACTATTGCTAAGGGAACCCCTCATGAAATCCAAAATAATCCTAAGGTGATTGAGGCTTATTTGGGGGTGAGTGAAGATGCTTAAGGTAAATAATTTAGTTGTGAGCTATGGTGGAATAGAGGCACTAAAAGGTATTGATTTAAATGTAGAGCAAGGGAAAATTATAACACTAGTTGGAGCTAATGGAGCGGGAAAAAGTACTGTGCTTAGATCTATAGTAGGGCTTGTTAAAAAGAAGAGTGGCTCTATAGATTATAAAGGGAAGGACTTATCTACAATTAAAACTCAACAACTTTCAAGTATGGGTTTAACTCTCGTACCAGAAGGAAGAAGAATTTTTAGTGATTTAACTGTAGAGGAAAATTTAATCTTAGGTGCATATTCAAGAAAGGATAAGGAAGAGATTAAAAAGGATATAAAGTGGGTATATGAATTGTTTCCAAGATTACAAGAAAGGCAGTGGCAGCTTGGCGGTACTCTTTCAGGAGGAGAGCAACAAATGCTTGCAGTAGGGAGAGCTCTTATGTCTAGGCCTGAATTATTAATGATGGATGAGCCTTCCTTAGGGCTAGCACCTCTTATAGTTAAGGATATATTCTCTATAATACAAGAAATAAATAAAAAAGGAGTAACTATTTTATTAATAGAGCAGAATGCAAATTTAGCATTAAAAATTGCTGATTATGGCTATGTTCTTGAAACAGGTATAATCAAAATGCAGGGAAAAGGGCGAGATTTATTAAGTAATGAAGACATAAAGAAGGCATATCTAGGAGAAAGCGTATAAATGTAAAATAATGTAACCACCCCTAGGGTCATACCATATAATGGTATGACCCTAGGGGTGGTTACATTATTTGGGATATATTTTAAAGGGATGTTGTTATACTATTAATAGAAATATCATCAACTTGGAGGATGTCATTATGGGTGAAGCTATAGCATTTGGAATTATTGGATTTATATTGTTAATATCTCTTATAGTCATGTTATTAATAAGAAATCTAGCCTTTCGTGAACTAGTTTTAGGCAAGAAGAAGGATAAGAATATAATGTTTCAAATATTGAGAAATATGAAATCTTGCACGTTAGAAGAGTATGAAGCTTTAGATTTGAAACCAGTACAGGTTACTAGTGAGGATGGATTTAAATTAAAGGGCTATTATCTAGAGAATGAAAATTCTACAAATAAGGGTATTATAATTCTTCATGGATATACAGCTAACCATTATAGATCAACTCAATATGTAAATTTTTTAATAGAGAGGGGATTTAATATCTTGCTTGTGGATTCTAGAGCTCACGGAGATAGTGAGGGCTTATACGTAACCTATGGTGAGAAGGAAGTAAAGGATTTGGATTTATGGGTAGAATTGATGAAGAGTAAATTAGGTGAGAAAGCGATTATTGGAATTCACGGACATTCTATGGGAGCAGCTACTGTACTTATGTATCCCAAAATAGGGGAAGAAAAAATAAGTTTTATTATTGCTGAAGCTCCATATTCTACAGCAGGTGGAATTATGAAATATCAATTTAAAAAGGTAAGAATTCCTGCAAAAATTATGTATAGATTAGTTAATTTACATATAAGAAGAAAGTGCGGATTTTCAATGGAGAAAATAAATCCTGTGGAAGTAGTAAAAACTAGTAAAATTCCAACACTATTTATTCATGGAACTTTAGATCGGACAATACCTTGTGAGATGACTTTAGATATGTATAAATGTAAAGTTGGAATAAAGAAGTTACTTATAGTTGAAGGAGGATCTCATATCAACTGTTATTCTTTAGCTAAGAAAAAATATGAAATTGAAGTAGATGATTTTTTACAAGAAATACATATAATCTAAAAAAATAAAATCTATAGTAATATTGAGAAATTTTATGTAATATAGTGTAACAATATAATATATATGTCTAAACATGGGTGAGTGTAAGGTAATTACTTTTCGTTAAATGGAATTTATTTTTAAAGAAATTTATAATTAATATGTAATTTTAGTTTTTAATATACTAAGATAAATATTTTAATTATGAAGGTTGGGTTTTATATGGATTTAGGAATTATCATAAGCTTAATAATAGGATTTGGAGCTATTATTTTGGGGTTTACATTAGAAGGTGGAGCATTACATGCGTTATTTGAACCTACGGCAGCAGTTATTGTTTTTGGAGGTACAATAGGTGCTGTAGGAGTATCATTTCCTATGAAAACTATAAAGAAAATACCACATGCTTTGAAATTAGCCTTTACTCCACAGAAAAGAGATATTGATTCTCTTGTAGAATTAATGAAGGAAATGGCTATTAAAGCTAGAAAAGAAGGACTTCTTAACTTAGAGGCTTACGTTCAAAACACGTCAGTGGATCCCTTTATTAGAAAAGGACTTCAGATGGTGGTAGATGGTATTGAACCACATCTTATTAAAGGTTCTTTAGAAATAAAGGTTGAAAATATGTCTAATAAACGTAGAGAAGAAATTGCTGTATTTGATTCAGCTGGTGGATTTTCACCTACTATGGGAATTATAGGAACTGTAATGGGTTTAGTTCAAGTTTTAGGGAATCTTACAAACCCAGATGAGCTTGGACCTAAAATTTCAGTAGCCTTTATAGCAACTCTATATGGAGTTGGTACTGCTAATCTTTTGTGGATTCCAATTGCTAACAAATTAAAGGCTCTAGAAAAGGATGAAATACTTGAAAAAGAAATGATTATTGAAGGATTGTTGTTAATTCAAGAGGGGGTAAACCCAAGTGTATTAGCAACAAAATTAGAGAGTTTTATGGAAAAACAAGAAAGTGAAAAAGATAATATAAATTAATTTTATAGATAGGGGAAGACATCATGAAAAAAATTGAGGAAAAACATGAGAATAATGAAAGATGGCTATTAACCTATTCAGATTTAATAACTTTACTTATGATTTTCTTTGTAGTTATGTATGCAACTAGTAATTTAAATGCTGAGAAATATGAGAGAATGTCTAATTCTTTTAAAGGCGTTTTTGGAGGAGGAGAAAACATAGTTGGTATAGGGGGCGGTAGTTATTCTAGTAGTGAAGAGATTGGTTTAGTAGAAAAAGCTCCGAATCTATTGGACGAGCTATCCAATGTAAAAACAGAGGTAGATAAGTTGATTAATGAATCAAGTTTAAATAGTGTCATGTCTACAAAGGTAGAAGAAAGAGGACTTGTAATTAGTTTTACTGACAGAATGTTTTTTGAAAGTGGAAAAGCAGATACTACAGAGAAAATGAGAGCAGAATTAGCTGATGTTTCTAAAATATTAAAGGGAATGAGTAATTACATCAGAATAGAAGGTCATACAGATAATGTTCCAATAAAGAACTCACAGTTTGAATCTAATTGGCAGCTTTCAGCGGCCAGAGCAGCAAATGTGGTAGAAGATTTGGCTGATTTAGGGATTCCAGCAGATAGACTTTCTGCTATTGGATATGGAGAATATAAACCAATTTTCTCAAATGATACAGAGGGTGGTAGAAGTAAAAATAGAAGAGTTGATATAGTTATATTAAATTCAAAATCTACAGCTTCAGAGAATAAAAAATAGCAAAGGAACTGCTATAGCTATAGTAGTAGCCCCTATAAAGTATGAACATATATTATAATATGAGATAGTTAAATAATAAGATGGTGTCTACTGTTAACAACTTTTTCATAAGTGAATATAGTGCAAAAAAAATCTATACTTGATATACTTAAATAAGGCATTCCTTACTGTTTATTTGGATGCCTTAAGGAAAAGCTCAGTAAGTACCAGATTAGTAGGGGTGATGGAATGAAAATTGGGTTAGTGTTATCAGGTGGTGGTGGTAAAGGAGCCTATGAATTAGGTGTTTGGAGAGCCATAAAAGAACTAAAGCTAGATAAATATATTAAGGTAATTTCAGGTACTTCTATAGGCGCTTTTAATGCGGTACTGTTTGCACAGGATGACTTAGAGAGAGCCGAAATGCTGTGGGAAGAAGTCACTATAGAAAAGCTTTTACCTATTAATAATAAGGAAATAATAAAAAAAGGTATGGCTATAGCTGTAGGTATAAAGAGCTTAAACTTAGTAAAAAAGTACATGCCTAAGAAATTAGAATCTGGAGATGTACCACGAGAAGGGGTATGTGACATACTGAATAGCTATATTGATATAAAAAAGATGAAAGAATCAGGAAGAATATGCTATGCGGCATGTACAGAAATGCCAGATTTTACTCCAAAGTACTTTAGAATTAATGACTTTGAAGAAGAAGAGGGAAAAAGTGCAATTTTAGCGTCTGCTTGTCTACCATTAATCTATGAAAGTGAAGAGATTAATGGTAAGAGATATATAGATGGAGGAATGATTGATAATACACCTATTCAACCAGTATATGGAGAAGGCTGCGATGTAATAATAGTAGTATTACTTTCGAAAGAGGCAAATGTCAAAAGAAGTTTATATCCTAATGCTAAGATTATAGAGATACGTCCAAGCATAATGAAAGAGGGGGTTTTAACAGGAACTCTTAATTTATCGGAGGAATCTAAAAAACAAAGAATTCTGCAAGGTTATGAAGATTCTATGAATTTATTGGGACCAATAATGTATATGGCAAATGCTCAGTATGAAGATGAATTACAAAGAGCGCAGGAAGAAAAGAAAAATAACTCCTGGTGGAACGTGAAGAAAAATAAGATAAAGGAAGTGCTTGTTAAAGATAAGGAAAGTACTAAAGAAATATCCCGATAAAATAATTAAGAATGGAGAAAATACATGAACTCATAAGTAATTGCGGAGTTTTAAATAGTTTTAGCTACTGGACAATTCCTATAAGTTTATTAATAGAAGATAATAATGGAAGTTTAAATCTTTTCACCATAGAGGATTTAAGTCATAGAGTAGTGACTCCAGAGGAACATAAAAGGATATGGATTAACAAGTGTCAAAATTATTTAAGAGAAGAGAAAAGCAGTATTTAAATGGAAATATTTAAATACTGCTTAATTTATAACATCATATTATATTAAATTTATGTGATTCATAGAATAGAACTACCATAAGATTTTGATACATATATGATATTTTTATATTAAATTATTAATTTTTGTTACCCATTTCTATTTATAAATAGGTTGCTACTTTATACAAAAACTTAGAATTAAAATTCACAATATACAAATACTATTATAGCATAGGGTATTAAAAATATTATTTATTAGTAATTGGTGGTAGACCAGAAGCTTTGTTTACATCCATAGTGAACATTATCCCTTTAGCAGGATCATCAATATGTGTGGTGTCTTTTATAGCTGTAATTATAGCATCTGATTTTTCTTTATCAATAAGTATCATAACTATTTCCTTTTCAGGTTCAAGAGACATTGAGAAAAAGGTACTATGTTCATGTGAGCCAGCTCCCCTTGCATTAATTATGGTTGCACCTCTTGCACCTGCTGCAACAGCAGAATCTACTACTTCCTCAGCAAGTCCTCTATCTACTATAGTGAAGATTACTTCATACCCCATATTATCAATACCTCCTATTTGTGGTTTATCACTACAAATTTTACAACTTCTTAGACCTAAAACTTTATTTAACGGTAAAGAAAAAGCTATACCATGATTAGGTTTATTTAAATGAAAATCTTCAATTAGGACCTGATGAAGCTTATTTTCAAGTTCATTTTCTGAGACTATTAATACTATCTCTTTTTTTATTTCATTAAGACCCAATAGATCTAGAAGATGGCTCTTGGCAGTACCTTTTCCTAGAAAAATAGTTCCTCCTGATATCCCAATTTCTTTTGCCTCTTTTAAAACTTTGCTACCTGTACCTAAGTTTACAACGATAATAAACATGGTATATCCCTTTTTAACTGCAGCTAGTTTCAATTGATTCAACTCCTTTTTTTATAGATTTGCGTTTATATATTAAGCCTAAAATTTGTATGGCAATTAAAGGTGTTAATGCTACTAAAGCAATTATACCAAAGGCATCAATTAGTACATTAGCACCATCAATAGCTTCAGCGGCACCTTGAGCAAAGGCAAGAATGAACGTTGCTGTCATTGGACCTGAAGCTACTCCTCCTGAATCAAAGGCAATACCAACAAATATTTTAGGCACAAAGTATGACATAGCTATAGCTAGAAGGTATCCTGGTAAAAGATAATGCCATAATTTAATCGCAGGTACCATAATTCTTAGCATAGAAAGAGCAACAGCGAATGCAACTCCTATTGATAATGTATATAATATAACTTTTTTCTTTATATGTCCACTAGTAACATCTTCAACTTGCTCATTTAAAACATAAACTGCGGGTTCTGCAAATATTACTGTAAAACCGAGAATAAAACCAATAGGTATAAGAATCCAATTGTGTTCAAGAGAGGCAACAGCATGGCCTATAGCGCTTCCTGCTTCCATAAATCCTGCATTTACTCCAGTAAGGAACAAAACTAAACCTATAAATGTATATAGTAGGCCTTTTAAAGTTTTAATAAATTTCTTTTTTGATATCTTTAAAAAGAATATTTGGAATATACAAAACATGAGCAATATAGGCAATAAAGCTATTGCTACATTAAAAAATTCATGAGGAATTTCCTCTATAAAATGACGGAATACACCTTTAGTAACTGTAGAATCATAAGCTAAAGTTCCAGTTAATTTATCAACTTTGGATAATATACTCATAATAAGCACTGAAATTATAGGACCGGTGGAGGCGATTGCGGTTAATCCAAAGCTATCTTCTTCAGCCATTTTTCCACCTTTTACAGAAGAAACTCCTAAGCCTAGAGCTAGTATAAAGGGTACTGTCATAGATCCAGTTGTAGCTCCTGCTGCATCAAAGGAGATGGCCAGAAATCCAGAGGAAGAGAATATAGCTAATAAGAATATTCCTCCATATAGGATAGTTAAAATTTTAGACATTGGTATGTTAAAGATTATTCTCATTAATCCCAATACAAGTAATGCACCAACGCCAATTGAAACTACAATTAGTAGAATAGTTTTTGAGATTGCGCCTGAAGTTACTCCGCTTACTTGTAATGCTAAAACTTGTAAATCTGGTTCTGCTATAGTGATAAGGAATCCAAGAATGAATCCAAATATAACTATTAAATATATTTTCTTACTTTTTGCAAGAGATTCACCCATAAGAGAACCCATAGGCTGTATACCTATATCAGCTCCAAATAAAAATATAGAAAGTCCAATTATTACAAATATTGCACCAATAATGAATCGTAATATTAGATCTGTGCCTATAGGGGCCACAAAAAAATTAAGAATTAGCACTATGAGCGTAATTGGAAGTACAGCGAAAGTAACTTCTTTAAATTTGTTAATAAGTACGTTCAAATAGTATCAGCTCCTTTATATACTAAATAATAATTAAATATAAAAAATTTGTTTTAAATAAAGCATTTATATAGAATTTCCTATTAAAGATGGATTAACTTTAGGTCAGCGTAGGATCTGTTATTTCAACATCTTTATTTTTAGATTTTCTTTTATATAGTATTCCTAAAAGCTGAATGGCAATTAGAGGGGTTAAAGATACTAAAGCGATAATCCCAAAGGCATCGATTAATACACTAGCACCCTCAATAGCTTCTGCTGCACCTTGAGCGAAAGCTAAGATGAAGGTTGCAGTCATTGGCCCAGAAGCTACTCCTCCAGAATCAAAGGCAATACCAACAAAGATTTTAGGTGTGAAATATGACATAGCTATAGCTAATAGATATCCTGGTAAAAGGTAATGCCATAATTGAATCCAAGGCACCATTATTCTTACCATGGAAAGAGCTACAGCAAAAGCAACTCCAATTGATAACGTATACAGTATAATTTTCTTCTTTATATGACCACTAGTGACATCTTCAACTTGTTCATTTAAAACGTAAACTGCGGGTTCCGCGAATATAACTGTAAATCCAAAAATGAAACCTATAGGAATAAGAATCCAATTATATTCTAGGGATGCTACAGCAAAGCCTATAGCACTTCCTGCTTCCATAAAACCTGCATTTACTCCAGTTAAGAATATAACCAAACCTATAAATGTATAGAGCAAACCCTTTAATATCTTGATAAATTTCTTCTTTGATAGCTTAAAAAAGAATATTTGAAATATACAGAACATTATTAATAAAGGGATTAAAGCAAGTGATACATCAAACAATGCTTTAGGAAATTGATCTATAAAAGGGTATAAAATACCGTTTATTTCTGTAGAGTCATATGCTAGAGTTCCGGTTAGTGTGTTAACTTTAGCTAATATGCTCATTATAAGTACTGATATGATAGGACCAGTTGAGGCTATTGCGGCTAATCCAAAACTATCTTCTTCAGCTGCTTTTCCACCTTTAACGGAGGAAACTCCTAAGCCAAGGGCTAGTATGAAAGGAACTGTCATAGAACCTGTTGTAGCGCCTGCTGCGTCAAAGGATATGGCTAGAAATTCTGAGGAAGCAAATATTGCTAATAAAAGTATTCCTCCATATATTACGGTTAAAAGTTTAGATATAGATATGTTAAATATAATTCGCATCAATCCTACTACGAGTAAGGCTCCTACTCCAATTGATACTACGATTAGTAGACTAAGCCTTGATATAGCACCAGAGGTTACACCGCTTACTTGCCATGCTAACACCTGCAAATCTGGTTCCGCTATAGTTATAAGAAATCCAAGGATGAATCCAAATATTATTATTATATATAACTTCTTACTTTTTGTAAGAGAGGACCCCATGAGAGAACCTATAGGCTGTATTCCTATATCAGCTCCAAATAAAAATATACTAAGACCAATTATTACGAGTATAGCTCCTAGAATAAATCTAAATACTAAATCTGCTTCTATTGGCGCAACAATAAAATGAAGAATCAATACTATAATTGTAATAGGAAGTACAGCTAATGTAACTTCTTTAAATTTATTTATAAGTACATTCAAATATTATCAGCTTCCTTTCTATAATGAAATTTTCTAATCAGACACACTTATTATAGCCTAATAATTATAGTTATGTAAACAGAATCAGTTCATATTTAAGAAAATTTAAAAAATATTCATTATTACTACTAATAGTGGACTAGTGATAAAAAAATATAATTTTCTACAATATATAGTATTCATTACAATTTATAAATAGACTTATTTATTTGCTAAAATATTAAATAATGAAATTTTATATTATATATTATTCATCGAATATATTATAAATATTATATTATATATTATTCATATTATATGGATTTATTGCATATATAATAATCGAATAATGTTAAGAGTAATTGAAAAAATAAATATTTATCCTTATATTTCCACGTATAAATTGCAATAAATATATTATAATTAGTACAGTTGAGAAAGATATATACTATTTCTATCAGATTAGAGCTATATATGTAATATGTATATAGGTGCGATTAACTAATATAGAATTGAAATAAAGTAAACATAGAGGTTATAATTAAAAAAGAGTTAGTAAAGGAGACAATATTTTATGAAAAAAGAAAACATACATAGAATATTTATAACTACATTTATTATAGTGTGCTTCAGCTTTATTAAAGTGCTTGGAGCAGACCATTTATATAGATTTATGCATAACGATCAAGATGCCCTTGTTATAGGAGAAATAAGACATGTTGATGAAGATATTATTACTGTAAATGTGAGCAAGCAAATTACAAGTATTAAGGACTTAAATACACCTCCTATTAAGCAAAGTTCTATACCAGATAAAATAAAAATTGAAGATGTTGAGAAATATGCCCTGTTTTATGGAAGCACTTCTAGTGATGCTAGACCTAAAAAAGGTGATTATGTGTTAGCGTCTATCAATAAAAAAGGTAAAAATTTCAAATGGGCATGGGGAGTTTATAAGATAGATTCTACTGACCATAAAAGTCTTAACATACTTTCTGCTAAAAATGATTATGGTGCTAAAAAAGAAGCAGTTGCTATAAAAACTTTTGTTAATAGTGATGGAAAGGCTACCGAATTCGCCTTTGATAGTAGTAAGGTGTATTGCGATGGTGAGGTGATTTATGATTCAAGTAAGGACAAGTCTCTTATCTCTAATGGTGAAGAAAATTCAGAGGTGGAGTCTACAAGTAAAGAGGATGCGGATAAGGGAAATATTATATTTGGTATAAAAGAAGAATTAATCATATTTGTAGTATGTGTAGGTATAATAATGGGTGGAGTATACTATTTTAGACAGAAGAAAAAATTGTAAAATTTTAGTTTTTACTTAAATTATAGATAAAAAGATTAACTAGCTTTTAGTTAGTCTTTTCGTTATATATATATGTATATATTTTAGAGTAAAATAAATACATATATGGTATAATACTATAAAACTTTATAGTTAAGAATTATCATTAGAACTAAGGAGTGATACCCATGATTAAAAAAATTCTTTTATTAGGTAATACAAAATTGTATGAAAAAAGTATTATAGTAGAAAGGGAAGAGTTAGAATTTATAGAAGAAGTGGTACAAAATCTACATGATACCATTATAGATTTTAAAAATAGATATGGGGTAGGAAGAGCAATTGCAGCACCACAAATAGGAGTATTTAAGCGAGTAATATATATGTATATCAACAAACCAATAGTATTTATCAATCCTATATTAAGTTTTCCCGATGATGAGGTTATGGAAGTATTAGACGACTGCATGTCTTTTCCTGAATTACTAGTGAAAGTAAAGAGATATAAGAGATGTACAATTAGATTTAAGGATATGGATTGGGAAGATAATGAAATGGAGTTAGAAGGAGACTTATCAGAATTATTACAACATGAATATGACCATCTAGATGGAATACTTGCTACAATGAGAGCTATTGACGATAAAGCTTTATATTTAAAAAATGAATAGGAATTTTAAGCAGAATTATATTTAATAAGAGGAATTTGATAGATAGAATATATGTGGAGGTATTATAGATGGTAAAATCAAACTTAACCATAGAGCAAAAGAAAGCGGATATAGATTTATACATAATTATTATTACAACATTTTTGATTCTTGGAATCTTTATGATATTTCAGACCCAAGCTATAACTTTTGCAAAAGATAAAAATATCGGCATATTGATACGAACGGCAGCAATGACTTTTATGCAATTTGGGATTGCAGGTTTAGGAATTACTATTGTGGCTATTTTTAGGAAAGAAAGTTTTTTTAATTATGGGCTTAAATGGAAAAACTCTGTATCATCAATTTTTCTTTCTATATTAATGTTTGTGCCAAATGTTGTATTTAGCTTTGTAACAGGAACAGCAATTAGATATTCTCCTTTTCAGTCAGTATGGATGACAAAGGAAGTTTTATCAAATAGATTTCCTGTAAACATAGTGGGAATACTGATGATTGCTGTGGCGTGGGGATTTTTTGAGGGATTCAATTATGTAGTGATCAGTGAAAAAATTAATTTACGCTATCCTTCCTCAAATAAGTGGTTCAATAAAGGTGCTATTGTTTGTGCTATTATATGTATATTGATTCATGGAATAATTGGCATAACACCTGAAAATATCATTGAAGCAATTACAGTTTTCATTATTATCTATGGAATGTTAATGGTAAAAGAATTTACAGGCAATGCTTGGGGATGTGTATTTATATTTGTTTTTTTATGGAATGCATTTTAACATAGAATCTTATTGAAAAGGAGAATTTAGTAAATAGAGTCATAAACTATTTTTACTAAGATAATGTATGAGAAATAGAAATAAAGTATCAGTAATAATTATTACAATTATAATATTATGTTTTAGTCACATTATAGCATTTGCAGCAGATCACTTATATAGATTAATGCATAATGACCATCATGCACTTGTTATAGGAGAGGTAATGGAAATCAAAGAAGGATTTATTACTATAGATGTAAGCAAGCAAATCATAAGTTCCAAAGATATTAATTCCCCTCCCATAGATCAAATTTCAATAAAAAAGATTATAAATGTTGAAGAGGTTGAAAATTATTCTCTATTTTATGATAAAAAAGAAGTTGAAAGCAAGCCACAAAAAGGTGATTATATATTAGCCTCTATAAATAGAAGTGGAAAAGATTTTCAAAGTGCATGGGGAATTTATAAGTTAGATTCAGAGGATTATAAAACTCTCAATGTACTTTCTCCTAAAAATGATTATGGAGCCAAAATGGAAGCTGTTGCTATAAAAACCTTCGTTAATAGTGATGGAGTAGCTAATGAATTCAGTTTTGATAGAAGTAAACTATACTATGATGAAAAATTGATTTATGATTCAGCTCAAGATATGTCCTTTATTGAGAGTGATAAAGGAAAACAAGAAGCCAATGCTATTAGTAAAAACGAAGCAGCTAAGGGAAATGTAATTTTTGATGGTGATGAAAAGTTAGGGGTATTAATAATATGTCTATTGCTAGTAATAGGGGGAGCATACTACTATAAGAGAAAGAGAAGAAAAAAATAGTATTTCAATAAAAGAGATAACGATTAATTGTTATCTCTTTTATATATTAGATTTATATTGCCGTGGAAATGATTATGATTTTATAGCTATAAGATTAGAGTTTAAAGGGAAATAAGGCTGTATATAGATTTATTTTTATAGAAATCTATATAAGCCTTATAGAAATTATTAGAGTAGTGAAATATTATTTTCTTCACAATCCTTAATAATTTCATCTGTCCATACAGAAGATTGAACTTCTCCTACATGAGCTTTTTTTAGAAAAAACATACAAATTCTTGATTGTCCAATACCACCGCCAATGGTATATGGAAGCTGCTTATTTAATACAGATTGATGGTATTCTAAAATTTTTCTATCAGTACAGTCGGATACTTCTAGTTGAGCATCTAGTGCATATTCATCCACTCTGATGCCCATAGAAGATACTTCAAAGGCTCTTTCTAATACTGGATACCAAAAGACGATATCTCCATTTAAGCTCCAATCGTCATAGTCGGGAGAACGTCCATCATGTCTTTCACCTGAGTTTAAGATTCCACCAATCTCCATAATAAACACAGCACCATACTTTTTAGCAATCTTATTCTCTCTCTCTTTTGGACATAAATTAGGATATAGGTCCTCAAGTTCTTGAGAAGTAATAAAGGTAATTTCATCAGGTAATATAGGTTTTAAATTACGGTAGGTTAAGTGTAGATATTGTTCAGTAACCTTAAAAACGTCATAAATTTTTTTTACTACAGTCTTAAGGGTAGCTTTATTGCGCTGTTCTTTTAAAATGATTTTTTCCCAATCCCATTGGTCTACATACATAGAATGGAGATTGTCTAAAGTTTCATCTCTTCTTATAGCATTCATATCTGTATAGAGCCCTGTATTAGGTAAAAATTTATATCTTTGCAGCGCCATCCTCTTCCATTTAGCTAAAGATTGTACAACTTCTACTTTTTCATCTTTTATATCTAAGGCATCAAAGTTCACAACCCTTTCAATGCCACTGAGATTATCATTAATACCTTTTCCGCCCTTTACAAATATAGGTGCAGAAACTCTAGTTAGAGTTAAAGCTTCCGATAGATTTACTTCAAAAAAATCCTTAATTTTTTTTATTGCTATTTCTGTTTCAATAAGATTTAAACTAGGACAATAATCCTTTGGTACAAAAGTAGTCTCACACATAATAAATCCTCCTAACTATTATTAAATAAAAAAAACCTCTCATCCCTTTAATAAATAAAGGGACGAAAGGTAAAATTCCGCGATACCACCCAAATTAGCTGAAAAGCTCACTCATTAACAGTACAATAAAATACTGCTGAATTTTTAACGGTATTATTCCGCCTAAGCCTACTTTCAAAAAGATTTTGGTTAGGTACTCAAAGATGTTCTTCACTAAAGCTTTCATTATGGGACTTTCACCTACACCCACTCGCTGAGAATTTCTACTAAAGTTACTCTTCTTGTCATCGTAGTAAAGTATTAAATTAGTATCTATCATATTACGAAACAACAAGCATGTCAATAGATATAAAAAAAATTATAGTATTTTTATTGTATATGTCGATGTAAAAGTAAATATATTACATGTAAAATAATGTATAATAGTCATTAGAAATATAAAGTTTTGAGGTGAGATTCTTGAATAATAAAGAAATCATAGAGAAAAGTAAAGTATATGAGCTTTTTAGAGAATTTTTTGACTTAGAGATATTAAATTATTTTCTTAAGGATAATAGTCGTAGACAAGTGAATGATTATAGATATATAGCTAAGATAGAAGCTTCAAATGGTAATGGATACATATTAAAGATGTATAGTAATAGTTATAATTACTCTGAAAAAGTGGAAGGGTGGGCATATTTTACTAAAAAGTTATATGAGGAAGGTTTAAATGTGCCTATATTTTATAAAAATAAGTCAGGAAGATATAGTACGGAATTCATAATAGACAATCGTAAATATTTAGTGTGGTGTGAACAGTTTTTACCATATGAAACCTTAGAAGAGGATTTTGATAATAAGTCAACAAAAGTTAAATATAGTTTTCATTATACAATAGGAGGTTTTGTTGGGAGAATCCATACCATATCTAAAAATAATAATATAAAGGCTTCATGGAATGGTGCTATGGTATTGTTTGATACATTTTGTAAAGATGATAAATATGATGAGAATTATGAAAATGCAAAAGAAATATATGATAAATTTATAAACGTAGAAAGATATTTTAGCATAATGGATGAAATATGGAAAATCTATAATAAAAAACGAGATTATCTTAAAAATGTATATGAGGAATTACCAAAGGGAGTAGTCCAAGGAGATTTATCACTTAATAATATTATGGTAGATGAAGAAGTTAATCCAATAGCTATAATTGATTTTAACCAAAGTGGAAATGATGTGTTTGTCAATGAGATGATGCGTTGGGCAGTGTATTTATGCTTTGAATGTTTTGACAGTCTAGATAAATATGAAGGATTCAGACAATATCTTAAAGGATACAGAGAAAATTATAAATTAAACCAAAAAGAAATTATGTGCATTAATACCCTTTATAATATAATAAGAGCTTTTACAATAGTGAGGGTTGGTATTATTAATGGATATGAAGAGCAAAAGATAATGAAAAAATACATGAGGAATTATTATTTATTAAAGATGAGTTAGAAAGAAAATTGGAAGATATCTTATAATCATACAATTGTCTAAAAGATGGTTAATATTCCTAGAAGATTAAACTCCCATAGAGTCTATATATTTTTATATTTATAACAATATGTGTTTAACAAATTTAGAGATTATTTAGGAGGAAAATGAGGTGAAAAAAATAATAATAAGATTAAAAGGATTATTGTATATCTAGGATTAGCTGTCTTACTTTGGGGAGCAATTATTCCTAAGTTAGAAGAAGTTTGGATTGAAAGAGAACGTCAGGTTGAAATGGTGAATACAAGTCTCTATGGTAAAAATTTTAGCGAAGATTTTAAAAAAATCAAAGAAATACTTAATATTTCGAGGAAGTTAAGGGTAAAAGAATTTCAAATAGATTATGAGAAAGATGGAAGAATGAGGTGGGTAAGATATGTTTTAGTAGAAGAAGAGAAAAATAAAAATATAGTACACAATGTAAGTCAGAGAGGGAATAAATATGTGATTCACCCCCAAATATTTGATGACAATAAATATGAAAATTTAGTTAGTGAAGAAGAATATTTAACATGCTTAAATTCTATAGATTTCAATGCCCTAAGACAAGAAAAGGAGTATGAATACTACACCATTACTTACTCTGGAAATATGAATAATGTTAAAACGCAAACTTCAGATAATTATATTGTAAAAGATGGAAAAATCATAAAGTTAAAAGAGAATGAAGTACCTAAGGATGGATATATATTTTATTTATTTGGAAATGTGAGGGGAGGAAATAGTAGTTATGGAGCAGCGGAGAAAAGACATTATATTTTTTCAAGCAGTAAATTTGAATAAAGATTAAGTGAGGGATTAGTTATGAGAAGTGCGGTTTCTATTGATATGCAGGGGACTTTAGGAGGAAGCGGGATGGATGATGCCAGCAATTTTTCATTTTACTCATTTGCACCAGAAGCCATAAGGTTATTAAATGAAAATAATATTTTGACTATAGTTACTACTAATCAAAGTCGTATAGGTAAAGGGTATTTAACTTTAGAAGATTTTAATAATAAGGTTGAGGAATTAAAAATAGAGCTACTTAAAGAGGGAGCAATTTTAGATGGAGTATATTGCTGTCCTCATGTAAAGGGGGATAAATGCTTATGTAAGAAACCGTTAAAAGGATTAATTGAACAGGCTCAAAAGGAGTTAGATATTGACCTAGAAAAAAGTTTTGTAATTGGTGATATGGGGATCAGTGATATTGTTATGGCTAAGAATATAGGAGCTAAAGGGATTTTAGTCCTTACTGGATGTGGACAAGAGAGTCTTAGAGAATATAGGCACACATGGAGTGAATACGAGGCGGATTTTGTAGCAGACAATGTGTTAGAAGGGGTTAAATGGATATTAAAGCAGAAGGAATCTAATTGTGATGGAAAATAATTATATAAATTTGACATATAAACATAGATTATAATATAAAAAGCCTTAAATCGACAGATATATGAATTATAGAAATATATATAGTTCATATATCTGTCAATTTTATTGGCTTACCATGCGATTTGTGGTAAAATAAGGTATAGAAAAGATTAAGTTAAGAACATAATTGAACAAGTGGATTTTAATATATAGTAGTTATTAAAAATTATAATATATATAAATGATTCTATTGTTCTTAAACATAAAATTATTGAGGAGAAAAGAAATGGGTAAAATATATTTTATTAGACATGCTAAACCGGATATTTCAATACATGATGATTTAACAAGACCCCTTACATCAGAGGGTGTAGAAGATAGTAAAAAGGTTATGGAATTTTTAGTGGATAAAAATATTACGAAGGTTTATTCCAGTCCATATAAAAGGGCTGTAGATACAATAAAAACTTTTGCAGATGAGGTAAATTTAGAGATTAGAGTTATTGAGGAGCTAAGGGAGAGAAAAGTGGGCAATGAATGGATTGAAGACTTCTATAATTTTTCTAAAAAACAATGGGAGGACTTTGAATATAAATTGCAAGATGGTGAGAGTTTAAGAGAAGTGCAAGAGAGAAATATAAATGCACTAAGAAGAATACTAGAGGAAAGTAGTGAAGATAATATTGTAATAGGAACTCATGGTACTGCACTATGTACAATTATGAATCATTATAATAGTGATTTTGGATATAGTGAATTTGATAGAATAAAACATATAATGCCGTGGATTGTATGTGCTGAGATTAAAGATAATGGTATAATATCTTTAGAGGAATTTATACTATAGTAATTCTGATAAAGGAAGTTAACTTTATGCTATAGGTAGTCTTAATATAATATGCTTAAGAGGAGGAGTAATTATGAAAAGAAAAACTAAAATTATCTTAGGGATTTTATTGTGTGCATGGATTATAGCCTTTACCACTGATTATTCATTGGCAAAAGATAATAAGCCACCTGCTTTTGCTATTCCTCTTGTGAAGTATAAAGATGGTGGGTCAGCAGAATATTATGGATTTGGATATAAGGTTAATAAGTATATGACTATTACAACTGAAAGAGGAATAGAGTTAGTTAGAGTAGACTTTGGAAGTTGGTTTATGAAATTTGAAAAGTAGTATTTAGATAACTACATGAAGAAATTTAAAGTAATTTAAGGATATATGAGAGTAGAAGGGTAAAATACTATCTACTCTCATATTGGTTATAAATAGAAAAATGTAGCTTCAGTAATGATATTTTATCATTGGCTTTGTTTTAATATAGTGTTGATAATAATATGTAGCTCTAAAATCAACAACCATTTAAAACAAAGTTATATCATTAAATATCAGAATATTAAGTGGATTATGAGGTGATGAACTTGTTAAATTATACAGATAATGATATAGAGAAAATTATTTTATCTATATTAAATGTAAAAAACATTGAAATTAAGTCCGTAGGAAATCACCATTTAAAAAGGCATTTAGTGTATGAATTCTCTTTGGATAGTAGGAAAAAATATATATTTAAACTGTATTATAAAGATAGAAGGAGAAGTAGAGAAATAGCTAGTTTAAGGCTACTTGAAGATAGTGATATCATGTGTCCTAAAATATTTAGTTATGGAATTTTAGAGGATGATAGTCAGTGGCTTATAACGGAATGTATTCAAGGAGAAATACTGGATAATATTATTGAAAAAATCACTGAGGACAATAATGTGGAAATTTTTCAGCAGATGGGTGAAGAATTAGGAAGATTACATTCATTTAAGACCTTCAACTTTTTCGGTGAATGGAATGTTAATGGAAAAAGTATAAGCAATATAACAAACTATTATAAAAATTTTGTTGGATCTATAGAAAAATCTATAGATATTATAGAAAATGCAGATTTACCTAATAAAGAATTATTGATTCTTGCAATAAAGGAAATAAGAGATAAATACTCATTAATTAATATAAATATTACTTCAAGATTGGTTCATAATGATTTTGATGGGAGAAATATATTAGCCATAAAAACTAAAGAAGGATATAGATTAAATGGGATAATTGATTTTGAAGGAGCTTATCCAGGAAATCCAGAAGAAGATTTTATATCACTTTATTTTAAATACTTTTTAAACCACAGTGAATATGAAAAGGCGTTTTTTGAAGGGTATAGAAAGTTTATGGATATAAAGGATGATTTTTATGACAGATTGAGATTATACATGTTAACTTTTATAGTTGGAAACTGTAGCTGGGCTTATGTACAAGCACCAGGCTACTATGAGGATAATATAAATTTCTTGAAAAAGTTAATTTTAGTTGGTAATAATAAAGTATAATGAAAATAAAAAACATATTTTAAATTGGAGGCATCATATGGAAATTAGAAAAGGCTCCATGGAAGAACTAAAAGAAATAATGAATATAATTTAAGAATGCTAGAGCTTGTAGTCTATATGAAAAACTTGGATACAGTAGTTGTGGAATTATTGGGTTTAGAAAAGGTAGTTTTATGTGTTATGAAAAAGCACTGATTTAAAGTAGATTTTATTAGAGTCTATTAATATCAAAGGACAAAGAAAAAATAATTATATAATGTTACTTAAGGGTGAACTTCATTATAACAAGGAGTTGAGAATATGTTTAAGAAAAGAGATAAAAGAGAAGAAGAACTTAAAGTAGAGCTTGTTACTGTAGGAGAAACTAACAATTATTATCTAATACCTTTAATAAAAGGATTGTTTGATTCAGAGGAAATACCTTATTTTATTAAAGGAGAACATCTTATAAATATGATATCACCTCTTGATACAGTGGAAATTCAAGTGCATTCAGCTTATGTAGAAAAGGCACAGGAACTTTTAAAGGAATTTCAATTATAAAATATAAATATGATTAAACCAACAAAAAAGATATATAGATGAGAAAATAAAAATTTAAATTAGAGGGTTATTATGAAAGTAAAACATATAACAAAAAATCAAGCAAGAAAATTTATTTTACTTAAGCAAGGGCTTATAGGTGAATACTCTTTTCAAGGAGAAAAGGGAGTATGTGATTATATTAAACAGGCCGGATGTATTCAGTTTGATCCCATAGATGTATGTGGAAAAAATCCAGAATTAGTACTTCAATCAAGGGTAAAGGATTTTACGCCACAAATGCTATATAAGCTTTTATATGAAGAACGAAAGCTCATTGACCATTTTGATAAAAATATGTCTATATACTCTGTTAGTGACTGGCCCTTTTTTAAACGCAATAGGGATAGAGCTAAAGAATGGAAAAGGAGTAGAGAGGACATTGAAACTGTTGTTGATGATATTAGGAGCTTGATTAAAGAGAAAGGTCCACTATGTTCTAGTGATATTAATTACAAAGAAAAGATTGACTGGGGTTGGGCACCAACTTCTCTTTCAAGAGCTGCATTAGAAGTCTTGTATTTTCAAGGAGAGCTTGTTATTCATCATAAAAAGAATACAAAGAGGTACTATGACTTTGTTGAAAATCATATACCTTCTAAATTATTAAATGCCGAAGAGCCAAATAAAGAGGACAGTAAATATTATGCTTGGCATGTAGCTAGGAGAATAGGATCAATAGGGTTATTGTGGAATAAGGCTTCAGATGGGTGGCTTGGAATAAATGGATTGAAGTCAAAGGAACGCATAGAGGCATTTCGAAATCTATTAGAAGGTGGAGAAATTGTGGAAATACAGGTTGAGGGTATAGAAGAATCTCTATATATAAATAAAGGAGATGGAAAACTCTTAAACACTGTAATAAAAGATAAGTATCTAATGCCACGTACAGAATTCATTGCACCCCTAGACAATATGCTGTGGGATAGAAAGCTTATAAAGGAGTTATTTAACTTTGAATACAAGTGGGAGATTTATACTCCAGTAGCTGAAAGAAAATATGGATATTATGTGCTTCCAGTATTAAATGGGGATAGATTTGTGGCAAGAATAGAAATTATAAAAGATAAAAAGAATAAATCGTTGATGGTTAAAAATCTATGGTGGGAAGAAGAGGTAGAATTAACTTCGCAGCTTAAGCTAGACCTTCAGGAATGTATAGAAAGGTTTGGAAAATATCATCAGTGTAAGATTTGCAATATGGATAAGATAAGAGATAAATAAAAGCATGGAGCTATGGATTTAATCCATAGCTCTGTGCTTTTATTTATCTTAGTTATTCATGCCAGTATATATAAGAATAGCATCTCTTAAAAATTCAGCCCCACCAGGTTGATGTTTATCGTAGAATGCAGTAAATCTCTCATCAGCTACATACATTTGAGCAAGGCCAGCATGTGCCTCTTTGCTATAACTATCCCAAGTGAAGCATAGCCACTTACGATGTAAGTCTGCTGTTTTTTGTGCAAGTTCACTTGATGGATCACCTGTTTTAAAGGCTTCTTTTAAGGTTTCAAGCACCTCTGCTCCTAGAGCCTCAAATTCTTTAAATTGCTCCTCAGACATGTTTTTAAATTTTTTATTAGATTTATTAACTGTGTCATTACCGTATTTTTCTCTTATTTCCTCACCATATTTCACTTCATTGTCATCTATCATCTTTTGTTTAAATCCTTCAAATTTTTCTTTATTAGTCATTGTAATTCTCCCCTCGGTTAAAGCTATGGTTTTATTCACATTAGCTATTAACAAATTAAGTTGTTTTCGTTTATCAAGAAGCTTTTCACGATGATCTTTTAATGCTTCCAATCCATCAAAAGATGCTGCAGTTATAATATCCTTTATATCCTCTAGGCTTATGCCAAGTTCTTTGTAAAAGAGAATCTGTTGTAATCTATCAACCTCAGCTTGACCATATATACGATATCCTGAAGAGTTAATTCTTGCCGGCTTAAGAATTCCTATTTCATCATAATATCGAAGGGTTCTAGTACTTATACCTGCTAATCTTCCAATTTTCTGTATTGTATATTCCATGTTTTCACCTCCTGATAAACTTATAATACAGGTTTACGTAGCGTGAATGTCAATAGTTTAATTAAAAACTTTTTTAATTATGAGCATAATTCTAGAAAACTTTATGAAGGAAAGAATGCTATAGAAAAGTTTAATAATAGTTGACATTTTACAAAATAGTGAATATTATATTATTAATAGAATAAAAGTTAATCCATTGAAGAGGAGTAGTAATTAAATTTAGCTTCGTTAAAGAGAGTTAGGGATGGTGGAATCCTAGCATGAAAAAGTTTAATGAATGGACCTTAGAGGAGTAAAGGGAAATCTTTTGGAGAGTACTGGTTATCGTGGGCTGCACGTTATAGCAGATAGAGTATGTTAGTACTTGAAGTTGAGTGGCATATAGTATGTGTATAAACTTTTAGTACTTAAGGTATTATGATTTTGACTTGTACTATTTTTTTTATGTATTAAGTTAAATAAAGAGATTTTTTCTTTATAACAGCATCAAACCTTAAGTTAGTAAAGCTTAAATAACTTAGTTTATTTTATACATATGATGCAATTTAGGTGGTATCGCGGATAAACTCCGTCCTATTGATTTAGGACGGAGTTTTTTGTTTTTTAAATATCCTTTAAATACTAAAAATCCAGGTGTTTTGAGAGGATAAAATACATTATAAAATAACAAGGAAATCAAGGGGGTGAGTAATATGGCATGAAAGTATAGCTTAGAAAAAGATGAAATTAGTCAGTGGAAAAATGTTAAAAATTTTAGGAGGAGAATAGATATGAATACAAATAATAAAATAAGAAAGTTAACAATGAATGGATTACTTTTAGCTATAGGTGCATTATTGCATCAAATTACTCCAGCTTTAGGACTTCCTATGCAACCTGACTTTGCACTTTCAATGCTATTTATAATAGTAATGCTAAATAAGGAAGATTATAAAATTTCTCTAGTAGCAGGTATAGCAACTGGAATTTTTACTGCTATGACTACAAAATTTCCAGGAGGACAAATTCCTAACCTTATAGATAAGTTAATAACAGTAAACTGTGCGTATCTGTTGATGATTTTTCTTATAAAAATAAAAGCTGTGAATAAGTTAAGTGAAGAAAAACAAAATTACATAATAGCTTCTGTAATATTGCTTATAGGTACGATTATAAGTGGGATGCTATTCTTGTTATCAGCACAAGCAATAGTGGGTTTACCGGCAGAATTTACGGCTCTATTTACAATTGTAGTACTACCAGCAGCAGGGATAAATTTAGTAGCTGGAATGTTCTTATATAAGGTGGTAGCTCTATCTTTAAGAAGGGTAAATTATTCTTTAAAAGAATAGCTTGAGGGGGAATTTAAGATGAAGAAAGATATAATATTAACGGGAGATAGACCAACAGGAAAATTACATTTAGGCCATTATGTGGGCTCTTTAAGAAATAGAGTTCAATTACAAAATACAGGACAATACGAAACCTATGTACTAATTGCAGATCAACAAGCTCTTACGGATAATGCGAAAAATTCAGAAAAAATAAGACAGAGTTTAATAGAGGTGGCGCTAGATTATTTAGCAGTTGGAATTGATCCTAATAAATCAACAATAGCTGTACAATCACAAATACCAGAGCTAAATGAATTAACTATGCATTATTTGAATTTAGTTACAGTATCTAGATTGAAGCGAAATCCAACTGTAAAGGATGAGATTAAACAAAGAGATTTTAATAAAAGCATACCAGCTGGCTTCTTTATTTATCCCGTAAGCCAAGCAGCGGATATAACTGCCTTTAAAGCTACTGTTGTTCCTGTAGGTGATGACCAATTACCAATGATTGAGCAAACTAGGGAAATTGTAAGAGCCTTTAATCAATTATATGGAGAAATACTAGTAGAACCAAAAGTTATGTTGCCAGAAGGAAGCATCTGTTGTAGATTACCAGGCATAGATGGAAAAGCTAAAATGAGCAAGTCTTTAAATAATGCAATATATTTATCAGATGATGAGGACACTATAAGAGAGAAAGTAATGAAGATGTTTACTGATCCTAATCATTTAAGAGTTGAAGACCCCGGAGAAGTAGAGAATAATCCAGTGTTTATGTATTTAGATGCCTTTTGTAAGGATATATCAACATTAGAAGAAATGAAGAGTCATTATAAAAGAGGCGGCTTAGGAGATATGAAGATAAAGAAATATTTAAATGAGGTTTTACAAGCGGAATTAGAACCTATAAGAAAAAGAAGAGAAGAGTTTGCAAAAGATATACCTAGTGTATATAAGATATTGAGGAATGGTAGTGAGAAGGGGAGAGAGGTAGCAGCTCAAACCTTAAAAGAAGTACGAGCTACAATAGGAATAGAGTATTTTCAAGGAATAAATTAAAATGTCTTTTAAATTAATTAGTTTAATAGTATAGTTTAAGTAAATGTACTTTCAAAAAGGAGATATACTTATGATTACAATTAATAAGCTATTAGCTAATGATTTATCTGGACTTAGTGATGAAGAACAAGAGTATGCTATAAAATTTAATGAATCTCTTAGAGTGGGCTTAATAGATGAGTTAGTAGAGGATGTAACCCTTAAAATGATAAAGGCATTAGAAGCTAATAAAGATGAATTTAAAGATATGGTAGGAGATATTATAATTCATGGGTGCAAAGGATTAAAAGATATGAGTACCCAACAGCTTTTGGATTTATATCTTGAAAAGAAAAGTGAAGAGGAGTTTGTAAATTTAATCGAAAAGATAACCTAAAAAACATCTGGACTTCTAGATGTTTTTTATTTGTGATTAACTATAAATGAAGCATGTAATATCAAGTTAAAAATAATAGAATGTAACATATAAATTTTTTTAATCATATTGACAAAGTAACAGAAAGGTATATAATCATATACAATACAAATAAATGCCGTGAAAAGGAAAGTACCTTTAAAAATACTTTTACAGAGAGCTCCAAATGGTGAGAAGGAGCAAAGGATATTGAAGAGAAAATGGCCTTGGAGCTTTGCACCGAGATTTTAAATTTAGGCTGCAACGGATTCACCCGTTATAGTGATAGGGTATAATCATAAAGCTTTATGACGTACTTGAAGAGGCTTATGCTGCAAAGTATAGGTGAATTAGGATGGTAACACGGATATAACTTTCGTTCCTAGAGATAAATTCTCTTAGGAATGGAAGTTTTTTTTATTTGTCTTAATCTAAATTAATTTAAAGGTTAGATAATAACCTTACCTTTAGAAAAAAGAGACTAATTAGAGTGAAAAATCAGGAGGTAGTTAAGATGAATATTTTAATTGGAGGAGCTTGGCCTTATGCTAATGGATCTTTGCATATAGGCCATATATCAGCATTATTACCAGGAGATGTTATAGCTAGATATTATAGAACAAAGGGAGATAAGGTGCTGTATGTTTCAGGCAGTGATTGTCATGGAACTCCAATAGCCTTAAGGGCTAAAGCTGAAAATGTATCACCAAAGGATATCACAGATAAATATCATGATGAGTTTAAACATTGCTTTGATAAGTTAGGATTTTCATATGATTATTACTCAAGAACAGATGATGATTACCATAAACAACAGGTTCAAGATATAGTTAAAAGTTTATATGAGAAAGGATTAATCTATGAAAAAGAAGTAGAACAGCTCTATTGTGAGCATTGTAGCCAGTTCTTGCCAGATAGATATGTGGAAGGGGTATGTCCAAATTGTCAGAGTATTGCTAGAGGAGATCAATGTGATAACTGTTCTAGTTTATTAGATCCACTAGAGTTATCAAAGAGAAAATGTAAACTTTGTGGTAATGAGCCATTGGTTAAAGGGACAAAACAATTATATTTTGCTCTATCTAAATTTGAAAAGGAGTTAAGAAGTCATTTAAAAATTTCAAAAACTAAGTGGAGAGTAAATGCCATTAACAATACTGAAAGATATTTAAATGAAGGATTAAAAGATAGAGCAATTTCAAGAGATTTATCATGGGGGATAGATGTACCAATTGAAGGTTATGAGGATAAAAAGATTTATGTTTGGATAGATGCTGTGCTAGGTTATTTTACACTAAGCAAAAAATGGGGAGAAGAAAATAATAGAAATTGGGAAGAGTTTTGGGATGATAATAGTGTATCTTACTATATTCATGGGAAGGATAATATTCCTTTTCATTCTATAATATTGCCAGCATTGTTAGATGGAATAGATTATAAAAAGTTACCAGATAGAATTATTTCAAGTGAATATGTAACTCTTGAAGGAAAGAAAATATCCACCAGCAATAATTGGGTCCTTTGGATTCCAGATATAATTGGAAGGTATAATATTGATGCCTTAAGATATTTTTTTATAATAAATGGGCCAGAGAAAAGAGATACAGATTTTTCTTGGAGAGAATTTGTAAATAGCAATAATAGCGAGTTATTAGGAGCTTATGGGAATCTTGTAAATAGAACCTTAGTTTTTGTGAAGAAGTATTTTAATAGTTCTATTCCAAAAGGAAGACCAGAAGAAAAGATTCTCAATAATATAAAGGAATTATATATAAGAGTTGGAGAATATGTTGAAAAGGGAGATTTAAAAATAGCTATAGAGGAAATCTTCAAATTTATTAGGAGTATGAATAAATATTTTGATGAAAAAACACCTTGGATAAGGGTAAATAATGAAAATAGTTGTAGTAACACCATTTTTAATTGTATATTTGCCATAATAAATATTGCCAATTTATTAAATCCATTCCTGCCATTCTCTTCAGAAAAAATTAAGTCATGGCTAGGATATACTGAAGATGGATGGAAGTGTATAGAAATAGAAGGTGGAAATAGTATTGGTGATTTTGAATTATTATTTGAGAGATTAGATAAGAAGATTATAGGAAATGAAATTGTAAGGTTGAATAAAAATTTATAATATATAAGTTCCAATTAAGTTTATACATTATACAAATAGCTATATCATAAAAATTAAATTAAATAGAACTTCATATTATTACTGGCCCTCTGTGTAAGTTCAACTAGAGATTCATTTGCTTCGCATGAATCTAAGTTTACACTTATCAACCGTTTCGAAACCTTGATTTACTAAGGCTCTATTCAAGCAAAAAGCTAAAAGACAACAACTCGCTTCACTCGAACAAGTTGTCTTTCTTAACGCTTTTTACTTTCATACAGCCCAAGTAAATCTAAGATTTCTGCAAATGGTATTCACAGCAATAATATGAAGTTCAATTTCAATATTTTATAGAATAAAAGCCTATTTGTATAATGTCTAATTAATATGAATTAGCATTATTATAATATATAAGTTGTAATTGAATTTCTATATTATACAAATAGATTTGGCTATAAAATTAAGGGACTAGAACTTATATTATTTAAATTTTCTGAATAAGTGGTATAATTAAGTTTAAGATGAAAAAATTATAATAAAATGAAAATCATAGTAAATACCGAGATTACATAATAAATAATAATTTGTTGGAGGGATGACTATGTATGAATATAAATATGTATCCACAACACTAGGAGGATTTTTTATTGAAGCTGAACATCATAAAACTATAGATAAGCATGCAAAAAATGGTTGGAGATTAGTGCAGATTGTTCCTATGTATTATAATGCTCATGGGAAGCCTACAGAATATGAAATAATCTTTGAAAGAGAGATTAGTGAATAGCATAGGAGGAGTTATGTATGAGTTATATACATGTGTATACAGGAAATGGAAAAGGAAAGACTACAGCAGCCTTTGGTGTGGCAATAAGAACACTATTTAATGGTGGAAAGGTTTATGTAGGACAGTTTGTTAAAGATATGAAGTATAGCGAAACGGAATTAGAAAAGCATTTTCCTAATATAATTATAGAGCAGCTTGGAGATGGATGTTTAATAGATAGAAATCCTACTGAAAGGGACAAAGATTTAGCTAAAGCTGCTTTAAATAAAATGAAGGATATAATCAGTGGCGGAGAATATGATTTAGTTATTTTTGATGAACTTACTATAGCCTTGTATTTTAAATTTCTAACTATAGAAGAAGTGCTTGAAACCTTAAAGCATAATCATGAGAAATGTGAAATAATAATCACTGGAAGATATGCACCGCAAGCGCTAATAGACGTAGCTGATTTAGTAACTGAAATGAAGGAGATTAAGCATTACTATACCCAAGGAGTGTTATCAAGAAAAGGTATAGACTGTTAGGAGAGTGTGAAGATGAAATTAAAGTTAATTAACTGCTCGGTGCAGTTGAAACAATCTGATAGCAGATTGTGCCGAGCTAATATATAAAAAATTTGTTATCAGTATTAACTGCACCTTTATAACTATTAAAATATAAAGGAGTGTAGTTTATGAAACTAGAAGATTTAAAAAAAATTTGGATAGAGGAAGAAAAACATTCATTTAAAGGGTGGGATTTTTCTCATATAAATAACAGGACTGAAGAAGAGGGATTGCCTTGGGATTATAAAAACATAGTTAAGCTAAATATGGACAGTGAAAAGCTAATGCTGGATATGGGCACAGGGGGAGGAGAGTTTCTTTTAACCTTGGAACCAACCTCAGGAAAAACCTATGCCACAGAAAGTTATCCTCCTAATATAGTTTTAAGTAAAGAAACGTTGACGCCCTATGGTATTGAAGTTATGGCTGTAAATAATGATGAAGAGCTGCCTTTTGAAGATGACTTTTTTCATTTAATTATTAATAGACATGAATCATTTTCATTAAGAGAGGTTAATAGAATATTGAAAAAAGATGGTTTATTTATAACTCAGCAGGTAGGTGGAACTAACAATGATGAAATGAGTAAATTTTTATTAGGTCAGTGTCCTAGTATAATAGATAATTGTTTGAACCTAAGGAGAATTATAAAAGAGGCGGAAGAAAATGATTTTGAAGTATTGGGGAGTGGAGAGTATTTTCCTTATACACGTTTCAGGGATATAGGAGCCCTTGTGTTCTATGCTAAAATCATAGAATGGGAATTTCCAGAGTTTTCAGTAGAGAAATGCTTTGATAAGTTAGTAGAATTACAAAAAATTCTTGAGAGACAAGGGTATGTAGAGGCTAAAGAACATCGATATTTTATGGTAGCAAGAAAGAAGTAGTTCTTGAATACAAATTAAATTATATATAAAAAGAGTACCCGAAAATAATATTTTCGGGTACTTAATTTTATTTTGTAACAGGTGCATTAGCTTGTACTGGTTTCTTCTGAGTTAAAAATGCTATGTATTTTATTAACACATAGGTTACGATTAACACTGCAACGATCTCTTGAAATTTTACAACATATTTTAAAAGTTCTATACCTTTTTCTGCTTTAATTAAGAATCCATTAGTACCTTTCATTGCAATTGCACTAATTACCATTGGGAAAGTGAAAGCAGCAAAGCTTGGATAAAATTTTAACTTTAGAAGCTTTGGTAGATATAGTAAAACTCCTAAGTATAATATCAGCGATAACACAGCTAAGAATCCCACAATGTATATATTTTTATCGCTGAAAGAGTTTAAATATGCTGCTAAGCAAAGACTAGCTGGAGCAGCGAAAATTACTGTAGTAGGAAGTGCTGGTTCTGGAATACCTTTTACTACAATTGTCCTATAAAATAAAATAGGCAATAGAATGATAAAGGATATAAAGGAAAACCCAAAGAAGATTTGTCCTATATTAGCAAGTTTAAAAGCTGGAGCTGTTATTCCTGCTGCACCTATTCCTACATATACAACAAAGGTACTTGGAAATAACTTTTTAATGTTAAATCCTGATACAAATTTCACTGTATAGAATAATATAAGACCAATATGAATCAAAACACCAATAATCCATATGATACGTGCAATACTAAAAGACATATCCTTAAAATACACAGATAAAAGCATGATTCCCATTGAGTAAGTAGGAAACACACTAGCAATTACAGGATTATTCAACTCTTCTATGACACCTTTAGTGCAAAGAGAAATTTTAAAGGTAAGTAATAGTAGAATTATTGCTGATAATAACCCCAAAAAGTTCTTATATATAAGTCCATAGGAAACCAAAAGATTTCCTAGTGCTGCTAGAGATAACATAACTCCAGCTATGGGTAATGGTATTTTTTTTATAAATTCAACCATAGAATTACCCTACCTTATCCATCAATATTTTCAATATTTAATTCTCTAACTATGATTTCAGCAGCTTTTTCTGCCATTTCACCTGTGAATTTTATACATTGAGCTTTGTGTTCACCGGATGCCATGTCCATTCCTTTTGTTTGAACACTACAACATAGACATTTGTGTCTTTGTCTAAAAGTATCTTGAAGCTCATAAGCTAATTCTAATGCCTTTACACTCCTAGGATCTTGAGGATTACTTCCCTTAGTTCTTCCAAAGAAATATCCAAGACATAACACAGCTCCACTAACTGCTCCACAAGTACACTTTGATTTACCAATACCTACTGGGAAACCTGATGCCATAGCAATCATTTCATCTGGCATATCAATTTCAAAGTTCTTCTTAATAGATGATACTATTGCTTCTGAACAGTAGTATTCTCCCTTTCTGAAATGCTCTTCAGCATCTGCCTTTACATTTTTTACACTTATTTTGTTCACCATAAAAATTGCCCCCTTATATTTAATTCTATTCTAACCCCACACAAGTATACCATGGTAAAGGAAGGCTAGTCTAATTGATGTTTTAAATAGAAGAACGTTATATATTACTTCTACAAATAGATACCTTCGTAATAATACACAGTTTAGATCAACGGTATATAAAAACATAGATAAATGTAAAAATATTAGATTAATTAGAACTTCATATTATTACTGTTCAACTTAAATAAATTATAAGAATGTCTATTTGTATTATGTAGTTTTATTATTGAAACTTATATATAATATAAAGAAGTATAATCCCTTTAGAAAGAGGAATATCATTTATAAATTTATATAGGAGGAGTAGTGAATTGGAAGATATTAAAGAATTAAGAGAAAATATTGATAGAATAGATAGAGAAATTATAAGTCTTTTTGAAGAGCGAATGGAAATAGTACTTAAGGTAGCACAATATAAGAAGGCGAATAATATTCTTATATTCAATGAAGCTAGGGAAAAGGAAGTTATTGAGAAAAATCTTCAAAGGCTGAAAAATAAAAATCTTGGTAAATTCTGTGAGAAATTTTTACAAGAAATGATGGATGTTAGTAAGGAGTATCAAAGACAGGTATTGGAGAAGTGATAGCATGGAATGTTTTGGATTGATAGGAGAAAAATTAGCACATAGCTTGTCTCCAGTTATACATAATAGAGTTTTTAAAGAGTTAAATATAAGGGGAACATATAACCTTTTTTCTGTAAAGAGAGAAGATTTTAAAAAGGTAATAGAAAGCTTAAAGATTCTTGGAGTTAAAGGTGCAAATGTAACAATCCCCTACAAGGAAGACATAATTAATCAATTGGATTATATATCTCCAGAAGCTAAAGCTATTGGGGCAGTGAATACTATTCTAATCAAAAATGGAAAAGCTTTAGGATATAATACAGATTATTATGGCTTTGGTAAGATGCTGAAGAGAGAGTGTGTTCAGATTCAAGGAAAGAGCTGTTTTGTATTAGGGGCAGGGGGAGCAGCTAAGGCTGTTGCACAATTTTTAAAAGATAGTTGTGGAAAAGTGACAATCGTATCAAGAAATGTGGAAAGTGCACAAAATTCCTTTAAAGAATATAATATCATTGATTACAAGGAACTAGAGAGTATAGCACAGGGAGATATAATAGTGAATACAACTCCTTGTGGCATGTACCCAAAGATAGAAACCATAGCTGTCAGTGATACAGTAATTAGAAAGTTTAACACTGCAGTAGATATAGTATATAATCCACTGGAAACCGTATTTTTAAAACGAGCTAAGGCATTAGGATTGCAGGTTGTGGAAGGGCTGTATATGTTGGTAGGTCAAGGGTTAAAAGCAGAAGAAATCTGGAATGACATAACTATTGATGATGAGTTAGGAGAAGTAATATTTAAAGAACTTAAAGAAAAATTAGAATGAATATATATAATGTAGATTATTACAGGGTTCTAATAAATTGTTTTGTAATTTACTTATAGGGAGAAATAATAAATGAAAATAATATTGATAGGTATGCCCGGATGTGGCAAAAGTTCTATAGGAAAAGAACTCGCTAAAAAACTTTCTATAGAGTTTATAGATATGGACAAATATATAGAAGAGAATAGTAATAGTACCATAGAAGAATTATTTTCTCAGGGAGAGGATAAGTTTAGAAATGAAGAAACTAGAGCTTGTAGAGATCTAAGTGGATTTGAAAATGTAGTTATAGCATCTGGTGGCGGGGTAGTTAAAAGAGAAGATAATATGGCGTATTTTAAAGAATTTCATATAGTTTTTATAAATAGACCTTTAAAGTTGATTCTGGGAGATGTAGAAATAGATACTAGACCTCTCTTAAAAGGTGGAAAAGATAAGATCTATAATTTATATAAAGAAAGAAGAGAGCTTTATGATAAATATGCTACTATTGAAGTAATAAATGATAAGGAAATTAGTAAAATTGTAAATAATATTATAGAAGTTATGAATTATAATCAAGGAAACTAAGGCATCTTCAAAAAATAACTAGTCAGCATACTTCGTATATTGACTAGTTATTTCTTCAATATGTCTAATTTGATTTATTAATAAGAATAGTATTGAATTAGCTATAAAAAGCTATTTTATTAGACTTAAGTAGAGAATATGTATAGGTTTTACTTAAACTATGAAATAGTTTTTTCTAATAGATTATTATAAAAGTTATCAATAATATATATTTCGTTATGATAGCCAATTGTATTTTTCATACACCTATAGCCTATAATTCTTTTAATTGGATTAAGATTATAGTATTTAAGCAGTGATTCGCCATAGGTAAGCTCCTCTGAAAATTTATATGTAGTTATGTTAGCAGAGGAGGTTTCTAATAAGTCATTAGTTAGCTTACCGCATAAATGAATAATAGCTTTGGGACACTTTGTTTCTATAGATTTAAGTATTCTTATTAAACTATATTTATATACAGTGTTAAAGATTTCAAGTCCTATTACATCTATAGTAGCCACGGGATCACCAATAGATAATATTTTAGCACCATTTCTATAAGCTAATATAGCATATTGAATTATGAGTTCCTCAATAGAATGTAATAACTCATTAAAATTGCTTTGTTGGTATTTTAAGAATTTAAGAACTGAAGACAATTCTAATAAAGAAGTTATTACTGTGAAAGGTCCTTCTATGCGATAAATAATATTTTCATCTCTTAAACTATTGACAGCTCTAAGCATAGTTGAAGTTCTTTGAGTATTAAGATTAAAAATCCTAGGAATAGAGATTATATTATCAAAGGCATATTTCTTTAGGTTATTACAATCAAAGGATAGGAATATTTTTGAAAGCGATAGCTCTTCTTCTAGATTATTAGAAAAGGGTAGCTTAATCCAAACATCCTTATTATTTTCTTTTATGGATAAACTCAATTTGGCAATATTTTTACTATTGTAATATAAATCATCAATAGAGTTTATTCCTAAAGCTTCTATTTGATTTTTTTCAATAGGTTTATAAGTATCAATATTACATATAAAATTTTTCACAAACTCACCACCAATGTGTTAATATAAAAATAAATATTTCCTGTAAATTTTGAATTATTATTTTAATGACATAATCAGTTGATTTATTTTCAAAATCTAAGTGTAAATAAAATATATAATAAGACAATCTTATTATATATTATCTTAAAAATGACATAAATGTCTACAATACAAACACTTGTAATACAGAATATAGCTGATTAATTACAAAAAATAACTTTGAATCATTAATATAAATCTTCAGTACATACCTAAATAACTAGAATGGTGTTAGAAATAGTTTAATATTCATTATAAGTATATAGCTTTTTTATATAAATAACCACTACAAAAACTATTTCAACTATATTGGCTTATCTTTGCTTATTATTGTATTATAAGATGAATAAAGTTAATAAAGATTTAATATATATCCTGTTGCTCTAGAGAATTATTCTATATCTTGTAAGGTTAATGATATGGTGATAATATATATTACAGCTAAGGATAGCAATGGATTTAGCTATAGATATGAAGCAGGGAGATATGCTATAGGAAATAATGGGGGATTAATTCTTTGCCAGTGGATAACATGAGGGAATTTGAAATAAAGTCATAGAAAAATAATTAAATATTATTTGTATATGCTTAACAATAGGGGTTAGGCGTTTCTACGGGGGGCCGTAAACTTCCTCGCTACGAATGTGTAATTAGTTTCATTTTTTATAGATAATTAAGACATAATATATTTATTTTAATTTAAAAACTATATAATAAGTATAAAGTATATATGTTAATATTTATAAATTTGATTACATGTTCCTAAGCAAAATCTGCTTAGGAATTTTTTTGTAACTTTTTAAAAAATAATGAAACCATATAGGGATTATATTATTTAGTGTAATAATTAGAGACTATTCTAAAAGTTATTCTAGAAGGATGGCTTATATTATATAAATTTAAGGGGGAAAATTATAATGGAAATTTTAAAAAATAGAATTACTAGAGATGGAAATGTGAGAGAAGGAAACATATTAAAGGTGGATGGTTTTTTAAATCATCAAATGGATATTAAGCTTTTAAATGAAATAGGAAAAGAATTTAAGGAAAGATTTAAAGAGGAGAACATCGATAAAATTCTTACAATAGAAGCTTCAGGAATAGGAGTTGCGGCTATAGTTTCTCAATATTTTGACTATATTCCAGTGGTTTTTGGAAAGAAGACAGAGAGTTTAAATTTAGATAAAGAAGTATATGAGAGTGAAGTCCATTCTTATACAAAGAAGAAAGATTACAAGGTTAGGGTAGGGAAAAATTTCTTAAAAAAGGGTGAGAAGATTTTAATTATAGATGATTTCTTAGCTAAAGGATGTGCAGCAAGTGGATTACTGGATATAGCAGCTCAAGCGGAAGTAGATATAGTTGGAATTGGCATAGTTATAGAGAAAGGTTTTCAAGAGGGAAGAAAAGTATTAGAAGAAAAAGGGGTTAGGGTAGAATCCTTAGCTATAATTGATAAAATGGAAGATGGAAAGGTATATTTTAAATAAATTATGGAGTAATTTATTTAGTGAATTGGCTTCGCCAGTGAATTGCAACCTACGGTTACAGTGAAGTGCGCCTTTAGCGCAGAGGGTTGACTTCGTCAGAGAGAAAGTAAATCTCTTTCTGAAGGTAGTAAGTAGCTCTCTGTGAACAACATGAGTAATTCACTGTGAGTGAAGGAAACACTTCTCTGTGCCTGTGTCACAATTCACTGCGACTATAGGTCTAGATTATATAAATATAATCTAGATTATTTTAATTCGCCAATAAGATTACCGTCTTTGTCAAAAGATAGGTCTATTGTTTGAGTTTTGGTTTCTCCATTTTTAAATTTTGTGATTATAGTAACAGTGTCTCCAATGAGATCTTCATAATTTAATTCACCATAAGCCATTACAATATCAAAGGCTTTCTCAGAAGGAATCCAAGAAATGGGAGATCCTGCTTTAGCTACTACAGAACTTCCTTTTATTTTATATTTAGAAGAGCTCTCTTCATAATCAGCTTTGCTTCTAATATTAATTTTAGTGGCTATAAATTTTCCATTATCTCCATCTTTAGTTTCAAAATGAAGTCCATAATCATCTAAAGTAAGAGGCTTATCCTTAAAATACTTATTTTTATATTCATCAAAAGTTCCTGAATTCCAAAGCTTAAAAAACTCTTCGCGTAATTCGTCTAAGCTCATACCAGTTATATTATGAGACATTAAGTCTATGGAACATACATAGATTTCACCTTGTGATAGCATAAGTGAATATTTATCTGCATCAAAATATTCTAAAGTTCCATTGGATGATGAATAAGTTATACTTTCTACATTGTCACCTGATACAATAAATCCACCATCAAAATCATAGCTAGCTTCATAACCTTTGTAAACCTCTCCATTATCATAAGTGAAGGTATTAAGAGCTCCTCTTTGTATTTTACCAAAGGGCATTTCTACTTTTGTATTGGCAGTTAAGGTTAGGGTTTTAGTATTAGTTATGTCCATTGCTTCAGAACCATTGTGTTCAGCAGCATAGGCAGTAATAGTAAATAGATTACTGGATTTATTATTTACACCATTTTTTTTGCTTAAATTACTATCTTGTAGAGTATTTTTTTTAAGATTAGCAGGTAATAGAATTCCAGAAAACAGAATTATTATTGCTAAAGTGCAGCAAAGGGCATATTTAAAAAAATTTTTATTTAGGTTCGGAATTTTGAGATACATTTTATTTTCAATTTCTTTTTGAGGTAAATTTTCTTGTATCTTATTCCAATAATTAGGTGTTTCTTTGCTATATTTAATAAGAGCTTTTTTAATTTTCTTTTCTGACCATATATTCATAATTCATATTTCCTCCATTAAGTATTTTTTTTAATTTTTTAATAGCAGCTTGATATCTCCAAGTTACAGTTCCCATAGGTATATCTAGTATTTCGCTGATTTCTCTGAATTTTACTCCAGATAATAAATGCAATAGCACAATTTCTCTACTGGAAGCATCTAAGTACTCTAAAGCTTGCTCAATATCTAGCTTATAACATATGATTTCATCAATATTTGTATCATCTATGAGGGTATTACTTTCTTGACCAGATTTTGACATAAAGTCGGTATATATTAAATTTTTTCTTTTTCTTAAACTATCGATAGCAACATTTCGAGTTATTCCTAATATCCATGCCTTAGAGTTCTCTCCTTTACGAAAAGTATTAGCCTTAGTTAGCAATTTTAGAAATACCTCTTGAGAGCTATCTTCAGCTAGCTCTTTATCTTTTAATATGATTAATGAAAGACAATATACCTCTCTATGAAAGCAATCATATAGGGCTTTTAGTGCATTAACATCTCCAGTAGCTAGACGCAAAATATATTTTTCAGTATTAATTTTAATCATGCCTTTCTCCTCCTACAATTGATATACGTTTCATATAGGTATTTTTATGGAATATTTTAATGAAAAAAATTTTACGTAGATTATAATGATACATAATTTTATAATTAATAGCTATCTAAGGAATATTATAAGAGTTTTCATAATAGTAATTCATAAAATATAAATATAGTTTAAGGATATCTTATTTTGCAACTAGAAATGTTTTAAAATATGATGAAAAGTTATTCTATTTTATCTATATAAATTATATAATTGAATTCAGATAGTAATTTTCATAATAATGAATAAAATTGCAAATAAAATTTAGTATTAAATATAGGGGGAGTATTATGAGGAATTTTAAACAGTGGGAAAATATTACTATAGACGGTGTAAATAGATTGAGCAAAAGAGGAGGTTTTAATAAATTTCCTTCTAAAGAGAAAGCAATGACTAATGAAGTTAAGTATACTCATGGACATAAGTGCTTAAATGGACAGTGGAAATTTCTTTTTTTAGAAGCTCCAGAATACTCTCCTGAAGGATTCTTTAAGGAAGAATTTAATATTGAGGAATGGGATGATATCATAGTACCTGGTAACTGGCAGCTTCAGGGATATGGAAAAATGCATTACTCAGATTTATGGTATAATTTTCCGATAAATCCTCCCTTTGTGCCTACTGCAAACCCTACAGGAATATATAAGAGAAGTTTTTATGTATCAAAAGAATGGTTAAAAGAGAGAATTATATTAAGATTTAATGGAGTGGATTCTGCATTTAACCTGTGGATTAATGGAGAAGAAGTGGGCTATAGCAAGGGT
Source organism: Clostridium sp. LXY-7 (assembly GCF_056172015.1). Taxonomy (NCBI): domain Bacteria; kingdom Bacillati; phylum Bacillota; class Clostridia; order Eubacteriales; family Clostridiaceae; genus Clostridium; species Clostridium sp. LXY-7. The sequence goes on along the minus strand of NZ_JBLLJL010000005.1, from coordinate 417,941 downwards.
GCAAGAAATGAAAGTGAGTTTGATATAACGGAATTTCTAAGAAGTGGAGAAAATCAATGTACAGTTAGAGTATATCAGTGGAGTGATGGGACATACCTTGAAGATCAAGATATGTGGTGGTTAAGTGGTATATTTAGAGATGTAGAACTTTATATAGAGCCTAAAATTGGAATAGAAGATATAACTATAGTTGCAGATTTAGATAAAGAATATATAAATGGGATTTTGGCTATTAATACTAAATTGAGAGGAGATAATATAGAAAGTTTAGGACTTACCATAGAATATAAATTGATTCATAAAAATGGAGCAATCATATTATATGAAGAAGAAAAGGTATGTTCTGAAGATATAAGCTTTAACAAAACTATAGAAGCTCCTCTTAAATGGACTGCTGAAACTCCAAATGTATATACACTTTTAATCACCTTAAAAAGAAATGGCAATATAGTGGAGGTAATACCGCACAAAGTAGGTTTTAGAAAGATTGAACTTAAAGGTGAAGTATTTACAGTAAATGGAGTAGCTATTAAATTCAAGGGTGTAAATAGACATGATTATAGCCCTATAAATGGTAGAGTGGTAGCTAGGGAAGAGATAGAGCAGGATATTATACTCATGAAGCAGCATAATATCAATGCTATAAGAACAGCTCACTATCCTAATTCAAGATGGCTATATGAATTATGTGATGAATATGGAATGTATGTAATTGATGAGGCGGATTTAGAATGTCACGGCTTTGAGCTTACAGGAGAGTATAATAAGATAAGCGATGATGCTTCTTGGGAAAAGGCTTATGTAAGCAGGCTTGAAAGAATGATTGTGAGAGATAAGAACCATCCTTGTATAATCATGTGGTCCTTGGGTAATGAGTCTTCTTTTGGTCATAATTTTAGGGCTATGGCTAAAAGATGTAGAGAAATGGATGCAACAAGACTTATCCATTATGAGGGAGACTTTGAAGCTGAGTGTGTGGATGTGTATTCCACCATGTATACTTGGCTTGAACATGAGGATTCTAAGAGATTACTAATGGATGAAATAGTGAAGAATAGTAAAAAGCCTCATATATTATGTGAATATTGTCATGCTATGGGAAATGGTCCAGGAAATTTAAAGGAATATCAAGAATTATTTTATGCTTACGATAAGTTACAAGGTGGTTTTGTATGGGAGTGGTTTGACCATGGAATACAGGAGACTCATGTAGATGGAAGAGTTTACTATAAGTATGGTGGAGATTTTGGAGATGATCCAACTAATGGTAATTTTTGCGTGGATGGATTAATCATGCCAGATAGAACACCATCACCAGGACTACTGGAGTATAAAAAGGTTATTGAACCAGTGGAAACCCAAGCAGTAGATATAAAAAATGGTTTAATCAGAATAATAAATAGATATGATTTCTCTACCTTAGATCATTTAGATTTAGTTTATTCTGTGGTAAAAGATGATACCATTTTAGAGAGTGGAACCATAGACATAAAGGGAATCAAAGGAAGAGATACTAAGGATATAAATATAGGATATAATAAAGAATTTCACGTAGAAAAGGGAACAGATTATTATCTTAATATAAGTTATAAACTAAATATAGATACACCATGGGCTAAGTCTGGGTATGAACTTGCTACTGCTCAATTTAAGATACCTGTTCAATGTGAAGAAGTATATGTAAAAAAGACTGGATATTTAAAGGTTGAAAATCAAGGATATAAATTAATTGTAATTGGTGAAGAATTTAAAGTGATCTTCGATAAGGTTAAGGGACGTTTAATTGAAGGCTATAGAGATGGGTATAAAGTTATTAATGAAGGGCCGGCATTAAATTTCTGGAGAGCTCCTATTGATAATGATATGTATCTTTTAGAAGACTACTATAAGAAATACTTTGTACATTTGTGGCATGAAGTGGTAGAGGATTTTAGGTATGAAGTAATGGAAAACTATATAGTGATTAATGTAGCTACCATGAATGGAACTACTAATTCTGCTTGGTATTATAGTTCTAATTATGAATATAAGATTTATCCATCAGGAGATATTTTATTTGCAGTAAAGGGGATTCCAGCAGGCAAAATGGAAAATGCTCCTAAGATGTTACCAAGAATAGGAGTAAAGGTAAATATAAACAAGGATTTATATAAGGTGCAGTGGTATGGTAAAGGTCCAGGAGAGAGCTATGTAGATTCTAAAGAATGTAATTTAATAGGAGTTTATAAAAATACTGTAGACGAACTATTTACTAATTATGTTAAACCACAAGAGAATGGCAACAGGACAGAAGTAAAATGGGTATCCCTAAATAATGATAGGGGAGTGGGCCTTATGGCGGTAGCTGAAGATAAGTTAAATTTCAGTGCTATGTATTATGAAACTATTGATTTAGAAAAAGCTAAACATACTATAGATTTAAAAGAGAGAGACTATATAGTTCTAAATTTAGATTATAAACAAAATGGTCTTGGAACGAACTCTTGCGGGCAGAATCAGCTAGATAAATATAGATGTAAATTTGAGCCATTTAATCTATCTATGAAAATTAGCTTATACAACAATAAAGAGATTTCAGCTATAGCACTAGCAAAGGAAAGTATATTCTAATATAAGTGCAGGTGTAGATGGAGGAGTTATAAAATGACTAATGAAGTTTTAAGAGTGATAAAAGAGAGAAGAAGTATAAGAAAATTTAAGAGTGAACAATTAAAGAAGGAAGAGTTAGATGCCATACTTGAAGCTGGACTTTATGCGCCTAGTGGACACAATGACCAGCCTTGGCATTTTACTGTGATTCAAAATAAAGATTTATTAAACAAAATTAGTGTAATATCTAATGAAGGTATGAGAAATTCAGGTATAGATTGGGTGGAGAAGTTAGGTCATAAAAATAGAGATATATTTTATAACGCACCAACAGTAGTAATTGTATCAGGAAGGCAAGGAGCTTATTCACCACTATCAGACTGTAGTGCAGCCATTCAAAATATGCTAATAGCCGCTGAAAGCATAGGTATTGGCTCATTGTGGAATGGACTTGTAGAATATTTCTTTAATATGAAGGAAGCAGAAGAGTTATGGTTGAAGGAAGGATATAGACCTTACTATGCAATAGCACTTGGGTATAAGGATTGTGAGCAGCCAAAAGCACCTAAGAGAAATGAACATACTGTATCTTATATAATTTAATTTTTTAGATGTTATTCCGAGAGAATAGTGAAAGCTAGGTTTATATTAATATAGAATGGAAAAATGTTGAAGATAAGAAGGTCTACAAACCTTCTTATTTTTTACAATTATTTTAAAAAAGTTAAGTATTACTAAACTAAAATTTCACCATTAAAAACATTTCAAGGCTTTATTCAAAGGATTCAATAAAAATCGAAAAAATAATATAAATGCATTTTATTTTATTATTAGTTTAAGTAAACAAATATATAATTAGTATTACTAAACATTAAAAATTTTATTATAAACAGGTATACTATAAACCTTGATAAACACATATATTTATTAGAAATATTTATTTTATTAAATATATAAAATTTTTCAAAAACCTATTGATTTATTTAGAAAAAAACTATAAAATAAGATTGTTTGTTTAGTAAATATAAACCCATAGTTTAGATATAATACACTATTAATATAGGGGGTGATGTAATGCAAATAGGAGAGAAAATTAGAAGACTGAGAATTGAAAAACAGTTAACACAGGAAGAACTTGCAAATAGGTGTGAGTTATCTAAAGGATTTATATCTCAAATTGAAAATGATCTAACGTCGCCATCCATAGCAACGCTTATGGATATTCTTCAAAGTTTAGGAACTAATTTAAATGAATTCTTTAGTGAAGAGCCCAATGAGAGAGTTAAATTTACAGATGATGATATGTTTGAGAAAGAGGATGAAGAGTTAAAATACAAGCTGAAGTGGCTAGTTCCAGATGCACAGAAAAATGATATGGAACCTATAATGCTTATATTACATCCACAAGGACAATATAAAGAAGAAGAGCCCCATGAAGGTGAAGAATTTGGATATGTACTGGCAGGTACAATAAATCTCCATTTAGGGGACAAAGTATATAAGATAAAAAAGGGTGAGAGCTTTTACTTTAAGCCTAAGGCTAACCACTACATATCAAATCCAGGCAAAACAGAGGCAAAGGTTATATGGGTGAGTACTCCACCGTCATTTTAAGGAAAAAGAGGTGTTACTTTCATGGAAAACATAATTGAAATTAAAAATATATCTAAGCAATTTGAAGAGCTAAAGGTCTTAGATAATATTAGTTTAAATATAAGAAAGAACGAATTCGTTACCTTGTTAGGACCAAGCGGATGTGGAAAGACTACCACATTAAAAATTCTAGCAGGATTTGAAACTTGTGATGAAGGTGAAGTTATATTTGAAAATAAAAAAATAAATAATCTCCCATCCTATGAAAGACAGATAAATACAGTGTTTCAGAAGTATGCCTTATTTCCTCATATGAATGTTTATGAGAATATAGCTTTTGGATTAAAGATAAAAAAAATTTCTAAGGATAAAATTGACATAAAGGTTAAAGAGGTTTTAAAGTTAGTTGCATTAGAGGGGTTTGAAAAGAGAAAAATTGAATCCTTAAGTGGAGGGCAGCAGCAGAGAGTAGCTATAGCTAGAGCTATTGTCAATGAGCCCAAGGTATTACTTTTAGATGAACCATTAGGAGCATTGGATTTAAAGTTAAGAAAAGAGATGCAAATAGAACTTAAAAAGATTCAGAAGCAATTAGGAATAACATTTATATTTGTAACTCACGATCAAGAAGAGGCATTAACCATGTCTGATACAGTGGTGGTAATGAATAAGGGTGTGATTCAACAGATGGGTACCCCAGAGGATATATATAATGAACCTATAAATAAATTTGTAGCTAGATTTATAGGTGAAAGTAATATATTTGATGGCGTAATGCTTGAGGATTTTAAAGTGAAATTCTGTGGAAGAGAATTTGAGTGTGTTGATAAAGGTTTTGAGAAAAACGAGGATATAGATGTAGTTATAAGGCCAGAGGATATTACAATGGTAGATGCTGAAGGTGCTGATTTAAAAGGTATTGTAAAATCTTCAGTTTTTAAAGGGGTTCACTATGAGTTAGAGCTAGAGGAGAACGGGCGTAGCTGGATACTTCATAATACTAAAAATGCTAAGGTAGGTACAGAAATAGGCATGGATATATATCCAGAAGATATTCATATCATGAGAAAATCAGGTGATGAGTAATGAAAAAGAAATCTTATTTTGCATATCCATATGTGATATGGAGTGCGTTATTTATAATAATACCACTACTATTAATAGTATTTTTTAGTATAACTGAAAAAGTTGGAGGAGAAGTTGTATTTTCTCTAAGTAATTTTCAAAAGTTAATGGATCCCCTTTACATAAAAGTATTCGGACGTTCAATATGGCTTGCGTTTTTATCAACAGTTTTATGCGTAATCTTTGGATATCCAATAGCCTATATAATTTCAAGGAAGCCAGAGCATAAAAAAGGAATATTAATAATGTTATTCATACTTCCAATGTGGATGAATTTCTTATTAAGAACCTATGCATGGATGGCAATACTAGGTAAAAATGGGTTATTAAATACATTATTAACTACTATAGGATTAAATTCTATTAATATTCTATATACAAATACAGCAGTACTTTTAGGTATGGTATATAATTTTTTACCTTTTATGGTACTACCTATATACACTTCTTTATTGAAGATAGACCAAGATTTGATAAATGCTGCACATGATTTAGGAGCTAGTAGTACGAAGGTATTTACTAAAGTAACTTTTCCACTAAGTATACCAGGAGTTGTTTCAGGAATAACCATGGTATTTATGCCAGCAGTTTCAACCTTTGTAATTTCAAGGCTTCTTGGTGGAGGGCAATATATGTTACTTGGTAACTTAATAGAACAACAGTTTACTGTGGTAGGAGATTGGAATTTTGGTTCTGCCATATCCATAGTAATGATGATACTTATATTAATCTCTATGGCCTTAACATCTAAATTTTCAGATGGCTCAGAGGAAAAGGGTGGTGGATTAATGTGGTAAAGAAGATAACCTCAAATATATATATGATTTTAGTATTTGTATTTCTATATGCCCCCATATTTGCAATGGTTTTATTTTCTTTTAATGATTCGAAATCCATGGCGAAATGGGAAGGCTTTACCACGAAATGGTATGCACAACTTTTTCATAATCAGGCTATTTTATCTGCCCTAAGAACTACTGTATTTGTAGCAGTGGTGGCATCTATTATAGCTACAATTATAGGAACTATAAGTGCTATAGGAATACATAAGATGACTGGAGCAAAAAAAGCTATAATGTTAAATGTGAATTATCTACCTGTTTTAAATCCAGATATAGTTACAGCAGTAGCATTAATGACACTTTTTGTGTTCATCAATGCAAAACTAGGTTTAATTACTATGCTGCTTGCACATATTACCTTTGATATACCTTATGTTATATTATCAGTATTGCCAAAACTTAAGCAATTGCCTTCTAATATTGAGGATGCAGCTATGGATCTAGGTGCAAAACCTATGTATGCTTTAAGAAAAGTTATATTGCCTCAGATAAAACCAGGCATAATATCAGGCTTTTTAATAGCATTTACTATGTCTATAGATGACTTTGTTATCAGTTTTTTTAATACTGGAAGTGGAGTTTCTAATCTTTCTATTGAGGTATATTCTATGGCAAGAAGAGGAATAAAGCCTGAAATAAACGCATTGTCTACATTGATGTTTGTTGCGGTATTAATTTTATTGCTACTAGCTAATAGGAAGCAGCTAGTTAATAAATAATAAAAATTTGTGAGGTGGTTAATTTTGAAAAGTGTAAAAAAATATATTTCCTTAGGAGTTGCAGCTATAATCACAGTATCTCTATTTACAGGATGCGGCTCTAAATCATCTTCAGATGTCCTTAATGTGTATAACGTAGGAGACTATATTGATGAAGAGCTTATAACTAAATTTGAAAAAGAAACTGGAATAGATGTGGTATATGAAAAATATGATACTAATGAAATAATGTATCAAAAAGTAAAAAGTGGTGGTTCAAAATATGATTTAGTATTTCCATCAGATTATATGATAGAGAAGATGAAGAATGAAGGGCTAATTCAAAAAATAGATTATGCTAACATACCTAATTATAAAAACATAGATGAGAAATTTAAAAAGCAAAGCTATGATCCAACAGATGAATATTCAGTTCCATATTTTTGGGGAACTTTTGGAATACTGTATAATAAAACTATGGTAGATGAGCCAATAGATAGTTGGGATATTCTTTGGAATGAAAAATATAAAGGGCAAATATTTATGCTAGACTCTGTAAGGGATACCATGGCAATATCATTAATGAGATTAGGATATTCTCAAAATACCACTAATGAAAGTGAATTAACTAAAGCAAAAGAAGAATTAATAAAACAGAAACCATTAGTGCTTGCTTATGGTAATGACGATATAAAAGATAGAATGTTAGGCGGGGAAGGTGCTATGGGTATAGTATACTCAGGTGATGCACTAACTTTAATGGCACAAGATGAAAATTTAGCTTATGCTATACCTAAAACAGGAACAAATAAATGGGTAGACGGTATGTGTATACCTTCTGATGCAGAGAACAAAAAAGAAGCTGAACAATTTATTAATTTTATGTTAGATGCTGAGAATGCTAAGAAAAATATAGATTATATAAATTATTCTACACCTAATAGTGCTGCATTAGAATTGTTAGATAAGGAAACAAGGTCAAATCCTGTAGCTTATCCAGCAGATGAAATCATGGATAAAAGTGAATCTTTTATTGATTTAGGAGATAAAATAAAATTGTATGATGATATGTGGCTTGAAATAAAGTCTAAATAATAGTTGAAACTGGACTGCAAATTAATTTTGAGATAATGATTTGTAGTCCAGTTTTAATTTTATTTTAGAGATATGAATTACATATTGAAACAGAGCTAAGTTTTAATATGTGATAAAAATCTCTTAGCTTTAATTATGGAAAATTAAATATAATACATATATAATAAACCCATAGGATTTAATTGGAGGGAAAATAACTATGGTTAAAATAGGACAAGTTATAGAATTACAGGAAACTAAGAAAATAAAGGTTCAAAAAGGTGGAACAGTTACAGTGAGAAAAGGTGATAGAGCTCAAGTGTTGAGAAAAGTAGATGAAGGAACAGGAGAGATTTTATATCTTACTGGGGAGGCAAAGGGGAAAAGTCAAATTATAAGAATTGATGTAGATGATAATATAGATAGTGAAGGAATTGCTAAAAAGATAATGGAAATGCTAAATAAATAGACTCAATACTGAAATAAGCGTAAAAATTAATTATAGATTATTGCCCTGAAAACCATTTGTAGGGTAATAATCTATAATTTATATTTAGTATTAATTTTAATATGAATTATTTAAAACACATTAATTTAAGGTAGTAATTGAAATTCATAACCTTCTGCTTTGGCTTGTTTAATCACATCATCAAGTATATTTGTATTAGTTTTTGATACTGCATGTATAAGAAGAACTGCCCCAGGATGAAGTCCATTTAATATAGTGGTTTTTGCTTTAGCAGAATCAGGTTGATTATTAACATCCCAATCATGATATGCGAAGCTCCAAAATATAGTTTTATAACCAAGATTTTTAGTCATTGCTAAGCTCTTCTCAGAGTATTCCCCCATAGGAGGTCTAAAAAATTTAGGAATCTCTTTTCCAGTAATTTCTTTGAATTTATTTTCTACGTCAGTAAACTCTTTATTAAAACCTTCTTCACTATGAGTAACGCTAGGCATAGAAGGATGATGATTTGAATGATTTCCAACAATATGGCCTTCATCAACCATTCTTTTAATTATATCTGGATTATCTCTAAGATAAGGTGAAGTTACAAAAAAGATTGCTTTCACATCATTAGCTTTTAGAATATCAAGAATTTTAGGAGTATATCCATTTTCATAACCTTCATCAAAAGTTAGATACAATATTTTTTTGCCTGTGTCTCCAATATAAAGAGCATCATATTTAGCTAAATCAAACCCAATTTTAGTGTTAATCTCAGGAGTAACATGTGTTTTATTAGGCTTAAACCACCAACTTATCTTAGTGTTGTTTAAATTAGAGGCAGCTATCTTAGATGGTACTTCAGGATTATTATTGACTTTATCAAAATTATTTGTACTGCTATTATAACTTTCAGTTGAGGCATTATTCTCGTTGTCCCCAGGTGTAAAGTTATCCATATCAATGTCATCCATAACTTCACTTTCCTCTGGGATAGCTGGGGTAGTATTAATTACGGACTTATCTTCAACTTCAGAATTAATACTTCCTAAAACCGATTGATTTTTGGAGGCAGAACATCCAAAAAATATTGAAGATGATGTAATAGTAAGCATTATAGCTACGGTTGTAATAAATTTATTTTTCATTTCCTTCCTCCTTGTAAGTAGTTATATAGTTAATAGCTTCATAAGGATACTATATTAGAAATATTGTATCCAATTAAAGCTTAGGAAAGTTTATCGACGACTGTACACCAAGTTATCTCCACATTGAAGAAGAGGTTTTATAGTGGTAGCCATCAAATAAAAAAATAAAAATCCTATATACATATAATACGTTTATTCATGAAAAAAATACTACAAAAAAAGAGATTTTTTCCGCAATATTAGCAAATTATACCATAGTTATATATTTTAAACATATTATCCCGTGAAAGATTCATATTGAACTTGGATATCCGTAAAATAGACCATAATTTTCAGATTACTTTGGACTTTAAATCTATATATTAATATAATATAAATAGTGACATTATATTAACAATTGTAATGGAGGGAATTATGGAAGAAATATTAGGTATTAACAAAAAAGTACTTGAAAGTAAAAAAGGGATTTTTACAGGAGAGGAGATAAATCAGCAACCAGAGGTATGGAATGAAATATTGGATAGCTTAGAAAGTAATAGGGAAAGTATATCAAAATTTATAGGGAATTTCTTAAAACTTCCTAATAAACGAATTATATTGACTGGGGCTGGAAGTTCAGCTTTTGCTGGGGAAGTTGTTTCTCCACATCTAACAAAGTTACTAGGGCTTAAAGTAGAGGACATAGCAACTACAGATATAGTTGCGGCTCCAGAAAATTATCTAGTTAGTGATATACCTACATTATTAATCTCTTTTGCAAGGTCAGGGAATTCTCCTGAAAGTGTAGGAGCTGTAAATTTAGCAGAAAAGCTAATCCATAATCTATACCAGATAGTTATTACATGTAATAAAGATGGAGCACTAAGTAAGAAGTGTATTGGTAATAAGAAGAATTTACTACTGCTTATGCCAGAAAAATGCAATGATAGAAGCTTTGCTATGACAAGTAGTTTTTCAACCATGGTATTAAGCTGTATGGCCATATTCCATATAAATGAATTAGAAAGCTTAAAGAAAGATATTAAAAGGCTAGGGTTAAATGTGGAGGAATTTATAAAGAAAAACTGCAAGGAAATAATGGAGAAATCAAAGGAGAGTTTCGAAAGGATTGTTTACTTAGGAGGAAATGCCTTAAAGGGAATAGCGAGAGAAAGTGCATTAAAGGTATTAGAACTAACGGCAGGGCAAGTTAATGCTGGGTATGATACTCCTCTTGGATTTAGACATGGTCCAAAGTCTGTAATAAATTCAAGAACAGTAACAGTGTTTTATTTATCAGACAATTCATATTCAAGAGCATATGATATAGATTTAATTAAGGAAATGATGCCTGAAAGAAAAGGAAACAAGATATTTATTATAGGCAATTCTATACCAGAAGAGGTTAAAAAAGATGTGGATTACTATATTGAATTAGAGAGCCGAGAATATAGTTTAGATAGTGAAATATATTTACCCTTACAGCATTTAATATTTGGACAACTACTATCTTTCTATAAATCATATTCATTGGGGATAACACCTGATAATCCATGCCCAACAGGAGAAGTTAATAGAGTTGTAAAGGGCGTAAATATTTATCCATACTATAAATAACATAAAGAAAAATAAATATTATAAAAGGGGGATAAATTATGGCATTACAATCTACAAAAGATATGTTAATTAAGGCTCAAAAGGAGGGGTATGCAGTACCAGCCTTTAATATACACAATTTAGAGACTATACAAACAGTGCTACAGGCTGCAGAAGATTTAAAATCTCCAGTGATATTGGCAGCTACACCTTCCACAGTTTCTTATGCAGAGAAGGAATACTTATTAGCTATAATTGAGGCTGCATCTAATAAAGTTAATGTACCTATAGCCTTTCATTTAGATCATCATGAAAATGTAGAGGATATTAAGGAAATTATAAGGCTTGGATGTAGGTCAGTTATGATAGATGCTTCTAAATATAACTTTGAGAAAAATATAGAAATAGTAAAAGATGTAGTAGATTTTGCTCATAACTATGGAGCCACTGTGGAAGCTGAACTTGGGAAATTAGGGGGAATAGAGGATGATTTAGAGGTGGATGAAAAAAATGCCTTTTTAACAGATCCTAAAGAAGCTAAAATCTTTGTTGAGAGGACAGGAGTAGATTCATTAGCTATAGCCATAGGAACTGCTCATGGACTATATAAAAGTGAACCAAAGCTTAATTATACAATATTAGAAAAAACAAGGGCATTAGTAGAGGTACCATTAGTTCTTCATGGAGCGTCAGGAGTTCCATATGATTCGGTTCAAAAAGCTATTTCATTAGGAATTACCAAGGTTAATATAGCTACAGAGCTTAAAATTCCATTTTCAGCAGCTATTAAGGATTATTTTAAGGAGCATCCAGAAGCTTCAGATCCGCGTCATTATTTTATACCAGCTAAAAAAGCTATGTATGAAGTAGTAACTGAGAAAATAAAAATGTGTAAAAGCGAAAACAGGGCATAGGTAAGAACTATGATTACTATAATAACTTTTAATCCAGCTATAGACAAGCTATACAATGTGGACAACATTAATATAGGTGGAGTGCAAAGGGCAAAAAAGGTGATATCCACTCCAGGGGGAAAGGGAATAAATGTAGCTAAAGTTTGTAAAACTCTAGGTGAAAGTGTGGTATGTGTAGGTTTTTTAGGTGGACATAATGGAGCATATATAAAAGAAGAGTTATTAAAGCTAGGAGTACAGACTAGATTTACGGAAATTCAAGGAGAGACTAGAGTGTGCTTAAATATAGTGGACAATAGTGGTAAAAGTACTGAAATATTAGAAAAAGGACCTATTATATCGGGAGAAGATTTAATAAGATTTGAAGAGAGATTAATAGAATTATTAGAGCATACCTCTATACTAGTGGCATCTGGAAGCTTTCCACAAGGAATTCCAAAAGATTATTATTTAAAAATAGGTTATCTATGTAAAGAACGAGGTATTAAATTTATTTTAGATACCAGTGGAAACTCTCTCAAGATTGCATTAAAGAGTAATCCCTTTTTAATAAAACCAAATACAGATGAGCTGAGGGCTTTAACTAATATGGATATAAAATCTAAGAAAGATGCAGTAAAAGGAGCTGCACTTTTATTAGATCAAGGGGCTACAAACGTGTGTGTATCTCTAGGAGCTGAAGGCATGATACTTGTAAATAGTGACAATGTATATGAGGTAGAAATTCCAACTATCGAAATAGAGAATACTGTAGGTTCAGGTGATGCATCTATAGCAGGTTTTGCTTATGGATTTTTAAATAATTATGATATAGAAGATATCTTAAAGCTTAGTAATGCCTGTGGTATGTCCAATAGTTGTAATGAAAAAACTGGATGTGTGAATATAGAAGAAGTAGAGAATTTTATGAAATATATAAGGGTCAGCAGAAAAAATTAGATTTGACATTTAATATATTTTATAATAACATTTAAATTAAGATAGATTTCAATAAAAATAAATGAGGTGCTGTATGAGCGTGTTAGTATCTAAATAGATAAATTTAATAATTAAATAAATCTTTAAATGGGGTATAAACATACCTTTGTTTGCTATGGATTTATTTAAATTAATCTATGAAGATACAATTAGCTAAAGAGTACCATGTAAATATATAGAGATGGTTTTGACTATCTTTATTAGAATACCTTTGAATAGTTTTACTATTTAGAGGTGTTAGGTATGAATTTTAAGCTGTGGAGTATCCATGGCTTTTTTTGTTTAGTTATATTCAAGAGATAAATAGTAATTGTACTATTGTTTTATTTCAAATACCTTAAGAGATCTATCTTAGGTATCTTCATAGAATGACCAAGTGATTGTTTTAAAAATTTAATTTCTATAGAAGGAGAGAAGAAGCTTGAATATAAATACATTTGAAAAATTACAATATAATGAATTAAAGGAAATGATAAAGTTTTATTGCGTAAGCAGTTTAGGAAAGGAATTGATTGATAAATTACAGCCAACTAGTAATTTAAAGTTAGTAGATAAGAGACTAAGTGAAACCAGTGAGGGAAGAGTAATTCTAGATATGGTTAGTCATATTCCATTAGAGGGGATATTTAATATAAAAAATAGTATAGATAGTATTGAGAAGGGTGTTATAGCTCAACCAGAAGAACTTACTATTATTTGTAATTTCTTAAGAGGATGTAGAAAAATAAAAGATTTTATGAAAGATAAAGCCTACTATGCTCCAACCTTAGGTAGCTATGGTGAATCTATAACTGAATTCAGAAGTATAGAAGAAGAAATAGAAATCTCTATAAGTGGTTCGAGAGTTGATTCCAATGCTAGTAAAGAATTGAAAAGAATAAGAAGACAGATAGACAATACTGAGGATAAGATACAGGAAAAGTTAGAGAAATTCTTACAGAGTAGTTCAAATAAAAATTATATACAGGAATTCTTTATTAGTAAAAGGAAAGATAGGTTTACTATACCTATAAAAGCATCATATAAGAATCAAGTAGAAGGAACTATTGTGGAAGCATCATCTAAAGGATCTACCGTATTTATAGAGCCTATTTCTATATTTAAATATACAACAGAGTTATCAGTGTTGAAATCGGAAGAAGCTGTTGAGGAATATAAGATACTAGCTTATTTAACTAATCTTATTTTTGAAAAACTTAGAGAAGTTAAAATAAATATAGAAGTAATAGCCGAATATGATATGATTTTTGCTAAAGCAAAATATAGTAAAGCTAATGATGGTATAAAACCTAAAATAAATACTCATGGATATATAAATATAGTTAAGGGGAAACATCCACTTCTAAAAGGCGATATAGTACCATTAGATTTTACCATAGGTGAAGAATACAGATCTTTAATCATAACAGGACCTAATGCTGGAGGGAAAACTATAGTATTAAAAACCGTAGGTATTCTAACTTTAGCAATTCAAAGTGGGTTTCATATTACAGCTAAAGAAGGCACTGATATGTCTATATTTGAAAAGGTATTTGTGGATATAGGAGATAATCAGAGTATAGAAAACTCCTTGAGCACCTTCTCATCTCATATGAAGAATTTAGCTGAAATAATTAATACCAGCAATAAATCAAGTTTAATATTATGTGATGAGATAGGTAGCGGAACAGAACCTAATGAGGGAGCAGGTCTTGCTATAGCTATCTTAGAGGAGTTTTATCATAAGGGATGTATAACTGTAGCTACCACCCATTATGGAGAGATAAAGAATTTTTCTCAAAGTCATGAGGATTTCGAAAATGCAGCAATGCAGTTTGAAAATAATACTCTAGAGCCATTGTATAAGTTAGTAATAGGTAGGTCCGGAGAGAGTAATGCTCTATGGATATCTAAAAAAATGGGTATAAGAGATTCCATACTTGAAAGAGCAAAGGGATATATAGATAACAAGGAATATAACCTCCAAAGAGTTAAAGAAAGTAAGGTTAAAAAGAAAATAGAGAATATTGATGAGCTATTATTAGATAACAAACCCATTGAATTTAACGTAGGAGATAAGGTATTGCTCTTGGATTATAATGATAGTGGGATAGTGTATAAACCAGAAGATAAATTTAATAAGGTAACGATTTTCTACAAGAAAGAGTTCATTGAAGTACCTACAAATAGAGTGAAATTAGAGTTAAAAGCGGAAGAACTATATCCAAAAGGATATGACTTAAACACCTTATTTGTAAGTTATACTGAAAGAAAGCTTGAGAGAGACATTGAAAGAGGCTCTAAAAAAGCCCTAAAGAAGATTCAAAAGGAAATCAGAAATAGAAATAATTAAAGCTAATAAAGAAATTTATACAGCTATAGAAGGTTACTAAAATAATTTTGAGAATGGCCTGCAATATTACTACCCTGAAATCAGTTCAGGATAATAATATTCAGGCCTATTTCAATGTTTATTTATAATCGCATTTATATTTCCATTTTATTTTTGACAAGGATTTTCCAGTTAAATTATACTTCTCCTTGTCAAGGATTAATAAGACTTTTCTTTCTTGAAAAGGTAATAGTTTACCATCTATAGGAATTGATTCAAAGAGATTTTTCCCAAAAATCACGTTAAATTTATCCTCAAGTTGTAAATATAGATTGGAAACTTCACTTAAGATTTTGTCAGTAGAATTGTAAAAATATCCATCTATTATTAAGTCTTCACCTTTGGTATAGATATGATTTACTAATAAATTTAATGAATCATCTTGAATATGAAAATCATTACTATAATAGTTAATAGAATTTACATCTTTTGAGGCTAAAACTGTATGAAAATTACTGAATACCATTAATAAGGACATCATTGCTATGAACCGTATATGTTTAAACTTCATTATAACACCTCCACATATATTCTTTAGATTAGTATTAACTAACATGTGAAGAAATATTATATGAAACTATAAAGGGGAAGGCCTATGAAAGAGAGCGAGTCTCTGCTTTCATAGGCCTGTTATGTTTAAAAAATTATTAGCTATTTAAGTTTTTCTATACAACCATCTACTAAAAGTTTATCCATTAAGAATCCTCTACTACCATTTAGTTCTAGGTAGTAAAAATCTGTATTGGCATCATAGGTATAAAATTTAGCTTCAACATTAGCTTTTCCTTTAATATTCAAAGTAATTAGAGGAGTAGAAGTAGATACTTCTTCAGCTATTTGTGTTTTTATAGAAAGAGAGTTTAATCCATCTAAGAAGGGTGAAATAGTATCTTTTTCTATAGCTTTATCATTTAATGTGTAAGTGGTGGTGATAGTTGCTTCATTTCCATTTATTGGTGGAGTTTCAACATGATTTAAAGTTAAGATCTTAGTTCCTAATTCCTTAGTTGAAATAGATACACTAGTTATATCTGTTTCCTTTAAACCAAAAGGAGTCTTATTTAAATAGTCATAGGTTTCATTACATATTTCTTTTGCATAGGTTGTATACATGGTATAGATGTTATTATCATTCTTAAATGTAAAGCCAGTAATATCATCGCCTAAAGTTCCAAGTTCCATGGTGTAGGAATTACTGCTATCTGAAATAATAATCTCTGCAAAAGGAATGTTCAGTCCATATTTATCCAAATTATCATTGTTTTTATCAACTACATCTATAACAGATAATCCTGTCAATTCTCCAATCAAATCAGTTATATATGTTAAATCTACAAGTAGATTATTTGCTTGGGGAGATTTAACTGTCCATATCCCATTTTTAAGAGTGCTGTCTATAGTTTCACCATTTGAATATTTAATAGAAACACGATTTACATCGTTAATATCTAAATTAGAGGTTAAAACAGTGATATCTCGTACATTTGATAAAAGTAAAAACACATTATTTATGTTTTCAGAAGAAGCTGCATATATTTTATCTTCATCTCCCAATTTTACATAATAACTACTTCCATCTAAAATTTGATTTCCAATTAAAAGCTCTCTTTTAGAGTTATCATTTAAGGTAAAAGAAATCTTTTTTACGGGATTAGTTAGTCCATATTGTGAAATATCATCAGCCTTCTCACTGATAACTTTAGTGGCAGGTAATGTAGAAAAAGTACTTAAGGCACCAGTTACAATGTCTTGCTTTAATGGGTAATCTACATTTTTTGCAATCCAGTTATCATCTTTCTTTTCAAGAGAGAGGGTGTTATCACCCTCAATATAATCAATGGCATTAATTTTAGTATAATCAAAGGTAAGTACGGATATAGAAGCCGGTGTTTCTTGATTTTCATCAGGGGTTTCAGGAGCCTTGTATTTTAGGGTAAGAAAATAAGTCCAGCCAATTATTATAAGTAGTCCTAATAAACCAAATAGCATTAAGGTTTGCTTTTTCATTGGATACCTCCTTGTATATCTATAGATGTCTACGTTTATACCACACTATAGCACCAGAAGCAATAATAATTGTTGGTATTATAAACATAGAAAGTAATGCTAAGGTATAAACCTGACCTTGATTTACAGTGATAATATCAGGTGAAATATCTTTAGCTCTTATGGTAATTTTATCTTCACGCTGACTTAACCAGCCTATGGAGTTCATAAAGAAGTCTAAATTACCACCCTTAGTTAATGATATGGACTGAGAGTCAAGAATATCGCTAGAAGATACCACAACCAACTCAGTTAATTTATCACTATTTTCTATTTTTTCTGTGACAGCCACAGCTAGATTAAAAGGTCCATCTACATCCCCAGATTCTTTTTCAAAGGTATTAATTTCTAATCCAGATTTAGCATAAGCAGAATTACTAGTAGTTAAAAGTGACTCTATATTTAACGAAGAACGAGTTATGTCCTCTGTTTTTATATATTGAGAAGTTGGTGATAATACTGGCAGTCCAGAAGTTATAAGAGGACTTACAATACTATGGTTGCCATAATCCGGAATAATATTACTAGGTAGTTTATAAATCATAGAGTTATCTCCTTCTATGACTAATCTATTATCTATAGATATTCCATAATGAGCAAGAAGGGTAGAAAAATTAGGTAGAGTTTCATTTACATATCCCATAGCCATGAAAGTTTTTCCACCATCACTTAAGTAATTTTGTAATATACCTAATTCATCTGAGGACAAATCTCTTTGAGGAGAATTAACAATTAGTACATCATCTTTTCCATATTTCCACTCTTCCCCATTAAATAAATCTAAATCTACAATTTCATAGTTTTCATTGCTAAGAGCATCTTGAATCTCACTAGGCAATTCAGGTTCATTATGACCACTTAAAATATAAGCCTTAGGTAGATTGTTTGTGGTCACATATTCAATGGCAGAGGTTAGCTTTTGCTCAGCCTTTATACCTTTTATTTGACCAGTAGAGTAATCTATTTCATAAAGATCGTATTGATTTATAACTTTGAACCTATTTCCAGAATCTACTATTACACTGCCAGAGGAAATCTCACTACCATCTTTTGAGTATTGCTTAACAGCTGCTGGACTTACTACAGGATCTACATTCTTAATTTTTATTTTATCTGAAGTTGATTTATATTTTGAAAGAATTTCTTCAATATCGCTGTTTTTATTTCCGGTTTCCATAACAGTTATAATATTTATGTCGCTAGTTAGGCCTTCCAATAATTTATTTGTATCTTCAGTTAAAGAATAGATCTTATTCTTTGTTAAGTCAAACTTTATATCAAGCTTTGTAAGCATTAAATTTGAAATAATTATAATTGCTAACAATATTATAGTGGTGGCACTTACAAGAGAGCCATGTTTACTTTGCTTTGTTTTAAAAGAAGTTTTAATATTCTTGCTCATATCTTTAAGAAAAACCTTAGACTTCCTTGATTTCTTTTTTTCAGCACCCATATTACTTGAATCTGTACTATCCTTTAAAAGTGAGACAGTAGACTGTTCCATATTGGTAATTGGAGGATCAAGAGTTGTATCTTCCTCTAGGTTTAATATCTCTTCTTTTTCAGGAGATGGATTATCATTAATATTTATTTTATCATTATCAGTATTCATTATATTACCTCCTTAACTCCATTTTCTTTTCTCTATGGTCTTAATGGTCAAAAATATCATTACAAAAATAAATGATAGATAATAAAAAACATAGGTTAAAGAAATAATACCTTGAGCAAAATTTTGGTTTTTACTTATTAATGAGAACCATTGAAGTACATTAGTTATAATACCTTCAAACCAAATTTTATTTATGAAGAATAAAACAATACTAACCGTTGAACTTATCACTGATATAGAAATAGAAATAACATAATTTTTAGTTGATTTAAATATCAAAAGACCAACTATAGCAATTAAAACTATTATGAATATAAGTCCAGAAGTAGAGTCTTGAGGTAATGTAGAAGATATTGGCTCTAAGAACCAAATCACAAGTAAGGTACCAAGAGTAGCTACAGCAGAGGCAATTTGGTTCTCAGTAAGGCTGGAAATAAATAAGCCTAGAGAGATTAAAGAACTGCCTAAAAGAATAAATCCTAAGTAACTAGAGATAAGTTCAGATAGAGATATGCTTCCGAAGAAACTCAAAATTATAGGATATATTATGGTGCATAAGGTTCCTAGCAAAAATAATGTAACTGCAGCAAAATATTTTCCACATACAATTGAACTTATACTTTGGGGTGAGGTGAATAGAAGTTGAGCTGTTTTATTTTTCTTTTCCTCAGATAATAACCTCATTGTGAATATTGGTACCATAAATAAAAATATTATAACTAAATCATATAACACATAGTTAAAAGAAGAGTTATTATAAAGTAAGTTATAGGATACAAAATATAGTCCAGTAAAAAATAAAAAAACTGTTAAAAATATATAAGCCATAGGGCTTTTAAAATAGCTTTTAAGTTCTTTCTTAAATAAAACATGCATAAAAATTTTTCTCTCCTTTACTTAGTAATTTGTAAAAATAGGTTTTCAAGGTCAAGATTGTTTTTATGAAGCATTAGAAGGGGAAGCTTGTTCTTACTAAGTTTAAAGAATAGTTCTTCTCTAATATCTTGGTTTTCTTTTACTTCAATTTCAAAATCTAGGCACCCTTCTTCTAGGCTACCTAATGGGGTAAAATCAGATAAAGAGGGGATGGACTTAAGTACATTTATTATAGAGGAGTCATCACCCTTAACACGAATTACTATTTTATTTCCTTCAGAGAGTTTTTTCTGTAAATCTTCCTTAGTACCCATGGCAACCATTTCGCCCTTATTTATAATAAGGAGCTTATGACATATTTCTTCCACTTCAGAAAGTATGTGTGAACTAAGAATTACCGTCCTATTCTTACCTATATTTCGAATGAGCTTTCTTATTTCAACAATTTCTTTTGGGTCTAGGCCAACTGTGGGTTCATCAAAAATTATAATTTCAGGATTTCCGATTATAGCTTGAGCGATACCAACACGTTGCTTGTATCCTTTGGATAGATTTTTAATAAGTCGTCCACGGACATTTAGAATGTTTACAGATTCCATGACTTCATCCAGCGTTTCTTTAATATCTTTTTTAGGAACTTTCTTTAATTCGCAAACAAAGTGCAAATATTCTTCCACCGTCATATCTGCATATAAAGGGGGAAGCTCAGGAAGATATCCTATTTTTCCTTTTATCTTGTCTCCTTCATCAACTATGTCATGTCCATCTATGAACACATTTCCACTAGAAGCAGATATGTAGCCTGTTAAAATATTCATGGTGGTTGATTTACCAGCGCCGTTAGGACCTAGTAATCCTAATATTTCACCTTCCTCAAGTGTGAAGGACAAGTCTTTTAATACGGTCTGGTTTCCATAAGATTTTACAAGATTTTCAACCTTTAGCATGACAAACCTCCTATTTATAATTATTTTTTAAACATGCCGTAGCATTATAATTAAGTATGAAGCATGAATATGTCAATTTGTTGTCAACCTAGTGAATAATTTATTAATGGAATATTACCAAAAAGGGCACAAAAATGTACTAAATTGATATCATCATGAAATTAGCTTACATATTATTACTACGAATACAATCTTCCTGCAAATGGTATTCGTAGCAATAATATTGTAAGCCAATTTCAATACGGATTAATTCAATACATTTTTCAATAACATAAAATAATTTAGAAAGGTTATTTTTTTCTGTAGTCCTTATATTTTACATCGTGCTTTTTGCACATTTTCATTACATCTTCAAGTAGTTCCTCATAATTAATGAGATGTTTAACAGAGAAAGATTCAAAGGTGAGATTGCTACCATAGGAGGAAGTTTCAGTATAGAAAATTTGGATACCATAAGAGGCAGCGGTATTTCTAGTGTCAACCTGAACTTCGCCAATGGATATTAACTCTATGGTATTCCAGTTATAGGTTATATCAGGTACATCACTTCCAATAGATTTAAAGCCTATACCACTTTCAGAAATATATATCTTATTATTAGATACAGAACTAAATTGAAAAGCAGAGAAGGTAACAAAAATTATCTCAAATAATATAAAAATTGTAATGACACTTCCATCTATATTAGGATTTATGAAAATGTAAAATATAGAGAAGGCAATACATCCTAGTAGTGCCCAGCAAATATGTTTAACAAGAATTTTTTTATCTGTTAAATATATTTTTTCATTAAAAATCATTGTATCCTTTGGCTCGTCAATATCTTTAGAGATATTGGAAAAAAAGTCACTATGAGCTTTATTATCATTAGGATCATAATGATATACCCTCTCTAAGAATTCACTCCAGCCATCTTCACTAGACAAGATAAATTCAGGTTGAGATTTACAAGAATAATCCTCATGTTTTTTTATGCAGTTAATCACATCTAACACATGGATCTTAGCCAATTCATGTATTAAAGCAATAACATTATACTCAGCTAATTTTGCTCTAGCTTTATCTTTAAATTGGCATATTTTTATGGAGATGGTTTCTCTGTCGCTTAGTGGATTACCTGTATTTAAGGTTAACCAATAACTATCGATAGATTGTACAATATTTTTGTCATCAACAGAAAAATGCCAAGAACTTTGTTTTTCTCCTAGTTCATTTTGAAATTTTTGAGTATTATGAAGATCCATTGCAGTCATATCTAAGATATCACTATTATCAATTACTATAAATTTAGGAAAGAATATATCACCAGGAACTACTTTGCCAATCCCCAATATATCATTACTTACAATAGTAGCACACCCCAATTTAGTATCATGTTTCAATATAGACATAAGAATCCTCCTAATTAAATTTTAAAATGCAGCTTAAAATCAGGAACAATCTAAAATTAAACTTAATATTTGGTTTTATATAAAATAGAATTTATATAAAATATTACAAGTTAATTATAACATAAATGGGTAAAGAAGAGGTTTTTTCTTTACTATTAAGTACATAATAAAATAGTTAATTTGTTGTAAATAACTAAATTTTAATTGAAATATAAAAGTGTATGGGTACAAAATATGATAAACTAAAAATTGTTAAAGTGTATTGACCTCTAGGTAAATTCGTGTAATAATCAAATTATAGAAGCTTTTAAATATTCAACATATTTAAATAAAATAAGCGTATCGATACAAATAGGCGGTGAATTTATGACATCAATTAAAAATGCAGTAATTATAAATGATATGTCAGGATTAGGAAGATGTTCTTTAACTGTTGCAATTCCTATAATCTCAGTATTGGGAATACAAAGTTGTCCTTTTCCTACAGCCATATTATCTTGTCATACTGGATATGATAAATTTTCTTTTTTAGATTTAACTGAAGAAATGCCCAAGTATGAAGATGTTTGGAATAATCTTCAAATAAACTTTGATTGTATATATAGTGGTTTTTTAGGATCAGAGCGGCAAATTGATATAGTTATGGACTTTATAGACAAGCATCCAGAATCTCTTGTAGTAGTAGATCCTGTAATGGCTGACGATGGCTTAATATATGCCACCTATACTGAAGCAATGTGCAATAAGCTTAAGAATTTAGTGAGTCTAGCAGACCTAGTAACTCCTAACATTACAGAATGCTGTATTCTAACAGGAAAAAAATATAATCCAGAGGAGTTTACTATGGAGTTTTTAACTCATTGTGCTATGGATATTTCTAATATGGGTCCTAAAAAGGTTGTTATAACAGGAATAGTAAAAGGCGATGAAATTTGGAACTTAGCTTATGACAAAGAGGAAGATAAGAGCTTTATAGTTAAAGCTCCTTATAATCATAAGTCTTATTGTGGTACAGGAGATATTTTATCTTCAATTATCTGTGGAATGGTTTTAAATGGTGCAGAGCTTAAGCAGGCTTTAGAAAAGGCATGTGACTTTATACATAAATCAATTAACTATACTTGTAATTTTAATACAGAACCTAGAGAAGGAATAATATTCGAACCATTTTTAAAGGAGCTGATTTTATGATGAGTAATAATTCAAAGAAACTGAAACTTTTAGTATTAACTGCACTATTTGCAGCTTTTATATGTGTAGCCACAACTATATTCCATGTGCCAACTGGACTTAATCAAGGATATATTCATATAGGGGATGCTTTTATATATTTAGCAGCATGTATTTTACCTATGCCCTATGCCATGGCAGCCGCAGCTATAGGAGCAGGTTTCGCAGATATATTATCTGGGGCTATGGTATGGGTAATACCTACTATGCTTATTAAGCCAGTATTAGTAGTATTTTTCACTTCTACTAATAATAAGATTTTGACTAAGAGAAATATTGTTGCAACTATACTAGCCGGTATTGTTGGATTATTAGGATATGGTGTATTTGGTGGATTTATGACTGGCAGCTTTCTTGCTATGTTTGCAACTTTAGCTTTTGATGCCATTCAACCAATAGGCAGTGCAATAATATTTGTAGTAATGGCATATGCATTAGATAAGATTCATATAAAAAATTCATCAACCTTATCACTAGAAAATTAACTTATAAATAACTTAAATAAATAATGGGAAGGTGAGAGTTTTGACTATACTATATACTGTGGAAAAGGGGTTTTATGTTAATATAACCAATAGATGTCCATGCAGATGCAGTTTTTGCATCAGAGAAGAAGGAGACAGTGTTGATGGAAGTGAAAGCTTATGGTTAGAGCATGAGCCTACAACTTTAGAGGTTATAGAGGAATTAAAGAAATATAATTTATTAGAGTTTAATGAATTGGTTTTCTGTGGTTATGGTGAACCGCTAGTTAGGATAGATCAGGTTATAGAGATTTGTAAATATATACGTTCCATAAGTCCTATTAAGATAAGAATTAATACTAATGGATTATCAGATCTTTTACACAATAAACCTACAGCATCCATGCTAAAGGATTTGGTTGATGTTGTTTCTATCAGTTTAAATGCACCTACAAAAGAAAGATATGCTGAGATATGTTCTCCTAAATTCGGTGAGAAATCTTTTGAGGCATTATTAGAATTCTCAAAAGAAGCAAAGAAAAATATTAAGGAGGTACATTTCTCAGTAGTGGATGAGCCCCTTTCTGAAGGTGAAATTGAAGAATGTAAAAAACTATCAAAAGAATTGGAAATTCCTCTTAGAGTTAGAATGAAAGCTTAATATATAAGTTATAATTAAGTTTCTAAGTTATACAGGCATATAATAAATTTGAATTTAAATATATAGATTTCAATAATGAAACTACATTATATAAATAGGTTTTTATTTTATGAAATATTGAAATTGAACTTCATATTATTGCTGTGAATACCATTTGCAGGAACCTTAGATTTACTTAGGCTATGTGAAAGCAAAAAGCGTTAAGAAAGACAACCTGTTCGAGTAAAGCGAGTTGTTGTCTTTTAGCTTTTTGCTTGAATATAGTCTTAGTAAATCAATGTTTCGAAACGGTTGAGCAGTAATAATATGAAGTTCTAGTTAATTTAATTTTTATAATATAGCTATTTGTACTAAAAAGAGGATGTGACTCAAAATGATTTTTAATCATTTTGAGTCAACTATTTCTAAAGATAATTTATTTCTTAATAATTAGGTGTTAATTAATTCCTACTGAAGTAAATGAATTGATTACAGCTTGAGCTTCTGTTGAATTAGCACCATATAAATCTTTTGCAGCTTGTACTAGACCCAATCTAGCTTGTGAAAAATTTGTGTTAGAGTTAAAATATACAGTCAATGCTCTATAGTATATATTAGCAGTTTTCTCACATCCTATAGATTGTGCAACAAGAAATGCAGCTTTATTTGGTATTCCGGAATTAATGTGAACTCCTCCCCAGTCTCCAGCTTGAGTATTGGGAAGATTTTTATAGTTGGTCATATGAGCAGGTTGATTATAAAGTGTTGGATTAGCTAAACTTCTTAATGCATCACCTGGTGTATTAGGAGTATAAACTTCATCGCCTACTACCCAATCTGATGAATTAAAGCTCCATTGACCACCGTTTTGAACATTATATTTGTCATAGGTTTGTACTAGGACTCCTAAAATATCTGACATGGATTCATTTAGTGCTCCTGGTTGATTAGCATATACTAAATTAGCACTTGATTCTGTTACTCCATGAGTCATTTCATGAGCTACTACATCTAGATCTCCAGAAAGTGCTTTAAACACAGATCCATCACCATCACCATAAATCATCTTATATCCATTCCAATAAGCGTTGTTATATTTTGAACCATAGTGAACAACGGAATCTATAGACATACCATTTCCATCTATACTATTTCTATTAAATAAATTTTTATAGAAATTATAAACGACTTCAGCATAGCTATGAGCACTTACAGCAGCTTTGTCAGTAAAGGTGGTTGTAGAGCTTGTAACTAAGGTGCCTGTTTCAGTATTTTTATTATTAGCAGTATAGGTCTTAATAGTTCCAGACATGGCTTTACTTACATCTTTTAATTGATATTGACTACCAGATTGATATACATTTAAAGATCTAGAAGTTCCATTGACAGCAACACCTGTGCCTGTAGTAGCGCCATCACCTCTTAATTTACTTATACTATCTATAATATCTCCACTATATACATCAACGAAAATTTCCCAACTACCTATTTCTGGCTCCTCATATACGATATTAACTTTATATACTTCATAGGCAGCTTGTCCATTAAAATATACATATTTTTTAGCTACAGGAGTTTCACTCAACTCAGTAAAACTTTTTGAAAGTTTAGCTTTTTCTATAGCATCTTTTTCATTTAGTGGAGCATTGCTTTTTTTAACTATACTATTTATTCTATTTTCAAGAGTACCTGTCATTCCACTTATAACTCCATCCTTGTTAAAATGAATAGTTATAGTCTTTCCATAAACTAATTTTCCATTGAAGGTTTGTTGTAATTTCATATGAGTAAACCCAAGATTATCTTTTTCTATTTTAATAGGGCTAAATCCATTATTTAAATTCTTCATATCAAATAAAGAAATATTATCATCTAAAAATTTAATAGCGCTATCAAAAGAAGTACTAGTTTCCTTTGATAAAATTCCGGTAACAAATAACTGCATTCCATTGTCATTTTCAAAATAGGAACTATCTTTTCCATCACTAAGCTTTTTGAATTCCTGTAAAATAGCAGATTTATTTTTTGTAGGAACTGGAGAAGCATTAGTGTCTACATAATGAAATGAAACTGTTGTAACCAAGGCCAAAGATGCTAAGATGGAAATTAATTTTTTCTTCATAAAAACACCCCTTTTAAAATTTAGTATACTTTCATTGTAGTAAGGGGAATAGTAAATAGACACATTTACTTTTTATCAAAATCTTTATAATTATTTATAAAAAAGTTAATTTATTACACATAATATTCTATTTCTCTTAAGATTTTAAAGAAAAATGTAAATGAATAAATTTACATTAATTTTTATAAATTTATGATTCAAACTACATATATTTAAGCCTATTTGTATAATGTAGTTTCATTATTACAATCTATATAATTAAATTTATTCATGTTATTAGATACACTTCTGTTCAAGTTTGATACAAAACTTTTTATGCTAGAATCAATTCTTACAATTTTCTTAAGACTTTCTTAAAGTACTCTTAAACCCCTTATAAAATCAAATTTGTTACTATATAATGACTTTAGTAATAAAAAATATGAATCTGTAAAACAACAGAAATTATATGGATACAAAGTAATAAAAACTATGAGGTGAAAAGATGGCAGTAGTATTAGAGCTGAAAAATGTTAGTAAAACTTTAGGAAAACGAAAAATTGTTGATAATGTAAGTTTTGCAGTAAATTCCGGTGAAATATTTGGATTTTTAGGACCAAATGGAGCTGGTAAAACCACTACAATTAAGATGATTACAGGACTTTTAAGTATAGATGAAGGTGAAGTTTTCATCAATGGAAGTAATGTTAAGAATAATTTTGAGAGAGCATTAAAGCATGTAGGTGGTATTATAGAGAATCCTGAGATGTATGGATATTTATCAGGACGTGATAATCTTGAGATTTATGGAAGGATGCATGGAAAGGTTTCAAAAGAAAGGATAGATGAAGTAGTTAAAATAGTTAAGCTTGAAAATCGTATTGATGATAAGGTTAAAAAATATTCTTTAGGAATGAGACAAAGACTTGGAGTAGCCCAAGCATTATTACATAAACCAAAACTACTTATTCTCGATGAACCTACTAACGGTCTAGATCCTATGGGGATAAAAGAGTTAAGGGATAACCTTAGATATTTGGCTGAAAAAGAAGGGTTAGCAGTACTAGTTTCAAGTCACCTTTTAAGTGAGATGGAGCTAATGTGTGACAGATTTGGAATTATAGATAGTGGAAAAATAATAGATATTAAAACCTTAAAAGACATTAAAGACAATAATTCAGATATCAATACTTATTCTTTAGACGTAAATGAGGTAAACAAAGTAATAGAAATTATAAAAGATAATGATAATAACATAATAATGGAAGAGTACCAAAGTAAACTAAGATTGCGATGTTCTCGTGAAGAAATAGCTAAGATAAATAGGTATTTAACCGAAAAGGATATTTCAGTATACGAGATATCTATTGTATCAAAAACCCTTGAGGATGAATTCATGGAGATAACCAATGGGTCAAAAGGGCAAATATCTTAGTTAAAGGAGAAGGAAAATGGGAAAAATAAATGGACTTATAAAAAATGAATTGATAAAACAATATAAAAAAGTCAGCGTTAAGGTTATAGTAATTTTAATACTACTTTCAAGCTTACTACTACCCTTTGGAGTGAAATTTTTACAACAGTTGGGAAATGATGATTGGTATATAGAAAATTATAAAAATCAAATTTCTTATTTAGATATGAATATGCAGAGCATTGAAAATAGTAATAAAAAAGGAGATATGCTTCAGAAACGTTATTATGAGGCAGAAAAGAAACAATATAACCTATTAATAGATAATAAGATATCCTACGAGGATTGGAGATCTGAGAGTGCGAGTCAATGGGTTGAAAAAGAGACAGAGAGTATAGCTATTGAAGCTATGTTAGATGGTTATGACAAAGAGACTATATTAACTCATTCCTATTCATTAGCTGAAGAGGATGTTACTAGATATTTTGAAATGCCAAAGGAAGAACTTCAGGGAACTCTAGACAAGGTAAATAAAGAAAAGACATCCATAGAGGAAGCAATAATAAAGAATGATTATATTAAATTTTTAGATAGTAGTATAGCATTATCTAAAGAATCAATTGAGCAGCAGAAAAAAGAAATAGTAACTATGGAAGAACAGCTTAAAAATGAGCCACAAAATAAAGAGCTAGGAAAAGCTATAGAGAGTAGTAAACTACAATTGGCAATGACAGAGGAACGTTTACAGGCTACTCAATACAGATATGATAATAAAATTCCTTATGACAATGGAGATTGGAGAAACTTAACTATTAAAGACTTAGCTTATAACATTGATTCAAAGGGACAACCTGTTTTAAGTGAAGAAGAATTTAATCAACAATATATGTATCAAATAGGTAAAGGAGTTACCTATGAAAGCTATAAGAAAACCTATGAGGAAAACCAACAGAAAATAAATGAAAGCATAGCTTTAGATTGGCATAGTTTAAAAACCGATGTACCGCAGATTGATTTTCATAAGGATGCAAGAAGCTCTGTAGATACTATATATCTTATATATGTATCAGTAGCTATAATACTATGCGTTATAATAGCTGGAGGAATTGTTTCATCTGAATACTCCACTGGAACCATAAGACTTCTTATGATAAGACCAGTGACAAGATGGAAAATACTTTTCTCAAAATTATCAGCAGTATTTATCATAGGATACACAACTCTTATCTCCACTGTACTACTAGTTATATTTTCAAGTGGACTCTTATATGGTTTTGGTGGATTTTCCACAAAAATTCTAGCATATAGCGGCGGTGCTATAGTAGAAAAAAGCTATCTTATATCTATTATACCTAAGCTTTTATTTTCAAGTATCAGCTTAATATTCATAATAGCATTAGCCTTTGCTATATCTACTATAATTAAAAATACGGCACTAGCTGTAGGACTAACTATTGTGATGTATTTAGGTTCTTCACCAGCTACTTTGGTTATGGCAAACTTAAAAATGACATGGGTTTCTAAAACTATATTACCATATATGAATTTATCATCTTTCCATATGAGTCCATATTATGCCAATATGCTTAAAGAGCAGTATAATGTTATATTAAATCCTAATATGGGAGCAATACAGCTAGCTATATTAGCTGTAATATTAGTTGCAATATCTTTTGTTATATTTGTAAAGAAAGATGTTAAAAACTGATATATAATTAGCCAGTTTAATTGTCCAATTTTTTTAGCTGTGTTAATAAAAGGACTTTTCATATGATAAATGAAAACTTACTAAAAGCAAGGCAATACTCCCCCGTAAAAAGCCTTGCTTTTACTTTTCTTTATATTTTATGAATAAAACTTAAGAGTTTAGCATTAATATGTGATATAATACAAAAAAATGGAGAGGGGAATTGATATGAGTGGATTTACTATGGACAATATTTTATTATTGTTAGTTGGATTAGGATTATTAATGTTAGCTATAAAATTTTTAAAAGGAATTTTTAAAGCAATTATAGCTATAATTCTCATTTTAACAGTGGGAATATCTGCATATAATATATTTATAGCAAAGAAACCTATAAGTTACGAGATAAATAGATATAAAACAGACTTTGCTTACACTAAAGAAGTAAAAAATATATCCTCAGAAGCATATAAGGCCATAGATGAAATAAAAGAAAATAAATCAGTGGATGAGAATATAAATACACTTATGGCTTTAAGGGAAAGGGCTAATTTACTTGAGCATAGTGAGGAAGCTAATTTTATTCACAATAGGTACATGAATAGCTTAGATGGGGTAATTTTAGCATCTAAGGGGTATGCTACTGCAAAAGGTGCAGAGGAGCAAATTAATAAACTAGAAGGACTTACTAAGGAATTAAATATTGGATTTATGGATCTGATTATGGGTGGAAATAATACGCAGTAGGCATAGATAAGCGCAGCATATACTTGCAGTGAAGTATGCCAGAGATGTAGAGAATAGGCTTTGCCAGTGAATGTTTTGAGAGAGAAAAGCGAGGGATTATATGCAATCTCCGGTTGCACTTCACTAAATAAATTGCTTCACGATTTATTTAAAGTTTCTCGTATTTTTATCAATATAAACTTTGAGAGCTCGAATGCCCCAGAAACATACAGAGATTATAGATATACAAGTTAGTATTGTAAATATAGGAACTAGAGAATACATTACTCCTAAAACCATAACATAAACCTCCTTTAAAATATATCTATATTATAACATGGAGGAAGATGGTTTCAAATAAAATCATAAATATGAAATATTATACATTATTTATAAATGTGTATTAAAATTCTTAAAAAATATATAAAAAGTTCATTGACTTATCGACTGATTTATAATAACATATGCTTAAGTTAATAGTAGATGCTTCTATATTAAAAGGGAGTAGTAATAAATGTAGTATCAACACTACGGCGACGCAAGTTCCTGGTACTATATACCTTAAAAGGTTACAAGACTTTTAATATAATCTTCATGAAATTTGGGGATTATATTAAAGGGCTTGTTTTTTTTGTTATCAATTATTGGGAGGAGTTTTAAAATGAAGCAAGTTTATAAAAAATCTAAAGAAGAATTAATGAAGTTATTAACTACATCAGATAATGGATTAACCAAAGAGGAGGTAGAAAGAAGAAGAAGTGAATATGGTTACAATGAACTAGAAGAGAAGGCTAAAAAAACAGTGTTTAAAGTATTTTTAGAGCAGTTTAAGGATTTGTTAGTATTAATACTTATTGGAGCTGCTACTATATCTATATTTTTAGGACATATTGAAAGTGCAATAGTTATATTTGTTGTAGTAATTCTAAATGCCATCTTGGGAACCGTACAGCATGTTAAGGCAGAAAAATCACTAAGTAGTTTAAAGGCAATGTCTTCGCCCATAGCTAAGGTATTCAGAAATGGTGAGAGGCTAGAAATTCCATCAAAGGAGTTGATAGTGGGTGATATTTTATTTTTAGATGCAGGTGATTTTGTGGCTGCAGATGGTAGAATACTTGAAAATTATAGCCTTCAAGTGAATGAAAGTTCTCTAACAGGAGAAGCAGAAAGTGTTATAAAGATCCAAGATGTAATAAAAGAAGATAATGTACCCATTGGAGATAGAAAGAATATGGTATTCTCTGGAAGTCTTGTAACCTATGGTAGAGCAAAGATTCTTGTTACTAATATAGGTATGACTACTGAAATTGGTAAAATTGCAGAACTTTTAGAAAATACTAAAGAAAAGAAAACCCCACTACAGATTAATTTAGATAAATTTAGTAAAACCCTTGCCATTATAATATTGTTTATAAGTGCAGGAATTTTCTTATTAAATGTATATAGAGGAAGTGAATTTATTGACTCCTTCATGTTTGCAGTAGCTCTTGCAGTAGCAGCTATTCCAGAGGCATTAGGATCTATAGTTACTATAGTTCTAGCACTAGGTACTCAAAAGATGGCTAAGGAAAATGCTATCATAAGAAAACTTCAAGCAGTAGAAGGATTAGGTAGTGTTTCTGTAATTTGTTCAGATAAAACAGGAACACTAACTCAAAATAAAATGACTGTTAAAAAATTATATGTAGATGGTAAAGAAATTAATCATGATGAATTAGATAGATCCATTGAGCTTGAAAACAATCTATTATTAATGAGTATATTATGTAATGACTCAGTAACTCTAGATGGCAAGGAGATGGGTGATCCAACGGAAGTCGCACTAGTAAATTTAGCGGATATATATAAACTAGATGAATTAAAGATTAGAGAGGAATATCCAAGATTAAGTGAAATACCCTTTGATTCAGATAGAAAGCTCATGAGTACAACTCATAAAATAGGTGGAAAAAATCTGTTATTTACTAAGGGTGCTCTTGATGTAATTATTGATAGAGTAATAAAAATAGAAGATGAAACTGGCATTAGAGAGATAACTAAAGAAGATAGAAAACAAATTGAGAGCATAAACGAAAAGTTTTCTAAAGCTGGTCTTAGAGTTTTAGCATTTGCATTTAAGAGAATGGAAAAAGTAAAAAATATTGGATTAGAAGATGAAAATGATTTAGTGTTTATGGGATTAATTGCTATGATGGATCCTCCAAGAGAAGAGTCAGCTAAGGCGGTGGAAGAGTGTATAAAGGCTGGAATCAGACCAGTTATGATAACTGGAGACCATAAGATAACGGCTTCAGCTATTGCTAAGCAAATAGGTATATTACAAGAAGGTAGTATGGCAGTAGAGGGAGCGGAAATAGATGGATTAAGTGATGAGGAACTTAGGGAAAAAGTAGAGGGCATATCAGTATATGCAAGAGTTTCTCCAGAGCATAAGATTAGAATAGTTAGTGCGTGGCAGGAAAAAGGAAATGTTGTAGCTATGACTGGCGATGGTGTTAATGATGCTCCTGCACTTAAACAAGCTGATATAGGAGTTGCTATGGGAATTACAGGTACAGAAGTAGCTAAGGATGCTGCATCTATGGTACTTACTGATGATAACTTTGCTACTATTGTAAAAGCTATATCTAATGGAAGAAATATATATGCCCATATTAAAAATTCTATTAAGTTTTTGCTTTCAGGAAATACAGGTGCAGTATTATCAGTATTATATGCATCCTTAGTAGCATTACCAGTGCCTTTTGCAGCAGTGCATCTATTATTTATAAACTTACTTACAGATAGTCTTCCAGCTATAGCTCTAGGAATTGAGCATCATAGCGATGAGATTATGAAAGAAGCGCCTAGAGATATAGATTCTCCAATATTAACTAAGAAATTTGGACTTACTATATTATTTGAAGGATTGTTAATAGCAATAGCTTCAATGACTGCTTTCCACATAGGAGTGAAAACTGGAGATAATATGGTAGGAAGCACTATGGCTTTTGGCACACTATGCCTATCTAGACTAATTCATGGATTCAATAGTAGATCTAAAGATGCTAAGTTCTTCTCAAATAGATATTTATGGATAGCCTTTAGTATAGGATTAGTATTTTTAAATTTAGTATTATTATTGCCGGGATTACATGGGGTTTTTGAAGTGGCTAGCCTTACTTGGAAACAATATTGGACTATATATGGCTTATCATTAGTTCCATTTATAGTGATACAAATAAAAAATTTATTTAATAAATAATTTTTCTAATTTCAGCAATAATAAATATGAAGCTTAATTTTAGGCATATGTAATAAAATAGACAAGAATACTGACTAGTTATTTTTTTGAATATGTCTCATTGAAGAGAGGAGAAAATTATGAGAAAATTACCAAAGGGAATGCATGAAGAAGCTGTTGAGGTAACAAAAAACATGCTTTCGCAGTATAGGGGTATGGAAGAAATAGAAGTTATGGCAGGAATAGAGCCTAAAGAAATTGAAGAAATTCATGAGAAAAAAGTAAAGCAAGGTAAATTAAAAAGATAGAATTAAAAATATAAGGA
Organism: Clostridium sp. LXY-7; assembly: GCF_056172015.1. NCBI lineage: Bacteria > Bacillati > Bacillota > Clostridia > Eubacteriales > Clostridiaceae > Clostridium > Clostridium sp. LXY-7. The sequence goes on along the minus strand of NZ_JBLLJL010000005.1, from coordinate 383,898 downwards.
TTTGTTTTAATACAGTGTTGATAATGAACTACATATTATTACTCACAGCTTTGCATAAGTTCACCCATCCGGGTACAGGCAACTAGAGATTCCTTTGCTCTGCAGGAATCTAAGTAAATCTAATCTTCCTGCAAATGGTTTGCTTCGCAATAATATGTAGTTCTAAAATCAACACTTGTTTAAAACAAATCCAAATATAATAATTAGAGACATAGCTATCTGAAGAGAAATACTAAAGATATTACTTAGCGCTCAAATAAATTTCCAAGTCCACCTAAGATACTTCCTTCATCTTTGCCATATTTTCCACCAGACATAGGCGCCGCGGCAAATACCTTTGATGCAAGTCTACTAAATGGTAAGCTTTGAATCCAAACTTCGCCAGGGCCAGTTAAAGTAGCAAAGAAAATTCCTTCTCCACCAAATAAAGTGTTTTTAATTCCACCTACAAATTGAATATCATAATGAATGTGTTGAGTCATGGCAACTAAGCAACCAGTGTCTATTTTTAAGGTTTGCCCAGGAGCTAATTGTTTCTTTATTATAGTCCCACCTGCATGAACAAAGGCAATTCCATCACCTTCAAGCTTTTGAAGTATAAAACCTTCTCCGCCAAAGAAACCAGTACCAAGTTTTCTCTTAAAGTCAATTCCTACGCTAACACCCTTAGCTGCGCATAAAAAAGCATCTTTTTGACATATTATTTTATTACCATACATAGAAAGGTCCATAGGAATAATTTTTCCAGGATATGGGGAAGCGAAGGCAACTTTTTCTTTTGCCACGCCACTGTTGGTAAAGGCAGTCATAAACAGACTTTCACCGGTAAGAACTCTCTTAGCAGCACCACCTAACTTACCCCAGAGACCTCCATTATCACCATTATTTGAACTGCCATCTCCAAATATAGTTTCCATAGTTATGCTATTATCCATCATCATCATAGCTCCAGCCTCTGCAATGACGGTTTCCCATGGATCTAGCTCGATTTCTACGAATTGCATATCATCACCGTATAAATTAAAATCAATTTGATGAGAATTCATTTTTTAAGTCCTCCTTAGATAATGTATTTTATTTTAGTATAACAATTCCACAAATGTTAGTAAATTAAAAATAATCTGTAGATAATCTAAATAAATAGACATAAATTCTAGAAGTAATTAGATTACACAGAGCAGTGAAAATTTTAGAAATAAAAATAAAAGAGCTCATTACTCTTTTATTTTTGTGCTTTTATAGGAAAATATAATTCAGGAGTTTCCTCAGTGATAACCTTAAATTCAAAACCTAAATCTTTATAGTATTTAATTACATCAGGTAGTGCTATACAGGTATTTTTATGAGTATAGTCACAGTGCATTAATAGTATTATAGGATATTTTGATACTGTAGTTGAAGTGGCCTCTTTATATAATTTGTAGGGACTGGTTTTACAATTAAGACCATCAGACATATAGGCATTCCAATCATATATCTTAAATTTTTCACTATGAAGCTGATCTAAAAACTCTTCACTTAAGCGTTTTGTGCTACCGCCAGGAAATCTTATTACATTATATCTTATTCCTGTTATGTCATAGAGTTCATCTTGACATTTCTTCATTTCATCAATAAATTTTTTCCTACTAGAATATATAGTTTTAAAGTTATGAGTATAGCTATGAAGCCCAATATTATGCCCTTCATCTTGAATTCTCTTTATGGCTGGCTCAAAGCCTTCAATTTGATTACCTATTATAAAAAAGGTTGCTTTCACATCATATTTTTTTAATATATCCAAAATTTTATAAGTAACTACACTGGGGCCATCATCAAAAGTCAAATAAATGATTTTTTCACTAGATGACAATTCCTTAGTTGAAGTCGGTACACCATAAGCAGGAATAGATGAAAATATAAAAAAACTATGGATAAGAAGTAGAAAACAAATAAATTTCAAAGTAAATTTAACACTTCTCATTTTTGACCTCCTAAATTCAGCTATAAGAAATAAAAACGTTATTAAAATTAGTTTGCTTTAATTTTATAGAAATATAGGTGGTAATTCATAACAAAATTAAAAATAAAAAATATTTAAATATATGAGTTGTAATAAAGTTTCTACATTATAAATTAATTGATATGAGCTTCATATTATCCCTGCTCAACCGTTTCGAAACCTTGATTTACTAAAGTTCTATTCAATAAAAAATCTAAAATACAACAACTCACTACGTTCGGACAGGTTGTATTTCTTAACGATTTTTTCTTTTATAGAGCTTAAGTAAATCTAAGCTTTCTGCAAATGGTATTCGCAGTGATAATATGAAGCTCAATTTCAACAATTTATTAAACATACTTGTAATATGAATTATCTTTATTGCAACTTATATATATGAAAAATACAATAGGAAATTGACAGAAAGTTATCTATTTACTAAATAATATTCCAGTAGTAAAATGAAATTATACATAATCTTTATTATGAGAATTAAATCCCATAATCGAGATTAAATATATTCAAAAAATATATGAAAACCTAATTGTAAGGAGTTTCTAAACAAAAGGGTGGTGGATATATAACATTCCTATGGTAGAGTAACCATAGGCTTAGTTAGTTGTAGCTTAGTATGGTGATTTATGCCTTACATACTAAACTAATGCAAGATTATTACACCAACACTTTGTGCTGGTGTTTTTTATTGTAAATAAATGTAACGACCCCTGGGGTGATTACATTTTATGGGATGACCCCAGGGGTCGTTACAAATTATTACAGGAGGATGTAGTTGTGGAAAAGAGAATTGCGGTGATAGGAATAATTGTAGAAGAAATAACAATGGCAAGGGAAGTAAATGATATATTGCATGAATTTAATGAGATTATTGTAGCTAGAATGGGAATACCTTATAAGGAGAAAGAATTGAGTGTTATATCCATTATAGCTGATGGGTCAGTAGATGAGATATCAGCCATGACTGGAAAGCTTGGAAAATTAAGTGGAGTATCAGTGAAAGCTGCTATTACTAAGAAATAGTTGAGGAATATGGAAAGTAAATTATTAATTAATGAAATTATTGAAAGATATGTGCCGAGGGAAGAGAGACGTGAATTAGAAGATTTTATTCGTTCTTTAGAAAGAATTATTACTAATAATAGGGGGATTTAATAAAATGATAGAATATAGTGCTGAGGATTTTATAATTAATAGCGAGATAATTAACTGTATAGAGGAAGGTAAAGAATTAGCAAAGGATAGAAATGTGATAAATAGTATATTAGATAAAGCTAAACTTGCCAAAGGTTTTACTCACAGAGAGGCGGCAATACTTCTTTCTGTAGAGGATGAAGATATTTTAAAGGACATGTTCAAAACCGCTAGAGAAGTAAAAGAAACTATATATGGAAAGCGTATAGTTATGTTTGCTCCATTATATGTTGGTAATTATTGTGTTAACAATTGTGTATATTGTGGATATAAGCACTGTAATGAGGAATTAAAAAGAAGAAAGCTCAGTATGGATGAATTAAAGGATGAAGTAAGAGTTCTTGAGAGTCTTGGACATAAGAGAATTGCCCTAGAAGTAGGAGAAGATCCAGTGAACACTCCTCTTGAATATGTGTTAGAATGCATAAAAGAAATCTATTCACTAAAATTTGATAATGGTGCTATCAGAAGAATTAATGTGAATATAGCTGCAACTTCAGTAGAGGATTATAGAAGATTAAAAGAAGCTGAAATAGGAACCTATATACTTTTCCAAGAGACATACCATAAGGAAACCTATGAGATAATGCATCCTAATGGGCCTAAACACAATTATAATTATCACACTACTGCTATGCATAGAGCAAGAGAAGCGGGAATTGATGATGTAGGTATTGGGGTACTTTATGGATTATACGACCATAAGTATGAAACCATAGCTATGCTTATGCATGCCGAAGAATTAGAGAAATCTACAGGAGTAGGTCCTCATACTATTTCAGTACCAAGACTTAGAGCAGCTGAAAATGTAAGTTTAAAGGACTATCCACATTTAGTTAATGATGAAGATTTTAAAAAGGTAGTAGCAGTGTTAAGACTTGCAGTACCATATGCCGGAATGATTTTATCAACTAGGGAGGAAGTAGGATTGAGAGATGAAATAATAGCCCTAGGAATTTCACAGGTTAGTTCTGGTTCTTGTACCGGTGTTGGTGGATATGCTGAGCATGAAAAATTTGCAGATGAAAAACCACAGTTTGAAGTTGGAGATCAGCGATCACCTATAGAAATACTTGAGAGTCTTATGGAGAGTGGCTATGTTCCAAGTTATTGCACAGCTTGCTATAGAGAAGGTAGAACTGGAGATAGATTTATGGCATTGGCCAAAAGTGGACAGATTAATAATGTATGCCTAAGTAATGCGTTACTAACATTGCAGGAATTTATTGAGGATTATGGAACAGATAGAACAAGAGAATTAGGGGAAAAGATAATAAAGGATAACTTATGTACTATACCAAATGAAAAAGCTAGAGAAGTAGCAAGAGAGAGAGTAGAAAGAATTAAAAATGGCGAAAGAGATTTAAGGTTTTAGAAAGTGTGGGAAAAACTATGATGGATACACCAAGAGCTAATAGACTTCATATAGGTATATTTGGAAAGAGGAATGCAGGTAAATCCAGTGTGATAAATAGTATTACTAATCAAAATATAGCTTTAGTATCAGAGGTGAAAGGAACTACCACAGATCCAGTATATAAAGCTATGGAGCTACTACCAATAGGACCAGTAGTAATTATAGATACTGCTGGAATTGATGATGTGGGCCATATTGGTGAACTAAGAATGGAAAGAACTAAAGATGTTGTAGATAAGACAGATATAGCACTTTTAATTTTTTCATTTGAGGATTTAATTGAGAAAAATAATGATTTATCTTTAGAACTACAGTGGTATGGATTTTTAAAAAAGAGAAATATACCAGTGATAGGAGTAATAAATAAGAGTGATGTTGCGGTCAATGAATACATCATTGAAGAAAAGCTTCAGGAGCTAAAAAAGAGCTTCAATATAAACTTTATAGATATTAGTGCTAAAAAGAGAAAAAATATAGAGGAACTTAAGAAACTTTTAATTAGTAATGTGCCTAGCGATTATGAAAGAGAGAGCATTTTAGGTGATATAGTTAAGCCAGGTTATAGGGTTTTATTAGTAGCTCCTCAGGATATTCAGGCGCCGAAGGGAAGGCTTATTCTTCCACAGGTACAGATTATTAGGGATCTACTAGATCATAAGGCTATACCCATAACTGTAACTTTAGATAATTTAGAAGAAGGATTGAGCATATTAAATGGAAAGCCAGATTTAGTTATAACAGATTCCCAAGTATTTGGCATAGTGAACTCTAAATTGGAGAAGTCAATACCCTTAACCTCTTTTTCAATTCTCATGTCAAGATATAAAGGTGAACTTGAGGAGTTTATTACAGGGGCCAAAGTAATAAGTACTCTGAAGTCAGGAGATAAGGTGCTAATAGCAGAAGCCTGTACCCATCATTCACTAAAAGGTGATATTGCTAGAGAAAAGTTACCTAAATGGATAAGAGAGAAATATGGAGAAGTACAAATAGAAAATTTTACAGGAAAAGATTTTCCTACTAACTTAAATGAATATAGAGTAGTAATACACTGTGGAGCATGTATGCTTAATAGAGCAGAGGTATTATCTAGAATAGAAAGATGTAGAGAAAATAAAATACCTATAACTAATTTTGGAACTGCTATTGCAGAGCTAAATGGAATTTTGGATAGAGTAATTGCTCCTTTAAAGTAAAAGCTTTGTTTTAAATGGTTGTTGATTTTAGCGCTACATATTAAAATAAAGCCTAAATAAAAAACTTAGGGGTTATACAATTATTTGATTAGCTGATAGATGATAGAAAGAGTATCATAAAACCAAAATTTACAAAGTGTATATTTATGGTAATATAATATTGTAATAATGTTTCCTGATTATGAAACGTTAATAATCTCTTTCCTTTGAGCTCAACATAAGTTGAGCTTTTCTATTTTATAGAAACTTTGAATATCAAGGGTGCAATATTAAAACATTGTTAAATATCTTGAAATTAAGAAAAAAATAACATATAATTAAATTATATTAACCTATAAAGTTTTCACTACATCAGGTAAGGAAAAGAAAAATTTTATTTACTATGTTTCTTGAAATCTAAAAGGTTGGTTAAGAAATTAGTTATTATGCTGTAGACAATACATTTGTATACAGCTTATCATAGGAGTTTTATTCGTATAAGGGGAGATATATCAGGATGATTTTAAAAATCACTATGATATAATCTTCCCTTTGTGTTTTTTAAAACAAACCAATCATCTACTCAACCATATTTAATGTTTACTTCATCTTCTTTCATATTAATAAACATATTCCCTACAATTTCACTTTCATGTTTTAAATGTAATAGATAGACCAATTATTAAATTAAGTAATTTATTTTATATAAGTTGTGATCAAGTTTCTACATTATACAAATAGGCTTTCTTTTATAAGCTATTTAAATTGAACTTCATATTATTACTGTGAATACCATTTGCAGGAACCTTAGATTTACTTAGTTTCTATGAAAGTAAAAAGCGTTAAGAAAGACAACTTGTTCGAGTGAAGCGAGTTGTTGTCTTTTAGGTTTTTACTAGAATAGAGACTTAGTAAATCAAGGTTTCGAAACGGTTGAACAGGAATAATATGAAGTTCTAATTAATATTATTTTATATTTAAGCCTATTTGTATAATGTAGTTTCGTTATTACAATCTATATATTATAATGATAATCATTATCAGTACGGTGATTGATTAGGCTATTTTTTTATGAATGGAGCAGAAAAACTTTCATATAGATAATATACTACATACAAGTGATATTTTCATATAAGGGAGAAGGTTTTATGGCTAGTTCAAGTGAGAAGATGGATTCAAAGGATTTGATTACTACTGGGGTATTTTGTGTGTTATTTTTTATAGCTACTATGGCTGGAGGTGTGCTGTTTGCGCCTAATCCTGTGCTGACTTTTGTCATGCCTGTATCGGTGGCTATTTTGACGGGACCTATTTATATGCTACTACTTCAGAAGGTGCCAAAGAGAGGGCCTATGATTATTCTTGGTATTATTATGGGAATTATGCTTTTTTTTACAGGTATGTTTTGGATATGGGCTGTTGTGTGCGCTGTTCTGGGTTTTGTGTCAGGTGAGATTGCAAGGGCAGGGAATTTCAAGAATTTAAAGCTGAATACCATAGCATTTATGGTATATTCTCTCAATCCTATTTCATCTTATGTGATGTTGTGGCTAGACAGACAATCATATGTGAATTATTTGGTAGGTAAGGGGACAGAGACTGAATATATGGAAGTGATGGTGCAACATGCTTATGGATTGGTGCTTCCAGCTATGGTGGTAGGTACTTTGGTGGCTTCTTATATAAGCGCTAGTTTAGGTAGGAAGTTAGTGAAAAAACAATTTGCAAAAGCAGGTGTTGTGTAATGGATATGATTTCAATAATGGATGGAGGCTCTAAGAGCCAACCTATAGAATTAGACCCAAGAACCAAAATTTTTGTTTTGGTTCTTTGTAATGTGATCATTTTTTTATCTCCAAGTATGCGATATGAGATGGTACTGATTTTTTCTGCTTTGATGTTTAGTGTTTTGTGTGGTGAGTATAAGTTTGTACTAAAGATGGGGATTGTCTATGTGATTTTAATGGGGATACAGCATTTAGCGGCTCTTTATTTACCTATAGGCGGGAAGATTTTCATAGTGACTTTTACAGCCTTTGTGAGAAAGCTGTTTCCTTGTGCTATATTGGGTAAGGCTTTGATCGCTAGTACAAAAGTCAATGAGTTTATGGCTGCTATGAATAAACTTAAAGTGCCTAAGAGTATTTTGATACCAATGGCAGTTACTTTAAGGTATTTTCCTATGGCTATGGATGATATTGGGAATATTAAAAATGCTATGAAGATTAGAGGAATTTTCCCGTCTGTTGGTGGATTTTTGAGAAGACCAGAGGAAACTATAGAGCATGTGTATGTACCTATGATTGTATCAGCATCTAAGATTGCTGATGAGATGTCACAGTCTGCTATTGCTCGTGGGATTGATAGTCCTACTACCCGAACTTCTTTAAAGGAAATAGGCTTTAATATAATGGATATAGTGTGTAGTGTTTATTTTTTAGGGCTTTTGATAAAAGTTTTAATGTAGGTGATGAATATGATAAGGATAGAAGATGTTACATATACATATAGTGGTAGTGAAGGTAGGGGAGTCCAGCACATAAACTTAGACATAGCTAAGGGAGAGTGTGTACTCTTTTGTGGAAAGAGCGGCTGCGGAAAAACTACTATTACTAGGTTAATCAATGGTTTGATTCCGCATTTTTATAGTGGAGAGCTAAGTGGAAATGTGTATTTGGATGGAGTCAATATTAGAGATGCAAAGATGCACGAGATTGCTAGTAGAGTAGGGTCTGTGTTTCAAAATCCCAAGACTCAGTTTTTTAATGTAGATGTTAGTAGTGAGATAGCTTTTGTCATGGAAAATTTGTCTTATCCTATAGCAAAACTAGTGGATAGAGTCAATGGTACAGTAGCTGATTTGGGACTAGAGGAGCTTTATGATAGGAGCATTTTTAAGATGTCAGGGGGAGAGAAGCAAAAGATAGCTTTTGCTTCTATATATGCTCTTTCACCTGATGTATATGTACTAGATGAGCCTTCTTCCAATTTAGATATACAGACTATTGAAGAGATTAGACGAATACTTATGATGTTAAAGTGTCAAGGGAAGACTGTAATTATTGCAGAGCATAGACTGTATTTTTTGAAAGATATAGTAGATAGAGTGGTGTATATGGAAGATGGAGTTATTAAAGACGAGTACAGTGGCAATGAGTTCTTTATGCTAAGTCAGCAGGATAGAGAGCGGTGTGGGCTTAGGCATTTGGATTTGAACAAAGTGGAGTTAGGGGCTAATTTGAAATCGTGTGGACATGTTTCTTTAGAGGTGAAGGGGCTGGAGCTTCATTATGGAAAGACAAATATAATGAAGGACATCAATTTTCAGGTATCAAGTGGTGAAGTAATAGGAATTATAGGTAACAATGGACAGGGTAAATCTACTCTGGCAAGAGCTCTTTGTGGTATAGATAAAAAGTCTAAGGGCAGCATATGTTATGATGGTTCTAATACCAAGCCTAAAGATAGGTTGAAGTCTTTTTATATGGTGATGCAAGATGTAAATCATCAGCTATTTTCAGATAGTGTGGAGAGTGAGTGTGCCCTTGGATATCAGTGTGAATGCCATTGCAGTATTGAAGATGTGCTGAAAGAGTTAGATTTGTACAAGCATAGAGAAAAGCACCCTATGGCTTTGTCCGGTGGAGAGAAGCAAAGATTGGTGGTGGCCACTAGTATACTTTGCAATAAGGATGTGATTATTTTTGACGAGCCTACCAGTGGGTTAGATTTTAACAATATGGAGAGAGTGTCCGCACTTATTGGAAAATTATCAGAGGCAGGGAAGATAGTTTTCGTGATTACCCATGATTATGAACTGGTGGCTAGTACCTGCCACAAGGTTATAGAGTTTAGAAATAGAAAAATAAGTGATATATATGAGGTGAGTCCTAGTAATCATAGGAAACTTAAGGAGTTTTTTATTGTTTAAGTGGAATTTACTACTATTAAAAGGAGTAGTTGGATGAGAAGAATGGATGCTGATGAGCAGTTTTTTAAAGGGATGTTGAGAAGTGTAATTGATAAAGGAGATGCAGTGATATACAATATAGCTCCTAATATGGGATTTGGGAATATGATTAGCTACAATCCTATGGATGGGATAGAGATTATTTATAATGATTTTACTATGTACGGTTCTATGAAAAAAGGCCTTGAGTTAGAAAAGAAATGTATAGAAATTAATTATTGCCTTGAAGGTCATATGGAAGCAGAACTAGTAAACAATAAATATGTATATATGACTAGTGGAGATATTAGCATATTTGGATACAATGTGGATATACTCAATTTTAGTTTTAGTGATAAACATTGCAAAGGTATTACGGTGATGCTCTATTTGCCAGAGGCTGTTAAGAGTCTTAACACTTTTTTACAGACAAATGAATTTAGGGAAGAGGACTTTTTTGATTTTATTTTTGAATCAAATACATGTATAGTGAGTCATGGAAATGAAGGACTAGACAATATATTCAAGGCCTTTTACGCCATACCAGTAGAGTATAGAAAGCATTTTTTAAAGATAAAGGTAGCGGAGTTAATTCTTCATTTAATGTCAGAGGCTGAGGATACTACTACAGAAGCTGTGTATTTTCAAAAAAATTATGTAGATAAAATCAAAAAAGCCAGAAGGATACTTGTAGATAATTTGGATAGAAAGATAACCCTGCCTGAGTTAGCAGATATGGTAGGAACCAATGTAACTAATTTAGAAAAGGGATTTAAGGGTGTATATGGGAATACTGTGTTTAACTATATAAAAAAATATCGTATGCAAAAAGCTATGGAATTACTTATCGAAAGTCAATATACGGTGCTTGAGATTTCTCTTTTGTGTGGATATGCCAATAGTAGTAAATTTGCTAAGAATTTCAAAGCGGTTTATGGTATGACCCCGTTAAAGTATAGAAATTCTATGAAATAAACGACATTGAATATCAATATCAATATGATTTTGAAACGGGCTATTTTTATCTGTGAAGAGCTGAAAACTTAATGCTGATTAAATATACTAAAGGTACCACTAGTGTTGATTAACAATAAGGTACCATGAAAAAGGTATTAAGAAAGAAGGTAATGGAATGAAAAAAAATACCCGAAAGCCTTTGAAACTTTTGTTTACTTGGGCCGGCAAGGAGAAGTACAAGCTATATGGAGCTATGGCCCTAGGACTTGTAAGTGGAGCATCTATGATGGTGCCTTATATGGGCATATATAGGATATTAGAAAGTTTATATTTAGGCCATTTTACTAGAGAGGTAATGATTAGCTACAGTTTAATTATATTTTTAGGTGTATTAGTGCGAAATGTATTTTTATCTATGGGAATCAGACTATCTCATAAAGGAGCCTACAATGCTCTGTATCAGGTTCGTTGTATGGTGATAGAACATATATCAAAGGTAGGTTTAGGAAATTTAAATGAAAAAGAGTCTGGAGATATTAAAAGAGTTATCAATGATGATATTGAAAAGTTAGAGCTGTTTTTAGCTCATCACTTGCCTGAGCTTGTGATGTATGCCTCAGGACCTATTGCGGTGTTTGTATATTTATGTACAGTTAATTGGGTATTGGCATTGGTATCTTTGACACCTATACCTATTATCGCATTAATACAGGTATATATTTTTAAGAAAATGAGCAATGAGGGAGAAAATCTAAGTAGAGTCATGGGTAATCTAAACTCCACTATGATAGATTATATTGGTGGTATGAGACTTATTAAAGCCTACAACTTAGGTGAGGATTCTTATACTAAGTTTGCAAATACAATAGATGAACATAGTAGTTTATGGAAAAAAATATCCTATACTGTAGGACCTCCATTTGCCACATTTATAGTCATATTGGAGAGTGCTGTTGCATTTTTAATACCAATAGGTGGTTATAAGCTTATTCAAGGCACTTTACAAGGTGGAGAGTTTATATTGTTTGTTTTTGTGGGATCTATGTATTTAGTAGAGTTAAAAGCTTTGATGGAATTAGGTTCTAGTTTGTCACAGGTGCTTAAAGGTATTCACAATATTATAGAAGTATTAGATATACAAAAGTTAGAAGATACACAAAGACCATTTCCTAAAAAACATGATATTGAATTTAAAAATGTAAGTTTTTCTTACGATAATAAAGTAAATGTACTAGAAAATGTAAATTTTCGTATTAAAGATGGAGAGAAAATAGCAATAGTAGGGCAATCAGGTGCAGGGAAAAGCACCATTATTCAGTTACTGGCTAGATTTTATGATATTAAAACTGGAGACATACGCATAGGTAATGAAAATATAAAGGATATTGGATATGGAAACCTACTAGAGAATATTTCTATAGTTTTTCAAAAGCCATTTTTGACTAGACAAAGTATATTTGAGAATATCAACATGGGCACAGAGGCTACTCTAGAAGAAGTGAAGGAGGCGGCTAAGAAAGCTCAAATACACGACTTTATAGAGAGTTTACCTCATGGTTACAATACTTTGGTGGGTAACTACGGCTCTAGATTAAGCGGTGGAGAGAAGCAAAGGATAGCTATAGCAAGGGCTATTTTGAAAGATGCTCCTATACTTATATTGGATGAAGCAACATCAGCGGCTGATCCTGAAAATCAGTATGAAATAGATATAGCTATTGATAATTTATGTAAAAATAAAACTGTACTTATAGTAGCTCATAGGTTAAATATTGTAAATAAATGCCATGGTGTAATGGTGGTAGAGGATCATACAGTAAAAGCACTAGGTACTCATAAAGAAGTGTTTAGTACAAACAGTTATTATCAAAAAGCTTGGACTGATTACAATCAAGCACGGAATATATCCTATGGATTGAAAGTAGGTGAGGATGTTGAATAGTAACAATTATATGAAAAAGGGAAGAAAATTTTATACAGCTATGGCTTTAAACTTATTAGAAGGTATATTATCAGGCTCTAGTATTGGAGTTATATTTATAGCTATACAATCCTTGTTTGAAAACAATCTAGATTTGGATAAATTGGTGAAATTGAGTATTGCTATAGGATGCATTTATCTTATTAGAATTGCTATTTATAGTTTGGGATATACTCAAGGTCATGTAGGTGGAGCTGATATGACTAGAGATATTAGACTTTTTTTAGGACAAAAGATGAAACAAATTCCACTTTCTAATTTTTCTAAGAGAAAGAGTGGAGATTATATAAATATTGTGACTAGTGATGTAAATAACTATGAGTCTATCCTCACTCATAAAGTAGGAGATATACTTAAAAATTCTACTTTGATAACTTTAATGATAGTCTATTTAATGCTGCATCATTTCCTCATTGGAACAATATGTTTAGTAGTGGCTTTAAGTATTATTCCGGTGATGCATTTTTCTATTAAAGTAGTATCTAAATATGGTAAGCTTAAAAATGAAATATTAGCAGAAAATGTTAGTGATGTAGTGGAGTATATTGCTGGATTACAAACATTTAAGGCATATAATATGGCAGGTGTAAAGAATAAAAAAACTAGAGAATCGTTAAAAGATATTAGTAATATAAGCTACACTTATGAAGCTAAAGTTATACCAATAGGAAGTACATTTAATATGTTGTTAGGACTTCTGATGCCAATATCTATCATATTAGCAGGAAGAGCTGTGATAGATGGAAACTTAGCACCCAGTCAGCTAGTAGTGCTGGTAGTTATACCTATGTATTTGGTTAAACTTTTGGGAGTGGTATTTATAGATTTAACATCTTACAAAAATTTAGTTATATCTAAAAAAGCAATTGCAAGTTTAGTAGATGAAAAAGAGATATTGGATAGTGGTGAAGATTTTTCTCCGAAAGGATATGACATAGATTTTGAGGGTGTAGATTTTGAATATGAAAAAGGTGAGCCAGTACTTAAAAACGTTGGTTTCAAAGCCGAAGAAGGTAAGCTTACGGCTATAGTAGGGGACTCAGGTTCAGGGAAATCCACTATTCTAAATCTTATATCTAAATTCTATGATCCTAAGTCAGGAGATATATCTATTGGAGGAGTTAGTATCAAAAATAAAAGTCCAGAGAAGATTTTAGATTTTATATCTATGGTAGATCAAGATGTATTTTTATTTCATGAAACTATTAAAAATAATATTAAATTTGCTCGTCCAAAGGCCACAGATAAGGAAATTATAGAAGCTGCTAAAAAAGCAAATTGTCATGATTTTATACAAAAGTTAGAAAAAGGATATGATACAATCATAGGTGAAAATGGAAACCAACTATCAGGTGGAGAGCGTCAGCGTATATCTATTGCAAGAGCTATACTGAAAGATAGTCCAATACTTTTGTTAGATGAGGCCACTGCATCTTTGGATATAGAAAATGAGTTAGCAGTTAAAAAGGCTATACAAAATCTTTTAAACAAGGATAGAACAGTGATTATGATAGCTCATAGTTTATCGGTAATACAAAATGCTGACAAGATATTAGTATTATCAGATGGGCGGATATTAGAGAAAGGGACTCATCAACAGCTTATTGAAAAGAGAGGAAAATATTATAATATGATAATGAGTGAGGAAAAGCTTCAGCACGGGGATATGATATCTTAAAGCTGAAGAATAATTCAAAGTGAGAGTCAGATGTGAATCTGGCTCTTTTTTTAATATAATCAGTTAATTAGCATAAAGTTTTTTCCGTTGCTCTATTTCAATATGAAGCTTAAAAATCACAATTATATTAAAACAAAGCTGTTTTTTAAAATCTTTATTAGCCCTAAGGTTTATTGACTTGTATATATAAGGTAGAAGGGTGAATAGGAGGATGGATATGAAGTATAATATTTTAGGTTTTAACCAATTAGGTGCTATGGAATTAGGATTAAGTACTGATGATTTATTGATACTTAGATGGTTCATCGATTTTAAAGAAACTGGTGCTATGAAGAGAAAATTCATGGAGAAAGAGAATAAATGTTGTTATTTAGTGAGCTATAAGAAAATTATTGAGGATTTACCTATTTTGGTTAAGGACTGCAAGGTTAAGGAGCATAGAGAAGAAGGCTTCACTGCAAGTGCAGAGGAGCGACTTTTTAATGCTCAAAAACAGAAGCTAAAGAGGATGTTTCAAGGAAATCTAGGTAACCTTTTAATTAGACATGTGGAAAGGGACAGCAAGGGAACCTTTTTATATGTTTATATCCATGAGGAGAACTATGAAAAACTACTAATGGGTAATGAGGTATCTATTAAAGGAGGTAAAGATGAGGATATGCCATCAATAGAGGGTGAAAAATGTACTACCCTTAGTACAGATTTAACAGTAGAGGATGATAAAAAATGTATTGAGGGGCAAGTCAAAGTTGACCAAACAAAGATTATTCTATTAGAAAATAACTCTATTATAGATAATAATAATATATATAGTCAGGTTGTCACCTATCTCAATGAAAAGTGTGAAAGTAATTTTAAAGTACACTCAAAGAAAACTAGGCTTTTTATAAGAGCTAGAGTTAAGGAGGGCTTTTCTTTTGAAGATTTTAAAAGGGTTATCGATAAAAAATCTGATCAATGGAGAGGAACTATCTATGAGAAATATCTAAGACCAGAAACCTTATTTGGAAATAAATTCGAAGGATATTTAAATGAAAAGAAGAGAAACTTTTATGGTTCAAGTAAAGCAGGAATCACTAGAGAGAATATTAGCAAAAGTAAGAGCTCAAAGTTCAACTTTGAAGGAATCAACAATTTATAAGTGTGAAAGCTGTAAAGATACTGGTTAGAGGAATTTATTAAGCTATTATTCAATATACTTTACTAGAAGTATTATGGAGTAGGTAGCAGTAAATGAATTTTAAAGATTGGAAGAGTGAAGATGTATTTCCTGTGATAGTTGGCATAGAAGTAATTTTATTATTTTTAATTGTAATTTATATAGGTTATGTTGGAGATAATAATAAATCTACTTTTGTTATGGGAGCAGTGTTAAATTATGAAGAATTTCATGAAGAAAAACCTAATGAAAATACACCAGAAATAAATGAAGAAAAATACTTTCGACCTTCTAAACTTCCCATTATAAATGATAAAAAAATAACTTGGAATTTTCTTGATAGTTATAATAAGAAAAAGATAAATGATATAACTATCCCATTGGATATGGTCAAGGATCCAGAGGAACTAATAATTAACTATTTTAGTATTCTAAGAGAAGCGTCAAATTACGAAAAAGGTAAGAATGCTGGATGTGGGACCATAGGAAATGTGAAGATTCCTTATCCAATAGCCTATAATTTTTTATCTTCTTCTTATAAAGAGAAGTTAAGTTATAAAGATTATTTAGATTCCTTTAAAAACATATTGCATATTAATTTAATAAGGTTAAAGGAAGTACCTACTAATGATAAATATCCTAATGACAAAGCATATTTTATAGAAATTGAGACTATAAAAGGCTCTGAGGAAGGCATAGGAAATTTTGCTTATTATTACGGATACGTGTATATAGCTAAGGAAGGACAAGGATATAGAATCTCACATGTGGACTTATATGGAGAGGATTATTTGTGCGCACCATATCATAGATGGGATTATATAGGAGAAGCTGTGGTTGATATCAAATATGGGAATTGGTGTAAATTGGTTAAAGAAAGAGGTAAAACAGAGGAAGA
This sequence comes from Clostridium sp. LXY-7, assembly GCF_056172015.1. NCBI lineage: Bacteria > Bacillati > Bacillota > Clostridia > Eubacteriales > Clostridiaceae > Clostridium > Clostridium sp. LXY-7. The sequence continues at coordinate 367,494 of NZ_JBLLJL010000005.1, read as the reverse complement.
TGATTATGTAAAGAAGGTTTACTTCAAGGGAACTGATGGAGGGGATTATTATATAGAGTTTTATAAGCTTACCAATGACTATGATGTTGAAGTAGCTCAGTATAAAAAGGATAAGAATGGACAGTGGCAACTTATAAAACTAGATCCAGAAAAATGTCTAGAGAAGAAGGATAGTAAAGTTTAAAGGTGGCATAAGTTTTAATATTATATTGATAATGAACTACATATTATTACTCACAGCTTTGCATAAGTTCAACTAGAGATTCCTTTGCTATGCAGGAATTTAAGTTTACACTTAAACCGTTTCGAAAGCTTGATTTACTAAGGCTCTATTCAAGTAAAAAGCTAAAATACAACAACTCGCTTCTCTCGAACAAGTTGTATTTCTTAACGCTTTTTGATTTCATAGAACCTAAGTAAATCTAAGCTTCCTGCAAATGGTTTGCTTCGCAATAATATGTAGTTCTAAAATCAACACTATATTAAAACAAAGCCTAATATTAAAATCAATACTAAAAATAAAACATTATTACTCCTATAATCATAATGGATATATCTGCGAAGATATGTACTAACCATGAATTACTAATACTCTTTGTTTTTGTATTTATGTAGTTAAAGATAATACCTCCTAGGAATAGTCCTAAGAGAGCTAATAGGGTCAAGCTAAGATTGAACCAAGATTTAAAAATAGCTACATGATATATAGAAAATAATAGTGCTGAAAACACATAGGAGATAATCTTATAGCCCTTATCATACAAGGTTAGAAAGATAAACCCTCTGAAGAAATATTCCTCTAAAAAGGAGTTTACAAAGGTAATATATAAGGCTACAAAGGGAAAGGTCATAGGAGTGACACCTGAAGAGGTCATTAAATCTTTAGAAATTAAGTCTAAGTCAATATAAGACTTTAGAATAAAGTAAGCAAGTAATATAATAGAAAATACACTTAATCCTAAAATAAAGCCTAGAGATAAATGTTTTTTATCTGTCCTAATTTTCAAAATTCCTAACATGCTAGTTTTAGAGATAAACATAAAATATAAGGCAGGTACAAAAGCAAAAAGAATAATTTTTAATAGTGTTGTATATAGGTAGCTAAGAGAAGTAAATTGAGAAACAACATAAAAAATGCTACAACATAAGATGGACAAAATATATATAAATTTAATATTTCTTTCCGTCATGGAATAACCTCCTTAAAACCCTTTTGGAGTATTTTCATTTATTAACTCTTTAGCTTTATTTGAATAAATACAATTTCAGGTTTATTAAATATTCTAAAAGGAAAAGTACTATTTCCAAGCCCTCTGCTTACTATCATGTTAGTACTATTCATAGAATATACCCCTTCATAATATTTTGGAAAGAAACCTTGATTGGGTGCAATTAATCCACCTATGAAAGGAAGCCTAATTTGTCCACCATGGGCATGACCACATAGTACTAAATCCATATTATATTTCCAATAGATTTTGAATACCTCAGGTTGATGAGAAAGAAAGATTTTATAACCATCATGTTGAGAAAATTCTTTTAGAACTTCATCTAGCCGTATATTACTATATTTTATATCGTCAATTCCACTGATTAGTATAGGATATTTCCCATTTGAAAGCTTAATTATATTTCCATTTAAAACCTCTACTCCGCAATCTATTAAAGTTTGTTTAATTTCGTCTTGTTTATTAGCAAACCACTCATGATTACCAGTAACATAATATACTGGGGCTATTTTCATCAGTTCTTTACCTATGTTTTCTACGTAAGCTAAGTCGAAAAATCTTCTATCAAGTATATCGCCAGTTATAACAATTATATCTGGACAGCGGTTTTTCACCATATTTACAAGAACTCTATTATCTTTGCCAAAGGACTTAGTATGTAAGTCAGAGAGATGAATTATACTAAAGTTATCTAAGGTTTTTCTAGTGTTTATCCGAACTTTAGATACTTTTAAGTCATTGTTTTGAGAATAAAGAAATTTAAATAAAAATATTATACCAAGGCTTATAGAAAACAATATAACGCTTCTAATATTCATAGCATACTCCTAAAAAAATAATATATATAAGTTGTAATTAAGTTTCTACATTATACAAATAGGCTTAAATATAAAATTAGATTAATTAGAACTTCATAAAATAAAAACCTATTTGTATAATGTAGTTTTATTATTGAAATCTATATATAGTATATCACTATAGAATGAAAACATTAACAGTAATTTTATTAACTATGCGAGATAAAATAGCTCTATTTTAATATAGTGTTATTTTAAAACTATATTAAAACAGAGCTAATAATTATTGATAAATAGGAAGGGCGTTAGATAACTATGAACTTTAACAGATATTAGAATACAATGTATCACCATGTATGTTATTATAAAGTAGTGTTTCAATAAAATATTTATCATGAGAAGAAATTTCTATGGATATAGAGCTTGTCCATGAGATATTAAATAGTTGTTTCTCATAATTTAGAATTAGAGTATCTTCATCTAAGTTGAAGTCATGGATATTAATCCATTTAACTAAGTCTCCATCTAATATAACTCCATCTACAGTTATATCTAAGTAAGATATTCCTTTAAGCAGGTCACTGCAAATCCATAGAAAGCCTGAAAAAATGTAAAAGGATGATAAAATACATAGTTGATAGAAATAAATATTAGGAGATTCAAGATTAGATACATTAAATGATTTCAATACAGTATAAGTCTCTATATTAATATTATATTTCCAGAGTTCTAAAGCTATAGCAGGGGTTACAATGAGAAGCATAAATAGAATTCTAAGTATAATATTTTTGGATATAGAATTGTGTATACTATAAATAATATCAGTATTTAGAAGCTTTCTTGATACTAATCTTAAAATGAAGAAAACCTCTACAGCTATAAATAAATAACTTAAAAAAATCATCAGATAGGAAGAATGTAGTAAGTTTAACATAATATCAACTCCTTTGTTATAAGTGCTTCATAGCTTGTCCTAATTAATAAAGAGAATGCAATGGTATTAAAAATAATAATATTGCAGTTCATTTCAATATTGAATTAAAATTATACTATGGCATTGAAAAGTATAAAATCATTATAAAGGTAAATGTAAAATATTTCCATAAACAATTTAGTCATATATTCGTCAAATAATTAAGAGGATTAAAATGATTTATGGTGGAAAACTACAAGATAAATATAATTAGATAAGAGGGTGTATTATGGCGAAGAAAAATAGCAGAAATAATCAATTATTAAATAAGGTAAGAGAAGATACTTCTCCTAAGATATATGGATTAATATTAAAATTAGTTAATGAAGATAGGGAAGATTTAGCGGAGATTGTAGTAAAAATAGACTATCTGTTAGAGTATGCTAGCAACTGCATAAAGCATAGAGATTATGAAGAAGCAAGAGAAGTTCTAGATAAAGCTAAGGATAGAATGGATAAGTTGAAGAATGAGAGGATTGACGTTGAATATCTAGAGTATTTGTATGAAGGAATAGATAAGAAGTGTAAATAAAATTTAATTAAAAACAGAATTATCTGTTATTATGACATATTTAATTAGTTAAAAACTTTGGCATTAATTATAATGAACAAAGTTTTTTTTATTTGACTTTGTTTTAATGTTGGGAATACTTTCTTTCAATGTTCCATTTAATGATGTATAATATAGAAAATATATGTGAATAGGGAATAATATGTAAGAAGTTCTTGATATGAAGGAGGAGAATATGAAGAGAATAGTATGTACATTTTTATGCTGCTTCATTATACTCATTGGAAGTATAATAGAAGTTAAGGCAAGTGAGAGTAAGGAAATGAGAGGGGTATGGGTAACTACGATTTATAACCAAGACTGGCCAAGTATAGGGTCACGGAACAATGAACAGTTACAAAAAAATGAGATTATACAAATATTAGAACAGGTAAAAGATACAGGGCTTAATGCCATAATGGTTCAAGTAAGACCTATGGCAGATGCTCTATATAAATCCAATATAAATCCGTGGTCAGATGTACTAACAGGTGTACAGGGAAAAGATCCTGGTTATGATCCATTAGAGTTCATAATAGAAGAAGCTCATAAAAGAGGAATAGAGGTGCATGGATGGTTAAATCCTTATAGAATAACCACTAGTGGCACAGATTTAAATAAATTAGCTCCTAATCATTTTGCTAGACTAAATCCATATACTGTGATGGAGTATGAGAAAAAATTATATTACAATCCGGGATTACCAGCTGTTAGACAACATATAGTGGATACCGTAGCAGAGATAGTTAAAAATTATGATGTAGATGGAATACATTTTGATGATTACTTTTATCCAGGTTCAAAGATTGATGACAGTTCTGCCTATGCATCATATGGTGGTGGAAAAAACATTGGGGACTTTAGAAGAGATAGTGTAAATCAGATGGTTAAGTCTGTATATGAAACTATAAAAAGTATAAAACCTAAAGTAGAATTTGGAATAAGTCCAAGAGGAATATGGAAAAACAAGTCAAGTGATCCAACAGGTTCTGACACTAAGGGAGGACAAAGTTACCATGATATATATGCAGATACTAGGACTTGGATAAAAAATGGTTGGCTTGATTATGTAGCGCCACAAATCTATTGGCAAATTGGCTATAATATAGCGGATTATGCTAAACTTGTTCCATGGTGGAGTAATGAAGTTGAAGGTACCAAGGTAAAATTATATATTGGACAAGCTATCTATAGACAAACTGTAGCTGTGGAGATGGATCAGCAAATTAATTTAAATAGGAATTACTCAAATGTAAATGGAAGTATACATTTTTCTTATAGAGATATTAAGAACAACACCCAAAGGGTTAGAGAGAGATTAAAGAATTTATATAGTCATTTTGCTCTACCGGCTTCAGATGTTAATGTTAAAGGAATAGCATATCAAGGTCATCTTCAAGATATAGGCTGGCAAGGATGGAAATATAATGGAGAATTAAGTGGAACTACAGATCAGAGTAAGAGATTAGAGAGTATAATGCTTACCATAAATAATGACCTTAAAGACGCTAATGTACTCTATAGGACTCATATACAGGATATTGGGTGGCAAGATTGGAAGCAAAATGGAGAATTAAGTGGTACTGTAGGCCTAAGTAAAAGAATTGAAGGGATAGAGATTAAGCTAGAAAATGCTCCAGGATATAGCGTAGAATATCGAATTTATGTAGAAGGTCTAGGATGGCAAGGGTGGAGAAGAGATGGTGAAACTGCTGGTACTGAAGGGCAATCAAAAAGATTAGAGGCCTTGGAAATAAGGTTGGTTAATAAATAAATTGAAAAGTAATTTAAATAAACGGGAATAAGTGGCATAATTACTGGTATAGCTAGTGAGAAAGACAGCAAACTGTGTAAATGAATCCTCATTATGGTGTTAAGTGATAATTTCTTCAAAGTATGAAAGAATCTCTTAACACTAATGGAAGGAATGATTATCACGGGCTAAGGCTGTCTTTTCTTTGTATAATGTAGAGATTTAATTATGACTTATATAATTAAAAGGGTAATCAGAAAATAGTGTGAAAAGAGGATTAAAAAGTACCTTCTTCTATTGCTTTGATTAGTGTTGAAAAATCAGCTCCATAGATTTCCTCATACACCCATTCATATCCATTTTGTTCCTATTTTGGAGATTGATCAGGTAACATTTTTCCAAAAGCAACTTCCGTAGTCTCAGCTAAGAATCTATAATCAAATTCGCTCTCATGCATATCAATAATTTTAAAACTTGGTAGGTTAAGCATATTTGTTGTCATTATTTCATTTTCCTTTTGCAACATTTTAGACAATAAACAAAAAGCATTACTTGTGATTAGAGTAATGCTTTTTTATGTTCAGTCTTTAACTTTTCACGTTTGAATTTGTTGTTCAACCGTCATTCCATCGCTGTTCCTCTCTATTACGGTGGAACAATTTTATATACTTTTTACTTGTTTCTCAAAGTACTCATTTTGCAGAAGCCCCATATGAATTATGTCATGCCATTCACCATTTCTAAATAAACTTTGTCTACTATTTCCTTCCTCTTGAAAACCGATCTTAGTGTACAATAGAATAGCTCTATCATTAAATGAAAATACTTTAAGAGAAACTCGATGAAGATTCATTTCGTAAAAAGCGAAATCCAGCAGTAATTTCAATCCCTCTGAACCATAGCCTTTTCCCCAATATTCCTTTTCCCCGATGTCGATAATACATTCAGCATTTCTATTTTTATAATCAATATTGATTAATGATACAATGCCAATTGGTGTTTCATTTCCTTTTTCAACAATGATGTAGCTTTTGGCTGTATGAGATCCCAAAATAACATGATCTACAAATTCTTTAGTTGCATCCATCGGATAAACATCCAAGGATGGATTGGTGGAATGCATAACTTCTATATCATTTCTCCACTTGTGGTAAAGTTCTGTATCTTCCTTTGTCATCTTTCTTAATCTCATTCTTGATGATTCAAACAACATTACGATCACTCCTTATTTTGCAGATTTGGATTAATTAATTTTTCTAAAGAGAAAAGTAAGACGGATAATTGATCCTTTACTTTTGTTTGTTCATGTCCAAGTTGAAACGTGTCCAACATTAAACCGTTTATAAACGATATGAGATACCTAGCAATAGAACGAGTAGATTGTTGAGGTCTAAATTCTCCTTTACGCATACCTTCATTTAATACTTCTTCTATAGCTTCAGTAGTTCGATTGTAGCGTTCAGAAATGTAAGGGAAATTATCTTTATCATTTGCGTAATTAGATGATAAAAAGAATTCCGCCATTGCATAGAGTAATGTTTGGTCAATTGTCTCAATATAAAATTGCTGTTCTTCAACCCAGTTTTTTAATTGTAGCCATAGTGAACCTTCATCAGATGGCACAAAATATTGAATGTCTTTTTGGTCATCATATTTTAATACCTCGATAAAAACGTGTTCAATATTATCAAAGTAACTATACAATGCACCTCTTGATATTCCAGCTTTGTCCATAATATCTTGCATAGATGTGTGAACAAATCCTTTCTCGATAAACACCTTCTTGGCTGCTTCTATTAATTCTTTTTTTCTCTCTTTTTTATATTCTTCGCCAACTTTTGGTGCCATAAATCCACCTCCATAACCATTGACAAAAGGTGTATAATAAAATATACATCATTGTCGTTTTATATTATAAATTATACCGACACCAGTGTATATTTTCAACCCTTTATATTATTATTTTTGTATATTTCCAATAGTTATGGAATTTATCTTGTAAATAAAATAGAGCAATAAGTCATAAAAAATTCACATTCTAATAAAAACGAATGTGGTTAAATTGGTAATTCCTTTGGGTTGATTTAATAATTTCATCAGTAGTACTCGCTAAAATTTATTACTTCCCAAAATTCTATTTTGTTTCTATAATATATTTTTCTACATGATAATCGGAATTAGTGCTATATGAACATTAGTTAAATAAAATGAGTTTCCACACTAAAATCCGAATACCCAATTAAAATTAATAATAAAATCATTGAACTATTTCAGAAGTTCATACGTTATACTGTTGAAGGGAATAATAAAAGAAAAATAGAAAGCTGAGGAAATTAGGGTGAAGGAAATAGATTATATTGAAGAAGCTAAAAGTGGAGATAAAAATGCCCTTAATACCTTAATTATAAATAATTATCCACTATTAAAAGGATATTCAATTAAGCTCACTGGAAATGTAGATGATGCAGGGGATTTAGTCAACGACACGGTAGTAAAGATTATTTTAAATATACACAAATACAAAACTACAGGAAGTTTTTCTAGTTGGATGTTAACTGTTGCAACAAATATATATAGGGATAAGCTTAGAAAAATGAAAAGAGAAGAGATAAGGGACGATATAGATATGGTTTCTACTTCTTCTATAGAGGAAAGCGTAATAAATAAATTAAAGATAGAACAGGTATTAAAGCTGTTACAAGAAATTCCTTATGAAAAAAGATCGGTCTTTATATTAAAGCATTATTATAACTACAAATATGAAGAAATTTCTCAAATACTTGGATGTCCAGTAGGTACTGTAAGATCTAGATTACATTACACTGTAAAATATTTATTAAAACATCTTGAAGAAAATAACTAGTTTTTTAGATGTTTAAACAGGTTAGGAGTAGATAATTAGAATGAATAAGAATGAAACATTTAGTAAAAATCAACAGGATAATTTAGAGAAGAATTTTATAGATAAATTTTATGAAGAAGAATATGATAAGGCGTTATTAGAGAAACATAGTGAAGAATTTATAGGATTTGAAAAAAAAATATACACAACTATGGAAAATTTAGAGATAAATGTGGATGATTTGGAACTACCTGTGAATGTTTCTGCTCAACTGTCAAAGGGATATAAGTTAGTTGAAAAGAAAATGGGGATTATAGATACTTTAAAATTTCTATCTCTAGCCATGGTGATGTTTAGTATTGTATTTTTAACCATAGTCTTATATCCATCAATTACAAAAGTTTATCTTGTAATAGGATTAATTTCTCCAATAGCTATGTTTGGAGTTTATAGTACAGTTATAAAAGGAAGTGATGAATATGAGTAATGAACTTCAAATGGTTTTTATAGGAATACTTATTGTTGTATTACTAATACAAGGAACTTGGGTGTTCTATGATGCTAGAAAAAGAAAAATTAAGTACTTCTGGTTTTGGGGAATGATTTGCTTAATAAATATTCCAAGCAATATAATTATATATTTATTGGTGCGCAGAAATGTAGAGAAGAAAAGAGAAATAAAGGGATACTAAGATAGAAATACAATTTAAAATTCACTGAACATTTAATACCTACTTTTACTCTTAGGGTGAAAGTAGGTATAATACTTTTATAGGAAGGAGATGAGAATCATGAAATTGATTTCTTGGAATGTAAATGGGATAAGAGCCTGTGTGCAAAAGGGGTTTTTAGACTTTTTTAAAGAGATAGATGCAGATGTATTCTGTATTCAGGAGAGCAAATTACAAGAGGGACAAATAGATTTACAGTTAGAGGGATATCATCAATATTGGAACTATGCAGAGAAAAAGGGGTATTCAGGAACAGCTATATTTACTAAACAGGAGCCTATTTCGGTTAGCTATGGAATAAATATAGAGGAACATGATAAAGAAGGTAGAGTTATAACCCTAGAATTTGAGGATTTCTATATGATAACCTGCTATACACCAAACTCTCAACAGGAGTTAGCTAGGTTGGAGTATAGAATGAAATGGGAGGATGATTTTAGAAGCTATATAATAGAACTTGACAGGGTTAAACCTGTGGTACTATGTGGAGATTTAAATGTTGCCCACAAGGAAATAGATTTAAAAAATCCTAAAAGTAACACTAAGAATGCTGGTTTTACTCCAGAAGAAAGAGAAAAATTCACGAAATTTCTAGAAAATGGATTTATAGATACCTTTAGATACTTCTATCCAGACAAAGAAGGAGCATATTCTTGGTGGTCTTATAGATTTAATGCAAGAAAGAACAATGCGGGATGGAGAATTGACTACTTTACTGTATCTAAAAAATTAGCAGATAGATTAGAGAGTGCACATATCCATACTGAGATTATGGGATCTGATCACTGCCCAGTGGAGCTTATACTTAAATAATATTGAAGTAAAAAATCAATAAGTATTTATAATAAATATGAAAATAAATGATGAGATATGAAAAATAACTCATCATTTTCTTTTGGCATTGTTTTAAATGGTTGTTGATTTTAGAACTACATATTATTACTCACAGCTCTGCATAAGTTCAACTAGAGATTCCTTTGCTCTGCAGGAATCTAAGTTTACACTTAAACCGTTTCGAAAGCTTGATTTACTAAGGCTCTATTCAAGTAAAAAGCTAAAATACAACAACTCGCTCCTCTCGAACAAGTTGTATTTCTTAACGCTTTTTTCTTTCATATAGCCTAAGTAAATCTAATCTTCCTGCAAATGGTTTGCTTCGCAATAATATGTAGTTCATTATCAACACTATTTTAAAACAAAGCTTTTCTTTTAATTTATATGAAGCCCAAACCCTGAAATGTATAAATATTAATAGGTTAAGAAAACATAAAGTTTTCATAAAATCTTATTATATTTAAAAACAGTATGTTAAAATTTACATATAGGAGTTAATTATTTATATATGTTTAAAACAAAGCAACCATGCGAAGAATCAACAGAGGGTCAAGTTGATTTTTTGAATATCGCAATAAGAGAAAGGAGAGCTCTGATATATGGAATACAATAGATTAAATATAAATTCAAAAAAATCGTGGTTAATAGCACGAGGAATAACTACTGTCATTATAACTAGTATTTTATTCATAGGAAAATGGTTTTTAAAGAGTAAGCTTGATTTTCAATGGGTAATTGATTATGAAATTTACATTAACATAGGTATAGCAATAATTATGATTATTTTATTGTTGAATACTTTTTTATATCCCATTATAGAATATAAGCAGTGGAAGTATTTAATAACAGATGATAAGGTGGATTTTACTGAAGGAATTTATAGTACAAGCAGAATAATAATTCCCATTATAAGGATTCAACATATAAAAGTGGAGCAAGGACCTATAAATAGAATATTTAACTTAGCTAATATACAAATTGTTACAGCTGGTGGAAGTCATATAATACCTAATATAGAAATGGAAAAGGCAGAAGAGATAAGTGAGTATCTAAAGAATAAAATAAGAAAAAAGGTGGAAGGTAATGAACAATGTAGAGAGAATTAATAGAAACCATTGGACATACATTGGAAAAGAAATAGTGTCGTCTCTATATGAATTTATTATTTTCCTAATACTAATTATTAAAAAGGTTCAATGGTATTATATAGCAGCAGTATTAATACTTATGGTGTTATACTCTATTGTAAAATGGAGAAAGACTTTGTTTTATATAAAAGAGGATACTTTAGTTTATGAATCAGGGATTATTAATAGTAAGAAGGAAGAAATACCTATTAGTAAAATAACCACAGTGGATACTGAGCAGGGTTTACTGAATAGAATTTTCAAGGTGTGTAAACTTAAAATTGATAATGGAGCTGTAGGAGAAGGCAAGGCAGAGTTAAAATTCACTTTAAAAACTACTTTAGCTGAGGAGTTTAGAGAAGCTTTATTAAAAAACAAAGAAAATACCTATACTGTAGAGGAAGATAAAGAAAAAAGAGAAATAAAATATATAAAAGCATCTTTTAAGGATTTAGCAATATATGCACTAACTCAAAATAAATTAGGGTGGATACTAGGGGGAGCCTTCGTAATATATGGTAAAGTAGAAGATGTTTTAGATGATAAAGCTAAGGAATTCATATCAAATAAATCTGCAGATATGATTGGAAATCTAGAGAATACAGTACTAAATAATGAATCTATGGCTTTAATAATTGGAGGTATATTGCTTTTAATAGCATTGGTATATATAATCATAACTCTTATATCAATAGCTATAGTTTTCATAAGGTATAATGACTTTAAAATATATAAAGAACAAGGGAAAATATATATAGAATATGGGTTAATTACTAAAAGGAAGTATTCCTTACCTATAGAAAAGATAAATGCATTAAAGTTAAATCAAAGTTTTTTTCAGCAGCTAATAGGAATTTATAATATTGAAGGAATTATAGTAGGATATGGCGATGATGATGATAAAAAAGCAATCATATATCCAGTAGCTAATAGAGCTTTAATGACTTATATCATAGATGAATTAATGCCAGAGTTACATTTTCAGGGAAATACTTATAAACCGCATAAAAAAACTATTAGTAAATTTATTATAAAGAGAGTTTTAATAACCATACTTATACTTATTCCTCCAATGTATTTTTTGAAAATAATGCCCATTATATGGAGGATCATCGTAATAGTTCTAGTTGTATTATGGCAGATAATTTTGGGTTATAGAAACTATAAAAATACATCTATGGGAATAAGCAGTACAACTATAGTGATGACTAGAGGCTCAAGAACAAAAACAACTCATATCATCAAACAAGATAGCGTACAATCACTTAGTAAAAAACAAAACTTTCTACAAAGAGGTATAAAAGTTTCTAATTATAATGTTGACTTATGTACTAATACTTTTGGAGAAGTAGTAACTGTAAAACATTTAGATGAGAATATTATAGAAGAATTAGAGGAGAATTTAGTATTGTAGTAATACATTAAAAGTATAGCTAACATTTCTGTAAATGAATTATTTGGACATAGTATTATTTTCTATTGCCAATGGGGATTTAAAGAAGAGTCTATTTTAGAAATCTACTGAGATGTTTAAAATAGACTCTTCTTTACTTTTAAATTATCTTAATATTGAACATTTTTTAAGCGTAATCCTTTTGCTTGAGCAATTGGACCAGCTTCAGATCTTTTAAGTTGTTCTAATATTTTTACAACATCAGCTGGTTTTAGGTCACCTTTACCAACTTCTATAAGAGTTCCAACTAGGATTCTCACCATATTTAACAAGAAGCCATCTCCATTGATTTCTATATCTATAACACCATCTTTTTCTTCAATTTCTATGTAATTAATAGTTCTTACAGTGGATTTATTACTTTTTTTCAAGCTAGTATAACTCTGGAAATCATGAGTTCCAATGAGAAATTCTGCTCCCTGTCTCATAGAAGTTAAATTTAGTTCTTCTTCTAAATGATATACAAACTTTCTATTAAATACGTTTCTAAATTTACTATTATTTATGGTATACACATAGGTTTTAGATTTTGCATTATATCTTGCGTGGAATCGTTCATTAGTATCATTTAATGATTTAACTACTATATCTTCAGGTAAAAATTCATATAAATAATCTAGTATAGCATCATTTGTTAATGTGCAATTAGTATGAAAATTTGCTATGTAATTTTCAGCATGAACTCCTGCGTCAGTTCTTCCACAACCGACTACTTGAATCTCTTCACCGGTCATCTTTGAAAGTACTGCTTCTAATTTATCTTGTATAGTTGATGTGCCTTCTTTTTGCTTTTGCCATCCTTTATATCTAGTTCCATCATATTCTATTACCATTTTTAAATTTCTCATATATGTCCACCTTTAATTTAAATTTTATTTCTAATAAAAGAACTTAAGCCTTATAAAGTCTATCATATATCTTAAGTTTTACACAATAGTTTAATTATATACGTTACATTGAAATAAAGCTATAGGGAGGTAAATATCCATTTGGACAAGAGTAATTATTATAATTTGAATTTATAGGTTGATTTATTTAATTAAGTGATATATAGTTTAATTAAGTAATTACTTAACTAAAAGGTGGATTTATGAAGGAAATAATTAATATCTTTAAGGCACTGTCTGATGAAACAAGAATGAAAATACTAATTATCATATCCAAGAGATGTATATGTGCCAAAGGAATTGCAAAACATCTGCAAATCTCAGAAGCAGCTGTATCTCAACATTTAAAGATTCTTAGAGATGCTGAAATTATCTTTGGAGAAAAGCGAGGATATTATGTACATTACACTGTGCAGAAAAAGAATTTGTCGAAAGTAATAAATATTATTAAAGAGATAAATGGAGAAAGTATTTTAAGCAAATATACATATAAGGTGGACATACCATTTGTTTGTAAGGTTCAGTGCAAAGGCAGCAACAGATGTTGCAATAAAAAATATGAGGTGTAAAAAAGTAAAAGTTTAGTATTAAAACATATCTAATTACTTTTTAATATGCCTAAATAAAAGGAGCGTTTAAATATGAAAATTTGTGTACCAGTTAATGAGAATAAGGGGCTAGAAAGTATGCCATACAATCATTTTGGCTCTGCTCCAATGTTTCTAGTGTATAATGATGAAACAGAGAAACTAAAAGAGATTAATAATGGAGATCTACATCATGAGCATGGTATGTGCCAACCTATAAAAGCTGTTGGTGGAGAAAATGTTGATGTGGTTTTAGTAGGTGGCATTGGAGCAGGAGCAATAAATAAGCTAAATGCTCAAGGAATAAAAGTATATAAGGCTTGCAATGGAACAGTAGAAGAAAATATTAAGCAATTCAAAGAAGGTAATTTATCAGAACTTTCAGTGCAAAATGCTTGCCAACATCATGATTGTAGCCATTAATCATTAGATATTTTTTCATAATGGTATTAAAAACTGCAATATTGTTGCAGTTTTTTTATAGTTACTTTATTTTTAGATAAATCATAATTCAATAGAATACTGTAAAAGCTTTTCGCCAGTATCTTTAGAAATAATAGTGTTTTTCAAGATACCACCATTTTTTTCTATAATTTTCTGGGAGCCAATATTGTCATCACTACAGGTTAGTAAAACTATATCTATATTATGAGTCTTTGCTATGGGCAATATGAGTTCTAATATTTTGGTGCCATATCCCATTTTCCTATATTTTGGTAAGATATCATAGCCAATATGGCCACCTTCTTCCATGTTCTTTGCTCCCAAGTAATGTCTTAATATAACAGTACCTAAAATATCATTATTATCATTTACTAGCCACCACTCTGTAATTGGAACATAGCCTTCAGGTAGTCCTATACCCATAGATAAATCCTCTAAATCTTTAATATAGGTTAAAAAATCAAAATCCTCAGTAAAGTATTCATTTGTAAAAGTATCTTCTTCATAATCACTATAAATCTTAATCATATCCATAAAATTATTTTTAAGTTCAAATTTAGGTTTTACTAATTTAACCATAGCAGAACCCCTCCCTATTACAATAAACATTATTTAAGATTCTCAACTTTTATCATCCCAACATAAAAATAAATAAACAATATAAGATTCCATCCTAAATAATATACAAATAATACAAAAAAATCAATTATAATTTAAATATTCAATAAAATAATTATAATAGAATAATATGTATTTTATGATATGAATATGTTAATATAAGGTAAAGTTAAGGAGGGGTTAGTATTATGAAGAAGACTTTTAATGATTACTTACTAGGATTCAAATATTATATTCCAGTAATAATTCTAACTATACTAATGAGAGTGTTAAATGAAAAGTTAGGGGTAGCTATAGTAGACAAAGAAAATGTTATTAAGAATTTATTGGGTTATATAAATATACGGAGCTTAATAAATATAATCGTTGCTATATTTTTATCATGCTATGCAACTTTAATTAGTAAGAAAGTTGTGAAAATGGAAACTATAAATCAACTACAGTGTGTTAAAGAGGCTTTAAAGCTGTATTTCAAGGTGCTAGTAATGACAGTTTTAGTAATTATCATTTTCATACCAGTTTTCATAATAGGTATGCTAGCCACTAGATTCGGAGTAATAGTAACGGTTCTATATTTCACCATGTTAATTGGAATTGTGGTATATATTTATTGTCTAATTCCTATAGGGATTTATTATAAGGATATGAAGATTATAGATTGCTTTAAATATAGCCTTAAGATAATTGATAAATATGGATTTCAAATATTAGGATTTAGTATCTGTTTTGGAATAATTACAGGATTAATTAATGTGCCAATTACCTTTATGGTTAAGGCTTGGGAACTTTCTAGCATATTCTCAATAATCATAGATGTGATTCTTATGAATATACCTATTATTTATACTATAAATATATTAAATCAAAATGAAAATAATAATATAGAAGCTGTAAAAGCCATATAGACTTTAGAGGAATACATGATAGCATAAATTATTTAATCATATCTTTCATATAATATAAAAAATAGCTACTGAAGGCTGGAGGTTTGATTTATGATAAAGAAAACATTTGATGATTATGCTAGAGGATTTAAGTATTATATTCCTTTAATAATATTAACTGTGGTAGTAGGAATTTTAGATGAGTCAAGTATTATGAAGGCTACAACTACTTATGTTAAGATGTGGTATTTAATAAGTATGCTTATAGCTTTACTTTTAGAAACCTATGGGGTATTAATAGCTAAAAAAATAGTCAGGATGGAAGATATAAATCAAAAAGAAAGTATAAAGGAAACCTTTAAGCTTTATCCTAAAATGCTAGGTATAGCAGCATTAACGCTTATTTGTCTAATACCTATAATCATGTTATTACATTTATTAACTACAGTAGGGATATCAGGACTTATCATTTTTATTGTTACTATGATTACTATTGCAGTTTATATTTCTTGTTTAATTCCTAGTGCAATTTATTATAATGAGCAAGGAGTTACATTATGTTTTAGTAAATCAATTAAAGTAGTAAAAAATAATGGATGGAGAATACTGGGTTTTATATTACTTATAGTAGCATGTTCAGAAGGTCTTCTATTTGTAGTGAACTTAATTGGTAAAGGTTGGAGGTTTTATAGTATTATAGAAGTAATTATAAATACTATTATCTATAATACACCTGTAATTTATGTTATGAATATATTAAATCGTGATGAAGAAGGTAAAAAAGATGAAGAGGAGAATATAAAGGGTATAGATTATGACTGATAGTATTTATACAGGTGTACTGAAAGGAGAAAATTATGGAACCAATAATAGAAATTAAAGATTTAAAGATGAATTATGGAGATAAGAAGGTTTTAAGAGGAATAGACTTAGATATTCATAGAGGAGAAATCATAGGATATATAGGCCCTAATGGAGCTGGGAAAAGTACCACAGTTAAAATAATGCTTGGACTAGTGGAAGGCTATAGTGGAGAAGTGAAAATTTTTGGGCAGAACATAAAAGGTGGAGATATAGAGTATAAAAGAAGAATAGGATATGTGCCTGAAACTGTTGATATATATGAAAATCTTACAGCTAGAGAGTATTTAAATTTTACTGGAGAATTATATGGTCTTAAGGGTGAGGATATAGATGAGAGAGCCATTAAGCTTATGAAAATCTTTGGAATTGATGAAGTTTATGATGCTAGAATAAGCTCTTGCTCTAAAGGAATGAAGCAAAAAATACTTATTATTTCAAGTCTTCTTCATAATCCAGATATATTATTTTGGGATGAGCCCTTAAGTGGGTTGGATGCAAATAGCGCCATAGTGGTTAAAGACATATTAGCATCCCTATCTAGTATCGGGAAAACCATATTTTATTCTTCCCATGTAATGGAAGTGGTAGAGAAGGTAAGTAATAGAATAATATTGATAAATAATGGAGAAATAGTGGCTGATGGAACCTTTGAAGAGCTTAAAAACAACTTTGAGGAGAGTTCACTAGAGAGCATTTTTAGTGATCTTACAGGTTTTAATAGTGCAAAAGCCTTAGCCGATGAGTTTGTGGATGTAGTTCAAGGAGTGAAGTTAGATGAAGGAATTTAAGATATTAGGATTTCTAGATAAATTTAAGAGTTTCTTTAAAGCCATAGGAGTAGATTATGAGGCCATGAGGAAAATACTTCAGATTAAACTTATTATGGATGGAAGAAGAACTGCTACTGTAGCTCAAAACAACAATAAAGATGAGAAGAAAGATAAGAATAACTTCTTTCGGTCCCTATGGGTATACTCTCTTATGGGTATTATATTCATACCCTTTGTGGTTATAGATATAAGCTATATATATCAAATGAGCATAATATTTGGTATGTTTATGTTTATAGTGCTAATCACAATGATATCAGATTTTTCCAGTGTACTTCTAGATATTAGGGACAAGAATATCATAGCCACAAAACCAGTAAATAGTAGAACAATAGCTATGACAAAAACTATTCATATATTGATTTATATGGTTTCCTTAACTGGAGCTTTTGTAGGTCCTTCATTAGTAGTATCCCTTGTAAAACAAGGCCCTGTTTTCTTTGTTTTATATCTTATAGGTATTATATTTATGGACATACTTATTATAGCTATAACATCTCTTTTATATTTACTAGTATTAAAGTTTTTTGATGGAGAAAAGCTTAAGGATATTATAAATTACACTCAAATAATATTGAGTATTTTATCTGTTATTTCGTATCAATTTGTGGGAAGAATATTTTCAATTGTTGATTTAAATATTATTTTTAACTTTAGGTGGTGGCAATATTTATTACCTCCAGTATGGTTTGGTGCTCCTTTTGAGATATTGATTAATGGAAACATGAATTCTTACTTTATAATCTTTTCTATATTGGCAGTTGTAGTTCCCATAATAGCAATAAGCTTGTATGTAAAATTGACTCCAGTTTATGAGAGAAACTTACAGAAGTTAAATAATGATGAAGGAAGCAAAGGTAAGAAGAGGTCACATATATCTAATTTTATTGCAAAAGTAGTGTGTCCTAATAAGCAGGAGAGAACCTTTTATAATTACAGTATAGATATGATAAAAAGTGAAAGAAATTTAAAGCTTAAAATATATCCAACTTTAGGGTTTTCTATTATTATGCCATTTATCTTCTTATTTACATCAGGATTAGAAGGGCTTTATAATAGTAGAGCATATCTATATATATACTTTTCAGGTATGTATATTGTAAATATAGGTATATTGATGAAATACTCAGATAATCATAAAGGAGCTTGGGTTTATAAATTAGCACCAATGAAAAATTTAGGACCTATATTTAGAGGAAATTTAAAAGCTATCATAGTAAAGTTAATTCTACCATTAATTGTATTTCAGAGTATAGTATTTATGTTTATATTAGGGACTAGAATATTACCAGATTTAATATTTATATTTATAAACTTCAGCTTATTACAGACCATAAGCTTTTTAGCACTACCTAAAGTATTGCCTTTTACAGAGCCATTTAATTCAGCTAATAATAGTGAAGGATGTGTATCTATGATTGGATTTGGAGTATTACTAGGAGCTTTAGCATTTATACATTATATACTTACAAAATTCACTTATGGCATTTATGGCGGTATAGGTGTGGGGGTAATTATACTTTTATTGCTATGGAAAACACAATTCAATATTATGTGGGAAAAATTGAGTATAGAATAGATACATTCTATATAAGTAAAGGAGGGTTTGTTAGCCCTCCTTTACTATATTGTGGGCTAAGTTAAGTTAGACCATGTTAGCTGGTGAAAGTCTAGTGAAGATGATTATTAATTAAAATAGTAGATATTATAGAATAATTTATAAAAATATAAATATATGTAATAATACCTGAACTTTTAATTTATAAGAATTAGGCTTCGCAATAATATGTAGTTCTAAAATCAAAAATCATTTAAAACAAAGCTAAGCATTAAAATAAATAGTTTTATCAAATATAATACATAAACTTATATATTTAAAATATTAAGTTTAAATATAAATAAATTAATATTAAAGCTTTAAAAAATTAATATTATTAAGTTAAAAATAAAATATTTTAATAAAATCATTTACAAAAGCAAAATATTGGAATACAATGTTATTAAACAGAGGTGATAAGAGTGTATAAGGTATTAACTAAATGCCCTGTATGTAGGGGAAGACTTAAGATTAAAAGGCTACAATGTGAAAACTGTAATACAGTGATAGAAAATGATTTTGAATTTTCTAGATTTGATAGATTAAATGAGGAGCAATTCAAATTCGTGGAAACTTTTCTTCAATGTAGAGGAAGCATCAAGGACGTGGAGAAAGCCTTAGGAATATCTTATCCTACAGTAAGAGCAAAATTAGACGAGGTAAATGAAACATTAGGGCTTGTAAGTAAGAAGGACACAGACAAGGAAAAAGCCAATATTCTTGAAAAATTAGAGAGTGGGGAAATAACTTCAGAGGAAGCCATAGAGCTACTTAAAAAATGCAAATAAAATAATTAGGGGGTATATTGAGATGAGCGAAAAATTGAGGGTATTAAAAATGTTAGAAGAAGGTAAAATTTCCTCACAGGAGGCTATGAATTTGTTAGAAGCTTTGGGCGATGAGGAAAGTATAAAAATGCCACCTGTTCCGCCTGTACCAACGATAATGCCAATAAAAGAAGAGAGTAAGGCAGTAGTAAAAGTCATAGAAGATGATTTTTTCAATATTCCTAAAAATAAGGGCAATATGAAAATGCTTTATATAAGGATAAAATCTAGTGATGGAGATAACGTAAAAGTCACAATTCCATTAGAGTTTGTAAGAATGATGGTGAGCTCTACTGGAGGATTAAACGGAAATTTTGAAAAGCATAATATTGATATGGATAAGATTTTGCAGGCTGTAGATAATGGAGTTATAGGCACTATAGTTGAAATTGATACTGAAGATGGGGACAAAGTCCTTATAGAAATAGCTTAGGTTATTGAGGGGGAATTTATGAGAATAATAATTAAAGATAAAAAGGAAAATAAGGAGATAGATATCAATATTCCTAGCTTTGCCGTTGGTACCTTATTATCTATGGCACCCATAGCAGCTAAATTTGGTAAGTACGAAAGAAAGTATGCTATTGAAA
Organism: Clostridium sp. LXY-7; assembly: GCF_056172015.1. Lineage (NCBI taxonomy): Bacteria > Bacillati > Bacillota > Clostridia > Eubacteriales > Clostridiaceae > Clostridium > Clostridium sp. LXY-7. Next base: position 347,077 of record NZ_JBLLJL010000005.1, on the reverse strand, counting down.
AAGAGGATTTAAAACTCTTTTTCAAATGTGCTAAGGAAATGAATAAGAAATATAAGGGGTTGGAATTGATAAATATACAAGAGAAAGATGGTAATGAAATAAAAATAATAATTTAGTAAATGAAAAATCACAGCACTATTCTTGGATTCAATAATGGTGCTGTGATTTTTTAAATTATAAGATAATCTTTCCTTTGGGATATATTATTTATAATTAATTATCCTCTTTGAATAAATGTAGAACCTTAGTTTTTAAATTAATTATCTTTTCATCTAAAGTTTTTTCAAGTAAACCCTCAGGATAAATATCAACTATATTCCATTGATGTTCTTTACAGAGAGATAAAATATCTAAATAAATTTTTTTAGTTTCCTTACTTTCTAAGCCAAAGTCGAATCCCCACTCAGAAGAACTACCACCTGAAATCATTTCAAGTTGAGCTTCTTTAGAAGATACCAATTTAATTATGGTGGTAATCATTAGGGTTGAGTTTATTCTAGCACAATATTCTTCTCTGCACATTATAAGCATATCATTAAAGATAGTAGTGTACATGTTAGTATCAAACATCATAGTACTGTCTATATTCTTATTTTCTTTAGTAATATCTGAAGTGGTTCTCCATTTTTTGCCTAAAATATTAATAATCTCATCTACATTTTCTCCGAGAACCTTAAAACCCGCTAAATACATAGTTAAACCTCCTTAATGAATTGATATGGAATAATATTTATAAAGTATATGTAAAAGTACACTTTATAAAATAGGTTCCGTTTTAATAATGAAAGAATATTATGTAAATAATTACGAGCGTAACTAGATTATATCATGTATGTATTCAGTTTCCTATATGGCTAAGTGTTTTTCTTAGGACTTATTGGATTAATAATATGATTACTCATTATAGCGGAGAGATGATTAGAGGAGATAGATGTGGCTATATCCTCTGCTACTAATGAAAAATTATGGATTATAAATCATTTCTACATGAGGAATATCGTCTTCTAAATATTCATCTGAAGCTGATTTAAAGCCTATGCTAGTATAAAATTTAAGTAGATATGCTTGAGCTGAAATCCTTATTTCTGTAGTATTCATATGGTCTTTAATAAAATTAATAGCTTCTATCATTATATTTTTCGCTAAGCCCTTTCCTCTATGATTCTCTGTAACTAACACTCTACCAATAGATACCTCATCATAGGAAATACCCTTTTCTAATATTCTTAGGTAGGCTATTATTTTATTATCTTCGATTAAAAATAAATGATGAGACATTTTATCTTTATTATCACAATCTTGATAAATACATTGCTGCTCTACAACAAATACTTCATTTCTTACTCTAAGAATTTCATATAATTCATCCCTATTTAATTCATCATAACTTTTTATAATATAATTCATATTCATTCCCCCTCGTGTATTTACTCTATGTTCGTTGAATAATAATTTAACTATATCATATTTTAAAGTTTAATATGACATGATATACTAAAGTTGTAATACTGATACAATAATCTTGTATAATATTCAAAGTCTTTTACTGAATTTTGTGAATCTAATAAAGATTTCAGTAATATTTATAGGAATTTTAAATATTAATAATAAAAAAATATTAAGGTGGTTGATGGAGTTGAAACTAACAGTATTATTAGATAACAATACCTTTATAGATCGTTATTTTTATGGTGAGCCAGGAGTATCATATTTTATTGAGGATGAAGGCTTTAATATATTGTTTGATACTGGATATTCAGATGCTTTTATTAAAAATGCAAATAAAATGAATATAGATTTAAGGAATATTAATTCTATAGTTATTTCTCACGGGCATATTGACCATACACGTGGATTAGTTCATTTAATTACAAATTGTATTGAAACTACAGTAGAAAAAACAAAGTATAATATGCCAAGCCTTATTGCTCATCCTTTAACATTTGTACATAAAGAAGACCCAGAAGAAGGATATATAGGTTCCATTCTTAGTGAAGAAAAATTAAGCAAATATTTCAACATGGGGTTGAGCAAAGAACCAATTTGGTTAACAGATAAACTTGTATTCCTTGGAGAAATAGAAAGGGAAAATGACTTTGAAAATAAGACTCCTGTAGGGAATACTTACGAAGATGGAAAAGAAATAGATGATTATGTGTTAGATGATTCTGCTTTAGCTTATAAATCATTAGAGGGAATAGTGGTTATAACAGGTTGTTCCCATGCTGGTATATGTAATATTATTGAATATGCAAAAAAGGTCTGTGGCGATGATAGAATAGTGGATGTCATAGGGGGATTTCATTTACTTAATCCATCAGAGAATTTAATTAAATCTACCTGCGATTATATGAGAAAAGGCAATGTAAAACAAATTCATGCAGCACATTGTACTGATTTAAAATCAAAGATAGAACTGGCGAAGGCTGCTGAATTAAAAGAAGTTGGAGTAGGACTAGTATTGGAATATAAATAAAATAAAGGCTCTGTTTTTAAATTGGTATTGAATTTGACTTCAATATTTAAAAAAAGGGCCTAAATAAATATTAAAATGTAGGAAATAAAATTTTAAAATACACCTTAGGCTAGGTGTATTTTTTCAATATTTCTTTCAAATAAGCTTCTATTTCGATTCTTAGATATTCGGGTTCAAGAATTTCACAATCCTTTCCAAAGTTTAAAAGATATTTAATCAACCCTTCTTCATAGGGAAAATAGTCTTCTACTAGTAAATTGCCATCATCCATAGTTTTAATTGCAGCTTTGGAGAAATGCTCAAGTAAATGCTCCTTTATTCTAGGAGAAAATTTTAGTGCAACTTTAATGCTTTTTTTATTGTACCCACTATCTAGAGCTTTATATATTTCATCCTTGGAAATTGGATTTTTAATAAAGTTATTTCCTAGTTTAAGATTTCTCATTCTTAATAATTTAAATTTCCTATAATCATTTCTATTATGGCAAAAGGCAACTAGGTACCACTGACCATACTTAAAGGTTATCTGAATTGGCTCTGCGGTTCTCTTTGAGTATTCCATTCGTCTGTTTATATAGTCAAACTCTAACAATCTGCATTCTTCAATAGATTTATTAATTAAAAATAAATATTCCTTAAGATCATCTTCCATATTAAAGTGAGACATGTTTATAATAAGGTTATCTTGGCCACATTTTTCTTTTTCAAAAATATTTTCTAGTTTTAAAGCCATATCATTAAACTGTGTATTTTTACCGAATAGGAGCTTATAACTATCTACTAAAGGCATTAAGGCTTGAAGTTCACTTTTGTCTAGAAATAGATTATTTAGATTATAGTTTTCCATTATATAAAAGCCCCCACCTTTTCCACCAATAGAGGCAATAGGAACACCAGCTTCACTTATCTTTTCTATATCTCTATATATTGTTCTTAAGGAAACTTCAAAATGTTCTGAAAGTTCTTGACCTGTAACAGTACCTTTGTTAGAAATAATTAATAAAATGGATAATAATCTATTCACTCTCATAAATAAGTTACGTTATTTTTAACGTGTCCACCTTTCAAAAATATTAATTACTACCTATAATTAAAGCTCCAATTATATAGAGGAGTCAATAGGATTTTTATACAAGGCTTTGTTTTAAACGATTGTTGATATTAGAAGTATATATTATTGCGAAGCAAACCATTTGCAGGAAGATTAGATTTACTTAGGCTATATGAAAGTGAAAAGCGTTAAGAAATACAACTTGTTCGAGAGAAGCGAGTTGTTGTATTTTAGATTTTTACTTGAATAGAGCCTTAGTAAATCAAGCTTTCGAAACGGTTTGCAAGTAATAATATATAGTTCATTATCAACACTATATTAAAACAAAGCCTTGTCTAAATATTAATTCTAAAAAGTTTTTTTGTATTTTTGTTAGTTTGTATTGCAACCTTTTCAAAGGAGATTCTTTTTAATTCTGCAATTGTTCCTGCAACATACTGCACATATAAAGGTTGATTTCTTTTTCGACCAACATCGGAAGGAGTTAGACAAGGGCAATCAGTTTCAATTAATAAATATTCAAGAGGAATTTCCTTAGCAACCTCTTTAAGTTTAGTAGCACTTCTATAGGTTATTGGACCCGCTATAGACAGATAAAATCCCATAGCTATATATTTTCTTGCTAACTCTAAATCTCCTGAATAACAGTGTAGTACTCCAGTCAAATTTCCATCTTGCTCTGATTTTAGAATATTATAAGTATCAATATTAGCTTCACGATCATGGACTACCACAGGTAATTTTAATTCCTTTGACAATCTTATTTGTTCTATAAACCATTTTTGTTGAACTTCCTTTGGAGAATAGTCATAATGATAATCCAGACCACATTCTCCTATGGCAACAACTTTATTATTAATGGAGAGTTTTCTTAAAGCATCTATTGTACCATAATCCATTTCATCGGTATTATTTGGATGAATACCAACAGTAGCATATAAATTTCTATATTTCTTTGATAACTCAACTGCTTTAATTGAACTTTCTATAGAGGTACCAGGTACAATAACTAGTTCAAGGCCATCATCTTTTAGTTCTCTAATAAGGGATTCCCTATCTCTATCAAATCTCTCTGAATATAAATGTGCATGACTATCTATAAGCATTATTTTTCACTCCTTTAGCTATTAACTTTATATATAAGTTGTAATTAAGTTTCTACATTATACAAATAGGCTTTTCTTTTATAAACTGTTTAAATTGAACTTCATATTATTTCTGTGAATACCATTTGCAGGAACCTTAGATTTACTTAGTTTCTATGAAAGTAAAAAGCGTTAAGAAAGACAACTTGTTCGAGTGAAGCGAGTTGTTGTCTTTTAGTTTTTTACTTGAATAGAGACTTAGTAAATCAAGTTTCCGAAACGGTTGAACAGGAATAATATGAAGTTCTAATTAATCTAATTTTATATTTAAGCCTATTTGTATAATGTAGTTTCGTCATTGAAATCTATATATTAACTTATAAGTTGTTTAATCTTTAATATTTTTAAGCCACTTATAGTCGCTTAAAGCTTCTTCATGATTTTTATATTGATTCATAAGTTTTCCAAGTTCTATAGAAAACTCTATAAATGCTTGACCTGTTGAGGTTATTATATTTGAATCAACCACTACATCTTCATTAACTATAATGGCATTGTGAAATAAAGCTATATCTTCGTCATCAGGTGCGATTCCAGAAGAGGAACCAGTACACTTTTTCTTATCAAGGATTCCAAAGCTTGCCATAAGGGAGGTTCCACCACAAATACCAGCAATGTATTTTTTCTTTTCATTTAAGGTAGTAAGAAAATTTTTGAGAACTGTATTATGAAAGAGTGGGGAAGGATCGCCACCGGTAATTATAAAAAGATCAATATCATCAGGATTTAAGGAATCTAAGGTTTTATCAGGTAGATATTTTTGCTTTTCCTCGCTTATATATACTCGATCTTCTAAAGCAACAGAAAAAACATTCTCTTTAGAAAATTGAAGCAGGGTTAGAACTAGTTCGAATTCACAGAACCCATCATAATAAAGAACACCTATATTCATAAAAATCACTCCTTAATTTATTCTATAAATCTATTATAAAAAACAATGGCTGACACCTATATGTCAGTCATTGTTTTTATATTAAATTTTAATTTATAAAAATGACCTTCAAGAAGTTTTTCTTCCCTCTTTTCAAAATAATAAAATCTTCATCTAAATCCTCTAGAGCAATGATATGCTGAGTATTTAAGATTTTTATATTATTTACATGAATACCTCCTTGTTGAATCATTCTTCTGGCTTCTGATTTAGAAGGTAGAAAGTTAGTTAGTGTTAATAAATCTAGTATATTCATGCCTTTAGCTAGAAGGGCTTTAGCTAACTCAACCTTTGGAGTATTATCTGTGGGAATTCCACTATTAAATAAAGCTTCAACAGCTTTAATAACCTTTTCAGCCTCTTCCTCACCATGAACAAGCTTCGTAATTTCATATGCCATCAATTTTTTAGCTGATATTATATCTTCATTACATAGTTTAGTTATTTTATCTAAAGGAACTCTAGTAAATAATCTTAGTAGAGGTTCTGTATCTTCATCTTTTACATTGTAGAAGTATTGATAAAAATCAAATACTGTGGTTTTTTCCCTTGCTACCCATAAGGTTCCACTTTCAGTTTTACCCATTTTGCTTCCTTCCTTAGTCATTAGAAGGGGACAGGTTAATCCATAGATTTCATCAGAATCATCTTCATTTACATAATTAAGTTTTCTAAGAAGGTTTATGCCACCTACAATATTTCCCCATTGATCACTTCCACCAATTTGTAGTTTACAGCCATAATTTTTATTTAGAGAAACAAAATCATAGGATTGCATAAGCATATATCCCATTTCTAAGAAGGTGAGGCCACCCTCTTCAAGTCTCTTTGCATATGCATCAGCAGTAAGCATTCTGCTTATATTAAAATGCACTCCTATATCTCTCATAAAATCAACAAAGCTACAAGGATTTATCCAATCGGCATTATTTAGGATAATTGCTGGATTGTCTTCATCCGTTTTTATAAATCTTTTAGCCAATTCCTTAACTTCTTCTAAATTATGCTTAACTTCCTCCTTTGAAAGCATCTTTCGCATATCACTTTTTCCACTTGGATCTCCAATAAGAGCTGTGGCGCCACCAATTACTAAGATTCCCCTATGACCAGCATCTTGTAGATATCTAAACATCATAAGAGCAAAGAAATGCCCTATATGAAGACTGTCGGCAGTAGGATCTATGCCAAGGTAAAAGGTTATAGGGTCACCATTTAGTGTCTCTTTTATTTTATCTTCATGGGTAGCTTGATAAATGTAACCTCTCTCCTTTAAAATTTCAAATAAATTAGTTGTCATTTTAAAATCACCTCTTTAATCATTAATTTGAATTTAATTTTGAATATAAAAAAACTCCCATCCTTTCACTTAGAAAGGACGAGAGGTTAATCACGTGTTACCACCTTAATTCATTGCTATCTCACAATAACAATCTTTGAAAGTATCGTAGATCTGTTAACGAGAGCTGTGTTATAGCTTATTAAAGTATCTAGTAATACCCTGCATTATAACCTATGCAACTGGGAAACCTCCTACTGGGTGTTATCTTTTGGAGTTCAGCTCAGAGAGGTATTCAAATTAGTTCATCTTGCTTCTTCCACCAACCGAAGCCTCTCTTTAAAATTACACTAATCCTACTATTTCTCATCAATGCTTTTAAATGTATATATTTCCAATATATTATAACAAAAATATAGAAGTGTCAATAAAACTTTTTTATTTAATATTAGAAGGTATATATTATTTTTTAGGTTGTAAAATTTTAGAATCATTATATATGATGGTAAAGGTAATTATGCAACCTATAATTAAGTAAGATATTAACAAAAGTTTGCTAACCTGTAGTTTCTCCAATATAGGGGTTCCGCAAAGAAAGTATAATATCAAAGGAATATAAAGTAATTTTTTTATATTTTTAGTATTTACAAATTCAAATATAGGAACTAAACATAAAAGAACAACTAACAAATCCATAAAGAGTGCCTCCTTACTAAGTTTTTTATTATATATAATTGAAAAAAGCAGATTATTATATACGGTACTTAGTTATAACAGTATGATAAAATTTACAATAACATGATAATTTAATTTAATAAGTAAAAAATTTGTAATGGAATATATAAAACCACGTATTAACTAATGAAAGTACTTAGCTAAGTAAAAAAGAAGGGAGGTTTTAAAAACATGGAGCAATTTGTTTTAGATAATGCATCAAATGCAGTATGTGAAATAGATGTTGAATCTTTAAGTAAAGAAGAAAATTTTGCTCATATTTTTGAAATCTACTATAAGAGAGTCTATAACTATATATATTATCGGATTAATGATAGAAATATAACAGAAGATTTAACCAGTGAAGTTTTTAAAAAAGTATTAATTAAAATGGAAACATATTCTGAAAAAAAGGCACCTTTTGAAGTATGGATTTTTACGATAGCAAGAAATATGGTTAATGATCATTTTAGAAGTATAAAGAAACAAAAAATTTTTTCACTGGATACAATTATGGAGTTAATATCAAGAGAAAAAAATCCAGAGGATATTATAGTTACTTCTGAAACTAATTCACAACTGTTAAAGGCGGTAAATACTTTAGATAAAAGAGAAAGGAATATAGTTGGACTTAAATTCGGAGGAAATTTGAAAAATAAAGAAATTGCACAGGTGATGAATATTACAGAAAGTAACGTTGGAGTAATACTTTATCGTTCAATGAGAAAACTGAAAAAGGAATTGGAGGGTGTTATATAGATATGAGAAATAGAAATATTGAAGATAAATTCTCGGTAGAAATGGATGCTTATTTTAGTGGAATAGAAGATAAAGATAGTAAAAAACCTTTAGAATATAGAGAACTTGTTGATTTGGGTAAAGAGCTAGGGAATTTAGATTTTAGTAGTAAAAGCAATAAAGAATATATGCTTAAAAAGATTATAAAAGAGGAAAATAGGAGTTGTGATAGTATGAAAAAATCAAGTAGAAGCAGACGTATTGGAGCTATGGTAGCATCATTAGCATTAATAGGGGGATTAAGTATATCTTTTATGCAACCATCTTATGCAAAAGAGTTAATAGATAAAGTCATAAAAACAATATCTTTAGGAAATACCTCATTTATCCAATATGAGTCTCCAAAAATAGATAAAATACCTGTACCAAGTGAGTATAAAGGTAAAATTTTTGATAAGAACGGAAATCCTATAGAAATATTCACAGAGGAAAATGCAAAAGAAGATATGTATACGGCTAACGGAGAAAAAATTGCATATTTTGAAGATGGTAAGATAATAACTGCTGAGGAAGAAAAGGAAATAGAAAAAAATAAAAATTTAATAATTAAAGATGCTAATGAAATAAATCAATATACTAGTTTTAAGGTTAATTTACCTACTTACTTGCCAGAAGGATATAAATTTGATAGAGCTACATTTTATAAAACAGGTGGGGAAGTTAAAAATAGTAAATATGCAAGTCTATATTTTACTAATGATAAGGGTAAGGAATTGTACATGCAGCTAAGAGAGAATTGTGAGGAAACAGGCTCTTCAGATGGAACTGATGGAAAGATAGAAGAGGTTAAGATAAATGGAGTTGATGCAGTAATAGTTGATAATAGGAGGATCTCTTGGGAATCCCCAGAAGTTATATATTTCTTATCAGGTAAAGGTAATATTAATAAGAATGAATTAATTAAAATTGCAGAATCAATAAAATAAAGATTAAGCTATATAGTATTTTATATCTTGGTTTACTAATATAAAAAAGATTTTTAACAGGTGGTAAGTTTTTAAACTTACCACTTTTGTGTATACGAATTAATCTAAGAATTGTTAATGTTATAGAGGAGATTGATGTGAGTATAGAGAAGTATGCTAGAGAAACTTTAAAGATAAGAGATCATTAGAGTAATCTAAGAGATGTGGAGGGATTTTTATGGAAAAGTTTGCAAAGTCGGGTGTTGGAGGCATCATTGAAAAAACAATAGATGATGTTGAGTATATATTAATTCAAGATAGATTTAAGGCGGAAGCAAAGGCTGAGGAAGGTTTGATTGAAATTCCAGCAGGTAAGATTAGAGAGTTTGAAAATATATTCGATACTTTAAGAAGAGAAATATATGAAGAAACAGGACTAGAAGTCATAGAAATTAGCGGTGAAAAAGATGTAAGTATTTTTGAAGCCAATGGATATAAAGTTATGAATTACACACCTTTTAGCTGTTCTCAAAATTTATCTGAGGAATATCCTATAATGGTACAGATATTTATTTGTAAGACTAAGGGGGAACTTTTAAAAAGGACCAATGAAAGTAGAAATATTAGATGGATATCTCTTAAAGAATTAAAATATATGCTGGAAGGTAATGAAAATAGTTTTTATCCAATGCATGTAGACACGTTAAAGAAATATTTAACCTTAAAATTACAACAATAATATAAGAAATATTTAGAATAAAAATATGGATAAGGTAAAAGGGTAGCTCCATTAATAGAGTTACCCTTCTAATGAGGATTTTCTTGAAGTTTATAGTTTGTGAAAAAGGTTTTAATAAATATATTATAGCAGGTTAATGTATAAAAATTCATATATTTACATAAAATTTACAATAAGTTATTTATTAGCATGTTTCCATGAATAGTATATTAATAAGTATGTTTTTATATAACTTATTTGTAATATTATGTATAAGTATGCATAAATATATTTAAAATATGATAAGTTAAAATTTAATTGTTTTGAGGGGGAAGAAAAAATGAAAGTATTATCTGTAATGGGAAGTCCTAATAAAAAAGGGAACACAGCTACTCTAGTAGGAGAATATTTAAATGGGGTAAAGGAAAAATATAATGAAGTAGATATAAATAGTGTATTTCTTCAAGAAAAGCAAATTCAAGGGTGTAGAGGGTGTGATAGCTGTAAAAGAGGAAATATGCGTAAATGTATTATAAAAGATAATATGAATGAGCTAGTTGAATTAGTGATAAGTTCAGATGTGATAGTTTTATCTACACCTATTTATTGGTGGAACATGTCAGCACAGTTAAAAACCTTTATAGATAGATTATATGTTTTTGATAATAGCGAATGGGAAGGAAAGAGAATTGTATTATTAACTACCTTTGGCGATGAAGATGAAATATCTTCTGGAGCTGTAAATGTGATAAATAGTTTAAAATCTATGACGGCTTATTTAGGAATTGAATTTGTTCATCATTATGGTGCAAGCTCAGGAAATGGTCCTGTTTCAGAGGATAAAAAAGCTCTCGAAGAAGCATATAAATTAGGGACGAATTTATAAAGCTGAACATAAGTATTAAAGAGGGGAAATGTTAAAATCGTATACTAAACTGGTGTGCGATTTTTATTTTTAAAACATAATTATTCAATGATAAGTTTATTCTAGAGCAGAGTAAATTTTTATTAGAAAGGAATTGAAGCTATGAAGAAGTATTTAGAGGAATACATAGAAATAATAAAAAAGTTACCCTTAAAGGAGAGATATACTAGAGAAGATATTATAAATGAAGATTTTTTAATTGAAAGAAATGGATATATAGAGATATATTATTCACCTCATAATGAGTATGTAAATCATAAGGCGAAGATTTTTGTGGTTGGTATTACACCAGGTTTTCAACAGATGAGTACAGCTATAAATACAGCTAGAGTGTGTATAGAAAAACAGGAGCCTATAGAAAATATTAGATATAAGTGCAAAGTTGCAGGGCGATTTAGTGGAGCCATGAGGAAGAATATAATAACTATGTTAGATGATATAAATTTAAATAAGGTATTGAATATAGAAAGTTGTAGAGAGCTGTTTGAAGAAGAGGATTATCTTTTGCATACAATATCATTGGTACCTTATCCTATTTTTATAAAGGGAAAAAATTATTCTGGGCATAGTCCTAAATTAATAAAGAATGATTTTTTAATGAGTTATGTATATGAAAATTTTATAAGTGAATTAGAGAATTTAGAAGAATTACTTATAATACCATTAGGAAGAGCTGTTGAAGAGGTATTTGAGGTTTTAATTGATAAAAAAATTATAAACAAAAATCAAATAGTTAATGGTTTTCCTCATCCTTCAGGGGCCAACGTAAATAGAATAATCCAACTAGAAGAGAATAAATTAGCCATGACTAGAATTATAAGAGAGTGGTTTAATAAATAACTACATTAAATAAATACTAAAATTTACTAAAAGTATTGACAAGATTTGGTCTTAGTAATATTCTAACATTAGATAAAAATTAAAACTTGTTATGTTTAGATAAATATAAAATGTTGGTGGTGGATTTATGAATAAGAATATTAATATTACTTTTAATCGAATATGGGAGTTTCAATATATATTAGCATACTTAGCCCTAGAGGATATGGATTTGCCAGCAGAAAGTGGATTTGGCATAGAAAATTTTAAAGAGAGAAGAGAGAAAATTTTAAATAATTTATCAAGTTATATAAAATGGGAGTTAAAATACTTCTTTCAAAAGGGCAACAACCTTTGTGATGGAGTGGGTCAGTTAATATATTCTGGATATATATATAGAAATCCACAGGTCTTAGAGGTAAAAGAACTTATAGATATCATTGAAAAAAGTGATGAAATTACTATGTTATCTAGAGTTGTGGAGTATGCTTTTTATGAAGTTAATAACAAGCCTATAGAAACGTTAAATGGATGGGGGACAATGAAAAATACTTTAGAAGGTCTCTTAAATGTAATTAAAGCATTGAAATTTGAAGATCTAGATAGAAAAAATAAAATAATAGAATGCATAGAAAATGCTGAGGAAGTTAAACAGAGGTATTGTATGCTTCTTAAAAGTTTCTATGACAAGGTTTATCAGAATATAGTTATAGAAATTGAAGAGGAAATCAGTGAATATATAGAAGGTTATAAAAGAGAGCTTAGTAAGGATAAAAATGCTTTTCTTAGAAAATATTCTTCAAAGGACATAAATGCCTTTGAGGAGAACTTAAACATTCATATAAGTTATAGCAAATTTTGGGGTTCAGATTATTGGGCTAAAAATGATGGAATAGATGAATGGCTTATTTTAGGCTATGAAGCTAAAAGTTTTGTTCAAGGAAAAGAAGATAGGGATAAAATTTTGGAATTTCTTAAAGCAGTAGGGGATAAAAGAAGACTAGAGATAATTGAAATATTAAAAAAAGAGCCAGCTTATGTAAATGAAATAGCGGAAAAGATGAAGATGACAGCACCCACAGCATCTTATCATCTAACAATATTACAAGAATTAGATATAGTTGATTTTGAGAGATATGAGCACAGATTTTATTATAGCCTTAATAAGGAAAAACTTAGGCAGTGGTTTGAAAAAGCCATGGAATATTGTATATAGATTTATTTTATGTCTGTGTCTAAATATAGTGAAATCTTAAAGATGTATAATATTATTTACAAATCCTTTCAAAAGAATATGCATCTTTATTAACACTATATTAAACTACAGCATTTTAAGTACATGTGCATGAAAGGGCTGAAGGAATATAATAACATTCGAAAATTATCTAATGTTAATTTAAGGAGAGGTTTATATGAGGTTAAAAAGTTTTTCTAAATTAGGTGGTTTATTAAAAGCAGAAAGAGGTTTAATTATCGCAAAAGTTTTTTTTCAGGGAGGAGAATCTCTATTATCCATCTATATAGTGTATATAATAGCAACTATCACTGATACCATTAACAGCAGAGATGTAAGAAGTTTCGCAGCATATATGCCAGTTACGGTTACAATAATAATATTAGCAACACTAGTCTTTTATGTTAATGATTATGTTGGATTAAGGTATAAAGGAAATTTTTCCTATAGGATAAGAAATTTAATAGTAGATGCACTTTTGAATACATCTCTAAAGACTAAGGAGAAATATCATTCTGCACATATTATATCTATTTTTAATAACCAGATTGATATAGTTCAAGAATTCATAGGAAGGATTCCAGACATAGTTATAAATCCAATAGTTTTTTTAGTGGCTTTATTTTACATGAGCACAATAAATGTAAAGTTATTAATAATAAGTTGTATCCTAATTCCCATATCATCCTTAGTGTTTGATAGAATATCTAAGCCACTGCAGCAAAATGCAAAGGAATTAATATATGAAAATGATAAAGTGAATGCTATTGCAAAAGATGCCATAAAAGGATTTTGTACCATAAAGGCCTTTAACCTTCAAGAAGTTTTTTTGAATAAATATAAGAATATAATAAATAATTTAGTTTCTAAAGGTAAGGAAATAGATAGAGTTAATACTAATCTAATAAGAGTATTTTTAATCTTAAGATATATTCCTCAGCTGGTAATACCTTTATATGGAGGGTATCTTGCTATGAATAATGAAATAACTCTAGGACAGCTTTTAGCTAGTACAAGTATTATATGGTATATTTTTGGACCTATCGAAAGCCTGCTAGACATAAAGAAAAAAGCGAAGGAAGCTATTCCAGCTATAGAAAATATACTAGAGTTTATAGAAATAGAAAAGGAAGAGCTGGAGTGCAAAAATAAAGAGGGATTAAAACTAGAAGAAAGTGACTATGTACTACAAGTTGAAAATCTATCCTTTCAATATGGAGAGGGAGAAAAAATATTAAATAATATAAGTTTTAAAGAAAAATTAGGTCAGCATGTTGGAATAATTGGTGAAAGCGGAGGAGGAAAATCCACATTTATTAAGCTGTTATGTGGATTATATAGTGGTTACCAGGGAGAATTTTATGTAATGGGTAAGGAATTAAAGAATAGTTCCCTAAAGGATATTAGGAAATATATATCCTATGTACCTCAAAACCCATATATATTTAAGGGGACTGTTGAAGAAAATATCTCTATGGCTCAGAAAGTAAATAGAGAAGCTATAAAAAGAGTAGCTAAATTAGCAAGGGCTCATGAATTTATAGAAGAACTTCCATTGGGATATAACACAATTATAGGTGAAGGCGGATTAAAGCTATCTGGAGGTCAAGTCCAAAGGATAGCCTTTGCCAGAGCAATATTAAAAAATGGAGATATTTTTATCTTAGATGAACCGACTTCAGCCCTTAATGTGGAGAATGAAAAATATATAAAGGAATCCTTAAAAGATATATGCCAGGATAAAGCTTCATTGATTGTAACCCATAGGATGGAAATAATTGAAGAGGATCATAGGGTTATGAGGATGGATAAAGGGCTACTTAAAAAAGAGGTGAGGAGTAGTGATGAAAGCGAAACTGCATAAAAATAACCTAGTTAGAGCTTTATATTTTATAAAAAAAAGGATATGGTTATATGGATTTACAATGATAGGAGATTCTGCACTTACCTCTATATGTTATAACATTGTATTAGCTTTCATAATGAAAAATGTAGTTAATGGTATAGCAAATGGGGATATTCGGTTGCTGAGAAATGCTCTTATTATAGCCATAGGCTCATTTTTATTAGCTTTCATAATTCAGCCAATGTTTAAAAGAATATGCAATCATTGTGTAAGAGATATCATGGGTGAAATTAAGGTTGTGGCTTTTAATCATGTGGAAAATTTAGGGGTAAGAGACTTTGAGGATAAAAGTTCAGGAGATATAATGACAACTTTAACTAAAGATATAGATAATGTAGAGGCAATATATATGGAGCACCTTCGTAATTTAACCTTTGCTATTATACACGGAAGTGTTGCTATAGTAGCAATGGTGTCCATGAACTTAATTTTAGCAGCCATAGCTGTATTTTTAGGATTATCTTCTGTTTATGTAAATTATCTTATAAGTAAAAGAGTGAAAATATGGGGACACCGATATCAACAGTGTAACAGTATAGCCACTGAAAATATAATTGATATTGAAGAAGGTTTTGTGGATATAAAAATGGGTAGTAGCGAACAGCATTTTTATGATAAATATGAG
Organism: Clostridium sp. LXY-7; assembly: GCF_056172015.1. Lineage (NCBI taxonomy): Bacteria > Bacillati > Bacillota > Clostridia > Eubacteriales > Clostridiaceae > Clostridium > Clostridium sp. LXY-7. The sequence goes on along the minus strand of NZ_JBLLJL010000005.1, from coordinate 331,554 downwards.
GATATCAGCAATGAAATAAGAAAGAGTTATGTAGGTAGAGAGAAATTTATGAGTTTGTTGTCTACGGCTAATACCTTTTATAGTTATTTAAATAGAATAGGATTACTAGCTATTGGGATTTATATGGTATTTATAGGGCATACAGATATAGGAACTGTTCTAGCTATTATACACCTTCAAGGAAATGCTAGCTTTTTATTTCAGAATATATCTTCATTTTTAGGAGGAATACAGAAATCAATTCCTTCCGTAGATAGGTTATTTAACCTTTTAGATATGTGTTTGGAGGATGATGAGAAAGTTGAAGGAGAAAAGCTGAATAAAAATCACTTAGGAGAAATAAAAATAAAAGATTTAACTTTTAGTTATGAATCTAATGTAAATATCCTAGAAGGAATATCAATGACTATTGAGCCTGGAGAATTTATAGGTATAGTAGGAGAAAGTGGCTGTGGAAAGAGCACTTTCATAAAAATATTACTGGGTTTTTATAATGGCGTTAGTGGGGATATAATTATAAATGGGGTAAATAAAAATAGTTTATCTCTGCGGGAATTTAGAAATAATATAGCCTATGTGCCTCAAGATTGTCACTTATTCAGTGGAACTATAGAAGAAAATATAAGATATGGAAATCAAAATGCTACTATGGAAGATGTTAAAGATGCTAGTAAAATGGCTAATGCTCATGAATTTATAATGGCTATGGATAATGGTTATGCAACCGTATTAGATGAGCTAGGGGAAAACATTTCAGGGGGACAAAAGCAGAGAATAGCCATTGCTAGAGCGCTACTAAGCAGTGCAAATATATTAATTATGGATGAAGTTACGTCAGCATTAGATAGTGATACGGAAGAGTTAATAAAGGGAACTTTAGAGGAATTAAGAGGAGATAAAACTATTATAGTAGTATCTCATAAGTATTCAACTATAGCTAAAGCTGATAGAATATATCAGTTTAAAGATGGAAAGGTTGAGGAAAATGTATGTTAAATCCCATATCATTGAACAATTAGCAAATATAAAATATAATTAACACATGTTAGTTTAATTACTAATGATTTTATAAATATTTTAAAGGAGGCTTAAGGAATGACCACTCAATATTCAAATGAGGAAGCGAAGAAAAAGGTAGTTGGTATGGGGAAATTGTCCTCGATTGTAGGATACATGTTCATTATTGGATGTTTATTAATGTTTTTCTTAGGGGATATGAAGAATCATAAGGATTCAATACCTTCAATAGCTATGTTGGCAATAATATCAATTGCTTTAATTCTATGGGGAATAAATTATAAAAAGTATATTAAATCCTATAAAAAGTATATTGAAATAATGAACCATGATAGTAGTTCGGTTATCGCAATTGAAAGAATGTCAAAATCTACAGGTGAAACAGAAGACATAGTATTGAAGAATCTCAATCGTATGATAAAAGAGAAGCTTTTAATAAATGTTCATATTCATGATGATAATAAGACTATTGTCTTAAAAAATTTTAGAAAATAAGTAACAAAGCCGGGGATGAATAAAAAACAAATCAACAACAGGGTGAAGTTAAGTACATAAATAGGTAGAGAAGTGGATTTCATAGTAAATACTTACTTAGGGAAATAATCACTTCATTTGTATAAATAATAAAACCATTAATCTAAACAGATTAATGGTTTTTGTTTTTAAGCAATAAAAAATACCACTTAAAATAGTATTATATACAGACTATTTTAGGGTAACTTCTCCAACCTAATATTAATATACAACTTATATATATACTATATAATAAAAACGTTATATAGTCAAGATAAATTTAGAAAAAGAGAGAAATATAAACTTGGGAAATTTTCATCCATTTCTCTACCTCTACAATGGTGAGATGTGAATTTTATTTTTTTATTTTCCTATATTATAATAGGATACATGAGTGAAAGCCAAAATTTTTATAATTCTCAGTTCCAAAGGAAAATTTTAATTTTGGAGGTACAATTATGCATCCTGAATACAGGGAAGAATTAGGTCGTTTAGAGTATACCCTTGATTATTTAAGAGCCTACAATGATGTAATATCAAAACAGAAGAAGAGAATAGATGAAGACGTAGACTACAGTACCAGTCACTATAACTCGGATAACGCAGAGCAGTTTAATGAACTTATAATTAATACATCAATGCAGGGTACTTTGGATCAAAAAATTAAGGATATACACATGAGTTTAAAAAAGCCTTACTTTGCTAGGGTGGACTTTACAGCAGGGGACACAAAGAAAAAGGGAAATTATTATATCGGTAAAATGTCTCTTTACAAAGAGGTTACAGATGAATTTCTTATTATAGATTGGAGAGCTCCTGTAGCCAATCTATACTATGAAGGAAGACTTGGAGAAGCAAGCTACGAATGTGTAGATGGTGAAATAGATGGAGAAATAACTTTAAAAAGGCAATACTCCATTGAAGAAGGTAGACTTAAAGACATAATGGACATAGATATAACTACCAATGATGAATTTCTTCAAGCAGCACTAGGATCTAGTAAAGATAACAGATTGAAAGATATTGTTACAACTATTCAAGCAGAGCAAAATAGGGTTATAAGAGCTAATATGTGGAATCCACTTATAGTACAAGGGGCTGCAGGAGGAGGAAAAACTACAATAGCCTTACATAGAATAGCCTATCTTATGTACAATAATGAAGCCACTTTGAAACCACAAAATTTTATGATAATAGCACCCAATAGGTTCTTTTTAAGCTATATCTCAGAGGTGCTTCCAGAGCTTGGGGTAGAAAATGTAACTCAAACTACCTTTGAAGATTTTGCCTTTGATGTGGTGGGAGAAAAATTCAAATTAATTTCTCCTCATGAAAAACTATCTCAAATAATAGATAACTACTCAAATAATAATTCAAAGGAAGCTCAAAAAATGGAGAAAATGTCCTACTTTAAATCCTCCTTGAGATTTACTAATATGATTACAAGGTATTTAAAGGAAGTTGAACTGAATTTTATTCCTAAGGAAGACTTTAAAGTACATAGTTTTGTGCTTCTTACCTATGATGAGATTCAAAAGAAATTTATGAGAGATTTTAATTATTTACCTTTTGGTAGACGGATGGATGAGATAAAAAAGAGTTTAATAAATAAGGTCACCAATGAAAAACATCGAATACTTAAGCAGGTGGATGATGATTACGAATTAAAATTAAATGAAGTTAGATTTGCCATGAAGGACTGTCAAGAGAGAAGAAATAAAATAATAGCCATTATTGATGAAAGAGACGACGTTATTTTAAAGGTTAAGAAGGGGCTTAAGACTGCAATAAAAAGCTACTTCTTAAAAATAGAAAAGAAGTCTTCTATGGAGTACTATCTAGACTTTCTTCAAAGACTTCAAGAGTATGATGAAGAGAATATAAATGCTAATTTTTTAGAGTATCTAAGAGAAAATACATTAAAGAATCTTTATAATGGGCAAGTAGAAGTTGAAGATTTAGCTCCATTGATGTATATGGCAATTTCTATATATGGACTAAAAGAAAAAATAGATGTTAGGCATGTAGTTATAGATGAAGCTCAGGATTTTAGTTTATTCCAACTGTTTGTATTAAAGAAAATTGTTAAAAGTGGAGCCTTCACCATTCTAGGAGATTTATGTCAAGGAATATATAGTTATAGAGGAATCAAAGATTGGGAACATGTATCAAAATATATATTTAAAGATGATAACTCCACCCATCTATGCTTAGAGCAAAGTTATAGAACTACAGTGGAAATAATGGATGCAGCTAGTCAAGTCATAGGAACTTTAAAAGATTCTAGACTTCCAAAAGCAAAGCCTGTAATTCGTCATGGAGAGCAAGTTAAGGTTTTTGAAAAGAAATCCTTTAAAGAAATTGCAGAAGATATAGATAAGCGAATAGATACCATGGAGGAAAAAAATTACAAGTCCATGGCAATAATATGCAAAACCTTAGAAGAATGTAAGGTGTTTAGAAAATTAATTAAAAATAAAGTATCCATGATAACTGGAGTAGAGAATGATTATTGTGGGGGAGTGGTATTAATACCATCTTATTTAGCTAAGGGATTAGAATTTGATATGGTTATATTAGCCAATGTATCTAAAGAAGTCTATGCAGAAAGAGAGCTTGATGTAAAACTTCTTTATGTAGCAATGACAAGACCTCTACATGAGCTTTATATATACTCATTAGGAGAAAAAACTAGCATTATAAGTGCAAATTAGACTTTTATTAAAGATAAATGCAAAAATAACTATAATAATATTTCTAAATAATTTTATATAACTTAAAGATAATAGTTTTTAAGATTTCTAGTTAAAAATAGGAGTTTTAACTATAGATTAAAAGAGAGCTGCTCATATAGCATATTTATGCATTATGAGACAGCTCTTTTTAATTTTAATGATTAGAATAAAATTCCACCACTAGAATCTCATTAATTTTAATTGGAATCTCATTTCTTTCAGGATATCTTAAAAGAGTTCCTGAAAATTTATCTAAATCTTTACTTAAATATTCATACTGATTAAAAGCATTATCAATAAAATTTTCTTTAAATAAGGTATTAGTTTTAGAATTTTCTTTTAAAGAAATAATACTTCCTATAGTAACATTATAAGAAGGGATATCTACTTTTTTATTGTCAATTAAAATATGACCATGCACTACCATTTGACGTGCTTGTCTTATAGAAGAAGCAAATCCTAATCGATAAACTAGATTATCCAATCTGCATTCTAATCTCTTTATTAATGCATAGCCTGTAAGTTCATTATCCTTTGTTGCTTTTGCTACATAGTTTGAAAATTGCTTTTCTAAAACGCCATAATAAGCCTTTAGTCTTTGTTTTTCTAGCAATTGAACACCATAAGGTGAAAGTTTTTTGTCAGATCTAGATGTGCCTTTTGTAGATCTATCCATTGCTTTCGGATGTCCACACACATTTAATCCTAATCTTCTAGATTGTTTAAATCTAGGTCCCATAAATTTTGCCATAATTATCATCTCCTCTTAATTAGCCGCGATAATTTAAAGCCTAAAAATAATATAGCATAAAAAAATGTAGATGTAAATGAAAATGATTATCAGTATAGTGTTTTTTTAATATATAGATTGTAATAATGACAATTCACATTAATTCAACATTATACAAATAGTTTTTTATTTTATGAAATATTTAAATTGAACTTCATATTATTAATGCGAATACCATTTGCAGAAAGCTTAGATTTACTTAGGAGCTATGAAAGAAAAAATCGTTAAGAAATACAACCTGTCGGAACGTAGTGAGTTGTTGTATTTTAGATTTTTTCTTGAATAGTGCCTTAGTAAATCAAGGTTTCGAAACGGTTGAGCAGTAATAATATGAAGTTCTAATTAACTAAATTTTATAATAAAGTCTATTTGTATAATGTTGAAATTCAATTGCAACATATATATTACTAATTAATTTGGATATTTATAATAGAAGTTGTATTATAGATAAGGTTGTTTTAATATGAGAATATAGGAAAAATAACGTTTATAAAATAGTTTTTGGGGGATTGTATGGATAAAAACAATAAGAGTTTAATAGAAATTCATGTGGCAGTATTATTGTTTGGGGTATCAGGATTGTTTGGAAAGTTAATAGAACTTCCATCAATAATAATAGTATTAGGAAGGGTTTTCTTTTCAAGCATATTTTTAATATTAATACTTAAATATCTTAAAAGAGATATAAGGTTAGGAAAAAAGAGTGATTATATTTATTTAATATTGATGGGAATAATTTTAGCAATTCATTGGACAACATTTTTTAAAGCTATTCAGCTATCTACAGTAGCTATAGGGCTTTTAACTTTTTCTACATTCCCTGTTTTTGTAACCTTCCTTGAGCCTTACTTCTTTAAAGAGAAATTAAAAATAAGAGATATAGTAGTTGCAGTAATTACATTTATAGGAGTATTGTTTGTAGTTCCAAAGTTTGAATTAGGCAATGGTATGACTCAAGGAGCAATATGGGGAATAATATCAGGCTTTACCTATGCAATACTTTCTATGCTGAATAGGAAGTATGTGAAGGAATATTCAGGTATGGTTATAGCTTTTTATGAACAGGCTATTGCCACAGTTATATTACTTCCTTTTTTGTTTTTTCAGAGGGTTGAGTTTCAACGATTGGATATATTTTTATTATTTATATTAGGAGTTGTATTTACAGCTATAGCTCACTCTTTATTTATAAATGGGCTTAAAAACATTAAAACCCAAGTAGCAGGTATTATTTCAAGTCTAGAGCCAGTGTATGGAATATTACTTGCAGCAATATTTCTAAAGGAGATACCTACTATAAGAGAGTTATTGGGAGGTATAATTATTTTAGGAACAGTATCTTATTCAACTATGAAAACTTTTTTCATTCAATATCCCAACTGAAACGTCCGGTTTTTTCGAGAGCACACAACAAATTCTCTTTCACTTCCTACAACAAACATAGAGGAAATGCCAAACTTTATATAAAAATCACGCTGCAAACAAAATTGTTCGCAGCGTGATTTTTACTGTTGCCATGTAAATTGAGTGATGTGATATAATACAGACAAAACTAAACATAAAAAATCGGGAAAAACCCCTTGGAAAATCGTAAGATATAGGTACAGACAGGAGGTGTTGAGTATGGAGTGGACTGAATGTATTAGTAAAGCAATCAGCTATATTGAGGACAATATCACCGAAGAACTCACAATGGAAGATATTGCAAAACAGGCAATGGTATCACCGTTCTATTTTCAAAAAGGATTTGCTATGCTTTGCGGGTTTACGGTTGGGGAGTATATTAAGAAACGTAGGCTTACACTTGCCGGCAGCGAGCTTGTTTCCACTGACAGAAAAATTATTGATATTGCACTCAAATACGGCTACGATTCACCCGATAGCTTTACAAAAGCTTTTACTCGGTTTCATGGTGCAACTCCCACTTCTGTACGAAAAGGCGAAACAATGATAAAATCTTTTGCTTCGCTAAAAATCAAACTTACATTAGAAGGAGGTTATACTATGGATTACAAAATTGTAAAAAAAGATGAGTTTACCATTATCGGTGTATCAAAGGTATTCAAGTATGATGAAGCGGCGACAGAAGTTCCGAAATTATGGACGGAGTATTATCAAACAGGGAAAAGCGATACTGTTTGCAGTGTGTACGGTGTGTCCATTGATGAAAATATGGGCGGCAATGAGTTTGAATATCTGATTGCGGATAACTACAACCCAATCAAGGAAATTGCCGAGGGTTTTATTACAAGGGTTATTCCTAAACACACTTGGGCTGTTTTTGCTTGCAGAGGTGCACTTCCCCATTCTTTGCAGGATATACACAAGAAGATTTTTTCGGAATGGTTACCCAACTGTAAGGATTATGAGATTGCGGCGGGTTACAATATTGAAATGTATAGTGACCCTACCGAGTATGCAAAAGGTGCGCAGGACGAAAAATATTACAGCGAGATTTGGGTTCCTGTCCAGCAGAAATAAGAACTATAAATACTCTGATAGAATGGCTATGAAATAGACAGTGTACCGCCCAGCGGATAATAAAAAAACCGTTGTTCGGCGGCAAGATTTTCATGTGCCTAACTAAATGCAAATAGCTTGACGGCGGTTTTGAAATAAAATCAAAGCCGCCGTTTTTCCTTTTCATGCCTTTGCTGCATGGTAGCCAAGAGGGCGTAAGTAGCTAACTGCTCATGCCCTCTGAAATAATGGGTTACAAGGGTAACCATCACGCAATTAGGGGCGAAATTTGTTACTTCGTTATCCCCATTTACCATGTATTAAAGTCGCCCATTTTTATGGACACGACGGTATCAGTGGAGGTATCGCTGTGTCTATTTTGTTTTTGCTTCTGTACAAGAAGAAAATTTCCTCCTTGTTCTTATTATTCATCTACAGATTTATCAAAAATATTCCCTACATTCTTCAAGAGATCTTCTTTAGTTAAATTATTTATATCAGTGTTATATAAGAAGTTAATGATCTCATCTCTAAAATCTATTTTGCTCTTATCTTTTTATATTATAGATACATCTTTTTCCTTGAGTACGAAAGCATTGATTACATGAAGTACATTTTGGTGCTTTTGGATTGCCATCTGCCCATCTGCTTACAAGGTCAGGTTCACAAATAAGTGGTCTACCCAAAGCAAAATAGGATATGTTGGTACTGTTTAAAATGTCTTCCATTACATCAAGATGTCGGTTACCACCCGTAAGGATGATAGGGATAGGAATATCCTGTGCCAGTTGTGCAGCATGGTCTTTGAAATAACTCTCTCGGTCCTTTGAAACATTAATCTTTGTTCGTGAAGGACTTAGGTTCCTATCAAAAACACTTGGTGTGGAGAGGTTGCCACCGCTAATTTCAATAGCATCTATTCCAGCTTCCGCAAGCATTTTGGAGACAACCATACTTTCCACCCTTGTCAAACCGTCCTCAATGAAGTCCTCGGAATTAATCTTGATGAAAATAGGGAAATCATTTCCAACGGTTTGACGAATCTCATTATAGACATCTAAGATAATTCTTGCACGATTTTCAATACTTCCACCATATTCATCAACGCGAGTGTTATAGTGCGGGCAAAGGAATTGGCTTAGCAGATAGCCATGAGCAGCATGAATTTCTACGCCATCAAACCCAGCTTGTTTTACTCTCCTCACTCTTAATGACATTGTCTGTATTTTTATTATATGGTACAATAATTGGAAAAGAAAGTATGCACTTTTAAGGTAGATACTATCGAAAAGGAGAGTTTGAATGAAAGAAGAAAAAGAGGTTTACTCAAAGCCATTTGAATATACTTTATCTCTAATCGGAGGAAAGTGGAAAATGCATATTTTGTTTTGGCTGTGGCACAAAGAAATTATGCGATATGGAGAGATTAAAAAGGTTATTAACGGCATCACACATAAGATGCTTAGTAGCCAATTAAAAGAGCTTGAAGCGGATGACTTAATTATTCGCAAGGAGTATCCTCAAGTGCCGCCTAAAGTTGAATATCGACTTTCAGAAAAGGGTGATTCTCTCATGCCTGTGCTGGAAGCTATGTGTAAGTGGGGACATCTATTTGTAGAGTAAGCTGTATTTTACCATTAATTATTAGCACTATTATCTAGTTTATCTGATATTCCACTAAAGCAAAACATTGCTATTACAGGTTCAGTAAATCAAATAGAAAAGTATAATAATATATTAGCTAGGGTTAAAGAAAATAATTAGGAAAATCCAAGTAGATAGTAAGAGTTATCTACTTGTTTTTAGGTTCAAAGATTTATTTTAATTTACCAAATCTATTAAATGGGTAGAGCGTAAATTTTGCTTCTCCCATGATATCCTCATAAGGTATGTAGGGGTTTTCCCAGCTTCTAGCATCTTCAGAACCAGATCTATTATCTCCAAAGAATAAGTAATTACCTTCAGGAACAGTAAAGTTTCCAGTTAAGCTACTAGGATTTTTTACATAAGGTTCTTCTAAAAAGTCTCCGTTTATATAGACACTTCCATCATATTTAATTTCAATATTTTCTCCTGGAAGTCCAATTAGTCTTTTTACTAAATCCTTATGAACTTCATCATTATGAAATACTACGATGTCTCCTCTTTCTAGAGTTTTAGCACTATGATTTTTCAGAACAAAAATTCTATCTCCTTCCTTAATGGCGGGAATCATAGATCCAGTGGGAACTTCTATATTGAAAAATACAAATTTATTTAATAGTATAGCTAAGACTATGGCAATTACTACAGGTAAACACCAATCCTTTATAAAATTTATGAATTTGTCCAATGTTAAACACTCCTTCTGTTCTAGTTAAACTTATACGATGATATATAAAATAATAAGACTACTTTATTAATCTATATCTAATATATTCTAATTCTGCCAGTAAATAAAGGATTATTTACAATAATGTATAATATTTATCATGGATAATCTAGAATTTAAATTTGATTTAGATTAAGGTAATGACTCTAGGATTAAGTAATGCTTAGAAATTTAGCTAACAAATGAAGAACATTTAACAATCTTAATCATATGATAATAAGAAAATAAATAACTATGTAGTATAATAATAGTATGGCAAAAATTTGGAATAATAAATAGGATAGAGATAAGCATATTTATTTATAATTTAGTATAGAGAAAGGTTGAGATTTAATGACATTAGTAACATATGAAGACATAAAAAATAATAAGGAGTTTAAAACCTATATAGAAATGGGAGATAAACTTTTAGGAGTGAAAGGATATACAAAACATGAGTTTGGTCATGTAGGAAAGGTAGCAGATACTGCTGGAAATATCCTTCAGATGCTAGACTATAGTAGTAGAGAAGTGGAACTAGCTAAGATTGCAAGTTACATCCATGATATAGGAAATATGATAAATAGGGATGAGCATGCCCAAACTGGAGCAATACTTTGCTTTAATATATTAACTAGACTTGGTATGGAGCCCGATGAAATTGCAGTAGTAGTATCGGCAGTGGGAAATCATGATGAAAGTACAGGAACAGCTGTAAATCCTGTATCTGCAGCACTTATTTTAGGGGACAAAACCGATGTTAGAAGATCAAGAGTAAGAAACACAGACTTTGCTACCTTTGATATTCATGACAGAGTAAATTATGCAGTTGAAAAATCTTTTGTAAATGTAGATAGTGAAAATCGAATTATTCAACTTAACCTAACCATAGATACCTCTATATGTCCAATCATGGATTACTTTGAAATATTCATGGGACGTATGATTATGTGTAGAAGATCAGCAGATTTTTTAAATGCTGAATTTGAATTAATAATGAATGGAACAAGGATATTGTAAAAAAATGTAACTACCCCAGGGGTCGTTACATTTTTTGAATTTATGATAAGAAGTTTGTTTTAATATAGAAAAAATTATATGATATAATGAAATTGCTGTGGATAATATTAACAATTCATTTATTAGTAATAGAATAGATTAAATTGGAGGATATAAATGAAAAGTAAAAAAAATCATATAAAAAAGAAGTATACTTTAGGTGGGATACTATCCATTATAGGAGGTATGGCTATAGGATTTCTAGCTGCTACAATTAATTTTAAGTTTTCTAATGTTGTACCTGATGAATATACAAGCCTTCCACTATGGGGAAATATATTAGTAGTTATAATAATGTATTTTTTCTCTGTAGCTGTACATGAATTGACTCATTTTGTTACCTTTATAAAAAATGGAGTAAAAATGAGAGCTCTTATTATAGGGTTTTTATGCTTTCTTTATGATGGAGAGAAGTGGAAGCTTAAATTAAAATATAATAATGTGACCTCTATAGGTGGAATAGCTGTTCCAAATTTAGGTGTAATTAAAGATGAAGAAGAAATAAAAAAATTACAGCAGGGATTTGCAAGAGCTATAATATCAGCTCCAATTGCTTCGATTATTTTAGGAATTACATATCCTATAATATTTATTCCAATAATGTATAGTGTACAATCAGTAATTTTAAAATCAATTATTTATACCTCTGTAGTTACAGTTATTATAGTTGCAATAATTATAACTCTATCATCTTTTGCTAAAAGTGAGCTAGCTTATGGGGATTTTCCGGCCTATAAGGAATCTAAAAACAATAGATTTTTTATATTAGTTCAACTTTATCAATATGCTATTTTCTCAACAAAACATGATGAGGTAAGAAGAAATAATACCTATCTAAAGGAAGTCATAGTAGAGGAATTAGAGAGAAAATATATGGACAAAGTAACAGATATATTTACTTTAGGAGTAATTGATACTCTTATAGTAGAATATTTAGTAGGAATAATAGATAGCATTCCTAAAGTAGTACAGGATTATGTTGAATATTTCACTGAAAATTATGATATATTAACGAGTAAAAAGTCTATAGAAAATTGTAAAATACTTGGCTTCCACATAGTATACCTATTAGAATCTAAAGGAGAAAGAGAGATGGCATTAAGTTTATATGATAAACTTAGAGAAAATGTACCAGAATCTCATGTCATGAAGTACTATAAAAAACAGGCATCAACTTTGTTAAGGTTAGAAGATCATAGGGAATTTTTAAGAGATAAAAGCAATATTAAAACCTCCTCAGCATTTAGCCTTTGGAATATTTTCGAGGGATATTATGTAGATGACATGAAGCTTAATAGTAGAATTGATTAATTAAAAATATAAAAATAGCACCAAGGTATTTTTCTATACTTTGATGCTATTTTTTATATATTTAATTATTTTTTCTCATTTTCATTGCCTTAATAAGACCTAATACGCTATCAAATACACTTATTACAATAAAGATTGCGGCAAAGCCCCATTTAATACTTATCCATTCTGGTGATGTTTGTGAAAGGGATTTATCAAAAAGATTTCCTATCTTTATTAAGAAATTTTCATTCCAAAGAGTTGTGCTAGCCACCATTATGCATATAATTACACAGGATATAGCATTAGAGCAACTGTTAAGAAGTGCAATTATCATAGTCCATCTTCCAGTTATTATCTTTATACAAGAAATAGTAAGGGCAAAAATTGCAACAATAATCAGTGGAAGTATAAATAACTTAAATTGTGATAGGTCAAATACTGGAGTGATACTTAAAAATTTTCCATCGGATAACTCATAGTAGGCTAATACATTTGGAGAAAATATAAGTATTGCGAGCCAAGGTATTGTAAAAACCATTTCAGCTATTACATCACGACGAAATGCTCTATGGTTAAAGTTTTGGGGTATGGCAGGCAAATCTTCTGGTGACCATTCATTTTTGAAGCCTGATAGAGTATGAATATCATGACAACCTGTTCGCTCCAATATAGCAAATACAACAGTTACCCATAAAAAGGCTTGGATACTACCATCAAAGGCAGAAGCTAACATATTAATAGATAACTTAACTATTATAGAACTATCAAAAATATATCCTCTTATAAAGTCTGATAGACTAGAAAAAAGTGCAATACCCGCAAAGGTACATGCCACAATTACTATAACTAGCTTTAAGGTTGAAATATAACTATCATATATTGAAGGTCCAATTAAATAGTTCTTTGTATTATTATATTCTCCAGCAAGTTTTGCTGGATTTCCAAGGGATAGAAGAACTCTTTTAATATCCTCTTCTGATGGGTCTTCAGGTAACATATCAGCAATGTTAGCACGTAGTTCCTTCGCTACTTCATCTCTAGTGTTTTCTGATAATCTCTTTGTAACAGCATAGATATAACGATCTACTAATTCCATTATTTTTCCTCCTCTAAAAGAGTATTCATTTGAGAAGCTAAACGACTCCACTCCTCTTTCAGTTTTTTAAAAACCTCTTTACCATCATTACTTAATACATAATATTTTCTAGGACGAGTTTCAGTAGTATCCCATTCACTATGCAAAATATTTTGTTTTTCCAAACGGCGGAGTAGAGGATAGAGTGTTCCAGCTTCAATCACTGTATTTTTCTCTTCAAGTAATTGTATAAGTGAATAACCATACTGAGGTGTTTGAAGTTGACTTAATACAGCAAGGGTTAAGGTACCACGCTTAAGTTCCACCATAAAAGTATCTAAAAGAGAATTTATATTATCCATTTTACCACCTCAATATTATAATAGTGTATGACGTACACTATTGTCAATAAAATAATATATAAATTTGATTAAATAGTAAGAAATAGATGAGGATATATATGAAGAGTACTTAAGTTAAAATTTATGGTTGTGTAACTGATTTCCAAGGAGCACCAATGGGACAGAGTGAAGTAAAAGAGATGAGTATAAAAAAATTCATGTGGTTTTAAAAAATAGAGAAAATGGAGAGGGGGAAGAAGGAAGCCTTATATAAAATGAGTTTAAAAGGATTAAAGCCGTTTTTTATAAGTTAATATTATTAAAAATAAAGGTACAAAAACACCTTATTTAGGATGTTTTTGTACCTCATTTATCACAATAAGCATAGCACCATAGCTCTTTAAGGTAGCTAAGATGTTCACAACTACACTTTTTTTGGAATATTTAAATCGGATATTCGGATAGGAAGCCTTTAGGAGAATGCCCTTTTCCTCTTTATTTAACCTAGTTGGCCTGCCCATATCCACCCAGTAGTTATAAGAAGAGCCTGTTTTTTCATTAATTTCATAGGTAGTAACATTAATATCTGAAGGAATGCTAGTTATATTTAAGGAAAGCTTTTTTGAAGTAGCATTCTTTATACCTCTTAATTTTGAGAAGCTATGCAGTGGTATTAATTCACTGATGCTGTCGTGATGAGTATATAGTAGTATTTGATATTGATTAGAGGCTTTAGTAACAATGTAACCATCTCCTTTTGCAACTAAGGTGTCCCCTAATTTATTTAGCAAAGAATAAGCATAAAAAGAAGGTTTCTTGATTCCTTTATCATTTATAAGACCTGGATATCCAAAAAAGACTTCATTAGTGATATTTACTTGCTTATCTAGTACATCAAAGGCTCTAAGGAAGCCTAAATTTCCTTCTTTATTAATAACATTGTGAATGATAAAAGGTATCATATAGGCAGTATCATAAATATTATTTACTTCATCTGTAATATAAAATACTTCTTTTTCAAATTCAACATTATTATCTGAGAGTATTTTTTCTATATCAATTCTTAAATCTAAGGGAAATGAAGAAGAAAATTGAAATTGAAAGTTCTTATAATTAACCGTTTCAATTTCACTAAAATATTCTATAAAAGATAGTAGTATGGTTTTAAATTCTTCATAAAAATAATTGCTCAAATCAAGGACTATTATTGGAATTATATCTAAGAAATCTAAGAATTCAAGAACATCCTTAGCCCTGTTCCAGTTGTAGAAGTTTGAACCAGGGAAAATAGCCATATCAGTGCTAAATACATTTAAAATTCTACCAAATTGAAAATTCATTTCTCCTTGTAGTTCCTCTAAAGCATCTTTATTATCTTCAATAAGTAGATCAAAAGCATCTCCAATGGTGATACACTTATTAAAATCCTTTTTAAAGACTCCTAGAGCGTTTTCCATATCAAAATTAAGTTGATGAATTTTATCTTCATAATTAAATCTATCATAATCCTCAAGGTAGTATATAAGAGAGTCGAGACTTTCTTCTATAGGCAAAAAACTTATTTTTTTCGACTTTTCTAAAGCTTGCGCTGTAGATTTATATCGCTTTCTAAATTGCAAGGGAGTAAGCTTATAGTGAAGCTTAAAATGCTTATTAAAATATCTAGTATGAGAAAAACCAACTTCCTCTGAAATTTCAGAAAGGGTCATATCAGTATCAAGAATAAGTTTTATAGACTCCTCAATTCTTGTGAAGTTTAGAAGGTCCGTAAAGGAATATCCTGTAGCATATTTAATTTCACGAGATAAGTAGTGGGTACTTAAATATTCATTACTGGATATGTCCTTTAAGGTAATATTATCTTTATAGTTAGTGTAAATGTACTTTGATATACTATGGTACCTTTGAAGTTGGGCTTTATTATCTTTAAGTTCTTCCTTTTCATAAATAAGATAATTAAAATTATTGATAAGATGATAAAGAAGCTTAACTAAGATATCTTCTATTTCCTCATCATAATTATCTTGTTTTTGTACAGTTTCACATAAAATTTGTGAAAGGAATACACGTAAATCCTCATATTCCTCACCAAACTGAGCATTCTCTGTAGAGGTTTTAGTATAGAAAAGCATATTGTCTATATCATCGTAGTATTTTTCAAAGAAGTAGGGGTCTATTTGAAATATAATAACTCTATTATTTTCATCATCACTTTGTAGGCTATGGACCTCGTTAATATTAATTATCTCTACTTGATTTTCACTTATAATAAATTTTTCTGTATTAATAAAAAGGTTAATAGTACCTTTAACAACATAAAGAATCTCAATGCAATGGTGCCAATGTATAGGATAATTTTTTATGTTAGCGTAAGAAATAGACAAAGGTATATCGGACGAATAGTTAACATATTCTTTATGCATTTTAACCTCCTTGTAATTCTTAGATTTATAATTATAAATTACATATTATTATGTTCTAAATTTAAATTCTTTCATACATTTTTTACAGGTAACAGTGATATTTCCTTTACCTCTAGGTAATCTTAGTTTTTGTTTACAGTAAGGACATTTAGTTATCTTATACTGCTTATTTTGATTAAGTTTATATTTTATACCATCAAAAGATCTAGATAAATTACTGAAATCTAAAGGGTTAACATTATAGGGAATTTTCATTCCAAATTTGCTAAAAAGCTTGTTAGCATAAGTGTAAAATGTATTATATTCCTTTTTTCGCTGAAAAATATTTCGAGAAAAGGCTCTATAGAATGCAATTATAACAAGTGCAAATCCCAGGGGGGTAGTTAATTTCCATATATTAAAAATTGCGCTTAAAAAGATTAAAAATATCGATAAGAAGTCAAAGCCATATCGACCTTGTAAAAAATTCATATAATCACTCCTAAATATAAATTACAGAATGCTAAATATTATAGCATAAGGTAGTTCTACAAAATACATATTACAATTCTAACGTCTTTAAGTTTAATAGTGTGGATTACACGTCTTTGTTTTTAAAATATTTACAAATTATATAGTATCAAAACTATTAATGAAGAACATTTATGATTTTTTCATTCCAATTGCAAAGGTATTAAAGCCCTTGTCTTTATAATAAGAAACTAAATGCTCTTCACAGAATAACTGAATGTGCAAATTATGTTCTGAACATTTATGAACTAGTAGGTTAAGTATTTCACTACCAATTCCATGATTGCGATAATCAGGGTGAACACATAAACCACATAAATATGCATTTATCATTCCATCTGATATAGCTCTCCCAGTTCCAATTAAATTATTTCTTTCATCATAGGCATATATTACATGCCAGCTTTGCTTCATAGCTTTTGATAATTCTTCCTCAGACAGTTTTAGAAAGTCATTCCATCCTAAATAATCATATAAGGCATATAATTTTTTAGAACATGGGGGATCATTTATATACTTTACTTTCATATTAAGACTCCTTCAGTATTTATTAATTTTTTAATATCCTAAATCTTTTCCTATAATAATGACCTTTATCCTTCCTTTTATAAATTGACCTTTAATAGTGACAAAATCATTGCAAATTCTATTAGGACTTTTGCAATCTATACAATCGCCTAATTTAGTACAAGGAGTATCTTTCCCTAATCTCTTAGCATCAATTGGAGCAGCATATCTCCTTACTCTTTTTTCAGCATCTTCTAAATCTTTAACTAGTTTATTAATTCCTGTAACCACAATAACCTGTTTTGGGCCATATATCATAGGAGCAACTCTACTTCCATTTCCATCAATGTTAAATAGCTCTCCATTTTCGGTTAAAGCATTGGTACTACAAAGAAAGGTATCCGCTGAAAAATTTTTTATATAAATTTCTTTCTTATCTGCACTAGTCAATCCTTCTTTATATTTATCTAAAAATATAAAATTGCCATTTCTTAGAAAGTCAATTACTCCTGTTTCAAAAAGAGTCATGGAATCTCCAACACCAACAATAGAATTCTCGTCTATAAGATTTTTTAATAAGTCTATTAATTTAGGCTCATCCTCAACATAGTAGCCATTAATATTATGTTGTTCTAAATTTTTTATAGTTTTTGAAATTTGAGTTTCTCTATACCATAATACATTCTTGTCCAATTTTCATTTCTCCTTTAGTTTCTATAATGGTGATAATAATTTTGCTATCTTAATAATTATATCCTATAATATTCATCATATCTGAAAATTCTAATTATAGTAAAGACACTTCATGTTAATTACAATCTATATATTTAAATTATAGTCTTATTTCTTAAGAAGTTTATATTAAATTAATGTATAATGAATTTCCTAATAGGCGAAGTGAATTTTGCATTGACATCATTATATGATTCAATTGTACCTATATCATAGCATTCACCAAGGAAATCATAGGTATAAATCTCTCTTATTTTATAAAGCCAAGCTGGAAAATATCCAGGAGCATCAGGATTATTACCTTCTGATAAATATTGATTGAATAATGGTAGAGTATCTTTAGTGTAAATATAGGTAGCATAAACAGCTAAATTTGACTTTGGATTTTCAGGTTTTTCTTCAAAGCCAATAATCTTATTTTTATTGTTGACTTCTGCAACTCCCATTCTTCTTAAATCCTTTAAAGAATTATTTGATTGAACGCAAATACAATTTGAATTTACCTGTAAAAAGTAATTATAAAAATCTACTAGATTATAAGTGAAGAAGTTATCTCCAGCAATAATTAAAAGATCATCATCAATATTCATTTTGTCAATGGTAAAAGATATATCGCCGATAGCACCAAGTTTATTATCATCAGAGGTACTGTCATCATCTAATATTACAATATCTTTCCCAAAAGAAGTATGATTTTTCCATTCTACAAAATTGGTATAGAACTTATGATTTGATATTACATAAATACTATCAATCACATTAATTTTTTCTATTTCCTCACAAATGTAGTCAATTATGCATTTGTTATTTATTTTAAGTAATGATTTAGGCATATTTTCTGTTAATTTTCCAAGTCTAGTAGCATATCCTGCAACTAGTATAATAGCTTTCATTTTAAAATACCTCCTAATAATTTGAGATTATAATTTAATTTTATAACTATTTTAATAATTGTTCAAATGAGAAAGTTGAAGACATGGGAGGAGTAGGAGTAAAAAGAAAAGGCATATGTTAAATAGTAGATTACGGTTTTGTAGTATTTTTAAAACTTTTAATAATAAGGTTGACGCCATTAAAGAGTTAAAAAACATCTAGATTTAATTTGCGAAATCTAGATGTTTTTTAACTATATATGTTGTAATAATGATAATTCATATTAATTAAACATTATACAAATAGGCTTAAATATAAAATTAGATTAATTAGAACTTCATATTATTCCTGTTCAACCGTTTCGAAAACTTGATTTACTAAGGCCCTATTCAAGAAAAAAGCTAAAAGACAACAACTCGGTCCACTCGAACAAGTTGTCTTTCTTAACGCTTTTTACTTTCATAGAACCTAAGTAAATCTAAATTTTCTGCAAATGGTATTCACAGGAATAATATGAAGTTCAATTTCAATATTTTATAAAATAAAAGCCTATTTGTATAATGTAGAAACTTAATTACAACTTATATAATATCTATTTTTCAAGTATATCTTTTAGTTCCATCAAGTTAGAAACCTCATAGGTAGGTTTTATTCCAGTTTTATTTACAATCTTATTAGGATTAAACCAGCAGGTGTCTATACCGAAGTTTATGCCACCTTGTATATCGGAGGTTAAGCTATCTCCAACCATCAATACCTTGCTCTTGTCAGTATGTTTTATATTATTTAAAGCCAGTTCAAATATTTTAGGGTCTGGTTTTGACACCTTAACTTCCTCAGATATTACTATATCTTCAAAGTATTTTGCTATAATAGATTTTCTTATTCTATTATCCTGAACATCTGTAAGACCATTAGTTATTATAGAAAGCCTACAATTCTTATGCAAATTTTCTATAAGGTCTATACTATTATCATATAAGAAGGAGGCAAAAGATAAATGCTTCATATAGGCTTTTGCAAATTCAGCCTCATCAAAGCTAGCATTTAATTTATCTGATAATCTTTTAAATCTTTCAACCTTTAATTTTTTTTGAGTAATAAGTCCATCCTCAAGTTCCTTCCATATAGCCGTATTTATATCTGTGTATAATTTTAAATGATAATTTTCATCATATTCTATATTAAATTCAACCATAGTATTTTTAAAAGCATCTCTTTCAGATTTTTTAAAATCGAATAAAGTTTCATCTGCATCAAATATTATAATTTCGTACTTCATAACAATTTTCCTCCATATAGTTAGTTTTTTTTATTATAACATAGAAATTTTTTTATGAAAAAGTCTTAGAGTTTTAGTGATTTAGCACTCTTCAGCCTTTTTATTTAATTTAAGATTTTCTTGCGCATATCTATTATCAACTCTAGCATTAACTACAAGACCTATAAGAAATAGTACTACTCCGAGCACCTTGCCCTGAGAAAAAACACCTAGGTACATATAATCTATAAGGGCACTGGCAAGCATTTGACCTATAAAGCGAAGTATAACTACATATACCGCTGGTACTTTAGGAACTATAAGGTTAAACAGATAGGTAGTTAAAACCCCTATGAAGCCTCCTAAAAAATAAGGAAGAGGAATAGCTTTTATATCAGAGTAGGAGGGCATAGAGTTTATCATAACGGCACATAGTAAAATAGAGGATAGGGTAGCCATTAAATAGTTTATAATAACTCCATTTATCATACCTTCTCTTTGAGCAAGCTTTCCATTTAGCATCATATTTATAACTATTGATACCCCGGTTAGAAAGGATAAAAAAATATATATCATGTTATTCCTCCTTACATAGTAATCATTACTATTATTCCAAGTGAAATTATTGAAAATCCTAATATCTTTTCTTTCTTAAATCTATTAATAGGCATTCCGAATAGTCCAAAATGTTCTACCAGACTAGACATTACAAGTTGTCCAAATAAAGTCACACCTATAGAAAGGGTTAATCCTATAGCAGGTATGGAGATATTGTTTAAAAGTATAGTTATAACACTGAATATACCTGGTAGAAAAAACATAAGTGGTAGTTTCCTTAAATTTGAAAGCTTATTTTTCTTTATTATAGATAGAATTATAATAGACACAAATCCCAGTATATGAAATATTGCGGTACTCATATAAGGACCTGTTATATTAGCTAACATACCATTTAAAAAAACCATTATGGCAAGGATAATTCCATTTATAACAGCTAAGTTTTTATACATATCTAAATTCCTCCTAATGATTTACAATACTTTATAAATAAATTATAATATTTTATATAAATTTGAACATGACTTATGTCATGTCAAGGAGGATTTATGAAAAGAATTTTTGATAATAAACTTTTGAATCATTATGTTGCTAAACATAATATAGAAGATATATTAGATGAAGATATGTTAAAATATGCTCAGCTTCATTTTTATGAAAAAGATGAATATATACTAGAAGCAGATACTGAGCTTCAATACTACTATCTACTTGTAGATGGGAAAATTAAAATCTCTTATCTTTTTGAAAATGGAAAATCTATGTTTTTAAAGTTCTATAAAGAATTTAATTCCATAGGAGATTTAGAACTTTTGAAAAATATTCCTATACGATGCAACATTGATGCAATAGAGGACACCTATTTAATAGCAATGCCTGCAGATATACTTAGAAAAAAATATCTAAATAATATAAAGTTTTTACATCATTTAATAGATTCTTTAAGCGAAAAGCTTTATGCCACCATTAATAATAGCTCCTACAACTTTGTGTATCCCCTTATAAATAGATTATCTAGTTATTTAGTCGAGCATATAACAGATAAAGACTATGTGATTTTAAGTTCATCCTTCATAGAAATTGCTCAATTCTTAGGAACAACCTATAGGCATTTAAATAGAACTTTTAAAGAGGTTGAAGCAGAGGGAATTATAAAATGTGAGAATAAAACAATACATATATTAGATGAAGATAGACTTCGAGAATTATCTAAAAATCTGTATATAAAATCTCTATAATGTTAAATAAGCAAGAATATCTTTATTAGTCAATTGGAGCTCTGATGGAAGTTCAGTACGATTAGATAATATTGCTAAATAATATTCTTTTGAAGGTAGAGAAGTTTCTTTAATTTTTACATCCTTATAGCCTAATTTTGAGATAAGATTGGTAATAAAGTCATAATAATTTATTATGTCAGTGGTTCCAAGATGAAAGGTTCCTTTTAGATTGTTTTCTATAATGTAATGAATCTGTTTTGAAATAAAGGTATCTGTATTATTGTTTATATAAAGATTAGTATATATTTCTACTTCTTCATGTGCTTTAATTTTAGATAAGAGAGAATTAAATCTTGGAGAAGGATTTCCCCATATCATAGGTAATCTAAGGATTATTGCATTGTTACCTAATATTTTTGTTATAGCTTTCTCACATTTAATTTTATAATTTCCATAATCACTTTCAGCCTCTGGAGTTTCATTTTCATAGTGAGGTTTAGTTATATCATTATCAAAAACATTGGCAGTAGAACAAAAATATAATTTTCCATTTGTGGATTTTAAATAATTTGCTATTTCTCTATGCGCTATCATTTGTTCTTCAAAATTTCCACATAGTGCAGAAATTACTATGTCGGGGTTGACGTTAAATAATATTTCCTTTATTTTATCCATATCATTTACATTAAATTGAAATAATTTTTCAGATGGAAAATCAATCTTGGTTGTACTATAGGTTCCATATACATTAAAATCTTTACTTAATTCTTTAAGTAAAGCATTTCCGACTAAACCACTAGCACCTAAAATTAATACATTGGTCATTTTATCACCTTCTCATTTAATATTTGTTGTTTTAAATAAAGTTTATCATTAAGACTTACTTATTACCTGACATAAATTGTTCAATTTTAAATAAGAAACATAAATAGAAGAATTAATACCTAAATAATATGTAAATTATAGAATAAAATGGAATAATAAGCTATAATATCTTTATAAAGGTGATTTTATAGTAAAGCTAAAACTTTATACATATGAGAACGGCAATAGACTTAAGTAAAGAATAAATGGTAGGTGATATTGTGAAAAAGAATTGGAAATATATTTTAATTGTGTTTTTAGTAGCCTTAATTTTAGGAAGCATTATAACTTCAATAAGGTACTACGGAGATGATAAAAAAGATGAAGTTATAAATGTAGATGATATTGAATTAAAACCTATAGCTAAAGATGTTAAAGGAATAAATGTTAGTATAGATCCAAGGATAGAATTACTTTCTGTAGTGCAAGCTTTAAGCGATTATGATGGAATTACTAACTATGATTTTACTTATAAAAAGAATATTACAGAATATTTTTCACAGTATTCAAATCATGAAGCTGTAAAGACTTTTAATGAGTTAAACAATAAGGGATCTTTTTTTCATTTATCGTCAGCAGCTATGTTATATTTATCTAATCCCTTAGAATTAAAGAACAACCAAGATTTTGATCAGGAACTCATTAATACCATGGGAGAAGAAAGTTTAAATAGATTTACTTTACAGCTTAAGGATTTTGCAGTAGTCACAAAATTTAATGAGTTCTATGAAAAGAACAGAGATTTCTATAAACAAGTATTAGAAGAAAATGCAAAAATAATAAATCAGGGAAACTATATAATGGATATAGAAAATTATTATGGAATGAAACAACATAGTTATAATATAATTTTAGCACCTATGTTTGACACTGGTGGATATGCCACAAGGAAGGAATATAAGGATGGAATCTATGATATTTATAGTTTTCAAGGAACGGTTCATGTACAAGAGGACATACCTATAGTTGGTGATAAGAAAACTTTTGAAGCTCTTTCATGGCATGAATTTGGACATTCCTTTGTAGATCCTATAACGGTGGAATATTTAGAAGAGATAAATAAATATAATCAGCTATATGAACCAATAGCTGATAAAATGAAGAAAGAATCCTATGGAAATTGGGAGAGCTGTGTAAATGAACATATCATTAGAGCTATAATTTTAAGATTTTCGTATTTAAATGATGGAAAAAAAGCGTATGATGGTTTGATGTATAAGGATAAACATAGTGGTTTTGCATATGTGGAAGAACTATGTAAGAGACTTGAGGAATATGAAAATGATAGAGAAAATTATAAGAATTTTAAAGAGTTTTATCCACAGCTTATAGAGGTTTTTAAAGAGTTAAACGAGGAAAATTTAGAGGAAGAAGGGCATTAAGGAAGTTTTTTAGAATAAGAAGATTTGCCTCTACTTTAATATAGTTCTAAAATCAACAGTCATTTAGAACTATATTAAAGCAGAGGCAAATTTTTAAGTATAAAACTATGAACACTATAAGTCGTTTACTTAGTACTATTATTAAGTACCATCACAATAAAATCCATTTTAAGGGTTTCAAAGGTTTTACTAAAGCTTCCAATTTCTTTGAAACCAACCCTTTCATATACTTTAATAGCACGATGATTAAAATCAGCTACCGTTAGCCGAAAGCCTTTAAAGGATGATTGATTTGTTGCAAATTCTATGCCTGTCTTAAAAAAATCATATCCTAAACCTTGTCCACATAGGTTAGGATTTATGCCTAATCCTATATCGAGAAGATCTTCATCATCATATAACCCAAAATCCTTAGCTATGGGAATCTGTGCTGCTTTTCCAAAACAATAATACCCTAAAAGATCATTAGCTCCATCTAAAACTGAATAGTAGGTTTCATTAAGTAGTTCATATAAACACTCATCGCTATCATCTAAATTATAAATAGAATAGGGTTCTGGATAAATCCAATTGCATATTTCTTTTGCATTATGAAAGTTCATTTTTCTAATATTGTAATTCATTTTAAAATTCCTTTTCTAATAGGTTTTATAAATATTTACTTAAGAATTTATCTATGTGAATATAAAGCCTATTGATAATATCTTTAATAGATATAGTATCTATAATAAAATATTTTTAGGTATGATTTCTACCTCTTTAGTACATAAATTCACAATTCTTGTCCTAGTATCTGATTTAGATACATATATTATTTCTCCATCACTATCAATGAAATATGATATAGGTAAAGATATATCACAGTTTCTATAAGAGCCATCTGCATGGCTTGTACCAATTATCATTGTATTATAGGTTTTGGCAATATTTTTTGCTTCATTTATCCATAGATCAAATTGTTCATCACTAAACATGCCAACTCCAATTGGATGAGTAATAAAATCAATTTTCTTATTTATACTTTTTAAATCTCGTAGACCCTTAAGAATTTCCATGCAAAGTAAGTAACCAATGACTTTATCATTATAATCCACCACTAAAGGGGAACATAACTTTTCATCATCATCGGATAAAGTTTTAGCTCTTTCTAAAATTTTCTTTCCATATCTATTTATTATTACAGCTCTATCTTTGCCAGCGGATCTATAGGAAGTAATAATACCCACTTTATATTTTAAAGCCAGCTGGCAAGCATTTTGTAATACGGTTTCATCTGATAAATATCCTTCAGGATATAATACCATATCTATTTCACTATTAGCCTTTATCTCAGCTTCAAGTTGAGTTATAGATTTTTCATGTATTGGTTGACCAATTAAAATTTTCATAGCTATCGCTCCTATATTTTAAAGTACATATTAGATTATTTATCAACACTTGGTGGACAGACTTCATTTACATAATCCCAATACTCTCCTGGAGTTAAGGGTTTTGGTTCAGTAAGCATCTCAGCCACCTTAGCTAGCTCTTTAATCTTATTTCGAAGCATTGGTTGTAGGCAACAGGGAACATGGTCTTGAGCAACCCTATGTAGTAAAACACATTCATGGCATTTTCCATGCCATTCACACTTTACCTTAGGGCATGGACACTTTGAATATTTTTCAGATTTTATAGTAGCCCTTAGTTCTTTAACCATATCTACATATTTTTCTTTAGATTCTAAGGTGATTTCTTTATAGTGTGTTTTTTCTTGTAGCGTATTTTCTTCTTTCATAAAAATTCCTCCTATCGAGTATTTGAGTTATATTCTAAATCGGCGTCGTATTTTATATGTCTTGAATTTCATCTAATAATATTTTTATATCCATATATGTTTTTCTATATAATAGCCTATTTATTATATGAGTACAATTATTATATAAATATATCTAATATGCTTGAAGGATATAAAATATTTACTTGAAAAGTATTCAATTTATTATTTCTTTCATTATAAAAAGCATAAATTTACAAGAATAGTAATTGAGATGATTAATCTAGAAAAGCTTTCTCGCGGGTGGTTCCTTTAAATAGCACTTCTGATGAATCATTGTAGAGAATAAACTCATAGAGTATTGAAGTAAAATAACTTTGATTAGCTTCATTTATAGCAGTTTCATTTACGACCTCATCAAAAGTAATTATTGTTAGTTCTCTATCATTAAGGCTATAAAATTTGTCTGTTTTTATAAAATCTTCTTCTATATTTAGATGTTCTTTAGCTAAATTTGGAACTCTAAATTTAATGTAAAAGTTTTGATCTTTTCTACTATAATTCTTTAGTTTAATTGAACCAGTTATCTTTGCAATTGAGTTATTACCTTCTATTTTTATATCAGTAGAAGGTCTATCTAAATAAATTGAATTTAAATCATTAAAAAAGCTCTTATAAAAACCAATAAAATAAACCCATATGTTAGATGAAAGGATTAAAATGAGGATAAGCATAAACACTCTCTTAAGAGCTGTATTAAGTAATTTATAATTTTTCAATTTATATAGTTGTTTAAATAAAAAATACATTCCAACTAAAATAAAAATATTCCCATAATAAAATCTGACGACACCCCAATTAATTGGCCTAAAAAGTCTTTCTATAAAAGATGTAGGATCATTATTGCTATTTCCAGTAAGTAAAAATACGATTACAATACCTATATAGCAAAGTATTATTTTATGTTTCTTCGATAGATTAATTTCCATTGTATACTCCTTAATATATTACAGATTAATATATCTGACAATTATCACAGTAATATATACTTCCACCTAAATAGGTTCCCTTTTTTATAATTCCACCACAGTCCATACATAAAGAACCTAAACTTTTTTTACTCATAACAGTTTTATATCCGCCTTTATTTCCAAAGAAGTCCTTTTCAGTGTCTCTCCCACCAAGGTTTGTAATTTCCTTAAGAACAGTTACAACACTGTCATATAAGACTTCTCTATTTTCATCCGTCAAAGCACTAATCTTACGTTTTGGATGAAATTTAGCTTTCCAAAGAATATCTTGTAAAACACCATTTCCAAGACCGGGTATTCTTTGTTCAGTAGCAAGAAAGGCTTTTAAACTTAATTTCTGAACAGTGTCTGAAGAGATTAGCTGATTAAAGTAAGCTTTACTGAACTCATTACATAGAGGAGAAGGCTTTTCTTTTGAAATACTATAATAATGGTACTGTAGCTGGTCATTACTATCAGAACACCAAATTCCTCCATACATTTGAACTGATGCACTAACTGAAGAAAAATCATTAAACTCCAGTAAAAGCTGGTGCTTTAATGGGGACTTTTCACCAGGGTTGTGATACCTAAAGGCTACCCCATCACTAAGAAGGAGTGTAGCACCACCAATTTTAAGGTCAATCATACCACCATATGCAGCTGCTGTTCCAACAGTCTTTTTCATAAGCAGGTTATAATAATTTTGCGGATCTCCATGATACCATGCAAATTTATGTGGAGTATGGTTAGCGACGACATTTACAATCTGTTTCCCACTAATTGTATGGTTAATTTGGCGTGAAATTGTTAAAGCTTCAGGTATTTCAAGCATTCATATCCCTCCATTTAAATATATTTAAAAACTCTTATCCTAATAAAGGTCTAAATTTAAATTAGGATACCCCCCAGAGTTTAATTTACATTTTAAATAATGTTTATTTTGAAAACTATTATTATACTTATCGTATCTCTTAAGTCACTCTATACTGCTAAATTTTTAAATTTACTAAATATTTATACAAATTATACCATAAATATATATAGACTTAAAATACATACTTGAAAAACATATAGCTATATACCAAAAAAATACATTTAAAGAGGATGAGTTCACTCCTTGAAATGTATTTTTCAATATTTAACTATATTATAAGAACCGATAGGACATTTCATCTTTTACAGACTTGAAACCATACTGTTCATACAATTTGTTGCCACAATCAGTAGAATTTAGAACAACTTTTGGGTATCCTAAAGTTTTTGCATAGTCCATAATAGCATTTAGAAGTGCTTTTCCTATACCCTTATTTCTATACTTAGGTATAGTATACATATCCGTAAGGAAAGCCATTCTGCCATCTAGCTCATTGAGTAAAGGAACTAGATTATAAAAATATATTACACTAATTGCTATAACAAAATCATCTTTTTCCGCTAGGAAGGCTACAACTTTATTATTTGGAATGGTATTATTATAAAATATTTTTAATGTTCGAGAATAATTATCCCAATCGTAAATTCCAAATTTATTTTTAACTTCTTTAAGCAATTCTATTCTCAGCTTCACAAGGGTATCTATATCTTCAAAAGTTGCCATTCTTATCATAAAATTATCCCCTTAAATTTAATCTATTACTGGATTTTTGTTTGAACAAGGTATATTAGCTAAGCATTTTCAATTTTACTTTTCATTTTATCCTCCAAAATTGTATTATATAAGTCTGAATATGTTATATTCGTATTGGTATTCTTTAAGTATCTGTATTTCTTCCATTTTAAAAATATTAAAAGAAATCATATCTATCACTTCATTTAATATGAACTGTGATTTTTACTTTGAATCTGTTTTTATATACGTATAATTTTAAATAGAATCAATAGATACTAATAATTAAGTAGTACAATTATAACATATTTTCCCATTGATTCATAAAATTATTTAATTGATTGTATATAAATTTTAATTAAGATATCTGAAGAAAAACATTATGAATTGATAAAATTTATAAAAACATAAAAGGATAATGGCATGATCTATATCTAAGTTTAATTACAACACAATTACCAATGAATTCATAAAAATAACCCTAAGTACTTTATCTACTTAGGGTTAGCTCATTATATTGAATAGAATTATAATTAAATATATGAATATGAGAAGAGTTTATCAAAGACCACAAATTTTATAATGGTTATTTAATTGTAACAGCCATATAAGTTTTTTTATTTATTATATACCAGCGATGGTCTCTAAAATTATTCTGATTTAATAGATTGAAAATTTCCTTTTGAGAATAAATTCTGACATCTCCATCTTTACTGAACTTAATGAATAAATTCATTAGTTGTCTAAAAGGGGGAAAGTATTGATAGTAGTCACATATAATCAAAGTTCCACTTTTCTTTAATACTCTATGCATTTCCTTAAGGACTTTTGATGGGTCAGGATAATGATGAAAAGAATCAGTGCATATAATCACATCGAAGGATTCATCACCATAGGGCATATGTTCTGAATCGCCAATAGTTAAGGTAGCATTATCCTTAAGCTTTTTTTTAGCAATGTTTAGCATACCTTCTGATATATCTAATCCAAAGGCTTTTATGTTTTTATTTTGTGATAACAATAAAGATAAAATGTTTCCTGTGCCACATCCAACATCTAGTATTGAATTAAAGTTAAGGGTATTTAATTTTTCAATTAATAATGAATATAAGCCTCGTGCATGAGCACCATTAGAATCTATATCATAGCTAGTAGCTTGATTATTAAAGCTGTTAATGGATTTATTTTTATAATTATTCATAACATACCTCATATAAATTTCTTTTGCTTATTGTTAAATATAAGGGATAAAGAGAAATAAGATCAATTCTGTGAAAACTCACAAACACTGATAAACACTATATAGTTATAACAATAAAATAATATAATTAGTGACTGTTTGGACATCTAGACTACCTACGGGTTAGTTCAACTCTAATTTAACTCTATTGTAACTTACAATATTGTATTTATGCAACAAAGTAGTAAAAAATTTCAAAGGAAGTTAGTGATTACGAACAGTATAAAGAGGGTTAAATTTATGTGAAATTTAACCCTCTCTGTATATTAAAACTATAAATACTTTAGGTTTACTTTAACTATTCTGTTTTGTTTTTCTTAAAATATAAAATTAAAAATGCTAATCCAAGTATTAAAGTTATTGCCTCGGAAATAGGGACTGTAAACCACACGCCATTCATTCCGTAAAATTTAGGTAAAATCAAAACTACGGGTAGAATTGCACCAAAACCTCTTAAAATTGATAATGTAAAGGCTTGCTTTGGCTTTGAAATACAAGCAAATAATGAGGTAGAAACAATATTTAATCCCATTATTAAAAATGCAATAAAGTATATATGGATACCTTGTACAGCTATTTCTGTAAGTTGAATATTGCCATCCTTATTAAAAATACTAACTATGTTTTCTGGATATAGCACTCCAAGAATATAGAAAAAGACTCCTAAAATTATAGATACTGCACAGGCGCAATAAAATACTTTTTTTATATTTTTTATTTTACCAGCACCATAAAATACACTTATAAGTGGTTGAATACCTTGTCCTATACCAGTAAATAGTGCAACGCAAACTAAAGCAATATTCGATATTATTCCATAGGCACCTACCCCGATGTTTCCAACTATATTTAAGATAACCATATTAAATATAAGCATGATTATACCTGAAGAAAACTCAGTAATAAAGGAAGGTATACCTGAGGATATTATTAGTTTCAACTCGGTTTTTAATATTGAAGCTTTTATAAACTTAAAGCTATTTTTTCTTTTCATAAAATGTATTGATAGTACACACATACTGAAAATTGGAGCTAAGCCTGTAGCAAAGGCTGCACCGAACATTCCCATTTTCATTGGAAAAACAAAGACATAATCTAGAATTATGTTGCTAATACTAGCTGTCATCATTGCCATCATAGCCAGATTAGGACTGGAGTCATTTCTGACAAAACAAACAAGAATATTATTTACAATGAAAGGCAAGGAAAAGCACATAATAGTTTTTAAGTACGTATTAGCTAAGGGTAAAATATCCTCAGAAGCACCTAATAGTCTCACAATATCTTTAGAGAAGAAAACTCCAATAAAAGTAAGAAGGAGTCCTATACCCAAGGCAATATATATTACTTGCATAAAAATCTGTGAATATTTTTCCACACGTCCTTTTCCAATTGCTATTGAAAATCTAGTGGCACCACCTATTCCAAGTAAAAGACCTATACCATTTATAAAGCTATAGATAGGAAGAACTAAATTCAAGGAAACTAAGCCATTGCTTCCAACTCCATTTGCAACGAAAAATGTATCTGCTAGGATATAAAGTGATAATCCAAGCATACTAAGGACATTTAGTGAAACATATTTAAAAAAGGTTCTATAAATATTACTATCTAAAAGATTAACGGACTCTACTTGCATTTTAAATACCTCCTAAAAATAAAAAATCGCTAGGTCTGTATATCCTAAGACCTAACGATATAACACCCTAACGCTTCATGTAAGTATCTCAATCCGGTGATTGAAAATACTAAGCAATATTCAATTGATTACATTATAACAAATATTTTATCTTTGTCAATATAGCTTTACATAATGGAGAAATAAGAATTCAAGGTTAGAAAAGTAGATCCTATATGAGTAGAATCAATTTTTAAGGAGCTAGTTAATTGAAATAATTGAGAGATTATGTACTAAATGGTACAATTAAGTTGATATATAAAGATAATAATCTTAATAATAAGGAAGAAATAATCTTAGTAAAAAAACTCAAATAGGAGATGAAATAAAATCTAATATTAAACTAAGGAGATAAATAAATATGACAACAGCAATATATGCAGGATCTTTTGATCCATTTACCATTGGACATCTTAATGTATTAGAGGAGGCTAATTGCTTATTTCATAGAGTGATTGTAGCAATTGCGGATAATCCGGACAAAAGTCGTAGGGTAGATGCAGAAATAATGGTTAAGGCTATACAAGAGACCATTGATGAGTTGTTTCCCACAAATAAAATTACTGTAGTAAGACTTCAAGGGTTAATTTTAGACCTTGCAGAAAAGAAAAATATTAAGTACCTTGTTCGTGGTATACGGAATGGTATTGACTATGAATATGAGGAAAGCTTAGCGAAGATCAATGAATCTTTTGGACTTAAGACCATATATATTAGGGCTGGAAACCTTAGTCATGTAAGTTCATCTATGGTTATGGAACTTCATAAATATAATAAAGATATTTCGAATTATGTTCCTAAGCCAGTGGAAGAAGCAATAAAAAATAATGATTTATCAAAATAGCAAAAATAACAGTACATGAAAAAATGGAGAGGATTATATGGATAATTTTCAAGGTTCTATTTTTGACGAAATAAAAACTAATACCCCCTTGGCACATAGAGTAAGACCTAGAAATCTAGAAGAATATGTTGGACAGAGACACCTTTTAGATAAAGGCAAAATGCTTAGACACTTAATTATATCCGATAGTATTACCTCTATGATATTTTGGGGACCTCCAGGAGTAGGGAAAACCACTCTTGCTATGATTATAGCAACTCTTACAAAGGCAGAGTTTATAACTTTTAGTGCAGTGACAACTAGCACAAAAGAGATAAAAGAGGTCATGGTTACTGCAGAGCGTAAAAAGATGATGGGGATTAGAACCATAGTATTTATAGATGAGATACATAGATTTAATAAAAGTCAACAGGATGTATTTTTGCCGTCCGTTGAAAAAGGAGATATTATTTTAATAGGAGCCACCACTGAAAATCCTTCCTTTGAAGTGAATTCGGCATTATTGTCAAGATGTAGAGTTTTCGTATTACAACCTTTAGATACTAAAGATATTGTAACTCTACTTAAAAATGCTATTATGGATGAAAGGGGTTTCCCTGGACTGGATATAAAAATAATAGATAATGCATTAGAAATCATTGGGGTATATTCCAATGGTGATGCTAGGACTGCTCTTAACATACTTGAAATGGTAGTGGCAACCTCATCTAAGGAAAGAAATATGGTCAAAATTGATAAAAACGCTGTGGAACAATGTATAAATAAGAGAAGTATATTGTATGACAAAGGTGGGGAAGAACATTATAACCTTATATCAGCACTACATAAATCTATGAGAAATAGCGACTGTGATGCTTCTATTTATTGGCTTGCCAGGATGCTAGAAGCAGGGGAAGATCCACTTTATGTTGGGAGAAGAATTATAAGATTTGCCTCTGAAGATATTGGAATGGCAGATCCAAAGGCCTTAGAAATCGCCATTGCTGCCTACAATGCGGCGCATTATATTGGTATGTCTGAATGTACTGTGAATTTAGCTCAAGCAGTGGTTTATATGGCATTAGCACCTAAATCAAATGCGCTTTATGTTGGATATGAAAAGGCTAAAAAGGATATACATGATATGAAATGCGAAGGAGTGCCTCTTCATTTAAGAAATGATGTTACTAAATTAATGAGTGAGTTAGGTTACGGCAAAGGGTATAAATATGCTCATGATTTTGATGAAAAAGTGACCTCTATGCAATGTCTACCAGATAATTTGGTGGGAAGAGAATATTATACTCCTTCAAATCAAGGATTAGAAAAGAACATTAGTGAAAAGGTGAAATATATTAAATCGATGAAGAATATAAAAAAGGAAAAGTAAAAAGTCATAATATATAAGTTCCAATTAAGTTTATACATTATACAAATAGCTATATCATAAAAATTAAATAGAACTTCATATTATTACTGTTCAACCGTTTCGAAACCTTGATTCACTAAGGCTCTATTCAAGCAAAAAGCTAAAAGACAACAACTCGCTTCACTCGAACAAGTTGTCTTTCTTAACGCTTTTTACTTTCATATAGCCCAAGTAAATCTAAGATTTCTGCAAATGGTATTCTCAGCAATAATATGAAGTTCAATTCAAATAAACTATAAAAAAAAGCCTATTTGTATTATGTAGTTTCATTATTGAAACTTACATATAAAAGAGTAAATATGAATATATTTACTTTTATAAATATATATAGTAATATAACTTTAATATGTATTTTGGAGGTATGTAAGTTATGAAACTAGTCAATTGCTAATATTAATTTTAAATTAATAGAATTTATAAAAGAGATTTTATTACCTTATATAGGTGTTTTTGTTGTGCTTTTTTATAAAATTAGTGATTGAAAAGATAACTTACATTAGTAAATTAATAATTATTAAAGTTCTATAGTTTATTACTAGATATTATTTTGGTGTACAATTATATCTAGATAATATCACTATAAGAATTTTTATTAACATTGATTTTTAGGCTGTAAGAGAGTAATCTTTTACAGCCTTTTTATATTTAAATTTAATGAAAAGGAGAATGAATATGATTAGAGATTATAAGAAAGAGGACATTGATGAAATTATTAAAATCTATACCTTAGAATATAAGGCCATGCCAGCGGAGGTTGAAAGCTTAAGAAATGCAGCTAAGATTTTAGTATATGAAGATAATGGAATACAAGGATTTATAAGATTAATGATTAATGGATATGAAGGCTCTATAGAAATGGGAGCTGCAAATGATGAATTAATAATGCCTGTGGGGTTAAAGCTCTGGGAAGAGGGAGTGAGTTTTCTTAAGGAGAAAGGTGTAACTAGTGTTAATGTTTATCATGTAAAGGATAACTTGCAATGGCAAAAATTTTTCAATGAAATTGGCTTTGAATATTGGTATTCTGTATATAGATTTACTTATACAGGACCTAAATTTCAAGAATCTGATTTACAAATAGTGAAATATGAGGATAAGTATTTCCATGATAAAATAAGACTTGAAAGTGAAGCTTTTTCGAGTTTAAGAAGTGAACATGATATTAAACCCTATAATTGGTATTTAGGTGCAAGTAAAGAGAACATAGAAGATGCTCGAAAATGGACTTTAGAGAATAGAGAATATATATATTTATTCTTTGGAAATAATGAGATGATTGGAGCATCAATGGTTAAAGATGCTGAAATAGATCTATTATTTGTCAATGTAAATTATCAAAAGCAAAGCTATGGTAAAAAAATATTAGAGTTCACAGTAAATAGGGGATTAGAACAAGAGAGTACTGCTGTAAATTTAAATGCATTAGCTAGTAATGAAAAGGCATTAAAGTTATATAAAAATACAGGATTTAAGGTTGTACAAGCTCAAGATATCAGAAGATTTGCATTATTATCCACAATGGTTGATTAATATTAGATGGTAATGTGAATAGTTTTAAATTTATATGAGATAGAATAATATGTGATTGAGTAATATTTATGCTTAAACATGTGAAAGGTGAAGATATTCATGAAATTTATATATGTATGTGATTTACACGGCAATAAGGAGCTTTATAATAGTTTGAAAGAATTAATATTTAACACTAAGCCAGATATACTTATTATTGGAGGGGATATATTTGCTTATTCGTCTAGTGCTAAACCGCAACTAGAATTTGCAAAAGTATATTTAGAGGAATTTATTAAAATAATTAATATTCCAGTGTATATTATTTCAGGAAATTGTGATAGACCTATAGCGGTAGAATATCTACATGAAATGCAGAAATGTGGTTTAATAAATATTCTTAATCTTTCAGGTACAATTATAAATGATATTAAATTCATTGGATATGAATATATTCAACCTAGTCCCTTTAAAATTAAAGATTGGGAAAGAAGGGACTTAATTGACGATTATAATGTCTCGGATTTTCCGTGCTTTCTATCTAATGAAAATGACCAGCTAGACTCAGTAAACAGTTATTTTTTAAATAACTTACCAAGTATTGAAGAAGATTTAAAAATAATCAATGAAAAAAAATCCATATGGGTGATGCATGCACCACCCTATGGAGGAATTTTAGATATGAATTATGAAAATGTATATAGTGGAAGCAGGGCAATACGTAAAACCATTGAAGAAGTACAACCAATATTAACATTACATGGACATATTCATGAAGCGCCTACTATGTCGCAGAAATGGGCTCAGCATATTGGAAATACTATTTCTATAAATCCTGGTAGCACTGAAGTACTTCATGGAGTTATTGGAGAGATTAATAATGATGGAGAGGTCATATCTTTAAAACACACTATATATGGAGAGCTAGCAATCTAATTGAAAAAAACCAAGTTAGACATATTCGTCTAACTTGGTTTTTTATATTTAAACTAAATTTTATTTACTTCTTCCTCAATTCTCTCTAGTGCTTCTTTAATTAGCTCTCTTCTAGTACCTAAATTCATCCTTTGGAATAATTGTCCCTTTGTTCCAAACATAGCTCCATCATTTAACCAAACCTTGCATTTATTCATGAAAAAGCTATTTAATTCCTCAGAATTAAGATTTAGAGCCGAACAATCTAGCCATAATAAATAGGTTCCTTCTGGCTCTATAACTCTTATTTTAGGAATTCTTTCTTTAATGAAGTTTAATGTGAACTCTATGTTTCCAGCTAAATATTCCATAAGCTCTTGGTACCACTGTTCTCCATGAGTATAGGCTGCTTCTTGAGCTACTACACCAAGTAAATTAAGACCTTGAACACAATGCTTATCTAATTGAATTTCAAATTCTCTTCTTAGTTTTTCATTTTTTATAATCATATTAGCTGTTTCAAGACCAGCAATATTGAAGGTTTTATTTGGTGCTGTACATATTATGGAGTTCTGACTAAAATCTTCATTTATAGCTGAGAATACAGTATGTTCA
This sequence comes from Clostridium sp. LXY-7, assembly GCF_056172015.1. Classification (NCBI taxonomy): domain Bacteria; kingdom Bacillati; phylum Bacillota; class Clostridia; order Eubacteriales; family Clostridiaceae; genus Clostridium; species Clostridium sp. LXY-7. Next base: position 295,007 of record NZ_JBLLJL010000005.1, on the reverse strand, counting down.
TGTGGCTTGTACACTATATCAGCATGAATCTCGTCAGATATCACTAGGATATTATGCTTTATACAAATTTCACCTAGCTTTGTTAACTCTTCTTTTGTCCAAACTCTTCCTACCGGGTTATGTGGGCTGCAAAGTATCAGCAGTCTAGTTTTCCTAGTTATAATTTTTTCAAGATTTTGAAAATCCATTTCGTATTTTTCATCCTTAAAAATTAGAGGATTTTCTATTACGTGACATCCATTGTTTTTTACTAAGGTATAGAAGGGATGATATACTGGAGTTTGAAGAATAACTTCGTCACCAGGTTTAGTAAAAGCTGCAATTAAACTATTAATTCCAGGTACAACACCAGGTGTAAGTTTAATCCACTCTTTTTTAATTTTCCAATTAAATCTCTTTTCGAACCAAGCTATAGCTGCTTCATAATAAGAATCTGGTGTATAGGAATATCCAAAAACTCCATGTTTAATTCTTTTTTCTATAGCTTCAACTATTTCAGGAACAACCTCAAAATCCATGTCAGCCACCCACATAGGAATAAGGTCATCATCGCCATAAGACTTAGTACAAAGATCCCACTTAATACAATTGCTATTTTTCCTATCTACCTTTTTATCAAAATTGTATTTCATATGTTTCGCTCCTCCTTAAGATAAACATTAAAAATCTTTCTATTTCTATTATATAATCTTTATAGCAAACATCTTGGGAAAAATTTTATTTTTTGAATAAATATAAATTTGAAATCTAAATAGTTGATGACTCATATATAGTAAGTTCCTATGATTAATAATAATCGCTTATTTGTCTGTATAATCTTATACAGATAATAAATTTATTTACAGATAGGAGAATTAATATGGAAATAAGAAAAGATTTACCTGAGATATTTAATGATTTTGCAGAAGCTAGAAGAAACTCTTTCATAAAAGCAAAGGAATTAAAAGATAAGAACATACCTCTAGTTGGAGTTTTCTGTACATACATGCCACAGGAATTACCATTAGCTATGGGAGCATCTGTAGTGTCTCTTTGTTCAACTTCTGATGAAACTATAGCAGAAGCAGAGAAGGATTTACCTCGTAACCTATGCCCTCTTATAAAATCAAGCTATGGGTTTGGTAAAACTGACAAGTGTCCATTCTTCTATTTTTCTGATTTAGTTGTAGGTGAAACTACTTGTGATGGAAAGAAAAAAATGTATGAGTATCTAGGAGAATTTAAGCCTGTACATGTTATGGAATTACCTAACACTCAAGGAGCTGAAAGCTTAAAATTATGGAAAAGTGAAATAATAAGATTTAAGGAAGTATTAGAGGAGAAATTTGGAACTAAAATAACTGAAGAGGCTGTAAGAGAAAGTATAAAAGTGAAAAATGAAGAAAGAAAGGCTCTAAAGAGTTTCTATGAACTAGGTAAATTAGATCCAGTTCCAATGTTAGGACAAGATATGTTTAAGGTATTATATGGAACTACCTTTAAGTTTGATAAATCAGAAGTTCCTAATGAAATCTATCCACTTATAGATAGAATAAAAGCTGAATATGAAGTAGAGAAAAAATATGAATCTAAACCACGTATACTTATTACAGGATGTCCTATAGGAGGAGCTACTGAAAAGGTTATCAAGGCTATTGAAGATAATGGCGCTCATGTAGTTGCTTTTGAGAACTGTAGTGGAGCTAAAGCTATAGATGAATTAGTAGATGAAAATTGTGATGATGTTTATGATGCACTTGCTCGCAAATATTTAAACATAGGATGTTCTTGTATGACTCCTAACCCTAATCGTATAAAATTATTAGATAAAATGATAGAAGAATATAAAGTAGATGCAGTAGTAGATGTAATTTTACAAGCTTGTCATACTTATAATGTGGAAACTTTACAAATAAAAAGATTTGTAAATAACGATAAAAAAATCCCTTATATGAGCGTGGAAACTGATTACTCCACATCTGATATAGGACAACTTAATACAAGAATGGCTGCATTTATAGAAATGCTATAGGTAATTGTATGTATAGTTTAGGTATAGATTCAGGATCTACAACAACTAAAGCTGCACTATTTGACGGTAAAGAAATAGTAAAAACTGCTATTATACCTACCTCTGCAAATCCTAAGGAAAGTATATACAAGCTATATAACCAGCTTTATTCAAAAGATGTAGCTTTTACAGTAGCCACAGGTTATGGAAGGGACTTACTTGGAGAAGCTGATAAGAAGATTACAGAAATCACTTGTCATGCTCAAGGAGCTGCCTTTTTAAATAAAAATACAAGGGCTGTAATCGACCTAGGAGGTCAAGATAGTAAAGCTATTCTATTAGACAATGGGCTCAATGTAGTAGATTTTATAATGAATGATAAATGTGCAGCAGGAACGGGAAGATTCATAGAGGTTATGATGAGAATATTAGAAGAAGACATAAGCAATATAGATAGATTCGTGGAAAATAAATCTCCAATAAATATAAGTAGCATGTGTACCGTTTTTGCTGAAAGTGAGATAGTTAGTTTACTTGCAAAGGGAGCGGATAAGGGAGATATAGCCTTAGGAATAATTCAATCTATTTGTAGAAGGACCTCATGTTTTGCTCAAAAGCTTAACCTTCAAGAAGAAATCTTCTTTAGTGGAGGACTTGCTAATTTCAAAATATTTAAGGATACTATGGAAGAGTATTTAAATATAAAGGTGAATACTGATCCACTATCTCAGTTTGCAGGAGCTATAGGAGCTTGTGTGGTTGGATATAGGAAGATTAAAAAAATATAATTGAATATTTTAAAAGTGCTAAGGAGTTAATTCACTTAAGGAATAACTCCTTAGCTTTTTTCAAGGAATAGTTATATTTATGGGTTATTATGGTATTATAAGGTATAATTTTAAAAGAGATACCAATTTTTCGTAAGGTATATTTAGGGAGGATTAAGTATGAAAGGTAATTATGTAGAAAAAATATGTAACAAAAACTTAGAGGATTTTTTCAAGCTTTTTCAAGGAGATAAATGTGAGAGTTGTCAGTGTACCTATTTTTTAAGGGCCCATGAAGAGTCATTGCGATGGGGTGATATAACTGCTACTGATGCTAAAAGGTTCAGAGAAAAGCTAGTGAAGAAAACTTGCGATGGCTATATTTATTATCAAGAAGGGGAGCCTATTGCATGGTGCCAGTGTGTATCACCAGAGGATTCACCATATTTAAAAAGTCTATTAAATATAGAAGATAGTATAAAAGCAAGAATCATATCTTGTTTTTATATTAAAAGTGAACATAGAAAAAAAGGAATTGTAAAGAAGCTATTAGACAAAGTTATTGAAAGTTGTATTTCAGACAAGGTAGAAATATTATATGCAATTCCAGTTTTTCAAGATTACATAGAAAAAGTTGGTGTAAAAGATATAGCAGAAAAAGCTCATACAGGGTATAAAAAACACTTTGAAGAATTTAAATTCATTTGTAATGGAGATAATGGAAGATTTTACTTCATGAAAAAAACACTTGATTAATTTATAGTCTCTAGCAATTTTAAAATGGACAAGTATAATAAAATTAAGTGAGTATATTTGATAATAAACTATTTTACGGTAGGTGGGATAGAATTTATGAGCAAACAAGAAAAGAAATTTATAAGAAGTGAGATTTTAGAGAAACGTGGAAAGATTTCGCTGGAGGAAAAACTTAAATGGGATGAGAAAATCTTTGAAGAATTAATTAATAGAGAGGTCTATAAGAATGCTTCTGTAATCTTTGCCTATGTAAGTTATGATAATGAAGTTGATACACATAAGTTTATAAATCATGCTATAAAATCAGGAAAGACTATATGTGTGCCAAAAATAACTTCAAAGACTGAGGGAATGAAGATTTTTAAAATAAATAGTTTTGAAGATTTAGAAACAGGGTATTTTGGAATTCAAGAGCCCAAAAACTATTGTGTTGAAGTTAAAGGAGAAGAGGTAGATTTAATCCTAATGCCAGGAGTTGCTTTTGATAGAGATGGTGGAAGAATTGGCTATGGAGGAGGCTTTTATGATAGGTTCCTACAAAATAAGAAGGTACATGGATTTAAGCTTGCAGTTACTTATAACTTTCAAATATTAGACAATATTCCAATGGAAGATTATGATGTAAAAGTAGATGACATAATTACAAACTAAATCTAATTTTATCCCAAATAATGGGGTGACCCCAGGGCGCGTCCATTATTTTACATAGGAGGCAATGATGATTAAAAATATTATTTTTGACTTGGGTAATGTATTATTCAAATTTAATCCTTTGGAATATTTACGAGGAAAGTTTGATAACGAGGTTGTGATTCAAAAGATTCAAAAAGAAATATTTTCAAGTGAAGAATGGATAATGCTTGATAGAGGAGGAATTACTGAAGCAGAAGCTATAAGTAGAATATGTAGTAGAAATGAGGAAAATGCTAAATTTATAAAGCTAACTATGGACAATTGGTATGAAATGCTTACTCCTATTGAGGAGGTAGTAGAAGTTTTAAAGAAATTAAAGGTTATGGGATACAACATTTACTATTTATCTAACTTTCATATGTTAGCTTTTGAGAACATCGCTAAAAGATATGATTTTTTGAAAGTATTTGATGGAGGAGTCGTATCTTATGAAGAAAAATTGCTAAAACCTGAAGAAGAGATTTATGTAAGACTAGTAGAGAAGTATAACTTAAATCCAGAGGAGTCAGTTTTTATCGATGATACAGCAGCAAATGTGGAGGCTGCAAAGAAACTAGGATTTCAGGGTATACATTTTAATAGTGTTATAGATTTAAAAGACTTGTGAAATGTGAAAGAGATAATAAGGACCACAATCAATATTTTTTAGAAAACTATTATAAAAAATATAGGTAATGGAGGGGATTTTGTGGAGATATTAATACAAGAAGGTGAATTGTTATTTTCATTAACAGAACCACAGGATTTAGATGATATTATCACTATGGAAAGAGATAAAGAGAACTCAAAATATGTTTATAATTGGACAAAAGAAAAACATATAGATGCTATAGAATCTAATGAATGGATGCATATTACTATTAGAAAAACGGACTCCTTAAATATAGTTGGTTATATGTTACTTCACGGAATTAATAGTGAGGATGAGGTTATAGACCTAACAAGAATTGTTATACAGGCTAAGGGGATGGGTTTTGGTAGAAAAAGTATTAAGTTAACTAAAAAATTTTGTTTTGAAGTATTGAGATGTCATAGATTATGGCTAGATGTATATGATTATAATTTACGAGGAATTAAGCTTTATGAATCCGAGGGTTTTATCAAAGAAGGAACCTTAAGGGAGTGTAAAAAAATAGATGGGAAATATTATTCTATGTGTATATTTTCAATGCTAAAGGGTGAGTATATATAGTTAATAAAGTGTTAATACACAGTATGGAACTATTCCATTTCATTGCACAAATATATATAATAGTAAATATAGGTAACAAATTAGATGACTTGTTAAACTAAAATTATAGAGGAGGAAATAATAATGACAAAATTAAATGAAATCTATAAATGTGAGATCTGTGGTAACATAGTTGAAGTTGTAGGAGCTGCTGGTGGTACTTTAGTATGCTGTGGCAAGCCAATGACTTTAAAAAATGAAGCAACAAGAGATGGAGCAGGAGAAAAACATTTACCAGTAGTTGAAAAGGTAGATGGAGGAATCAAGGTTAAAGTTGGAGAAGTTCAACATCCAATGACACCAGAGCACTGGATTAATTGGATAGAAGTTTTAACAGAGAATGAAGTATATAGAGCACACTTAAATCCAGGAGATACTCCAGAGGCATGTTTCTGTGTAGATTATGATAAAGTTATTGCAGTAAGAGAGTATTGTAATTTACATGGGTTATGGAGAAACGATCTATAAGATTAATATAAAACAAAGGCAAAAATCATCCTAAAGATTAGGGTGATTTTTGTTTTTTACTTTCATAAATAATTTGTTTTTTTATAAGAATTTTGAATATAATAATGATTATATATCTAAAAGAAGGTGATAGCCATTAGCAGAAAACATAAATTATACATAGCCAGTGCAATAGTCTTATCAATAGTAATTATTCAAATTGTTGCAGGAGTTTATTATTTAAGCTTTGCACCTAAGACAAAGGTTGCTTATATAAATAAGGAGATTAAATTAGATAGAAAAAATCTGTTAAAAAAGTTTTTACCAAATGACTTTGATATTTCTCTTAAGGAAGTATATGTAGAATCAGATACTATATTTACCGAAGAGGAACTGGAGGATTTATTTATTAGTGCCATAAAAGATATGCCAGAACTGAAGGAGATTATAACAGGGGTAGGAGTTTATACTGATAAAGACTATATAAATTTATATTTTCGGATTAATTATAAGAAAATACCCGTAGAAGCGAAACTTGTTTTTAGTTGTAGGGCTAAAAATGGAAAGGGAATTTTCCATTATAAAGAGGGTAGGATTGGATTTATACCTATTTCAAAGAAAATGATTTTTAATCAAAGTGTTGATACATCTATAATAGAATTTGATAAGAATAATGGAGACATAATTATTTCCTTTGATGCCATTAAGCAATTAGAGGTAAAAAAGGTTACCACTACAGATAATGGAATAAATATTGCCTTTAGAGGAACCATTAAATTTTGGGATTGGCTAGAGAAATAAAACAAAAAACATTCTAAATATTAGAATGTTTTTTTGGTTGCGGGAGCAGGACTTGAACCTACGACCTTTGGGTTATGAGCCCAACGAGCTACCAACTGCTCCATCCCGCGATATTAAGTTGTTAAGTAATTTCCTTAACCTATGTTATAAGTATAGATGATTTATGAATAGAAGTCAAGGTAAATTTTATAAATATTAAAAAATGTTCAATATATTGAAAAATTAGATTTATTAGTAGCTATAATAAAAAGGAAATTTATACAATTCATAGAATATCTTTATATAGAAATTTTACTAAGAAAAAGAGGTATTGTTATGAATTTAATGAAAAAGTTAAAGGTTTACTCTGGATTCTCAAAGTCAATATACATATTATTCATAGCACGTATAGTAAATAGTATGGGAAATTTTGTTTTCCCATTTTTAACACTATTCTTAACAGAAAGATTAGGTCTTTCTCCAACAGAAGCGGGAGTGTATTTCATGATGTCAGCTCTTGCTCAGGCAGTGGGTTCTATTATTGGAGGAAAATTGACAGATAGATTGGGACGTAAGAAGCTATTTTTAAGTTTTCAAGTGCTAGCAATACTATGTTTTATACCATGTGTATTTTTAGGGAATTCATTGCTAATACCAAGATTTATTATATTATATGGAATGTTTTCAGGAGCATCCCAAACAGTTAATTCAGCCATAATAATAGATTTGACGGATAAAGATAATAGAAAACAGGTATATTCCTTTTTGTATTTTGGAACTAATATAGGTTTTTCTATAGGGCCAATGATAGCTGGATTTTTATATGAAAACCATACGAATTGGATATTTTTAGGCAATATTATATCGCTTATAATTGTAACAATAATGGTGGCATTATTTATTGAAGAAACTAAACCTAGTGACAAGGATATTGAAGACAGTAAGAACATAGAGGATGAAGAAGCAGCAGAGAGTGGAAGTGTATTTAATGCACTAATTAAAAGACCAAAGCTGTTATTATTTTTATTTGGGAAGCTATTAAATACCTTTATTTATTCAACCATTGGTTTTGCAATACCTATTCAATTAGCCAATACCTTTGGAGATGGACTAGGTTCAAAGTATTTTGGCGTTCTAATGTCATTAAATGCTTTAGTAGTGGTAGCTGGGACAATAGCTATTACAAAGGTTACCATGAAACTTAAGGCAGTAGTTGCAGTAGGGATAGCTAGCATGCTGTATGCAATAGGCTTTGGAATGTTAGGATTCGCTAATGCATTTTGGATATATATAATATCGGCAGTTATATATACTATAGGTGAAATAATTGAGGCTACTAACTCAGGAGTGTATATTGCAAATAATTCACCAATGAGTCATAGAGGAAGATTTAATACAGTAGTTACTATTATTTCAGGAGCTGGATTTGCTGTAGGACCTTATTTATTTGGAGGATTTATAGAGAGGTTTGGATTGTTTAACCTATGGGTGATGTGCTTTGGAATTGGAGTAATTGCCAGTGGGTTTATGTATTGGTTAAATAGGTGGGATAGTAGAAGCAGTTAGTGAAAATAGCCTCAATTTAAAATGGAGGCTATTTTAAGGTTTATGTATTAACTTCAACTCATAGGGAGTTGAGCTTGTACTAAAAGCTTTTAAATAGGACTTAATTTTCTAGATTACTACTTAAGAAACTTAGTTATTGCTGAAATCTATATAAGGTTATATCAACTCCACTATCATCAAAAATGCTATCTAACATAACTACGATAGTGTTCCAATCTCCTCCACCTCTATGACATCCAAGATTAAAGGGTAAAGCTACTGAAAAGTTATTTTTCTTAGCAAAGTTACAAAGGTCTTGTAGAGAATTTCGTAGAGATTCATAGTTAGTGTAGCATTTATCAACACCAAAGTCATCCTGGCCAAAAATATTTGCAACATATTTACCATCTTCACAAGCCAGTATTTGACACGTACCTAAGAGTTTACTAGGGTCATCAGGAAATATAAAACTCGTTAACATACTAGGCTTTGAATCTTTACATAATCTATTATAATCCAAAAATACTCTTGGATATTTGTTTTTAATTTGCTTTGCAATGCCGCTATCCATAACTCCTTTGCAATTAACTTGATGGCCGATTATGTTCTCTCTAGCTTTCAATAAGTCACCATCCATAATACTAATCGTCATAATCATACCTCCATTTAAGTTTCATATTATTTTTTTATAGCAACAAAAACCAGCAAAATAAGTGAATTAAATTCAATAATATACTTTATATAAGTTGCTTTTTTATAATTATGCAACTAATTATAATACAAATTAAAACTTTATACTATATTAACAAATGGATTAATGTGTTAAATTATATATATTAACAATCATATATATAATTTATGGATATTTTTTAATAAAACAATAAAATATAACTTAATAATATTATTTATAAGAATAATATTAAATTTAAATCAATATAATTTTGGAATATAGTAAAATAGCAGATTATTCAATAGGATTTGTTGAGGGTGTCAAAACAAATAAACATTAAATTATCTATACTGTTTTAAAACATAACCTTAAATAAAAACAGTATGAAACTTTAGAAAGCTTTCATACTGTTTTGCTATAAAAAATATTTCTAGCAGTTACATTAAGAATACTTTTATAGAATATATAGCAAGTAGATGAGCTGGATAGAAAAGATAGAATAACCATTTAACATTTCTACCCTTTAATCCATTGTAGAATTTAATTGGTATTAGAGCAAATATAGCTAGTAATCCATCGAATATATTAGCACTAAACAGATATGAAATTATTATATTTACTGGAGCTTGGGCTGTAATACCCATAATTATCATTTGAAGAATATACACACCTGTGGATATAAAAACAATCATTACTATCCTTTTCCCCATCTTGTTAAAGTCATCATGATATTTATAGAAGAAATAAATCATCCATACTCCGGTGAAATCTCCATCTATGGCTAATACTAAACCCAATATTGAAAGAATCCAAACATATAAAATTTTGTATTTACTTTTACTATTATCATATAACCAAATTGCAATAAGTCCTAAAACTAAATCAAATATAGTATTTAGAGCAGAAAAATATTCCCCAAAGGCAAGTTTAAAGGTCATTGAAAAAGGTAATTGTGAAATTAAAGCTATACCTAGTAGTCTTATTAAATATTTCTTCTTATCTCTTGTCTTCAAATAACCCTCAGATATCATGTAACAAAATATAGGAAAGGCTAGTTTGCCTAGAATATGAAAAATCTTTATTTGTGGAAATAGTACCCATGCTATATGATCTAGGAGCATGGTTATCATGGCTAATAATTTTAATTGTGATGAATTCATATAAATAACCTCCCAAAATATAAAATTTATGACTGTAAACTGAGCATCTAATTAGAACTAGTTGCAGCCATATCCTTAGATGACTTAATCTTGAGATTGATTATAAATGGAAATTTTAAAGATTTCATAAAGAAATAGAATTAATAATAACATTTATTTTAGACTTTGTTTTAAATGATTGTTGATTTTAGAACTACATATTATTACTCACAAACCGTTTCGAAAGCTTGATTCACTAGGGCCCTATTCAAGTAAAAAGCTAAAATACAACAACTCGATTCTCTCGAACAAGTTGTATTTCTTAACGCTTTTCACTTTCATACAGCCTAAGTAAATCTAAGCTTTCTGCAAATGGTTTGCTTCGCAATAATATGTAGTTCATTATCAACACTATATTAAAATAAAGCCAATTTTAAAATTAGACTTCATATTATTACTTCTTAATAGACTCAAAATATTTTGAAATAACAGGTATAAAATGGATTACTAGAGATAGAACAGCCATTAGGGATTATATCTAGGTATGGGATTTTGTCATTGATTATTTAAAGGCTATGGAAAACTTTCACAAGATCTTTGAATTTTTAAGCTTATAGTATAAAAAGGTAATTAACATAAATTATAGAATATATATTTAGGGGAAATGATTAATGACCAATTTAAATTAGGATTACTTTAATTAAAATACCAGGATATAATTAAGTAATTTAGTTATGGAGGAAGGGTGAAAAAATGAGAGTTGAAACAATTTTAGCTAATAAAGAAAATGAAAATATAATTAAAAACTTTTATCCACTATATCTATATGATTTATCAGAGCATTATGGAAATTTGCCTAATGAATATGGAATATATGAAGATGAACCTGTTAAAACCTTAATAGACCAATATGAGATTCAAAATATATGGTTTGAGAAACCCAATATATTATTTCCATATATTATAATGGTGGATGAAAAACCAGCAGGATTTATGTTAGTTGCAACTAAGCCCTATGTATCACAGGAAACTGACTACTATGTAAATGAATTTTTTATACTAAGAAATTATAGAGGTAAAAAGGTAGCAGAAATAGCGGCGAAGCAAGTATTTGATAGATTTTTAGGAAGATGGGAATTATTTACTAACCATCTAGAGGAGAATATAAGAGGACAGAAATATTGGAGAAGAACAGTTGGTACCTATACAGGTAATAATTATGAGGAAATCTGTGGAGAAACTGTTCATGGAGAAAAAATAATATTTAGATTCAATAATAGAAAGGAAGATTAAATATGTTAGTTGAGAATCCCATTGGAGTAATTATAATGGAAAATGGAGAGCGGATTATTTTTAGATTATATCCTAAGCAAGCTCCAAACACAGTTAATAGCTTTATATATTTAGCGAATAGTGGATTATTTAATAATAGAGAAATTAAAAGAATAGTAAAGGATTTTGTTATACAGCCAAGCTATTCTAATTTTGATGATTCTAGATGCGATTTTTCACTTGATGGAGAATTTAGAGAGAATGGATTTGAAAACAATATAGATTTTGGTAAATGGACTCTTGCTATGGGCGGAGATGGAAAAACTATAGCTTCAGGAAGTTCCTTCTTTATTACCATAGGAAATAATGAGGAAAGACTTGATGGAAAATATGCAGCTTTTGGAAAAGTTATTGATGGCTATGATGAACTTATGAGAATTGCTAATGTTAAAACTGTAAGTGTGGATAGTGGAGTTCCAGGAGTTGAAATAAATAAGCCTGTAGTTCCAGAAATAATTAAAACTGTATGGGTTGAGACCTTTGGTATAGAATACCCTGAACCTATAAAATTAGAAGAGAAAAAATAGAATTAATGCTTAGCAATAGTTATATTAAACATGATGGGAGAAGAAAGAAATGGAACATAGATTAGGAACTTCAGGAAGTGTGATTTTATCAAATCCAAAACTATATTCGGAATTATTTTGGGAATGCATTGATCATATTGAAATTGGAGAATTTCCAGATGAAGATGCACTAAATAAATTTTTAGAGATAAAAAAAGGAAAAGAGATTTCTTTTGGAATCCATTCTCCTATATTGCGGGGCGAAAGTAAGTACGATTTAATTGAAAAGGTTCAATATGAACCTAGCTATGCATGGAAACAATTAGAATTAGAAGCAGAGAAAATGTCAGCAGTAGGTGCGGAATATCTTTTAGTACATTTTCCATATTTCAAAGAAGAAGTAACTTGCAATACAGATAAATTAATTGAAGAGGGATTAAAAAAATTAAACTCTATACAAGAGAGATACTCAATTCAGCTAGTTTGTGAACCAAAGCTTGGGCTAAATCGCTCAGGGGTAGGTATAAATTATCTTCAGAACTTTCCCATAGATATTTGGAAAAAATACAATATAAAACTATGCATAGACATAGGTGATTATATGATTGCTACAGGGGATAAAATTTTGCAATATATAGAAAAATGGAGTGACTTTATAAAGGTAGTTCATTTACATAATATATACTATAAAGATGATGATTATATTTGGATACCTGTTCATCCAAGTCAAGAGCAAGATGGAAGTAAACATAAAGTAAAGAAAATAATTAAGTTCTTGGCCAGTGGTAGAGAGAAAATTTTTGTTTTTGAACATACTCCAGATACAAATCCAAGTAAAGATTTTGTAATGGGGGGAGTTCAGTGGGTAAGAAAGATTATTAATCTAAAATAATATTTTCCAGTGGAGGTTAAGGATAATGGTAACAATACGAAGGGCTAAATCAAAGGAATTTAAAGTTCTAACACAGATTGCCATAGATTCTGAGGGTTATTGGGGTTATGATGAGGATTACATGGAAAGATTTGAGGAGTTATATAATGTAACTGAAGAGTTTATAAATAACAATCCGACTTTTATTATAGAAGAAGAGAATAATATTATTGGGTTCTATAGTATCTTAATTGAAGATAATGAGAAAGCTTTAGAACATCTATTTATTGAACCTAAATATATAGGAAAAGGATATGGTAAATTATTATGGAACCATATGATTGAGAGCTGTAAAAACTTTAATATAAAAGAATTTGAAATAGTAACAAGTCCCCAAGCAAAAGAATTTTACACAAAAATGGGTGCAGTACAAATTGGAGAAGTTGAATCACTTGTTAAAAAAGGACGTAAAATTCCTCAATTGATTTACAATCTTGAAAAATAATGTAATTCACAAATTTAACATTAGCATATAGAAATTTAAAGAATCTATAGTTTAAAGTAATATAAATGTGTATATAACACTAAGATAAGGTAGTTTATCTCATCATTAATAAAATTTAGAGATAAACTACTTTTATTTTTATAATAATTCCTTAACTTGACTTTCCTTTTCAAATAGTAAGCATCCGCCATCATGGGTACCTAATAGCATTTCTGTCTCTGCTAACTTTTTGAATAGTGGTGATTGTAGTGCTTCTAGTAAAGAGCAGCTTTTTAGATTAGTGTCAGAGTAGGGGGAGAAAGGACAGGGTTCAGCGCCTCCATTAGAGTTGATATGAAAGAAGCCTCGTCCAGCGGCAAGACAACCTCCAGTATATTTTTCATCTCCTGGAAAAGATAGAAATAACATATGTTCAAAGGTATTTCGAAGTTGTTCTTGCTCTCTTTCTAAGAATTCACGCTCTTTAGTGGTAGGGGCTAGATATTTTGTAGTAGCTGCTACTGGTACATACTCAATGAAGAATACAATCTTACATCCACTGGTATATAAGTTGCTAATAAATTCTTTGCTTGTAACTGTTCCTATATTTTCAGTGGTTACAGTGATAGAAGTTCCGTAAAAAATACCATTTTCCTTTAGCTGTTTCATAAGTTTCTTTAGTGTATTATAGGTACCAATACCACGTCTACTATCGGTTTGAGCTTCGGTTCCTTCTATGCTTAGTACAGGAATAAGGTTTCTATTTTTATCAAATAATCTTATGTATTTTTTATCAATCATTGTTCCGTTTGTGAAGATGGGAAAGATGATATTTTTTATTTTAGCGGCCTTTTCAATAACCTCGGTTCTCATTAGAGGTTCTCCACCTGCAAGGAGGATAAAGGATATTCCAAGATTTTCAGCTTCTTTAAAAATTTCTGCCCATCTTTCGCTAGATAGTTGAGCATGAGGTGTATTTTCACTGCAGCTTTTGTTAGCTCTTGCATAACATCCTTTGCAAAATAGATTGCAACTACTGGTTATACTTGAGATTAAAAAGGGTGGTATATGATTACCTTCTTCTTCATGCTTATCTCTTAACTTTCTAGCCTTTTTAATAGATAGCATATATTTCATAATAAAGGCTGTTTCCTGTGGATTTTGAAGAGATGTTTTTAGTGCATTGCTTATGATTCTCTCAATAGAATTGCTCATATATTCTGGTAAATTGAGTTTATTATACATGATTTTTACTCTCCTAAAAATAGATTAAGCTGCATAGTAATAAGTTCATTGCGAGCTTTTGTGTTTATAATATCTACACCAGTATATTTTAAAAAAATCCTTTGAATCTAGGAAGCATAGTTACATAAAGTATAACATCATTAGGTCTATAGTAGCTAAAATTAGCTCCTCTCTAGCACTATTATTCTTCATAGGTATTCTTCCTAGTTATTAAATGCGTTTAATACATGTTTAATTATGAACTTAAAGTTAGAATTCGTAAATATACAATTGAAAAATCAATTGAGAAACTTTTTAATAAAGAACATCGCTCTATATTTAACATAATATGTAATATATCTCAAATATTGAATATTAGATATTAAGTATTAAGTATTAAGTATTAAATGATAAATAATTTATATTAAATAAAAGGGTGATAGCCTTGAATAATATATGTTTTTGTAATTTTAGTGGACAAGTAATTACCCCAGATGATCCAAGATATGAATATGCTAGACAAGAATGGAATAGGTCAATACAAAAATATCCTCTTGCCATTGCTTATTGTGAGAATAACAATGATGTGAGCTGTGCAATTAATTGGGCTACAACTCATGATGTTGATATCAGGATAAGATCAAGAGGGCATAATTATGAAGGATTCTCAGTAGGAAATAAAGTATTAGTTATTGATGTAAGTCCTATGAATCAAATTCAAATAAATCATTATGATAAAACAGTTAAAGTCGAAAGTGGAGTAAAAAATGCAGAACTTTATAACTGTGTTTCAGGGGAAGGATATCCATTCCCTGGTGGAACATGCCCAACAGTAGGAGTAGCTCCATATACCTTAGGGGGAGGATGGGGATTATCAGATAGATATTTTGGACTAGGATGTGATAGTCTTATAGAACTTGAATTAATTGATTATACTGGTAGATTAATAGTAGCAAACTCCAGGAAAAACTCGGATTTATTTTGGGCATGCAGGGGAGGTGGTGGAGGCAATTTTGGAGTAGTTGTTTCTTTGACCTTCAAACTTCCTAATAAAGTAGATAAAGTTAGCTTATTGACAGTATATTATGAAGACACCCCAAAGGAAATTCAGTTAGAGTTTCTTAAAGTTTGGCAGAAGTGGATTCATATTTCTGATGATAGAATAAATCTTAAATCTAGTTTATATAATTCAGCTGAAGATGGTATTGGTATTTTGGTAATAGGAATATTCTATGGATATCCGGAAGAAGCTAAGAAAATTCTAGAGCCTTTTTATAATATAGAAGGAGCCCAAATAGAGATAGAGTATATAACTTTCTTAGAGGCAATAAGTGAAATTGAAAAAATGTATCCCCCATATGAAAAATTTAAAGATACAGGGCGATTTGTTCAAAGGACCTATTCTGATTATGAGCTAGGCAGAATTATAGAATCTATAAATAAGCCTAGACCAAGGGGATCCGTATATACTGCAATAAGTTTATATGGATTGGGAGGAAAGGTAAGTGATGTGAATAAATATGACACAGCCTTTTACTATAGAGATTCAAGATATATACTAGGTATACAATCAGTATGGGAGGATAATTCCTTTAAAGCTATAAATACAAGGTGGGTAGAAGATAGTTTTAGATATATTTATGCTATAACTAAGGGTTCTTATGTGAATTTTCCTTATAGTGAGATTTGTGATTATGAAGAGGATTATTATGGAGAAAATAAGTATAGACTAAAACAAATTAAAAGAAAATATGACCCGTATAATATATTTAACTTTCCCCAAAGTATTATTGGCTATGATTATTAAATATTGATAGATTATGATATGTATTAATAAGGATTTAAAACAAAGCCTATTCTAAAAAGGACTGTAGATGTGCTTCATTTAAATAAGCATAACTATAGTCCATATATTTTTTCTAACCATTTAAAACAAAGCCTTAATATTTAATATAAAACTTATAGAATAGAAATAGGGAGTAATATATAATTAAGTAAGATATATAGTGAGATGAATTGAATTCATAGACAAGGCTTGTAAAAAATGAAAAATGGGATTTTATATGAGATAGAAAAGGAGTGAAGGATTAAATGGCGAGAAAAATTACACTTGCAGATGGAAGAGTGGTTGAAGTCGAATGTTTGAGTTGTGCCCTTACTTCAGGATTAATTAAGTCTACTGGTGGAGTAATAGTCGAAACTGAAAATTTTCATGCGCATCAAGATATTGCCTATCCAATTCCAGGCTTAGTTATTGTAGCATCCAAAAGACATGTGTACTGCTTAGATGAATTAACTAAAGAGGAGTTAAATGAATATATAAATTTAGTTCAGGACATTAGAAAGTCACAAAGAATTAAACTTGGAATTGAAGTGGTTTATTATTTTTATAATGAAGACACCACTCATCATTTTCATCTTTGGATGGTTCCTAGATATGAGTGGATGAAGGAGTTTGGAAATTCAGTAGAATCTTTAAGACCGGTGCTATTACATGCAAGAAATAACATGAACGATGAGAAGAATTTGAACAATGTTTTAGAGAGTATAGAATTATTAAAGGAGGCACTAAAGGACTATAATGAATAAATTTATTTGGTTTTCTTTTAATATAGTTCTAAAATCAATAAACATTTAAAACAAAGCCATTTATTTAATAGGTGAATAATATGAAAATTATAATAACAGGCTTAAAAGGACAAGTAGCCTCTCAGCTCATAGATATAATAAATAAGAGTAGATCAGAAATAGGAGAAATTCCTCAAGAAATTATAAAGGCAGAAATTTTGTATATACTATAATTAAGACTGCTAAAGAAAGAGGAAATCTAGTAGTTGTAAATGACCAAATAGTTAGTCCAACTAATGTTGAAGATTTAGTACATCATATTTTTAAATTAATTACTACAGAGGAATATGGAGTCTACCACTGTTCTGGTCATGGACAATGTTCATGGTATGATTTTGCATGTAAAATTATAGAATTAGCTAAGATACCATGTGAAGTAAAACCTTGTAGCACGGATGAATACCCAAGGAAAGCGAATAGGCCTAGCTATTCGTCCTTAGACAATATGATGTTAAGATGTACAATTGGCGATGAAATGAGAGATTGGGAAGACGCTTTAAAAACTTTTATAGAAAGTATCAAGTGATTCTTATCTTCAGTTGGAGTTTGCTTAAGATGAATATCAAACTCCAACTGAAGATTATTTATTATTATGGAATTCTTCAACATAAAGTCATAATCAACTTAATTTCGGATTATGCACTTATTTACGGATAGCTTCAATTAAATCAACGGGAGACAGAATTTTGCCAAGGTCATAGGTTTTATTATCTTTTCTTATAGTTATAGTTTCACCTGTTTCTAATGCTTTTTCCCAAAATATCTCTGGAGTTATTTCCGGATTTACTTGGCAACTTAAAGCGTACATACCAGCTATATAAGGTATACTCCAGCTCCATCCAGCACTTCTGTAAAATACATAATCTTCTGTACCATTAGGACTTGCCGTAGCTCTTGAATCCATTGGAACAAGTAACATTTCTTTTACATCTATACCAAGCTTTTTATATTTTTCAAGCATTGTATTATCGTAAAAATATTTATTCCACCAAATACCTGGTTCATAGGAATTAAAGTCATCTGGATTAGCCAATGGAGATCTTCCTAATCCATGAAAGAAAAATCCATTAGTTTCATATAAGGATGAGGATACTACAAAAACACCTTGCTTATTAGCTTCTTTAACGGCTTCATTCACCTCTTTAAATCCTTTTTGACTTTTATCCCAACCTACAGAAATAGATATAACTCTAATCTTTTTATTCTTTGGTAGAGATTTATTTATTTCTAAAATTCTATTAATACACTTTGCAATCCAAGTAAAGTCATAGTCAAAACCATCTGATGTCCCCGTGCCATGTTCTTCTGCAATGTAGTATAAATCTGCTTTAGGGGCAACTCCAACATTTTTCCCTACAGCAATAGAGGCTACGGCTGGACCATGCATCTGTGCGGCTGGATTATTTTTTATATTTACTTCTTCATACATTTTAAGATTATCCACATATTCTTTATGATCTACTAATAATGCTTGATCAATAATAGCAATTCCTATATTTTTACCATTAATCCCTTTTTCATGAAGTTGATTAATTTGTAATCCAGGATTTTTACCTATTTCCATAATCTCATTAGGATTAAAATCCTCTGGCATTTTTTCAGGCCACGTTGTTTTTGAATCAAAATCTGAAAATAATAAATCTGGTGTTCTTCCACTTAAATCTAAAGTTGAAAGGTTGTATCCTCTTAAATCTATTTGCCAGTAGCTATCTGCATTTGGATCGTAACTAGGGAGTCTTACTAAAGCATTTCTACCCAAATCAGCTGCTTGAGGATGTCTTGAAATTTCCAATTTTATTTCTTTAGAACTACAGGATGTCATAAGCAACATAGAACTTAAAATAATAATGGCTATTGATTTTTTCAATGTTATTCCTCCTATCACAAGATGAAGATTACATAAATAATAACTCTTAAGTATTATTTTGTCAATGAATCGCAAATAAGGGCTTTATAATACATAATAAAATATAAGGCTTTGTTTTAATATAGTGCTGATAATGAACTATATATTATTACTTGCAAACCGTTTCGAAAGCTTGATTTACTAGGGCTCTATTCAAGTAAAAAGCTAAAATACAACAACTCGATTCTCTCGAACAAGTTGTATTTCTTAACGCTTTTCACTTTCATATAGCCTAAGTAAATCTAATCTTCCTGCAAATGGTTTGCTTCGCAATAATATGTAGTTCTAAAATCAATATTCGTTTAAAACAAAGCCGAATATAAAAGCAGTTATAAGATATAATTAGGATGAAGAAGAAATAGAAAGAGAATTTGAAAAAAGTCATGCTTTCAAACTAATTAGTTTTGAGATAAAGTATAATTCATAAATAGAGTAATAAAACTATACAAAAGAACTTTAGGAGGAAATATGAATTCAAATTATAAGGTAAAACAAATAACAAGGTTATATGATAGTTGCAATCAATGTGGGCTACCTATTATAAATTGTATTTGTTCTAAAGCATCTAAAATCAAAACTGAGGCAGTAATCTGGATTCTATCTACGGAAAAGGAATTTTACAGACCTTCTAATACTGCAAGATTATTAAAATTAGCCAATCCAGACTCAACAGAGATCTTCCTATGGAAAAGAGAAAAAGTTAACGAAAAGCTAAAAGAATATCTAAACAGTGCTGAGTATGAAGCCTATTTACTATTTCCTGTAGAAGATAAAGAAAATATGATAACGGATGTTGTTCATCACAATACAGAAAAAACTAAGGCTTTTATTATAATAGATGGTACATGGAAGGAAGCAAGAAAGATATTTAGGAAAAGTAGTTATTTAAGGTCATTACCTATGATTTCTTTAGAACCAAATTTTAAGTCACAATATGATTTGAGAAGAGGTGCTGAAGAAGGCAATTTATGCACTATAGAAGCAGCTATAGAAATATTAAGGTTAAAGGGAGAAGTTGAAAACTCACAAGCATTGAAGGAGTTTTATAATTTATTTTTAAAAAGTTATAAAGCAGGATTAAGTGGACATAGATTAAAATGATAGATATGGGGTCATGAATGAATTCTAGTATTCTTTATAGAGATGTTATAGTTGAAGTTAATGTTATATTATTATATTGGATCCATAAAATGTATTGTATAATTGATATATGAGAATACAGCCTTGTGTATGGATAACTTATAGTAAGAATTATACTTTTAATAAGGAGGATTAGTTATGTTAGATGCATTAATGTCTACATTATTACAATGTACTATTTTTGTTGGACTACCGTGGATTTGTTATTTAATTTTCAATAAAAAAAGAGAAGGCTTTTCTACATGGATAGGCTTGTATGCACCAAAGAATAAGAATTGGATAAAAGGAGCAATAATAATTTTTATTATTGCAATTGTAATCATGGTAGGACCAATTATTATATATGAAAAATTGGGATATATTACAAAGGACATGCTCTATTCAAAGGAATTAAGTGGACAAGGAATAAGTTTTAATATGATTATTATAATACTAATGAAAGCAATCTTTCAGACCGCTTTTGCAGAAGAGGTATTGTTTAGAGGCTTCATAGGAAAACGCATTGCTAAGAGGTTTGGGTACCTATTTGGAAATTTAGCTCAAGGTGTACTATTTGGAATTCCTCATGGAATCTTTTTTATATTGGTATATGATAATTATATTGTTGGAATGACTTTTATTATTACCGCAACAATTGTTGGATGTCTACAATTTTATTTGAATGAAAAAATGTCCAATGGAAGCATTGTACCAAGTTTAGTAATCCATATGACTATGAATATAATCTCATTTTCCTCAAAGGTGTTGGGAGTCTAGTATATGGCCATCAAGCTAAATAGAGGAGGGTATATTATTGGATATTATAATTTTTTTAATAGTTATATCCATTTTTTTTCTTATAAAAGAAGAATATAAAACTGAAGATGAGGAATATTTGACTATTAAACTTTTGGGATATTATTTTTTAGGAGCTTTTGGAGTTAATCATAAAATTGTACCTATACCTATAGGTTTTATAGTTTACCTTTTATTAAAACCTAAAAGAAACATTAAAGTTAAAAGAATTATGGCTGTTTTTGGTTTAATAATATATATGTTAATATATTTATGGAATATATTAAGTATATGATAAAAGTTTTATCAAGAGAATTAATTTCAAAATAAATTATAGTGTATTTAGCTATACAGTAGAATTCTATAAATTACGTTAAGAAAAGGAAAGATTATTTATCTTTGGTGGGGGGATTCAATATGGAATTATGGGACATATATAATGATGAAGGCTGTAAAACAGGTGCGGTTATGGAGCGTGGTGGTATAATTCAAGAGGAAAATTATCATTTAGCTGCCGAAGTATGGATAATAAATAGAAACTCACAGATTTTAATTCAAAAAAGATCAGAAAATAGAAAGATATTGCCAGGAATATGGGGAATGACTACTGGTTGCATGGTGGCAGGAGAAGATAGTTTGAATGGATGTATCCGTGAAGCGAAAGAAGAAATAGGTATAGTACTTTTAAAGAATAATATGAAACTGATAAGGAGAATATTTCGAAAGGATACTATTTGGGATGTATATGCTATTAAGCAAGATTATGATCTATCAAAGGCTGTTTTACAAAAAGAAGAAGTAAGTGATATAAAATGGATAACCATTGGGGAGATGAAAGATATGTTATCCAGTGGTGAACTTTTTAAGTATCCTGAAATATATGAGATTTTATCAGCTATTGAAAACTTAGTGTTATTTACATAATAGTTAGTTCATTCCTCAATTTAATCGTTTTAAAGAATAGACAACCTGACCCTATATAAAGTAAAAAGGCAACTCATATTATAGAGCTACCTCTTTACAAAGAACATAAAATATAATAGTGTAAATTTGATATTTAAATAATAACATATAATTATGTGCAAGTGTATAAAAATGCACTGAAAGTGCAGTGGATATAAGAGTATGAGGTATATTCAATTTAGAATATACCTTATATTTATTTTTATATAATTATAGTAATAAATAATGGGTTCAGCTACTATAATAGAAAAGACTTGAATTATTCATATGATAGAAATTATTAAAGTCATAATAACAGTGACTTTAATTTTTTTCTACAATTATATATAATATTTTACAAAAACTATATATAATAAAGTAGAGTAATATTTGAAAAATAAAAATTTACTGCATTAGATTTGATATTACAATGAAGGAGGTGTAAAACTATGAACTTAGAGGATTTAACAAACTTAATTGGCAGTGGAGCGCGGGCTGATGTTTATTGTGTAGGTGACAAGGCTGTAAAATTATTTAAAGAGCAATGTACTAAAGAAGATGCTTTTTGTGAAGCGTCTCTTCATTCCATGGCAGAGAGTGCTAAATTGCCAGTACCTAAAATCTATGAAGTTATTCAGATTGAGAACAGGATGGCAATTGTTATGGATATGATAGATGGTGTGACCTTTAAAAATATAATATTTGAGGATTTAGATAACTTAAAGATTTATTTAGACACTTTAATTGACCTCCAAATTCAAACTCATGATATAAAGGTAATTGGGTTTCCAAGTATGAAGGAAAAGTTCATACATACAATAAGTAATTCAGAGTTCCTACATAATAGACAGAAATATAGGCTACTACTATTATTAGATAGTATGGAAATAGGAAATAGCTTGTGTCATGGAGACTTTCATTTTATGAATCTTATAAAATCTGAGAAAGATGTGAAAATTATTGACTGGATGGATGCCAAATCAGGCAGTCCAGAAGCTGATATATGCAGAAGTTATATGATTTATGCACTCTATTCTAAAGAGTTTGCTGATATATATTTAGCTACCTACTGTAAAAAAATAAGTAAACCACAAAGTGATATCCTTAGATGGTTACCAATCGTTGCAGCTGTTAGGTTATCAGAAAACAATGAAGGTGAAAGAGAGGGACTACTTCACTGGGTGGATATGGAGAATTATAAAAGTTAATTAATAGTAAAAAATATAAAAAAGAGTGGAAATCCACTCTTTAATTTTTGTAAGATGCTGTTTGGAAACATACTTACTATATTAATAACTATGTTTAGGCAATTTAACTTTACTCACAACCTTAGCTAAAGAATATAGCATTGCTGTTTCAATGGGGAGCATAACTATGTTTTTTACAATACGTACAGAAAATAGGGCAATAAATCCCTTTCCATACATCATAGAAAGCCACAGCGGTGTAAAGAATAAATGTACAATCACAGTAATGCAAAGATTTGCAATAAAAACTCGTGATAATGTTACAGGCTTTTTATAAAGAAACAAACCAAATAGGAAACCAGTTAAAAATGCATTAAATGTAAACCCAGGGAAAAATGCTCCTGTTGGGCGCATAATGTACTTAAGAATGTCTCCTAAGGCACCTGCAATACCACCTACTACTGGACCATATAGAAATCCTGTCAAAGCAAGTGGTAGGAAAGAAAAACTTATCTGTAGAAAATCACTTACTACAACGGTAAAAAAGTGAAGAACTACATTAAGGGATGTAAGCATAGCACTAACTGTTAAAGCAGAAGTACTTTTTAGCTCATTAGCTGATGTTTTAATTGTTTTTAAAAACTTAGTCATTAAGTTTACCTCCTTAAAAGCGATTATAGCTACATAGAGAGGTAAACCTCTGATATGTAGCAGCGGGATGCGAATTCTGTACCGCAAGACATCTTTTCGTCCGTCTGACAACTCCCCGTTCAAACAGCACTTAACGCACAGAATTCTACTCTGCCTTACTGCTTTATTTTAACAAATATAAATTTTTTAATCAATCAATTATGAATGTATTTTTATTATATTTATATAGTTATGGGTAACGAATTACATAGTATATAGATTGTAATAATGAAACTACATAATGCAAATAGGCTTTTCTTTTATGAGCTATTTAAATTGAACTTCATATTATTTTATATTTAAGCCTATTTGTATAATGTAGAAACTTAATTACAACTTATATATAATCTTAAATTACCGAAGATATAATGGAATACTTTTTAATAATATTTAAATATAGTAAATATAGTGTATAGGATTGTTCAATACGTTGTAATATAATATTATAATAAAGAGTATTATGATATAAGGAGCTTACATATGGAAAATAGTATAGCAAATGATGGCATATATTTTAAGGATATTGAGAAATATAAAATTGATATTGATCAGGTTATTATAAATATAATTTCTAAGGGACATAGATTGGTATTTGCAAATGTAGTTAAATATACAGATATAAATGAGTTTGTAATTCGGAAATATCCAGAACTTAGACTTTATATATTAAATAGAATTTCATATTACAAAGAAATACAAGTTATTAACGAAAAGATAGATAGGGCAGTAAAAAGTCTAATAGGGAGAAATAAAAATATTACAGTTATAGCTTTAATGAATAAATGTAAATTTAGTTCAGAGTCAATTTATGAAAATCCATACTTAAAAGAAAAAATTAGAGCTGTTGTGGTTGAAAATAGCCATAGATTTATAAAGAAAAAATAATAGGGGGAGTAATAATGTTTTTTATTGGTGGCATAAGTGATAAGAAAAGTCAGCTTAGAGTTTTTAATAATGTTATATGTAGCTGTGGTAGTTTCACATCAGCAGAGCTAGTAATATATTATAGTTATTTTCACCTGTTCTTTTTACCAATAGCAAAATGGAATAAAAGATACTATGTTATAAGTAGATGTTGTGGTCCATTTGAGTGTTCAAGCGAATATGCAAAGGAGATAATAAACGGAGGAGTTCTAGATTTTACACGACTAAGAAAATGTGAACCTAAGATTTATTACGATTTATAGGAATTTTAGGCATATGAAATAAAATAGAATGAAAATTAGTTAAAAAGAAGGTTGGGAGTGTTTTCTCCTAGCCTTCTTTTTAACTAAATAATATCTACCTTATACTTAAATTATACCATATTGTCTCTATTAAATATAGACTTATAATTTATGATATTTAATATATAATTATAAGTCTATATTATAAAAAATTCAGATACATTAGTAGAGATAAGGGAGGAATTTAATGAGTATTAATGAGAAGGAAGTAAAATTTGAAGGAGAAAGACTTGAACTGGTACGTAGAGAGATAAAGAGTCAACTAAATGAAAAGCAAAATTCAAAGCAACAATTTGTAAAAAATAGCATA
The DNA here is from genome assembly GCF_056172015.1 of Clostridium sp. LXY-7. Taxonomy (NCBI): domain Bacteria; kingdom Bacillati; phylum Bacillota; class Clostridia; order Eubacteriales; family Clostridiaceae; genus Clostridium; species Clostridium sp. LXY-7. The sequence continues at coordinate 269,769 of NZ_JBLLJL010000005.1, read as the reverse complement.
GAGGAACAAAAGAATCTGTGGGAAGATGTAGGTGTTATTTCACCTTCTGGAGGAATGAATGATATTGTTACCTTTATGAGCTATATTGATGAATTGAAAAGAGTTAAAAGAGTGCATGAATTATCTAGAACTCAAGTTGAAAGACTTGAAAAGATGATGGGTACACCATATTTCGGAAGAGTTGATTTTATTGAGCAGGGTGAAGAGGAAGAAGAGAAAATCTATATAGGTATGGGTGGACTAATAAATGAAACTAATGATCTATTAATATATGATTGGAGAGCACCCATATCGAGCATGTATTATGACTATGAGCTAGGGAAAGTTCAGTACACATGTCCTCAGGGTGTAGTTGAAGGTGAGTTGACTTTAAAAAGGCAGTACAAAATTGTAGATGGGAAAGTCCAGTACATGTTTGATTCAAATTTAAAAATCGATGATGATATACTACAAGAAATTTTAAGTAATAGTGCAGATAATAAAATGAAAACTATAGTTACGACTATACAGAAGGAACAAAATAAAGCTATAAGAGATGAAGAAAATAAAGTACTAGTAGTTCAGGGTCCAGCAGGTAGTGGAAAGACCTCTATTGCACTTCATAGAATTGCTTACTTATTATATAAGCATAGAAATAAAATTACTTCAAATAATATTTTAATTTTTTCTCCTAATGAAATCTTCAATGATTATATATCAGAAGTGCTTCCAGACTTGGGGGAAGATAATATATATCAGACTACTTATACAGGCTATATGCATAAGGCTCTTAATTTATCTTTGACTAAGGAAGATACCAGTACCATGATGGAATATATTTTAAATTGTAAAAGAAACAAAGAGTTTGAAACAAGAATAGAGGGTATAAAATTTAAAGGCTCCATGGATTTTATTAACATATTGAGAAATTATGCACAGTTATTGGAGAAAAAAGAACCAAATTTTATAGATATTGTGTATGAAAATAAGGTTATTGTGGATACAGCTGAACTTAAACAACTTTTTTATCATGATTATAAACTATTTCCACTTAAAAAAAGACTAAGTAAAATAAGAGAGAGAATCTTATTTTTACTAAAACCCATAGAAAAAGAGCGCATTAAAAAGCTTACTGAGGAGCTATATGATACTGGTGAATATATGGATTTGGCAGAGGTAAAGGAAAAAAGTACTGCTACTGTAAGAGAAGAAAATAGATCATTAAAACAATCCATTTTTAATATGACAGAATTTAACCTTTTGGATATATATAAGGATTTATTTATGGATATTGAACGTATGAAGCTTTTAAATAATGGTAGAGAGCTACCAAAAAGCATCTTGGATATAAAAAAGAATACCTTAAAATCTTTAAATAATGGGATGTTAAAATATGAAGATCAACCACCAATATTATATTTAAAAATACTCCTTGGTGATATTCAAGATACCTCAACTATTAAATATATTGTCATTGATGAGGCTCAAGATTACACACCATTACAATATGATATATTAAAACAACTATTTCCAAAGGCCAACATTACAATCTTAGGTGATCTAAGTCAAGCTATTAATTTCTATATGAATGTAGGAAGGTATGAAAATATAGCAAAAATATTTAGTGAGAATAATACTAATATTATTAATTTAACCAAAAGCTATAGGTCTACTGCAGAGATAACCTCCTTTTGCAGAAATATATTAGAGGGAGAGGTAAAGGGGGAATGGGTTCAAAGAAGTGGAGAAAAGCCTAAGATTATAAAGGTAAAAAAAAGTGAATTGCATCATAGAATATTAGAAGATGTAGAAAGTCTAAAATCTCAAGGATATAAATCAATAGGTGTAATTGGGCGTAATAATAATCAGTGCTTTGAAGTATATAGGTATTTAAAAGATAGAACAGAAGTTAAACTAATAAACAAAGATGATGATGAATATTCAAAAGGCGTGGTAATAATCCCTTCCTATTTATCTAAAGGGCTTGAATTTGATGGAGTTATTGTTGTAGATGCAGGGGGAGAAAACTATGTGAATAGGGATGAGCAAAATTTACTATATACTGTATGTACCAGGGCACTTCATCAGCTTCATGTCTACTATATAGAAGAAAACTCTATAATAGATATTTTATAAAGTAAAACTACTAAATACTAAATAACATTATATTATCATGGAAGATTATACTATTATTAAAAATATTAAATTATATTGAACAATTTAAAAATATCATGTATATTTTAAAATGCATGATATTTTTTTAGTTAAATAACAAAGAAATAATAGAATGAGAGAAATAATTTAGTTAAGACAAAATAGGGGGATGGTCAATGAACATTAATAATTTGGAGAGAAGAGTTAATCAGAATATTCCATGGTATTTATCTTGGGGATTTATTATATTTATGTTTATAATATTTTTTCCAATAGCAATATATTTAACTATAAAAAGAATTAACATAAATAATCCAGAAAAGAAGGCAGGAGTAGCTCTAAAGGTTACTGGATGGGTATTTATAGGACTAGGTGTGTTTTATATTATAGGAGCTTTAGAAAATCCTGCACATACTTTAGGTAATATCCTATCTGGATTAATATTGCTTGTAGGTTGTGGAAGTGTAATGATAATGTTAAGTAATAAGAGTAAGAAGAATGCTGAGAAATATAAAAAATACACATATCTTGTCATATATCAAAAGATTACATCAATTGATAATATAGCTTCAAATATACCTACAACCTATGAAATAGCTAAAAGAGACCTTCAAAGTATGATAGATAAAGGATATTTTGAAGATGCATATATTAATGAAGGTACAAGAGAAATAATGCTACTTAGTGTCCACTTAGACAATGCTGAAATGAATAACGGAACAAAGGAATATATAGTTGCAAATTGTAGTAGTTGTGGTGCAAATAATAAGGTTATAAAAGGTTCAGTAGGAGAGTGTGAATTTTGTGGCTCACCTATAGATGGAAATTAAAATTATAAAAATATAAATAAATTTTTAAAATAAGAATTAGTAGTATTTATATCGCTAGATGAATTACTACCATGGCGTAGGAGAAGACTAAGAAATAACTATTGAGAATAATAAAATATTAAAAAAGCTGAAATAGAGATATTAATAATTCTCTATTTCAGCTTTTTGTTTTAATACTATATTAGATATGTTCAAAATTCCTAAAATAAAATTATTACCTGAATTTTCTAGGGAATTGTTTGATTATACCATTGGAAATGGTATCAGCAAGTATAGTCAAATGATTTATACCTTTGTCAAAGGCAGCTATATTGCCTTTCCAATTGCTGTTAAGTCTAGTGGTAACCTCTTCAGTAAGTATTTGTAAATGTTTATGAAGCATAGCTTTTAACTCTTCATTTGACCAATTCGGATTTGCATTACTTAAAAATTTAGCAATTTGATCCGCATTTTCATACCATAATTTATTAAATTTATCGAAATCAGCACTATTTCCAGTTTTAGCAGCATCAACTACTTGACCAGCTAGAGAAATATGCTCTCTTAAGAGTTTAGCAAGGGTATTTCCAGCTTCCTCACCATAATAAGGTTTGATTGAAGCTCCAATATCATCTTGATTTCTTAAAAGTCTCTCTAAAACGTCATTCTTGTCAGGAAGGTTAGATATATCGCTTATTATGAAATTTCTAGTCCATATTGCATGGTCACTCCAAAGTTTTCTTTCAGCCATTCTCAAATCTTCTGCTGCTTTACTGTAAGTATCTCTAGCATTAACTTGAGATGGAGTTATTAACAGTGTAAAAAATAGTAAAAATACTAATAATATTGAAAAAAGTTTTTTCATTTTCATCTGCTCCTTTTCTATTTAAGACTGTAACTTTAGTCTATGTAAAAATAAAAAATATATTTATGTATTTAGGTTTAAAGTAAAATATATAGGTTGTAATAAAGTTTCTGCATTATAAATTAATTGATATGAGCTTCATATTATCCCTGACCCTCTATGTAAGTTCAACTAGAGATTCATTTGCTTCGCATGAATCTAAGTTTACATTTATCAACCGTTTCGAAATCTTGATTTACTAAAGCTCTATTCAATAAAAAATCTAAAATACAACAACTTACTACGTTCGGACAGGTTGTATTTCTTAACGATTTTTTCTTTCATAGAGATTAAGTAAATCTAAGCTTACTGCAAATGGTATTCGCAGTAATAATATGAAGCTCAATTTTAACAATTTATTAAACATACTTATAATATGAATTAAACTTTATTAAAACATACATATATTAGAATATATGCTAATTTTATAATTTGAACACTGTTTAATTTACTGTTGAAATTTACTTTTGTAAAGAGTAAAATAAAATTAAACAGTGTTCAAATTATGGATAAAATTAAACAAGAGTAACATAAAGTAAAAGATAAATAGCTATGAGATGAAGAGGTGAAGGTATGAGTAGAAAAAGACAAATGGAGAAGCAAGAGGAAACAAGGAGAATTATTTTAAATGCAGCAAAAATCATAATTGATAAACATGGATTAGAGGGATTATCTATTAGAAAGATAACTAATGAAATAGATTATTCACCAGCCATTGTTTATCACTATTTCAAGGATAAGGATGAGATAGTTGCAACCTTAGTGGAGGAGGGATATGGGCGGATAATAGATACTATATCTAAGGTGAAAATAGAAGGTTCCAATCCTTTAGAACAGATTAAAATCACATTTATTAAATATATAAACGCATCTTTAGAGAGCCCTAATGAATATAAAGCTTTTATGCTTAGTGAAAATGAAACTATATTAAATAAAACTAGTATTCTTAGGAAGGGAATAAGCAAAGAGAGTCCAACCATAGGAGCATTAGCCAGAAATATTGAAAGAGGAATAGAGGATGGATTGATAAGACCTTGTGATGCAGAACTTACAGCTCAAATTATATGGACGTCTACCTTTGGGTTACTTATGAAGCTAATACTAGAAAAGAATATAGAAAAAGAACAAAAGGATAGATTGATAGAAGAGCATTTTAAATTAATATTTAATGGAATAGTAATTGAGAAAGGAAAATAATTATGAAAAGGGGATTTAAAATTTTAGGGGTTATATTATGCATTTTTTTAGTTCTGGGAGTTTTTATGTTTATAAAAATAAAGAATGCTCCAATACCGGAAATTAATATTAAGGATGTTAATATTAAAGATATAAATGATGGCATGTACACAGGAGAATATAAAGTAAATCCTGTTAAGGCTAAAGTAGAGGTAGAAATAGAGGGTGGAATAATTAAAAGCATAGCTATTAAAGAACATATGAATGGCTTAGGAAAAAAAGGAGAAAAAGTTGTAGATAGTATTGTTAAGAGTCAAAGTCTACAGGTGGATGCCATAAGCGGAGCAACCTTAAGCAGTAATGTGATTAGGAAAGCAGTAGAAGAAGCTTTAACTAAATAATGGGGGTATATAGAGATGAAAATAGCAATTATTTATGGAACAAAGCATGGTACTAGCAAGAAATGTGCGGAAATACTAAGTGAAAAAATAGGATTAACCGTTGATTTATTTGATGCTGGTACAACTAAAGAAATCGACTTCGGAGACTATGAGACCATTATAATAGGTGGCTCTATCCATATAGGACAAATGAATAAAGGTGTTAGAGAATTTTGTGCAAAGAACATGAATAGCCTAATAAATAAAAGGCTTGGTCTTTTTATCTGTGGTATGACACCAGATGATAAAATCGACGAAGTGTTAAATAGTGCATTTCCAAAAGAGCTTTTAGATAGTGCAGTGGCTAAGGAATGGTTTGGAGGGGAGTTCAAGTTTAAAGAAATGAATTTTTTTGAGAGGTTTATAATAAAAAAGGTAAGTAAATCTCAGACTGGAGAAAATATAGATACAGCTCAGGATGTAAGTGATATAAAAGAAGATAATATAGGAAAATTAGTGAAAAAAGTTATGGAGATATATCACTAACAAAGCCTATGGGAAAAATCAAGAATGAAATAAATGGAACTCTTTTATAAACTGTAAAGTAAATCTATTTTAAAAGGTATTAGCAAAGTTTTTTATTACTGTATAAAGCCTCTGTAGATAAGCTCTAAGGCTTAGATACAGAGGTTTGGATGGTCATAAAGGTCAAAGAAATAGTATTTACTACTCTAGTATTTTTTTTATTTCTTCTAGCTTTTCAATGGCCGAATTGTAACCGTGAAAGTAGCTCTTTCTTAATTTTTCAATATCTTTTTCAAAACTATCTATGGATTCCTCTGCAGCGGGACGTATGATTAGGGCTTTTCCTTCATGTTCTAGTTTTTCACAGTATCGAACCCTTTCGTTATAGAGAGTATGTCTAGTAAGAAGTGGCTCTTTTAATTTAGGATATTTCTTGCAGAGTAGTTTTGAAGCCATTAAGTTATTTTTACTAAACTCTTTTACATATCCTTTAGGTCGAGTAAGTATTATTAGATGTTTTTCATTACCATCCTCTATGGACTTCATTATTGGTATTGGATCACAAATTCCGCCATCATAATAATAATTATCTTTGATTTTTATAGGTGGAAAGAATAATGGTATAGCACAAGTTGCTCTAAGCATAGTACATTTAGTATCTAATTCTCTTCCATCTAAATATTCAGTCTTGCCTGTAGAGGCATTAGTTACACCAACTAAAGTTTTTCCTTCATACCTTAGAAAGGTTTCCATATCAAAAGGACTTAACTTATTAGGTATCTCATCAAAAACAAAATCCAGACCAAATAAACTTTTACATTTAAAAAAATTCCTAAAACCCAAATATCGTTTATCATTTCTATATAGTTCTAGAACATCTAAGTTTCTTCTTTTTTGTTTAGATATATAGGAAACTCCGTTAGTAATTCCAGCGGAAACACCAATACAATAAGGAAACATAATATCATTATCTAAAAGAGCATCCATTACACCAGCACTGAATATGGGTCTAAAGGTGCCCCCCTCTAGTATTAAACTTCTCATAGACCCTCCTCCTATTAAAATAAAATTCATTATAGAAATTATATACTTTACTAAAACATATTACAACTTTAAGGTTTAAAATACTATGCAGCTATTTAGTTAGTATTTTAAACCTTAAAGTTAGTAATTATTTAATTATAAAGTTGTATATCTATATATAAATTAATAGTTATTCTGAGATGAAGTACGTTTCTTTTGAAGAATCAATATAAGGATTATCCCTACAATTAATACTAGGGTAACGGCTAATCCACCTTCAGGACCAAAGGCTCCACCATTTATAATATTATTACTACTATAGGAGCTCTCCATCAATATGTTTCCTATGGTACCTGTTCCACTTACAGAAAATCCAAAGAGATTTCCTTGAGCGAAATTCCAAGAAGAGTGGAGTGCACATATACCCCAAAGGCTTTTACTATATAGGGCATAAAAAGCTGCAAAGAGGCCAAATAGAGTTAAATTTATTAAAGGCATTGTTCCAATTCCAGAATTCCCTAGATGTAATGCAGAAAAATATATGGAGGATATAAAAATGCCCACAGGAACATTAATGAGTTTACCAAACACAGGAAGGGTATATCCTCTCATCATAACTTCTTCAGTGGCGCCTTGTATCATCCACGTAAATATAACCAAAATAAAGGATGGTATCATTGAGGCAGTTAACCCAACAAATTTAAGTTCTCCATTACCCGTAACATAAATAATAGTAGCAGATAGAGCTATCATTAAAATCCCAATAATAAAGCCAACTACATATTCGGAAAACGCTTTTTTATTGAAATTAAAACCCATAGTGGATATAGGTCTCCGTTCTATGAATTTAACTATGATAAAGTAAAAAATCATAGATCCAAAGAATGAAATTAGCATGATAAGAGGACTATTGATAAATTCAGAACTATTGAGATTAATATTAAATCCTGCTAGTTCCATTAAAGGTGCAATAAACATTATAGGCATTAATAGGATACTAGAAAAAAATGAGCTTAATATAGGATATATGAGTGCAAGAAAAAGCATTAAATACTTATTAAACTTCCTTTGAACTCCGGATACTAATCCAGTGTCTTTTCTAAATAATTCATACATGGATATCCCCCCATTTCAATTATTACGGATGGATATTTATCCATCCATAATAACTGTAAAATATATCCATAAAAAAATCAACCCAGTGTTTATATTTTTTCTTTTCTTTTAGGGTAATAAATTTTAAAAGCATCATCATAATTTTCAGGTTCCTCAAAGTATTGAACCTCACTAACATGGGTATCACACTCATCCTGTATTATTTCTTGAGTTATAATCTTATTTTCATTTTGTTTATTCAAATTTATTCACCTTCTTTTCTATGATAAGTTTATTTTCTCTCAAATAGAGATTTATATTCATCCTAGCCTTGAGTAATAAGAGTTTATCGTCTATGAATTTCTCTAGAATTTTTCTTATAATCCTATCTTTATCATGAAACCCTAGAAAGGATCTACTTAGTATTTCACACTATAAGGAACCTATAGAACTTATTACCATACTCTCCGGATTCACGTAGAAAACTCTGTTGTTATCATACTTTAACTGGGTATAGGTCCCTAGAAAGTTCATGGCAAAGAGCATGGAAGGCTTATTATAAATTTAATGACAAAGGTATTTTTAGATAAAGATATAATATATGTTTAGTAAGGATGTCTCATTAAGATTAAATTTGTAAATACTTGTAAATATTATAAAAATTATGGTATAATTAGAAAAACAAAAAGATTCTGCTAGTACAGTTTTAAAAGAGGACAAGTACTACTGGTTAAGTATAATTAACAAATGAAATTACGAAGAGTATTTTAACATGGAAACCTAACAAGATTATAGTAACACTAAGAAAGGCAGGTACATACAATGAAGGTTCTAATTACAGGTGGAGCAGGTTATATAGGAAGTACAATTTGCTCTGCATTAAAGGATAATGGGCATAAGCCTATAATTTTGGATTCACTTATTAATGGAAAAAGAGAGTTTACAAAAGATTATATATTCTATGAAGGAGATATTGCAGATAGAGCCTTATTAGAGAAGATATTTACGGAACATCCTGATATAATATGCACAATACACTGTGCAGCATTGATTGTAGTTCCAGAATCGGTAGAAAATCCATATGGTTATTACACAGAAAATGTAGCTAAATCCTTAGAGTTATTTCATAATTTAAATAGCCTAGGGCATAATGATATTATTTTCAGTTCTTCTGGATCAATATATGATGATGTAGATAATTTTATGGTAACAGAAGAATCACCACTTAATCCAAGGAGTCCATATGCTCGTACGAAGTTTATGATGGAAATGATTCTTAAAGATTTTTGTGCATCTTATGGTATGAGAGGGGTTGCACTTAGATATTTTAATCCAATTGGTGCAGACCCTAAAATGCGATCTGGTCCTTATGATAAGTTTCCTACCCATGTTGTTGCAAAGCTTATTGAGGCAGCATTTGGAGATTCAGGTATATTTAAAATAACAGGAGTTCATTGGGATACAAGAGATGGTTCAAGTATTAAAGATTACCTTCATGTATGGGACTTAGCAATGGCTCATGTTAAAGCTGTAGAAAAATTTGATAGAATTTTCAGCAATGAAGAGGATGTGGATTCAAATTATGTAGTAATTAACCTTGGTAGTGGCAATGGTGTAACTGTTAAAGAATTGGTTACAGCTTTTGAGAAGGTATTTAAAGTAGAGCTCAATAAGGCTGAAACTGAGCCAAGACTAGGCGACGTAGCTGGAGCTTATGCAAATGCTAATAAAGCGCTAAAGCTCTTAGATTGGAAAACTGAGCTATCTGTTGAAAATGGCATGTCTGATGCATTAAAATGGGGACAAGTTAGAGAGTCAATTTTAGGTTATTAAAGACTTTATTTTATAGAAGGTACAATATTTCGTATATAAACAACATAAGGAGGACAGTTATGGAAAAGGATATGAATTTTAAGAAAAGCTCCAATCAGATATATATTATATGTTCTGCTATTATATGTATTGTGTATTCCTTAGGAGCCTTTTTTATGGTTAGAAGGGGTACAATAATTAAAGAAGCAGGAATATCAATAATAGCTATATTGCTATTAAGTGGAATAATAGGAGTTGTTTGCTATGTGAAAAATAATGAAAGTATGATCTTAAGACATATAATAGCTACACCTTGTGCAGTAGCGTATACTATTGTTGTGTTTAGTACAAGTATTTTAATAGCACCTATGATAATAGTTCCAATGATAGTTATTGCAGCTTTTTACTTAGAAAATAAGTTTTTAGTTATACCAGTTACGGGAACCATAACTATAAATATTGTATGGATATATATAAAAATAACCAGTGGTGGGGATGTACATATTATTTTAATACAAGAGATTATTCTAATAATTCTTTTGATAAGTATATTCTTTCTAACAAATTTTTTAAACAAAGTAAGAAATGCAACAGAAGAGTCAAGAATTAAAGTCGTAGAGAATTACAATAAACAAAGTATACTTTTAGAGGAAATTAATAATGCCGTTGAATTGTTAAATAGAAATACAGAGGGATTAAATAATAATATAAGTACTATTGAGAATTCTTCTAAAACTATATATACAGCCGTTGAAGAGATAACAGCTGGGTGTACTAATACAGCTGGAAATATAGAAAATCAAACTTCGTACTCTAATGAGATACAGATTAAACTTAATAATACTGTACAGATTTCAAAAGATATGAAGGCTTCGGCAGATGATAGTGAAAAGATATTTAAAAGTAGTTTAGAAGTTGTAAAGGAGCTATCTGAACAATCTCAATTAGTAAGTAATAAGAATAAAGAAGTCCATAGAATATCAGAAAATTTAAAGAAGAAAACTGAAAATGTACAAGAGGTAGTATCTATAATATCAAGTATAGCGGAACAGACTAATTTATTAGCACTAAATGCTGCTATAGAATCTGCTAGAGCTGGTGAAGCAGGAAAAGGATTTGCAGTTGTTGCAGATGAGGTTAGAAAGTTAGCTGAAAAAAGTAAAGAATCTACAAAAGAAATAACAGAAATGATATTAGAATTTAAAGAAGAGGCTGAAAAGATAGTTTCGTCTATAATGGAAGTGTCAAAGATTAATAGCGAAGAGAACCAACTGGTGTGTAATACAGAAGATCAACTTAATAGTATTTATAATAAGATAATTGAACTAAGAAATAAAGTTGAGGTAGTAGATGAAAGTATAAATTATATTAAGGAGTCAAATTCAAATATAAATGAATCAATAGTGAATTTAGCAGCAATATCAGAAGAAACAGTTGCCAATTCAGAGGAAGCCTTTAGTGTTATAGAAGAATATTTAAATGAAGCGAAATTTGCTAAGACTTCAATTGAATCCTTAGTAATATTAGCTTCAAAGATGAAGAAATTGGTGGAATAATAGAGATTATGATTTGTTACGAATGAAAATTTAAAAAATAAGATTAATTTTATATATTAATTAACAATTCACTTCTGTTTGTTATGACAGGAGTGTTTTTTTATTGTTGTTAAATATAAGTACTATTTGCATTTATTACACTAATCTTAGCATATATGGAATAAAATATAAAATATATAAAAAATATGATATAATAACCATGATAAGTTAAATAATAACAATGAATGGAGAGGATTATAATTGTTGACAAGAAAATCTTACAAACAAATTTTAAGTAGTATTCTTATATTGTTAATGCTACTATCTTTTAATTCACCATTAGTGCTTGCAGATGTGCCGTCGCAGCCCCAAGTTAATGAATCAAGAACATCTGTAGTTACTGCTAAAGATAATTTAACTCAATATGATATTAATGTTAAATTTGATGAACCAAATAAAACTTTTACTTCTACTGAAACAGTTAAATTTACTAATACTTATGGAAAAAATCTTAATTCCTTAGTATTTCATTTATATGCTGATTCCTATGGCAGTATAGAGACAATGCCTACTATAGGTATGCAAAAGGAAAAACTTGAAAAAGAAGAGATTGGAGATATAAATATAACTAAGGTTACTATTGGAAAGAGTGAAGTAAAATTTACTCAAGATAAGCAAATCTTAAAGATTACTCCTACAGCTGATATAAAATCAAATGAAACCATAGATATTAAAATAGAGTTTACACTTAAATTGCCTATGAGCCAAAATAGATTAGGGTATTACAATAAGGTTTACTCTGCTACAAATTGGTATCCTATAATATCAATCTATGATACTAAAACTAATACTTGGGATGAGAATCCTTTCCATCCTGTTGGGGAATCCAATTATAGCGATATAGCAAATTATAATGTTTCTATAAACGTTCCAGATAATATGGAGTTAGCTTCTACAGGTACGACTAAGTCAAGTAAAAAAGAAAATAATGGCACTAAAACTTATGAGATTACAGCAGAGAAGGTTAGAGACTTTGCATTTATTATGAGTCCTAATTTTAAGGTTATAACAAAAAAAGCTGATGATATAACAGTAAATAGCTTCTATCTTTATGATGGAAACGAAGAGACTACACAAAGAGCTGAGGAGCTACTAGATTTAACTATAGATGCAATAAAGTTTTTCGGGAAAAATTTTGGTAAATATCCATATAAAGAGTTTGATACTGTTGAAACCCATGTGCAAGGTTTTGCTATGGAGTATCCTCAATTAATCCAAATGGGAAAATATCATCCTAGATATAATGATGAAATTACTTTCGTAGAAGAATCAATTGTTCATGAAATAGCACATCAATGGTGGTATGTAACAGTAGGAAATAATGAATTCGAAAATGCTTTCTTAGATGAATCTCTAACTGCTTTTTCAACTGCATATTACTTTGAAAAAACTCAAGGTAAATATTCATCTGCTGGAGTAGCAATTAGTTTAAGAAGCGGAATGGATTATTTTAGAGGTGGTTCAACTCCCATAAACGCATCTGTTGCTGAAATGAATCCTAATGAATGGGGCATAATAGTTTATAAAATGGGTGCATTAGTATTTGAAAACCTTAGACAAAAGGTAGGGGAAGAAAAGTTTTTAGAGATAATAAAAACTTATTATGCCGAAAACTCATTAAAAAATGCTAATTTAGATTCATTATTAAGTGTAATTGAAAGAATTGGTGGAAAAGCAGCAAAAGAACAAGTATTATCAAATATTAATTCTAAAGATTTTTATCCTGAAAATCTTAAGTTAAATGAAACTGAACTAGCTGAACTTAAAGAAATAAATAGAGAGAAGGGTAAAGCTAGGAGAGAAGAAAATAAACAATGGCTTGAGCAATTTAAACAAGAAGGTAAAAGTAATTTTGCATCCTTCTTTGTACAAGCTTTAGATAATTATGATGTATATTTAGTGAAACCTTCAAAGGCTAATATGTCTAAAGAAGGAAAACAAATAGCAGATAGAACAGCAGATGTTATAAAAATGATACTAGAGAATAGTTTTGGAGTCAGTGTTACGATTAAAGAAGATAAGGATATGACGGAAAATGAGCTTAGAGAAAAAAGCTTAATATTTATTGGAAATAATAATGAAAATACAGCACTTAAATCGGTTGTAGACAAGCTTCCTATTGATCTTTCAAAGGAGGAAATTAAATTTAGTGATGTTACTATAAAAAATAAAAATATCACAGGTATGTTAATTGCTAACACTTCTAAAAATAAGAATAACAATGTACTTATTCTTTTAGGGTTAGATAAAGATGAGAACTTCAATATGTTAAATGGTTCCGATTTCTATGATAAGCAATTTAGTTTTAATTTTAATGACAAGACATTAAAGGGGAATTACGATAAATAAAATTTAAAAGCAAAAATATGCACTCTCTACAAATATTATGATGAGTGCATATTTTTCATTGAACAATATGGATGATATTATGGTTAATTAAAGAAAGGATTTTGCATTATGAGCACGGATTTTCTCTGTGTATCTGTATACACGGAAAGCATCATCGCCTACATAAAGTACAGGGTCAAGGGAAGGGTAATCTAAATAACCATTTTCATTTAAAAGTTCTGTTGCAACACATCTTCCTTTAATTTTAGCTAAGATATTAGTTATTCCATAGTATTGTTCATTTTCTATTACATCAGTTAAAGTGCATTCAATTGAAATACCGCACTCTTTTATCATAGGGGCATTAACAATATCAGACTTAACTGGAGTTAGATTAGTAAATTCGAATTTTTTACAGGTGTGACCAGAAGAAAAACCGCAGAAATCTATTTCTTTCATAAGAGTTCTATCAGGTATATTCATAACAAAATCTTTTACTTTCTTAATTTGATTTATTGCATAGCCCTTGCTACCAAAGCCTAAGGAAACCATGTCCATTAAGGTATAGGATGATGAAAGGGTAGTTACATTTGGAACTCCATTTTCATCATAAAAGCTTACAAAAAAAATTGGGAATCCGTAGTATAATTTTTTATAGCTTACTCTTTGTTTTTCCATTATAAATCCTCCTAAAAATAAAATGCTTTTGAGTCCTAAAATAATTATAGGAAATATAAATCCTCAATATTATTTATATTTAAGCATCTCTATATATTAAATTATAGTTCCATAAATTTTATTATCTGTGACTTATATCACGGTAAAAATTTTAATTAGTCAAATCTAATTTCATTTAAATCTAAGAATTATTTATTTTAAAAGGAAGTTCAAATTAAAGGATTTATACTATTTATGTGTTAAATAGAGTTTTTGGAAGGAGTATATGATAATATAATAAAGTAAAGGGTTAGGAGGATGAGAATGAAATTAAATTTGGATTTAACTTCAAAGAAAAAAACACTATCTAATGTTATAGTAGTGGCTGCAGGGATTATAATATTTTTTATTATACAAAATATAAAATCAATATTTAATGGTGTTGGAGTAGTTATAAATTTAATAATGCCATTTATATATGGATTTGCTATAGCGTATATATTATCAATTCCTATGGAACTTATAGAAAACAAATTACTGAAAGTTATGGATAAGAAGAATAAACCTAAGCTAAAGAGATTTATAGCAATTACTATAACCTATACTTTAGCTATAATTGTAATTGGGGTTATATTTTCAATATTAATTCCAGAATTAGTACGTAGTATATCCACCCTTATTGAAAATGTACCAAGCTATATTAAATCATTAGAAAAATACGCTAATGAGCTTGTCGTAGCATTAAATTTAGAGGAAAGTATAGTTAGTGGAATACAAGATTATTTTAATGACATCATGAATTATATAGTTAATTTTGCAGGAACAGCAGTAGTAAATGTTTTTGTATTTTCTGCAAGTATGACATCTTATATATTGAATATATTTATAGGGATAATCATTTCTATATATTTATTGGCAAGTAAAGAGATGTTCTTTGCTCAAGTAAAGAAGGTTCTCTTTGCTATTTTACCTGAAGGACCAGTAAATTATATGATAGAGCTTACCAAATCAAGTAATAAAACTTTCATGGGATTTATTAGTGGTAAGTTACTAGATTCATTTATAATAGCAATTATTTGTTTTGTGGGTATGAATATATTTAAAATGCCATATACGCTTTTAGTGAGCTTTATCATAGGCATAACCAATATAGTACCAGTATTTGGGCCTTTTATAGGGGCTATACCTAGTGTACTAATAATTCTAATAGTAAGTCCAATAAAGGCATTATGGTTTATATTATTTATATTTATTTTGCAGCAATTTGATGGGAATATTCTTGGCCCTAAAATTCTTGGAAATTCTACTGGATTATCTGCATTTTGGGTAATGTTTGCAATACTTATAGGAAACGGACTTTTTGGATTTGTAGGAATGATATTAGGGGTACCAACCTTTGCAGTTATATATTCTATAATCAGAGGAATTATAGAGTATAGATTAGAGAAAAAAGGATTACCAATTTCAACAAAAGAATATGCAGCGCCTGATAAACCTATAAGATTCTAGACTTAAGCTATGTTTCAATATGAAATTCATTAACCGCACTATATCAATAAACAAACAAGAGATAATGTAACACTGCAAGGATCAAGTGTATATGATATTGAGAATGGAAATGTACTAAACACATAATCACTTTAAAAAAGCTTTAAAATTTAAAGGGAGGAAATATTTATGTGGACAAGAGAACAGTTAAAGACAAGAGCTAAGGCAGTGCTAAGAAACTGCTATTGGAGTGCTTTTTTAATAAGCTTGGTTATTATGTTTGTTGGTGGAGAGAGTGGGAGAGGAAGTAGTGGAGGTAATTCTAACCTAATTAGATATAGAGTCTCTAATGATTATTTTAATTACTTTGACTATGCATTTTTCTTTAGTATTATTATAACTGTTGTACTAATTATAATATTAATTAGGTTATTTCTAGGATACATCTTAGAAGTTGGGGGTAGAAAATATTTTATACGTGCAGCAGAGAATGATGTAGATATGAACTACCTTGGATTTGGATTTAAAAAAGGGAGATATATTAATATAATTAAAGCTATGCTTTATAGAAGTGTATTAACATTTTTATGGACATTATTATTAATTATACCTGGAATTATAAAAGGTTATGCTTATAGAATGGTACCGTATATATTAGCTGATAATCCTGAGATAGGGTATAATAGAGCTGTAGAACTAAGCAATAACATGACTATGGGACATAAATTTGATATCTTTGTATTAGATTTATCCTTTATCGGATGGTATCTATTAGGAATGCTTGCACTATTTATAGGTACATGGTTTGTTATGCCTTACGAAAATGCAACAAATGTAGAACTATATTTAGTATTAAGAGCTGATGCTTTAACACAAGGACTTTGTAGCTATGAAGAGTTAAAACTTAATCCAGAGATAATATAATAAGAATTATGGATAATGCGCTCATATCGAATATGATGGAGCGCTATATTTTTAGCTTTTTACTTGAATAGAGCCTTAGTAAATCAAGCTTTCGAAACGGTTTAAGTGCAAACTTAGATTCCTGTATAGCAAAGGAATCTCTAGTTGCCTGTACCCGGATGGGTGAACTTATGCAAAGCTGTGAGTAATAATATATAGTTCATTATCAACACTATATTTAAAACAAATCCAAAAATAAAAATAAATAATAAATAAAGTTTAGTAGATAATCACATACTAGTTATAATTGGAGGTGATTATCTATGGAAATGAGTACTCGTGATAAAGTTGTGTCTAAATTATTAGCTGCTCAGGAAAATACTCGTGATTTTCAAAGATATGCTGATCAAATAGATAATAAAAAAGTATCTGAAGCTTTCTATGAATTTGCAGAAGAA
Source organism: Clostridium sp. LXY-7 (assembly GCF_056172015.1). Classification (NCBI taxonomy): domain Bacteria; kingdom Bacillati; phylum Bacillota; class Clostridia; order Eubacteriales; family Clostridiaceae; genus Clostridium; species Clostridium sp. LXY-7. The sequence continues at coordinate 252,483 of NZ_JBLLJL010000005.1, read as the reverse complement.
TGTGCATTACAAGCAAGCGAATTGCAAAAATTACTTGAAGAACTTGAATAACATCCAAAAACCTATTTTATAGGTAACAAAACTGTTGATATACAAGGTATGTCAACAGTTTTTGTTGTATAATAAAAATTAATAAATTATCAAATGAAGATTAAAAATGGTGGACAAAACTTAGTACAATAAGTTAAAGGATTTATTATATTTATAACATATATTTACAAAAGATTATATTGAAGTTATAATAATATTATATTGAAACACAAGGAGGAGTAAGTTATGACACCAGCTAATTGCTAATATTAATTTTAAGATTAATAGAATTTATAAAAGAGAGTTTGTTTTTTAAGCCTTAAATAGGTTTATTTATTGTACTCTTTTATAGAGTTAGCAATTAAAGGTAGCTTGCAGTACTAATATAATTATTAGAATTCTAAGTGTTTTATATAGATGTACTTAATATTAAGAATACATTATATCTATGTGAAATTATTTATGATTTCTATTAGTGTTGATTTTCTAGGTTGTAAGAAAGCACTTTTCTTACGGCCTTTTTCAGTGGGTAAAAAATATATTTAGTAGTATAGGCCTAATCTATAAAAGAGTAATTTAATTGGGAGGATATTTATGAGTATAGAAAAATTAAGTCACTTTGGAGAAGAAATATTGTATGAAACTCAATATGAAAATAGAGGGTTAAGTAAAGAAAGTATATTAAAAAGAATGAAATATTATAGAACACCGGCAGTGAGTATAGCCTTTATAAAGGACTACAAAGTTCAGTGTGTAAAGACTTTTGGTACTAAAAAAAGAGATGGCAAGGAGAGTATAGATGAAAATACGCTATTTCAGGCAGCGTCTATAAGTAAATCAATTTTTGCGGTGGCTATGATGAAGTTGGTTGAAGGTGGAATTTTTGATTTAGATGAGGACATAAACAAATATCTTATTTCGTGGAAGGTTCCGGCTAATGAGAGCTGGAAACCTAGAATAACCTTAAGACAACTTTTAAGTCATACAGCTGGAGTTACTGTACACGGTTTTGATGGCTATAATGTCAATGATGAAATTCCAACTCTGCTACAAATATTAAATGGAGAGTATCCTGCGAATTCAGATCCTATAAGAGTAAATATACCTCCAGAGGTTCAATTTAGATATTCAGGAGGTGGATATACCATATTACAACAGGTGATGTTGGATACTTTTAAAAGACCTTTTGATGATATTATGAGAGAGCTTGTACTTGATCCTTTAGAGATGAATAATAGTAGTTTTCAACAACCTATATCAAAAGAAAATGCAAGGAAAATAGCTTGGGGGTATGGATATACTGGAGATGAGATTGAAGCAGGGTATCACATATATCCAGAACTAGCGGCTGCAGGATTATGGACAACACCTTCAGATTTAGCTAAGTTTGGAATAGAGCTACAACTTATTTTAAAGGGTAAAGATAATGGAATATTGAAACTAGAATCTTTAGAAGATATGTTTAAAATGTCAACAGAGGTACCTTATGGATTAGGCCTTGATACCCAAGGAGATGAGCCTAATATTTTGTTTGGTCATGGGGGACATAATTTTGGATTTTTAAGTGACATGTTTTTTTCTAAAGATGGGGGAGAAGGTTTTGTACTCATGATTAATTCAAACTCAGACGGATTAACAGAAGAATTGAAAGATAATATTAAGCATATCTATGGATGGGCAACCAAAGACATAAAAAATGAATTTGATAATGAAGTAGAAGATATTAAAATGGAGAGTTATACAGGAGAATATATATCAGAAAAAGGGCTAGCATTGAGGGTCAGCAGAGAAGAGGAAAAACTTTTTGTTGAATTTAACAATCAGTTGCCTATAGAATTTTTTAAAAAAGGTGATAGTAAATTTTTATCAACACAGGTTAACGGAGAATTAAGATTTATTAAAGATGAGAAATTAGGTATTACGGATTTAGAACTTATCATCGATGAAAAAGTAGTATGCTTTAAAAACTCTAATGACAAAAAAAGGCTTTAGAAAAGCATAAATTAAGTATTTTTAACGAGATTTTTATATTCTATAATATAAAAAAATATATTGCAGAAATATTTACATTATGTTATATGAATTATATGAAGTATGTTGTATAATGGAGTGTAATATTGTAAAAATATGAATTTTTTTTATATATTCAATATAGAGTAAATTATACAACATATATAGGAGTTAATGTTAAGGGGGCGGTTAATTTATGAGTGAGATTATAGGATGTGAAATCCCATTAGCATATGAAACGATAATATTATGGGAACTAGGAAAATTGTAAGTAAAAGTATATCTTTATATTGGAAAAATAATAAAGATTAATAATAGAAGGTTATAATTTTATTTTGAATATATAGTGCAAAATGGTGGAGGGAGTAAAATGACTATCCAAATAGAAACTGAAAGAATTATATTTAAGAAGTATTGCATGAATGATTTAAGCAATATACAAAATCTTAAATCGGATGCATTAGTATGGAGATTCTCTAATAAAATGGCTACAGATGACATAGCAGAATCGAAAACTCATCTTACTACAGTATTAAAGAATTATGCTAAAAATAAGTATGACTTTCATGGACTATTTTTAAAACATTCTGAAGAGTACATTGGAGAAGCAGGAACTAGGTCCATTGATAGAGTAAAAAAATTAGCTTTAGTAGAATATAAATTGTTATCCCAATATTGGAATAATGGTTATGCTACTGAAATAGTAAAAGCTTTAGTTGAACATTTATTTGAAAAAGAAGATATTGAAAAAATAGGTGCACTGGTAATAGAAGGTAATGAATCATCAAGTAATGTATTAAAAAAAATAGGATTTGATGTAGAAGGAGTCCTTAGGAATTTTGCTTGTATTGATAATGAATACAGCGATGTATATTATTATGGATTAATTAGAAGTAATTATATTGATAATGGCAATTGTCTTTAATATAAGGCATATTCAAAAATAACTATAATGAAAACATTCCCGGGTCTTTCGATTTGGCCAGGGAATGTTTTTTATATAAGGCTTTGTTTTAATATAGCTCTAAAATTAACAATCATTTAAAACAAAGCTTTATATAAATATAAAGAATTTATAAAGTAAGTAAAATATCTGAATTTATAATATATAATTAATATATAATGTCTAAAATATGTAGAATAAATAAGATGTACAAGGGATGGTGAGTATATGTTTAATGTGTGTAATGTAACAAAGCGTTATGGTAAAGTAATTGCAAATAATGATATAAGTTTTAATGTAAAAGATAGTGAAATAGCGGTGCTTCTAGGGCCTAATGGAGCAGGAAAATCCACAATTATAAAATGTATTTCAGGGCTATTAAGATTTCAGGGAAATATTGATATTTGTGGACATCATAATAAATCTATTGAAGCGAAAAAAATTCTAGGCTATATTCCTGAAATGCCTGCTGTATATGATTTGATGACAGTGGAGGAACATTTGGAGTTTATAGGAAGAGCTTATGAGCTAACAGACTGGAAGGAGTATGCTAAATCTCTTTTAGAACGTTTTGAACTTTGGGATAAAAAGGACAAACTGGGGAAGGAACTTTCAAAAGGTATGCAGCAAAAGCTTAGTATTTGTTGTGCAATTTTGCACAAACCAAAGGTAATTATTTTTGATGAGCCAATGGTAGGTCTCGACCCTCATGCTATTAAAGAGCTTAAAAAGATGTTTTCGGAATTAAAAGAACAGGGTGCGTCTATACTTATAAGTACGCATATGATAGATAGTGTAGAGGACTATTGGGATGTTGCTCACATTATGGTAGATGGAACTTTTGCAGCAACAAAATATAATAAAGAAGATGAGGGAGAAGAAAAATCTCTTGAACAGCTTTTCTTTGATATCACAGAGAGGAAGGGCAATAAATAATGAAGGGGTTAAGGTATTTATTTTTAACTACTATAAAAAACTATTTTAAGGAGCTAAAAAGCCATCCTGCAAAGTTAATTGCTCTACTTTTCTTTGTTGCTATGCTTGGGCTAGTTATATTCTCTAGCACATTAGATAGTGGTACAGGAGCTGAGAAAGTAAGAGATATTTCAGAATTATATGCAATGATTTTAGCTCTATATTCACTTTTATTTGTATTAGGAACCATGAAAGGGTTTTCATCTGGAGCAACCTTTTATTCCATGGCGGATGTAAATCTTTTATTTTCAACCCCAATATCTTCTAATAAGATACTTATTTATGGACTTATAAAGCAGATGGGTACTTCACTTATGGTAGGATTTTTCTTGCTTTTTCAATATGCATGGTTAAATAATTCATATAATATTTCTATTGTAGAATTACTAATAATTCTTTTAGGATATTGTTTAGTGGTATTTTGTTCTCAGCTTACAGCCATGGCTATTTACTCTTTTTATAGTGGCAATGAGAGAGCAAAAAAAGTAATTAAGGGAATTATAATTGGAATATGTGCTATAGTGGTTGTTTATATTGGAATACCAGTGATTAAAAGTCAGCAGGATGTACTAGGAGCCGTTGTGAAAGCAGCTAATTCAAACTTATTGGAGTTTATACCTGTTTGTGGATGGATTAAGAGTGCGGCTATAGGAGCTTTAACATCAAATTATATGAATGTACTTATTGGTCTTGGAGTAACTGCAACATACATTTTTGTTATAATTTTTGCTATAATAAAAAGTCACTCAGATTTCTATGAGGATGTTTTAAAGGTGACTGAGGTATCATTTAGTGCTATAACTGCTAGAAAACAAGGGAAAATTGCAGATGCAATACCTGGTAATATAAAGGTGGGTAAAACTGGCATAGGAAAAGGCCTTGGAGCAGGGGTTTTCTTTTATAAACACATGTTAGAAAATAGACGTGCAAGATTATTTATTTTAGATTTTAATTCAATACTATTTATCCTTATGAATATAGGTTTTGCATTTTTTATGAGAAATCAAGGAATAGTACCAGTTTTCATATTTAGCATATATATGCAAATTTTTAGTGTAGCCATGGGAAGATGGATACGAGAACTTACATTACCTTATGTGTATATGATACCTGTAGAACCTTTCAAAAAACTGATTATGCTATGCAGAGAAAATATGCTTAAAATATGTGTTGAAGCATTGGTGTTATATATTCCTATAAGTATCATATTAAATGCATCCATAGAGGAGTTTATTGTTTGTGTTATAGCTAGAATAGGCTTTGGATTGTTGTTTATGGCAGGAAATATTTTAACAGAGAGAGTTTTAGGGTCCCTTGGAAATAAAATTATAATTATGTTTTTATATTTTATAATTATGATAGTTCTATGTATACCAGGAGTTATTTTAGGCTTCTTCTTAGGAAGTGTAATAACAATACTATCACCTATAGTAGGGGGACTTTTAGGTACATTTATTTGGAATATAGCTATTTCAGCAGTAATTATATTTTTCTGCAGAAATATATTGTCCTACGCCGAATTAAATAATAAATAGACTTTGCAAAAATCAATAGGGTATGTTTTAAATAAGTATTCATTTAAAACATACCCTATATTGATTTGAAGTTGTATTTTATTCAAATAGTGAACGAGCAAATATAATAAAGTATCCCTGAGGATGTTCACATACAGGGCAAACTTGAGGAGCTTCTTTTCCTTCATAGATGAATCCACAATTTGTGCACATCCATTGTTCATCTTGATCTTTTTTAAATAGAGAGCCTTCCTCTAAATCCTTGTAGAATCTTTCGAACCTATCACCATGAATCTTTTCAACAGAAGCTATATTATAAAATAGCTTAGATATAGGTAAAAAGCCTTCTTCTTCGGCAATTTTACCAAAATCCTTATATACTACATCCCATTCCTCATATTCATTGTGGTGAGCCGCCTTTAAACATTGAATGGTATTTGAATAGTTGTCTACAGGGTATCCACCAGAGATTTCTATAGTATCTCCGGCAAATTCTTTTAATTTATTATAAAAATATTTTGCATGAGTTTTTTCTTGATCTGCAGTATAGTTGAAAACTGATTCAACTATGTAAAGTCCTTCTTTTTTAGCTATTGAAGCACCTATATTATATCTATTTCTAGCTTGGCTTTCTCCAGCAAAAGCCTTCATTAAATTTGTTTTAGTTTTACTATCTTTTAAATTCATATTAATACCTCCATGTATACTCAATTTGATAACTAGTTTTCCATAAACATAAAGCTTTTATACTGAATAAAGAATTAAATTTATAATAATATGTGCAGTGATTTAATGGAATTTTGGTTAAAGTAAAATATATGAAGAAAAATAGATAGGTAGATTGGTTAGTTAATTTTTAAAAGGTGGACTAAATGTTAAGAAATATAGTTCAGTATTTTTAAATTGCTGTTTGTGCTAAAATATATTTACAGATAAAGAGCTGGTGATGTTTTTGGACTTTTTTCATTATGCAATAGTATATAAAAATATATTTTTAGTTAATAAATTATTGTAAAGGGTGTGTTTGGATGATTTTTCAGCGAGAGCAAATAATTAATAAGCTAAAAATGCAAATAAAACTAAATGGACATATTATGGGAGTTGCAGCTGGAGCTGGTATTTCAGCAAAATACGCTGTCAAGGGTGGTGCTGATTTGATTTTAGCATTAAATTCAGGTCGTTTTAGGCAGATGGGTCTGAGTTCTCTTGCAGGTTTATTGCCCTTTACAAATTGCAATCAACTTGTTATGCAGTTTGGAGCTAAAGAAATTATACCTGCTGTAAAAGATGTTCCAGTAATTTTTGGATTATGTGCAACAGATCCTACAATAAATTTAGAGAAATATATTGATCTAATTCATCAAAATGGCTTCGCTGGTATAAACAATTATCCAACAGTAGGAATGATTGATGGTTTATTTCGTGAAGCATTAGAAGAAGAGAATATTTCCTTCGATAGAGAGGTTGAGGCTATAAGAATAGCAAATAAGAAAAACTTATTTTCTATAGCCTTTGTATTTAATAAAGAGCAAGCTCTACAAATGGCAACTGCTGGAGCAGATGTTATTTGTGCACATTTAGGACTTACTAAGGGTGGTGTATTAGGAGCTAAGAATACATTATCATTAGAAGGAGCAGCTACTATGGCAAGGGAAATTTTTAGCATAAGTAGTGAAATAAATCCCAATATAATAAAAATGATTTATGGCGGTCCAATAAACACTCCTTTGGATGTAAAATACATATATGATAACACCGAGGCAATGGGATATTTAGGGGGTTCATCCTTTGAAAGAATACCCTCTGAGGAGATTATTACGAAAACAACCAGGGAGTTTAAAGTAGTAGGAGATTTTGAGCAGGATGAATTGTTAAATAAAACATTGGATAATGTACAAAAACAGCATGATTATGTAGGATTTATAAAGGAGTATATATCAAAAAATTACATGAATGAAATAGCCTTTACAGATTTAGCTAAAATAGCGCATGTTTCTAGAACTCATTTAAGTAATCTTTTCAATAAAGAGGTAGGGTGTACATTTCCAGAATATCTCACTAAATATCGAATAAATAAGGCTATAGACATAATAAAGAGAGAAGATTTACAGTTGTTTGAAATTGCAAATATGGTTGGATACAATGATTATTCTCATTTTAGTAAGGCTTTTAAAAGACAAACAGGAAGTTCTCCTCGTGAATATAAGCAAAAATACAAATAGACATATATTAGATACATGAATACATTTACATTAAGCATAATAAACAGTATTATTTTCTTAAGAAAATAATACTGTTTATACTTATATGGGATTTAGAAAAAAAGTATTTATGAGGAGGTTAGTTTAATGAAAACCATAGCAATTGTAGGAACCTTTGATTCCAAGGGTGCGGAGTTCTCTTATGTAAAGAATATAATTGAGTCTTTGGGTTTAAATACATTTACAATACACTCAGGTGTGTTTCAACCTATGTTTGAGCCAGATGTATCTAATGATGAAGTAGCAGCAGCGGTAGGGGAAGATATAAATCAGATTGCAGCTAAAAAGGATAGAGCATTGGCTACAGAAATATTGGCAGAAGGAATGAAAAAATTGATTCCCAAACTTTATGAAGAGGGAAAATTTGATGGAATTATCTCTTTTGGAGGAAGTGGAGGTACATCAATTGTAACTCCTGCTATGAGAGCACTACCTATAGGTGTACCTAAAATAATGGTATCTACAGTGGCGTCAGGAAATACCTCACAGTACGTAGGCACAAGTGACATAATCATGTTTCCATCTGTTGTTGATGTTTCTGGGTTAAATACTATTTCAACGAAGATATTCACAAATGCTGCCTTTGCTATTGCAGGTATGGTAAAGTTTGAAGCTCAAGAAAACATAGATAAGAAGCCACTGATAGCAGCAACTATGTTTGGTGTAACCACACCATGTGTAAATGAGGCAAGAGAGTATTTAGAGAAACAGGGATATGAGGTTTTAGTATTCCATGCCACTGGTACAGGTGGAAAAACTATGGAGAATCTAATTGAAGCAGGATTTTTTGAAGGGGTCTTAGATTTAACTACAACAGAATGGTGCGATGAATTGGTTGGAGGAGTATTAAATGGGGGACCTAACAGGCTAGAAGCCGCAGGTAGGTATAAGATACCACAGGTTGTATCTACTGGAGCTTTAGATATGGTTAACTTTGGTCCAATGGATACTGTTCCAAAAGAGTTTCAAGGTAGAACTTTTTATAAGCATAACCCAACAGTAACACTTATGAGAACTACTACAGAAGAAAATGAAAAAATAGGCAAAATAATATCAGAAAAGTTAAACATGGCAAAGGGACCAACTGCACTAATGTTGCCATTAAAGGGAGTTTCTATGCTGGATGTAGAAGGTCAACCTTTCTATGGACCTGAGGAAGATAAAGTATTATTTGATACTTTGAGAAATAATATAAACAAAGATTCAGTAGAAATTATAGAGCTAGATTATGATTTGAATGATAAAAACTTTGCTATAGCAGCAGCTAAAAAATTAGTTAAATTAATCAATAATAAGTAGGAGGTAATGAAAATGAAGTTAACACGTGAAGAGGTGCTTACTAGACTTAGAGAACAGGTGGCTAGTGGTAAAATAATTTTAGGTGCAGGAGCAGGTACAGGAATTTCAGCAAAAAGCGGTGAAGCTGGGGGAGTAGATTTAATTATAATCTACAACTCTGGAAGATATAGAATGGCTGGAAGAGGTTCTCTAGCAGGATTATTATCCTATGGGGATGCAAACCAAATAGTTGTGGAAATGGGTTCAGAGGTATTACCAGTAGTTAAACATACTCCAGTATTAGCAGGAGTTTGTGGAACAGATCCTTTCCGTATAATGGAGGTCTTTTTAAAACAATTAAAAGAGCAAGGCTTTGTAGGGGTACAGAATTTCCCAACAGTTGGATTAATTGATGGAGTATTTAGAGCTAATCTTGAGGAAACTGGTATGGGATATGATCTTGAAATTGATATGATACGTAAGGCTCATGAACTTGATATGCTTACTACTCCTTATGTATTTGATGAGGAACAGGCCAAGAAAATGGCAGAAGCAGGAGCTGATATCTTAGTAGCACATATGGGATTGACAACGAAAGGAACTATTGGTGCGAAGACAGCACTTACTCTTGATGACTGTGTAAAAAAAGTTCAGGCAATTTGTGATGCAGGTAAATCAGTTAATCCCAACATTATGGTTATATGTCATGGGGGACCTATTGCAGAACCAGAAGATGCACAGTATGTAATTGAAAGAACAACTGGAGTTGATGGTTTCTTTGGGGCTTCAAGTATTGAAAGATTTGCCACAGAGGTTGGAATTAAACAACAAGCAGAAGCCTTTAAAAATATTAAACTATAATCCTAATATAGTATATTTATAAATTTTGAATCATTTTTAAGTTAGAGTTAATAGCCATAGATTAGTATTGAAAGCTAATTTATGGCTATTTTTATAAGGCTTTATTTTAATATAGTGTTGATAATGAACTATATATTATTACTTGCAAACCGTTTCGAAAGCTTGATTTACTAAGGCTTTATTCAAGTAAAAAGCTAAAATACAACAACTCGATTCTATCGAACAAGTTGTATTTCTTAACGCTTTTCACTTTCATATAGCCTAAGTAAATCTAATCTTCCTGCAAATGGTCTGCTGCGCAATAATATATAGTTCTAAAATCAACATTCGTTTAGAATAAAGCCTTTTATAAAAGCTAATAATTAATAACATATATTTTTTACAACATATATGAAGTATAATAATATTAGTTAAGACATAGTCAAAGATAACTGGAAGTCTATTATTTATATACTCAACTAGTTAGTTTTTCAATTGCTTAAAATACATTTAAATAGAGGAGAGAGTAAATGACAATAGAAAATAATAAAGAAGAAGTAGTAAAAGTAAGTTTAGAAGGGTTAACTGCAAATGATATATGGAAGGAATTATGGGGAAAAGAGTTAAATTCTAAAAAGAATATATTAGGATATATAGATACTATTAAAGCACTTAAACAAGAAGGAATAACAACTGAGCAAATAGAGGATACATATATACTTATTTATAATAGTATTGAGGATATGACAAGCATAGTAAAACCTAACACAATAATGTATTTAAAAAATACATTGAAATCACAGTTAGGGAAGTATGTTAAGGAAAAAGATCCTAAGTCTATTAATTATTTCATTGAATTTTTTAAGGAGGCATATCCGCCGAATAATAGAAGAAAAGATTTTACTTGGGTGCTTATGGATATTAACAGTATTACAGAGGAACAAATTTGGCATACTTTAACACATATTAATACCCTATGTATGAAAAGAAATAGAAGACTTCGTAAAGAAGAGAGAGAAGATATAATAAAAATGGTGGAGATTTTAATTAAAGGTGGAAATATTAAATACATAAATCAGCTGAAAAGCATGGAAATACTACTTAAGAATTTAAAAATTAGGATAATTGGTGTAGGTAAATGGGTTGAAATTAAACCTCTATAATACATAAGAAAAAACATCTCTTGGAAGGTTAGTTTTCAAGGGATGTTTTTTCTTATTTTATAATTAAGAGGAGAAGATGCCTAGAGCATTAACCTTAGCAACAATTTTATTCCACTCTTCATTCATATTAGAAGAATACTCTTTTCCAGCTTCTGTAATTCTATAGTATTTCCTTGCAGGCCCACCAGATGGAACATCTTTCATATAGGTCTCGGTATATTTATCATTATTTAATCTACGAAGAATTGTATAAATAGATCCATCATATACATCAGGAAAGATGTCTTTTATAATTTTCATAAGCTCATATCCATACATATCCTGTTTAGTAAGCTGGAAAAGAATACACATTTCAAGAACTCCTTTTTTAAATTGTGTATCCATATTTATTACCTCACCACATCAATAACTTTAGTTCTAGCAGCTAAGTCATGTACTGTTTTATGCTCAGGAGTTCCACACCCCCAGATGAAGGAGAAAATATTAAGAATTCCAGAGGTAATGCCATTACCAATAAATTTTATAAGAGCATCTCTTAATAGTGCATCTAAGAATGTTAATTTATCACCTTTTAAAGGAACTACCTTTATTTTAACTATCCATTTTCCAAGGGTATAACCTTTAAAAATCCAAAGTTCAAAAGCCGTAATCAGGCTTGAAAATCCCAAAAGCATAAACATTATAGAAACCATGGTCATTGGAATAAAGGTAAAAAAGGACATAGAATTCATAGACATAGGTGAAGAAGTTTCAGTAGAAATAATACTATCATAGAAAATATTATTTTCTGACATATAAGCTATAAACTCTTCATTTGTTCCTTTAAAAACTCGTTTGTCATCTTTAAAAAGTTCTATTTTTTTTGCTTCACCATTTTTATCCAAGGTGATGTGTCTAGAATAGGTATCTTTTAAACTACTAATATTACCATTTTCTATGATCTCAGTAGTTTTTGTTGTCTCATGAAAAGAAAAAGTAGAAATAAAAAGTATTAGGGAGAAAAACAAAGCAATTATAAAGGTATCAATAACATATGCCCCTAAGCGTTTAGACATAGGTGCTAAATTAGAGATGTCTGTGTTTACAGGCTCACTATTAAAGTTATTATTACCTATATCATCTAAAATAGTTCTAGATATAGCTGCAGGAGAACCAATTTCCTTTGATATTTCATCTTCACTTTTACCCTCTAAGAATCCATTATCGAATATATCACCATAGTCTGATAATATTTCCTCAAGGTCAGTATTAGACAGATGACCTTGAAGAGAGTTTTTGAGTTCTTTTAAAAATTCGCACTTATTCATTAAAACACCCTCTTACTATTTAATAACTATTACTTAGTGAACAGTAGTATATTTTGAGTATAACAAACTATTATTTAATAAGCAATAGTTTTTCTTTAGAGTAAAATAAAATTTAGTACCAGAAGATAGATGTAATTTATTCCAGAACCTAAAAGAGGTCGTCAAAGACGATCTCTTTTAGGTTCTGGAGTAAATATCAGTTAGTATTTCTTAGGGGTAACTCTAATCCATACTTCACAATATTCTCTGCCGTTTTCTTTAGTATAGTACATTTCAAGGTCATAACCATCAATCTTTTCATAATTAGAGGTTGGTAACCATTCAGAGTACACACGGTTATTTAAATCTTGCATAGATTTACTTATGTCTTTTAAATCATATTCATTAGAAGTAAATATAGCCCAAGTAGAGGCTGGAATTTGGACAACAGTGTATCCTTCCATATTACAATTTGAGTTTTCTAAAGCACAAAGCATATAGGGGAAGGTAGTGCCACCAGTGTTTCTATAGCCGCATATGGCATTAACAGGGCATAGTCCACCTTTAGGGTTAATATTTTCTCCTGTAGACTTAGTAAGTTTATCGTACTCTCCATTATTTAGTTGTTCTGTCCAAAAGTCAGGAATTTCTTTTAGGGTATCATCATCTTTTAAGTCAAAAATTCTCTCAATACCGTATACTGTAAAACTATCTTTTTTTTCAATTCTATAATTCATTTCTAAATCTCCTTTAATTGAAATTTGAAAGAAAATACGAGGATAGGCTTTAAAATTCACACCCATATTGCGCGCTGATGTGGGTGTAATGCCATGCAATGTCTGAAAGGCACGGGTGAAGGCTTCAGGTGATTCATAGCCATATTTAAGAGCTAAGTCAATAACTTTTATGTTGGTGTTTTGGAGCTCAAAAGCAGCAAGGGTCATTCGTCTGCGCCTAACATATTCAGACAAAGTTACATTAGTAATAAAAGAAAACATACGTTGAAAATGATATACTGAACAGCATGCCATTTTAGCTACATTTTCATAATCAACCTTGTCCATTAAATTATTTTCAATGTAATTTATAGCATTATTCATTCTATCTAGCCAATCCATTCATAATTACCACCTTTCAATTAAAAGTATATCAAGATAAATTAAACTATACCTTGCAGTTTATGCACTATATTGCAAGGATAAGTTATTATTAAGTTCTTTATTTTATCAGTAGTTAAATAAAAGCTAAATATATTGTAACTTCTAAAATAGTACTTATACAATAGAAAGAATAGAAGAGCGAAAGTAAGAGTAATTTTGACTATTATAAAATTATACTTTTATTACAATTATGGCTAATAATTGTAATTGAATTTAAGGTGATGATATAATTATAAAAATGTAATTATAGGAGTGGAGTTTTATGATAATTAGGGAGCCAATTTTATCAGATGCTTCTAGTATAGCAAAGATACATGTAGATACTTGGCGTACTGCTTATAGGGAAATAGTACCTGATAAATATTTAGAGGAATTATCTTATGATAAGAAGGCAAAAGCATGGCAAGATATAATCAGTGGAAAACTTAGAGAAACTAGATATACTTTTATAGCTGAAGATGAAGAGTATGGTGTAATTGGATTTGCTACCTGTGGTGAAGAAAGAGAAGGAGACTCTGTATATAGAGGAGAGCTATATGCCATATATATTGCTGAGGAATACCAAAATAGTGGAGTGGGAAGTTTATTGTTTAAAAGAGTAACTGAAAAGTTAATTGAACTAAGATTTGACTCTATGCTTATTTGGGTGTTAGAAGAAAATTATAAGGCTCGTAGATTTTATGAAATAAAGGGTGGGAAGAAAATCAAAGAAAAATGTGTAGACATTGGGGGTAAGAAACTTAAGGAAGTAGCTTATGGATGGGAATTTCATCAATACAAAAAAATATAATATAAACAAAGTTATGTAATATAATTATTTTATAAAAATTGATGTAATAGTAGATCTGCGTCAATTTTTTTTAGATAATATTTAAAAGTTAAGTATTGAACAATAAAGAAATTTTAATAAATATAGCTTGCATGGTATAAATTTGACATAAAAATGAGGATAGTATAGTATATTATTTATAATTGAATATTTTAGAAATTAGGTTGAATGATATTTTGGTATCATTGATTAAAAGAGAAGTTGGGTGAAAGCCCCACGCGGTCCCGCCGCTGTAAGAGAGGAGTTTTCTTCTAGTATGCCACTGTTTTTAATGGGAAGGCAGAAGAAAATTATGATACTTGAGCCAGAAGAACTGCCTATTTTTGCGCTAGAATTCTACGAGAGATAGGAGGGTGTATTTGGAATCTGTGTATATACAAGATTTGCAACCTTTTAGCTTTGGTAGCTAAGAGGTTTTTTATTTCCACATTTTTAAACGTATCTAATTAAAATTGTATAAATTTTAAATTATAAGTTAGGAGTGGTTGTATATGAAAAGATTTGAGTTTGATGGAAAGAAATTATCTATGGTTACATCGGATGTATTAAGGGTCCTTAAAACTTTAGATGAAATTATAGATTCATATAATAATGAAAAACCGATAACACAAAAATATATGGAAGCAGTGTTTAAGTTAGAATTTGATAGATTTAGAAATCTTCTTGGGAAGTATATGAGCAAGTGCTTAGTTACAATCAGTGAGCCATATAATGAAGCACTATATACTGTAAGTATTGATAAATGCATTGGTGCTGGTTTTTTACCAGAGCTCACAGCTGAATTTTATAATTATTTTAAAACTCTTAGCTCTAGTGATTCATCAATAGATGAAACATCCTATGAAGACTTAGTGAAATTCTATGAGAAGAATCATGATAATATATTGAAGTTATATAATCATATGATAGAATTCTCTAATAAATATGTAGAGAAATAAGGCTTTGTTTTAATATGGTGTTGATAATGAACTACATATTATTACTCACAAACCGTTTCGAAAGCTTGATTTACTAAGGCTCTATTCAAGTGAAAAGCTAAAATACAACAACTCACTACGTTCGGATAAGTTGTATTTTAGCTTTTCACTTTCATAGAATCTAAGTAAATCTAATCTTCCTGCAAATGGTTTGCTTCGTAATAATATGTAGTTCTAAAATCAACAACTATATTAAAACAAAGCCAAAAATAAAAAATATAATTACAAATATTTGACAACTTAGAGTATTCTCTGCTATTATATATTTATAATTGAGAGAGGTAGGTGTTTAATGCACAGATAAGCAATAAAGTATCAGGATAATAGTGAACAAAATTAAGGGTATTTATCATTACCTTTTATTTGTGATGTGTTATTCTAAATCTTGGGATTGCTTATTGTGATTAAATACAGGCAAGATTATGGTATTTAACACAATTCTTTAGTTAAATCTATAATCTTTTTATATTTAAAGCAACTTAAGATATGAAAAACCTATTTGTTCTTCTATTATTAACTGATTTCAGATGTATAATAGGTAAAAATTAGAAAGAAAATCATGTTGAAGGGAAGTTGTTTTAAAATGATAAGAGCAATAAATAAAAATGAAAAAGAAATAAATGAAATTATGGGGATATGGAAAGATTCAACTATAAAAGGGCATAAATTTATACCCGAGCAGTATTGGATAGATAGTTATGAGAAAGTTAAAAATCAATATATTCCTGCATCTGAGACTTATGTCTATGAAGAGGATGGAGTGATACAAGGATTTATAAGCATATTAGAAAATAATTTTATAGGTGCCTTGTTCATTCATGTAGATTATCAAAATAAGGGGATAGGAAGAAAGCTCATAGAATATGTAAAGGATAAATATTTTGAGCTTCAACTAGCTGTATATAAAAATAATGAAACTGCAGTTAAGTTTTATACTAATAATGGATTTAAAGTTCAAGCTACGAATTTTGATGAAATCACAGGAGAAGAAGAATATATTATGAAACTTTAATATGTTTTTAAAAAATTCATAAAATAATTTAACATCCGTAACTTAGGTTACGGATGTTAATTGAATTTAGAGGTATACTATAAATAACAAATGAAACGGAGGTAATTGATTATGAAAATAGCAAAAGAAATGACAATTGGTGAAGTAATAAGAAATAATGAGAAAGCTATAGAGGTTTTAATGAGTTTTGGAATGGGTTGTGTTGGATGCCCATCTGCACAAGCTGAGACTCTTGAAGAGGCATGCATGGTTCATGGATTAGATGTGGAGGAACTTTTAACTAAGCTTAATGCTATATAAAGGGGGTAATTTATAGTGAGTGCGTTTCTTGGTAAAATACATTATTGGTTATACAACAAGATAGAGTTACATGAAAAGTTAATAGAAGAAGTACTAAAAGGAACCAAAGAAAAAAATTATCCGCTAAATGAACTGAGAGAGAAAAGCTATGAACTCTATGGTAAAGCACCAGAGGGAAGATTAGAGGATATAATAGAGCATGAAAATATTCATGGATGGCTTCAAAGAAGAATTGAGAGTGTAGAATATAGATTGGCGTATATTGTTTCAACACTATTAAAAGAAAATATATTATCCATTGATGAATTAAAGAGAATCTTTAATAAAAATGGAATAGAAGTTATGAGCAGCATAGATAAGATTAACTTTACTCTAGAGCAATTATATAATTTGATATTTGACTATATGCTAGAAGGTATGCCCTGCGATAGAGTAAATAAAGTTATAAGTAGTACTGAGGATAAGATCCTATGGGAGAAGACTTGCTGTATTCATGAAAAATATTGGAATGAAAATGGTGGAGATGTAGCTAACTTCTACAAATTGAGAGAAGCTTGGATAAATGGGTTCTTAATGGCTTCAGGAATGGATGTAGAATATGGTATAGCTTCAGACAGAAACAGTTATATCAAAAGGAGACAATAATATGGATTCAATTGATTTAATGATGGAAGAGCATAAAAATATTAAAAGAATGCTTAAAGTTGTACGAATTGCTTGTTATAGTGTGTTAAATGGAGAATCAATAAAATATGAAGACTTCTACAAAATTATAGATTTTATAAGAAACTATGCAGATAAATATCATCATGGAAAAGAGGAGAAATTTCTCTTTAAAGAGATGGTAGATCATCTAGGATCTCTTGGTGAAAAGTTAGTTAATTATGGAATGTTAGTTGAGCATGACTTGGGAAGACTTTATATTAAAGAGCTTGAGGAAGCCCTAGAAAAAGTAAAAGATGGGGATGAAGAAAGCAAACTAGATGTAATTGCCAACGCCATATCCTATACACATCTTTTAACAAGACATATAGAAAAAGAAGATAACACTGTTTATACCTTTGCACAGCGTCAATTATCTAAAGAAATATTGGATAAAGTAGATGCACAGAGTGAAGAATTTCAGATAAACAATAGTGACATAGATAAAAAGTATTTATCATTATTGACTGAGTTAGAAAAGAAATATGGTTTGCAATGATGAACTTTTAATTAGTGATGACATATAATTGAGATAGCTCCATTAAGGGGTTATCTCAATTTGTATATTATTAAACTGAGGTTTAAAGTAGTGATGGAACTGGAGTGTAACATTATTTATTTAAGGTTCTTGACAAGAAATAATATAAGGTTCTGAATCCGCCTTAAATTTTAAGTTTTACCTTAAAAAAGTTATGAAGGTGATTAGTATGGAAGAGAAATATATCAAGAGTATCGCTAAGGCACGATTATTTACAGGAATTAAAGTTGAAGACATAAATCATTTAGTTCAGTGCTTTGAGTGCAATGTGCTTAATTATAAAAAAGGAGAATATATTGCCTTAGTTGATGAGAAATTTCAAGGAATAGGAGTTGTACTATCTGGTGAAGTGGCAATTTTAAAGGAAAATTATTCTGGAAATCGTACAATACTTACAGTACTTGAAGGGGGAGATACCTTCGGAGAAGTTGCAGCTTTTACTGGGGATGGAGTTTGGCCATCTAGTGTTCAAGCCCAAAGTGATAGTAGCATTATATTCTTAAAGCCTGAAAGGATAACAAATTACTGTGGTAATGCCTGCGGGTTTCATAAAATCATTCTTGCTAATTTAGTTGCAATCATAGCGGAAAAGGCTCAGCTCTTGCATAAAAAGGTTGGGTATTTATCCGTGAAAAGTACTAGGGGAAGGGTCAGTAAATATTTAATTGAAAAATATAAAAAGACAGGGAAAATAATGTTTTCACTAGGGATAAATAGAGAAGAGTTAGCGGATTTTCTCAACATTACAAGACCATCCCTATCAAGAGAGTTATGTAAGATGAGAGATGAGGAGATTATTGAGTTCTATAAGGATACTATAAAAATAATCCAAATTGAAAAATTACAAGAAATGATAGAATAAGGGAGTTCAGTTAATATGCTGAACTCTTTTTATTTTCATCACTTAGCTATCACATTCTAAATATATAATTAAAGATGAAAGTCACTTAGATTAAAGTATATTTCATAAACATATTAAAATAGAAAATCCAGCTAAGAAATGTCAATAAGAATTAAAAAAATAATTGATGTTTTATAAACTTAAAAAGGGGAGTGAAAGAATGATACAAAATATTGGCGCTTATAGCTATGCTTCAAGTAATATAACTTCATTAACACAGAAATCAAATGCATCTATAAGTAAAGAAACTAGTAGTGATGAGAAAGTTATTAATACAAAATCACAAACAGACACTATAGAGATAAGTGATGAGGCTAGACAAATCCTTAATAAAGAAATGGCGGACAATAAAAATATATCTAAGCCAGTAACAGAAAGAACTACTGTAGAGAATTTAGAAACAGATGATACTAAAAAATTTGCAGCTAATGCAGTAGAGGAGAATTCAAAAAAAGCTACTGTAAAGGAGATGTCAGAACAATCTAGTGAATTACAAGAAACTAGCAAAACTATAATAGCTTCTTCTCAAACAACAAGTACAATTGAAACTACTCCTATACTTTCAACACTTTCAGAAGCTCAAATAGATAATTTAGTCGCAGAGGGAACTGTTACAAAGTCAGAAGCTGATGCTGAAAAGGCAAGTAGAATTAAAGATAAATCAGAAGAAGACAATTCTGTAGGCAATACGGATTTTAAAAATCCAAATAAAAATTTTATTCAAGGTATAAAGGTCTATACTGATCAGATGAATTCTGCAAATGGTTTTGCAGAAGTTAATATTTCAAAAATAGCTTAATGTATAAATAGTTTCATTAAGAGATATTTATAATGAATATTTCGATTTAATAGCAAGGTTAGTATTTATACTTAATTAAAATAGTGAGAGATACTTTATGTTCATGGTGACTTAAAAATATACAAATTAAAGTGGGCTGTCCATAGAGACAGCCTATTTTTGCGAAAAATTTTGATAATATATAAATCAATATATAGTTTTACTGGAGAATTATCAAAACAACTGCTAGAATAATAGTATAGAATTAAATATGTAAGGGATAGAAATGGAAGCTACATAAAGCGGCACAGTAATTACTTTAAGGGGGGAAATAATTGCTATGTTACTCATTAATAAAAAGGAAAATATGGATCTGAGTATATTTGAAAAGTATCTAACTATATGGGTTTTAATATGTATAATCATGGGGATTCTAATTGGCGAGCTAGTACCTATAATACCAGAGATCCTTAATAAATTTGAATTTTATAAAGTGTCTATTCCTGTAGCTATCTTAATATGGCTTATGATTTATCCAATGATGCTTAAAATAGACTTTAAAAGTATAGTTAGTGCAATGAAAAATCCTAAAGGCTTGATAGTTACATGTACTACGAATTGGCTTATAAAGCCTTTTACTATGTATATAATAGCAAGCTTTTTCTTCTTGGTAGTATTTAAAAGCTTTATACCAGAAGAGTTAGCTAAAGAATATATGACAGGAACTATACTTTTGGGAGCTGCACCTTGTACCGCAATGGTATTTGTATGGTGTCATCTAATTAAAGGAGATCCAGCTTATACCTTAGTACAGGTAGCTATTAATGATCTGATAATTTTAGTAGCATTTGCACCAATAGTGACATTTTTACTAGGGATTGGAAAGGTAGATGTGCCACTAGGTACATTAATGCTATCAATAATGTTATTTGTGGTAGTACCACTTGCTATGGGATTAATTACAAGGAACATAGTTATTAAGAAAAAAGGAATAGAATATTTTGAAAATATATTTTTAAAAAAGTTTGATAATATTACTATTATAGGATTATTATTAACTTTAATTATTATATTTTCTTTTCAAGGTCATACACTATTGAACAATCCACTACATATTGTTTTAATTGCTATACCACTAATTATTCAAACCTTTTTAATATTTGGAATAGCTTATATAATAGGAAAGTTATTAGATTTACCCCATTCCATAGCCGCACCAGCAGCTATAATTGGGGCAAGCAATTTTTTTGAACTAGCAGTAGCAGTAGCTATAGCACTATTTGGATTGCAATCTGGGGCAGTATTATCTGCTGCGGTTGGTGTCTTAGTAGAAGTTTCTATGATGCTTACCATTGTTAAAATTGCAAATAATACAAGAGGATGGTTTATTGAATAAAAGTAAGGATTAAAATAAGGGCAGTATTAGCCATCGTAGAGGGAGTATTAGTAGAGGTACCTGTAATGCTAACCATTGATAAAATTAAAAATAGTACAAGAGAATATTTAGGTTTTGTTTTAAATGGTTGTTGATAATGAACTACATATCATTACTCACAAACCGTTTCGAAAGCTTGATTTACTAAGGTTATATTCAAGTAAAAAGCTAAAATACAACAACTCGATTCTCTCGAACAAGTTGTATTTCTTAACGCTTTTCACTTTCATATAGCCTAAGTAAATCTAATCTTCCTGCAAATGGTTTGCTTCGCAATATATGTAGTTCATTATCAACACTAGATTAAAACAAAGCCAATGCTTAAAATATAAGAAGAAAAATAAATTTAAATACCAGAACTTAAAAAAGGAGTATAGCTAGAAAAAATAATTTAGTCTAGCTATACTTCTTTGTATTAAAAAACTTCTTATTTTAAAATTAATCTATTGTATTTATATTGCTAGATATGGTAGTGAGAGGCATTTTATAGGTACCTAGAATCTTTTCTATGTCTTGTGGATTTGCTGGATATGTCTTTATGGTTTCTCGAATTTTTTCTTTTGAAGGAAGATTGGATGCACTAAACAAACCAAAATAAGATTCATTTTTCTTGTTGTCATGCCATGTATACCAATGAAGTCCTTGCTCAGAAGGTAAATTACCATAAATTTCTGTCAATTTAGAGAAGTAAGTATCTCCATTTATTTCTTCCACAATACTAGCGAATTTTTTACCCTGCTTAGGACTGATATCTAGCCATTTGCCACCAGCTTCTTTGAGAAATGCATTTTCTAGCTGTAGATATTCTTTTTTTGTACCATCAGTATAGTGAATTTTTATTGTACGGGTTGTTCCTTCAAATGGACTAGGGTTATCTTTAGATTCTGATAGATTTAAGGAAGTAAGGTAGTCAACTATTTTTTTAATATCTCCAACATCTTCAGTAGTTTTACTAAATGTATTGTTATTTGGTCGTCCTGTAATTTCAACTTTAGTAACATTTTTTGTTTCTATATTTAGATTTTGTGCTGAGCTACATCCTACTAATAAACTACATGCCATAGTAATTATAAGAAGTATGCAAAAAGGGAAAATACCTTTTTTCTTTTTACTCATATCTAATATATTTGTAAGTCGCTGTTTTATATTATTTTTATCTTTATAAAAACAATTAGAAAGAGAGCTGGTTTTTAGATTGGATTCATGTATCATACCCAAAAGCATTTTACTATATTTTTTTCGGAAACTTTGATCCATATCCTTCACTAGTTCAGCATCACAGGAAAGTTCAATATCTTTATTAGCTTCCCTTGCCATAAGATATATCATGGGATTAAACCAATGAATTGCATTAGCACACAATATCAACAATTTATACCACACATCATGTCTTTTATAGTGAATTAATTCATGCTTTAGTATAATTAATAAATCTTGATTTCTATAATTCTCCTTTGGTAGGAGCAATATAGGCTTAATAAAACCTGTTATCATAGGACTGGATACCTTTTTACAAACTTTTATATCTATATTTTTCGTAATTTTCATATCAATTAATAGTTGCTTAAATATAAGAATTATCCTCTCATCTTTTATGGAAGAACTCCATCGCTTTATAGAATTTTTAAAAGAAACATAGGAAAAAAGTTGATAGGAAGTAAAAATACTAATTCCTAATAACCATATAAAGGTAGACACTTTATTCACTGAAAAATTCTCCAGTATTTTAGGCTTAGCTTCATCTAGAACATTATATTTTTCTGGTTCTTTATCCTTTGTTGAAGCAAATAAATCATGTCTCATCTCTAAGTCAGTATAATAAGTAATCCTATTTTCAAGGGTAGGCAGAGTAATTGGTGCCTGGGGCAAAGAAAAACTTAAGGGAATAATCAATCGCACTGCAAGTATAAGCCATATCCAATATGGTAATTTTGAGTTATAATTTCTATTCAATAAGTTAGAGAGTAAAAATAGTATCAGAGTTATCATTGACACTATTAAGGTTACTTCTATAGTACTGTTTAGCAAATATTCAAACATATATTAATCCTCCTTTGTCTTTTCCTCAATAAATTCTTTTAATTCCGTTAAGTCCTCATCAGTAATAGATTGGCTATTATAAAGAGAAGCAACGAATTTCTTAAGTGAATTACTGTTTAATTTCTCTAAAAAAGATTTGTTCTCAGCTGCAAGATAGGAATCTTCACTTATTAAAGGTTCATAGTACCGATTTTTTCCCTGTTTATCAGTACTTAGAAAACCTCTCGAGATTAATCTGTTGAGAAGAGTTTGAAGAGCTGAGATGTTCCAAGGTCTCTTTTCATCAAGATAATCCTTTACTTCTTTGGTAGAGATAGGGGTGTTATTATCCCATATTACTTTCATAATTTCCAATTCAGTATCTGGTAAACGGTCAATTTTATTATTCATATTATCAACTCCTACAAATGTATGTTTATAATCATATACTACATTTGTATGTTATCATTGTCAAGAGTATTTTTACTGTAAATGGAATGTGAGTATGAATCATAAAGAATTAAGATATTTTAAGAAATTAGATAAAAGTAAGTTTATATATTTTGATAAGTCACAATATCACTTCAGGTAAATATGCATAATATGTATTGTATGAAAATATATTCAATACTAAATAAAAAATTAATTTTTTATTATAAGCTATTGGCTTTAAATAAAACATTTAATTTTTTTAATATCAAGAAGTTGAAAATAAGTAAGGATCAGGAGGGATATTGTGAATAAATATAAAATTGCTGTATATGCAATTTGTAAAAATGAGGAGAAATTTGTTGAGCGATGGATTGAGTCTATGTCAGAAGCAGACTCAATATATGTGTTAGATACTGGTTCAACAGATAATACGGTTGAAAAATTAAGGGAACTTGGAGCTATAGTAGTAGTGGAAGAGGTTAAACCTTGGAGATTTGATATTGCAAGAAATAAATCTCTCGAATTGGTTCCAGATGATGTAGATATCTGTGTTTGTACAGATCTTGATGAAGTTTTTGAAAAAGGATGGAGAAATAAACTTGAAGCCGCATGGAAAGAGGATACAAAACAAGCTAGTTATCGCTATACATGGAGTTTTAATGAAGATAAAAGTGAAGGGATTGTATTTTGGATTGAGAAGATACATGCAAATAGAAAGTTTAAATGGATACATCCAGTACATGAAGTATTAAAGTATATAGGAGATAAGTCACATAGGACTGATTTAGCTATGGGAGTACAACTTAATCATTACCCAGATCCAAGCAAATCGCGATCTCAATATCTTGGATTGCTTGAACTGGCTGTAAAGGAACGACCAAATGATGATAGAAATATGCATTATCTTGGTAGAGAATATATGTATAAAGAGATGTGGGATAAAGCTATAGAAACTTTACAGAAGCACCTTGCAATGCCAGAAGCAACATGGAAAGATGAACGCTGTGCTTCTATGAGATATATATCTAAATCTCTAGTAGGGAAAGGAGACCTAGAGGGAGCTAAATGGTGGCTCCATAGAGCTATAGCTGAGGCACCGCATCTTAGAGAACCATACATTGAAATGGCATTACTTCTTTCAAAGTGTGAAGAGTGGTATGGTGTTATATTTATGGTCAATTCTGCTTTGAAGATAGAAAATAGACCAATGACTTATATAAATGAAGCTGTTTCATGGGGAAGCTTCCCTTATGATTTAGCTTCAATTTCATACTATTGGATAGGACAATTAGATAAATCCTTAGAATTTTTACAAAAAGCTATTAGTTTATCTCCAGATGATGAAAGGTTGAAAAAAAATTATGACTTTATAAAAGAAAAAATTCCTCATAGAATTTAATCAATTGAACAAACTAATTCTAAGGAGGGATAAATATGACCGAAAATAGAGTTAAAGAAAAATTTATGGCAATGCCTATAGAAAATCACATAACTGCAGCTTGGGCTAATATTGAGAACGTAAAACCTATCTCAAATGTATCATTGCCTAATGAGAGTCAAGTAAGAGATGCTAAGGATTATGTTGATGCAAATCAAAAATAATTATATTAATGAATGGCTTTGTTTTAAATGATTTGTGAGTAATAATATGTAGCTTATTATCAACATTATATTAAAACAAAACCTAATAAATAAAGAAGTGAGAATCAACATCTCACTTCTCTATTTATTTAAATCAATTATAATTTTTTTAATTTTGAAAAGTCTAAACTTAAAATTTATTGATTAAAAGTTAATTTCAGAAAGTCTCCTATAGTTTTCATATCTTTCGCGAGCATGTTCTTCTGCTACTTTATATAACTCTTCAGCAATATCTGGGAAAGTATTTGCCAGAGAAGAATAACGTATTTCACCTAGTATGAAATCTCTAAAGGAACTGGTAGGTTCCTTGGATTCTAATAAAAATGGATTCTTTCCTTGAACTTTTAACTCAGGATTATATCTATATAGATGCCAGTATCCAGCTTCAACAGCTCTCTTTTCTTGAAGCATACTAGTTCCCATACCAGTTTTTATACCATGACTTATGCATGGAGCATAAGCAATGATTATAGAAGGACCATTATAAGCTTCTGCTTCAGCAATAACTTTTAGAGTATGATTCATATTTGATCCCATGGCGATTTGTGCTACATATACATAACCATAGCTCATAGCTATTAATCCTAAGTCTTTTTTTCTGATTTTTTTACCAGAGGCAGCAAATTTAGCAACAGCTGCTGTTGGAGTAGCTTTAGAAGACTGACCACCTGTATTAGAATATATCTCAGTATCCATAACAAATAAATTAACGTCATCACCGGTGGATAGAACTTGATCTAAGCCAGAGAAGCCGATATCATAAGCCCAACCATCACCACCAATTATCCAATGAGATTTTTTAATTAAATAATCCTTCTTTTCCATAATTTCTTTTAGAAGTGGATTTTGATTATAATCTTCCTTTTTAATAGCTTTTATAACATTAGCAGAGGCAATCTTTGAATTTTCACCATGATTCATAGTAGCTAGCCATTCTTCAAAAGAAGCTCTAAGCTCAGAGGAAATTTCAGTATTAATAGCTTCCTTCATAAGGTCAGATAATTTTTCTCTAATTTGTCTAACTGCCAAGAACATTCCATAACCATATTCTGCATTATCCTCGAAAAGTGAATTTCCCCAAGCTGGTCCTTTACCTGCTTCATTTGTGCTATAAGCAATTGATGGTGCACTTGCTCCCCAGATAGATGAACAACCAGTGGCATTAGCTATAAGCATTCTATCACCAAATAATTGAGTTAATAATTTGATATATGGAGTTTCACCACAACCAGGACAAGCTCCGTTAAATTCCATAAGAGGTCTAATAAATTGACTGCCCTTAAGAGTATTAGGATTTTTAGCTACTTCTTTATCCTTAACTGTGATACCATATTCCCAGTTATCTGATTCAGACTTAATTTCTTCTTCAGCCTTATTCATAATTAATGCTTTACCAGGAGCAGGACACACATCAGCACAATTTCCACAGCCGGTACAGTCAAGTGGACTGATCTGTATGCGATAATGCAATTGTTCCAAACCTTTTCCAAGAGGTTTTTTAGTTTCAAAAGATTCTGGTGCAGCAGCTTTTTCTTCATCATTTAATAAAAGTGGTCTAATTACCGCATGTGGACAAACGTAAGAACATTGATTACATTGAATACATTTATCAATTTGCCACTGAGGTATATTAGGAGCGATTCCTCGTTTTTCATAGGCTGTAGTGCCTAGAGGATAGGAACCATCTTCCATGCCTTCAAAAGCACTAACAGGAAGGGTGTCACCTTCATTTTTGGACATAGGTCTTTGAATGTTTTTAACAAAGGCTGGTTCCTCCTTAGTTGGAGTTTGTTCATCCTGAGCATTAAGCCATGAATTAGGAATAGATACTTTATGTAATAGTTCTATTCCTTTATCAATAGCAGTTTTATTCATATCTACTATCTTTGCACCCTTTTTACCATAAGTGTTCTCTACTGAATCCTTTAAATATTTAACTGCATCTTCTATAGGAATTATATTAGCTAGTTTAAAGAAGGCAGCTTGCATAATCATATTTATTCTAGCGCCTAAACCAATTTCACCAGCCAATTTAATAGCATTGATGGTGTAAAAATTTATATTATTTTTAGCTATATATATCTTTAAAGATGCAGGTATTTTTTCATTAAGTTCATCATCGCTCCAAGGGCAGTTAAGTACAAAAGTACCATTTCCCTTTAATCCTTTTAATAAGTCAAAGTGAAATACAAAGGTTGAATTATGACAAGCTATATAGTCAGCATTATACACAAGATAAGGTGACTTAATTGGCGTTTTACCAAATCTTAAGTGAGAAATTGTGCTTCCACCAGACTTTTTGCTATCATAGGAGAAATAAGCTTGTGCGTATAAATCAGTTTTATCTCCTATAATTTTCACAGCAGCTTTATTTGCGCCAACAGTTCCATCTGAACCTAATCCCCAGAATTTACAGCTAATATTTCCAGCAGGAGTGGTATTAATTATATCTTCTTCAGGGAGAGAGGTATTAGTTACATCATCAACTATTCCTATGGTAAATCCATTCTTAGGAACATCCTTCTTTAAGTTATTATAAACTGCAAGAATTTGTGAAGGTGTTGTATCTTTTGAGCCTAAACCATATCTTCCTCCCACAATAATAGGTTTTTCATCTTCAGCATAAAACAAGTTGCATATATCTAAATATAGTGGTTCACCAAGTGCACCAGGCTCTTTTGTACGATCTAATACAGAAATTTTCTTTACACTCTTAGGTAACACATTAAAAAAATGTTTTGGTGAAAATGGTCTATATAAGTGGACTTTAATTAACCCTACTTTTTCACCTTTATTCGATAGATAATCGATGGTCTCTTCAATGGTATCACAAACAGAACCCATAGCTACAATTATGTGTTCAGCATCTGAATCTCCATAGTAGTCAAATAAGTTATAGCTTCTACCAGTTATTTTTTCAATTTCTCGCATGTAGCTTTCTACTATATCTGGAATAGCTACATAGAATTTATTAGAAGCCTCCCTTCCTTGAAAGTAGATGTCTGGATTTTGAGCTGTACCTCTAACAGTAGGATGTTCTGGATTTAAAGCTCTATTTCTAAAATCATTTATAGAATCATAATCCACAATGCTCCTTATATCTTCTTGATTAATTAACTCTATTTTTTGATATTCATGGGATGTTCTAAACCCATCAAAAAAATGAATAAAGGGGAGTCGGCCTTTTATTGAAGATAAATGGGCTATAGTTCCAAGATCCATAGCCTCCTGAACATTAGAGGAAGCCAAAAGTACAACTCCAGTTTGTCTTGTTGCCATAACATCCTGATGATCTCCAAAAATTGAAAGAGCATGGGTTGCAATAGCACGTGCACTTACATGAAGCACGCCAGGGAGGAGTTCTCCTGCCATTTTATAAAGATTAGGGATCATTAATAGAAGTCCTTGAGAAGCTGTATATGTAGTTGTTAATGCCCCAGCAGCAAGAGAACCATGAAGAGCACCAGCGGCTCCAGCTTCAGATTGCATTTCAACTACCTTTACCTCTTGATTAAAGATATTCTTTTTTCCATGGGCTGACCAATCATCTACATTTTCAGCCATAGGGGTAGAGGGGGTAATAGGATAAATGGCAGCTACTTCTGTAAATGCATAGGATGCTTCTGCAGCAGCTTGATTTCCATCCATAGTTTTCATAACTTTTTTCATAAAAATCCTCCTTTAGAATGTTAGTTAAAAATCATAATATTTATATAGAATATTTAATCACTAACAAAAATTTATTATTCTATATAAGTATCTTAAAAGAAGGAATAATTTATACAATGTTTCATACAATATAAAAATTTTAGTTTGATTTTTTAGTATATATAGATTGTAATAATGAAACTACATTATGCAAATAGGCTTAAATATAAAATTAGATTAATTATCAATATATTTATGTAAATAGATATGAATATTTTTATATATATGGGTTAGAATATTAATAAATAGATGGCTATATTTTATTATGCAAGCAGCCCAAGTTGACTAATAAAAAGCTATTTATAGTTAAAAAGAGTGTGATAAATTCACACTCTTTTAAGCCTGTTTATTTTTAGAGAGTTGATTTTGAAATTGTTATATATATCCAACAGATGGATTAAGATTTTTTATAAATAAAACTGCAAGGTACAATTATTCCTGTAGTTTCATTATATACTTGTGTTCGTTGGTTGAAAAAGCCCTATAAATATAGAAAAATATATCAATTTCTATATTTATAGAACTAACATTATCGAGAGTAGGATTAAATGTAGCTAAGAAAAAGGAGAAGGAGTATAATGTAATTGTAGCTAAGATGTCAGCAATGGCAATACCAAGAGATAAACAAACTAGTGCTACATATGGAATAATTTAAAGTGTAATTAAATTTAGGTGGAGGTGTTGTCTATGAAAATAATTGATTTACATTGTGATACAGCATTAAATTTTGTGGGTGATAAGAAATATTCTCTAAAAAGTAATCCCTGTGCTGTAGATATTGATAAATTACAAAAAGCAAATTCAATAGCTCAATTTTTTGCTTGTTTTGTATTTTTAAAAGAAAATCCTGATCCATATTTAACATATTTAGAATTGGTAAAGGAAATAAAAAATCAGATAGAAGAAAATAAGAGTTATATAAAATTAGCCACAAATTATAGAGAACTTATAGAAAATGAAAAAGCAGGATTAATATCAGCTTTTTTAACCATTGAAGAGGGTGGTGCATTAAAAGGTGATATAAATAACTTATATAAGGTCTATGAAGAGGGAGTAAGATTAATTACCCTTACGTGGAATTTTGAAAATGAAATAGGTTTTCCGGGATGTGAACTAAGCTTTGTAAATAGTGGTCTTAAAGATTTTGGGATAGAAGTAGTATCAAAAATGAATGACTTAGGTATGATTATTGATGTATCTCATTTATCTGATGGTGGTTTCTATGATGTAGCTAAGTTCTCAACTAAACCTTTTGTTGCTTCTCATTCAAATGCTAGAAGTATTTGTAAACATACTAGAAACCTAAATGATGATATGATAAGAGTGCTTGCAGAAAAAGGTGGAGTAATGGGAATAAACTTTGAAAAAGAGTTTATTTCAGATAGTGGTATTACAACAGTTGATAAAATAATAACTCAAATAAAACACATATACAACATAGGTGGCATTGATGTAGTATCTTTAGGTAGTGATTTTGATGGTATAGATTCTAGAGATTATGAAATTAGCCATATAGGGGACATTGATAAACTAGTTCAAGGTCTTTATAAAAGTGGTTTTAAAACAGGAGAAATTGAAAAAATATGTTATGGTAATAATATGAGAATTATAAGAGAAGTGATGAAATAACTACCCTCTTAAGTTCTAAGTGGAGAAGAGAATAAGTGGACAGGGCTATTTTGAGAGAATAAAGATATCAGAACTATTTAATAAGGTAGCTATAAGGGAGGCATAAGAAGATAGAATGATTTATATAGAAACTTCACGATTAATTATAAGATCTTGGGAAGAGGAAGACTTAAAAGAATTTAGAAGGCTTAATTCAGATGAAGTAGTCATGCGATATTTCCCTAAAACTCTTTCGGAAGGGGAAACAGATGCTTTTTATGAAGCTATTCAGGAAGAATTTAAAACACATAATTATGGGTTGTATGCAGTGGAAGTAAAAGAAAATAGAGAGTTTATTGGATTCATAGGTTTTCACGAGGCAACTTTTGATATGGATTTTACACCTTGTATAGAGATAGGATGGAGACTAAAAAAAGAAGCATGGGGGCATGGGTATGCTACAGAAGGAGCAAAAGCTTGTATAAAATATGGGTTTGAGCAATTAGGATTTAGAGAAATATTTAGCTTTACGGCAGAAATAAATAAGCCTTCAGAAAATGTGATGAAGAAGTTAGGTATGAGTTATATAAAGGAGTTTAATCATCCTAGGGTTGAAAACAAGAGTCCATTATATAAACATGTATTGTATAGTATCAAAATAAAAAATTAGTTAACTGAAAGAACATTAGTCCAGAGATCGTAAAAAGTTTCATAATTAAATATATAACGTTTGTTTATAAGTTAAGAAAAAATCTGCAAATATCTATAATGGGTATAGGCAGATTTTATGTTATTTATATATAAAAATTATATGGCTTTACATATAACACTTTGTCATTTTTACCAGATGACTTCATTATGCTATATTTTATAAAAATAGCTTCTAAATAGGTAAAATATAAAAAATATTATATATTAAAACAAATGAAAAAAATGTAAAATTATAAGAAGTCATGATGATTATAGAAATAATTTAAAACAAATTTCTACAAAATATTGCAATGAAAATCACAATTAGCAAAAAAAATAGTAAATATCGTGAAAACTATTATTTGGTTCTTGCAGCATGTATAAATTATTTGAATTTAATGATATAATTGTATATATAGGATTTTATTCCTAAATATAGGATTAAGTTTATGGAGGAAAATATGAAAATTTTACGAAACTTGAAGGTATCGACTCAATTAATCACTAGTTTTGTAGTTATGTGTATTTTAATGTGTATTATTAGTGTGGCAGGGGCAATTGGTATGAAAAATGCCCATGATGTAGCTGATGAACTATATAATGATAACATGATTGGAGTTTCAGCAATTAATATAATAGATAAGAACTTATCAAATGTTAATTTAAACTTAAGATTAATTATGAGTGAAAATGATAAAAGTATAATAAAGGAATTGATGAATGAAATTGAGGAGATGAAGTTAGAGGCAGATGAAAACATTAAAATATATAAATCAGGAATTACTAGAGATGAAGACAAAGAACTTTCTGCTCAATTTGAAATAGAACTCAATAAATATAGAGATGTTAGAGGGGAATACTTAACTTTAATTTCATCAGGAAATAGGGAAGAAGCAATAAGGAAGTTTGACGAGGTTACACAGATAAAAAAAGGAATGGATGAAAAACTAAGAAAATTAGTTGAATATAATAATCAATGGGCGAAAGAGGATATAGATAATAGTACAACAGCCTATAAGAATTCAATTAAGATCACAGTAATCATTATAGCTATTTCAATCATTCTAGCGACCTTACTTGCAACTATTTTAACAAAATCCATAATGAGATTTTTAAATAAAACAAAAGCGTTTGCTGATAGATTATCAGATTATAACTTTTCAATGCCAATAGTAATAGAATCAGCTAATGAATTTGGAAAATTAGGACTAGCCTTGAATAAGGCTCAAGAAAATGTTGCTAACTTAATTACAGAAGTTATGAATAGTGCACAAGATATAGGTGCATCTAGTGAAGAGTTGTCAGCTACAGTAGAAGAGATGGCTTCAAATTTTGAGAATATTAATGAAGCGACAAAGCAAATCAATACCGTAGCTCAAGAAACAAGTGCAACTGCTCAGGAGATATCAGCATCTGTAGAAGAAGTAGACTCAAGTATTGTTATACTATCAAATAAAGCTTCTGATGGAAGTACTAATGCAATACAAATAAAAAATAGAGCTATAGAAATAGAAGAGAATAGTAAAAATTCATTGGAAAATGCTTCAAAGCTTTATAGAGATGTGGAGAGGGAAATATTAAAAGGCATAGAAAAGGGGAAAGTTGTTGAAGAAATTAAATTAATGGCTGAAACCATTGAGCAAATATCAGAGCAAACAAATTTATTAGCACTCAATGCAGCTATTGAAGCTGCTAGAGCAGGAGAAGAGGGAAGAGGCTTTGCGGTAGTAGCAGAAGAAGTTAGAAAACTGGCAGAACAATCATCAATTGCAGTTAAAAATGTTAAATCCACTATAAATGAAGTTAAAGATGCATTTAAAAGTTTATCAGATAATAGTAATGAGGTATTAAAATTTGTAGATAGTAAGGTTTCACCTGAATTTAAGAATTTTGTTCAAGTGGGAGAACAATATGAAGAAGATGGAGTTTTTGTAAGTAGTATGTCTGAGGACATAGCATCTATGAGTGAAGAAATTTCAGCAACCATAGATCAGGTGAGTGAAGCAATCCAAAACATGGCAGAAATGACTCAAACATCATCAGATAATTTAAATGGTATACAAGAAAGTATTAACGAATCAACTAAGGCTGTTGAACAAGTAGCAATTACAGCTCAAAGTCAAGCAGAGCTTGCAGAAAAGCTTAATGAGATAATTTTAAAATTTAAAATTTAAAGTGTTAAGTATAATATTAGAATTTTAGGCTTAGTTCTAAAATCAGCAACCATCTAAAACAAAGCCAAATTTTAAAAGAGTAAAAATTAAGGCATTTTTTAAAATATACTAGAAGATTACTAGTTATTTAAAAGATGCCTTAATTAAATATTTTCTAAATCAAAATCCTTAATAAAATCAACAAAGGCTTTGACCACATTTATATCTAAGGATTTTTTATGAAAAAGCATCCAGGTTTTTCTTAATAAAGGCTCCCCATTCTTGTTGGTTAAATTAATAATATACAAATCCTTGGTATCATTTATTACCGTCCTTGGTATGATGCTATAACCTAGATCATTTATAATCATTTCTTTAGATGTATCTGCATTATCTACTTTCATACTAACTATAGGTGGGGAAGAGTAATTATCTGACCACCAATTATCAATCATTAATTTTGATAAAATATCTGTCTGATAATCTATCAGAGGTAATTTAGGAAGGTCTTCTAAGGATATTTTATTTTTAGATACCACACACATATTTTCTTCAAATAGTAGATGTTTTTCATCGCACCATCCATAATCACCACGAACGAAACTGATGTGTACTTCGTGGGTATATACTAAATTAAATATATCTCTACTCCAGTCTGCCACTATTTTAAATTCCACATTAGGATATTGTTTTTTAAAAAGTTTTAATATAATGGGAAGTTTATACTTCATAATAAATCTAGATACTCCTAGTTTTAAGGTGCCAGAAATTACTTCTTTATTCATATTTATTACAGTTTCTTTTATGGTTTCAAGTTTTATTAACATTTCTGTAGCACATTTTGATAAGTATTCTCCTTCAGGGGTAAAAGATATACCTCTTCTTCCTCTATTTACAATTGTAACTCCAAATTCTTTTTCTATTTTTTGAAGACGATTAGTAAGTGCAGGTTGAGAAAGGTACAGACTGAGGGCAGTTTTACTAATATTCTTTTTTTTAGCAAGAATTTTCAAAATAAGCCAATCTTGATTATCCATCAGGTTCCTCCAGGGTAGCCATAAATTTTTTTTATAGCTAAACATAAAATTTAAATATTTTATTTATTTCTACCAGTGTACTAAACTACTACTAAGAGGTCAACCAACTGTTTATTGAATTTCATAATTTTCAGAAGAGTTATATCAAAGAAAGTGCATATTTATCTATTTCAGATTCAGGATTAAAAATTTTATCTATAGAAGATATAGAACTGAATGTTATGAAGTCATCATGAATTATATTATGTATGGAGGTATGGCTATGAAGCTTATTAAAAACGGAATGTGTGGTACTGTGGAGTCAAGTGACATTTTAGTTACTATTGAACCTAATGCAGATAAGGGGATAGAAATTCAATTAAAGAGTTCTGTGGAAATGCAGTTTGGCATGCATATTAAAAAGATTATTACAGATACCTTATTGGAATTACATATAGTGGATGCATTAGTAATTGCTAATGATAAGGGAGCGCTAGACTGTGTTATCAAATCTAGAGTGCAGACTGCGGTGTACAGAGCTGCAAATAGTGAAGATTATAAGTGGTAGGGAGTGAGAGTTTTGGAAAATATAAAATTAAGAAGAACTATGATGTATGTTACCGCAAGCAATCCAGCGAATGTTAAAGATGCACATATTTATGGTTCAGATTCCATTATGTTCGACTTAGAAGATTCTGTATCAATAGATCAAAAGGATGCCGCAAGATTTCTTATATATAATGCTTTAAAAACTGTCAATTATAGAGGTAAGGAATTAGTAGTTAGGGTTAATGGACTGGATACACCTTTTGGAAAAGAAGATTTTAAAGCCATGGTTAAGGCTAAGCCTCACATTATTAGGTTACCTAAAACCGAATCTCCAGAAGATATAAGAGAGGCGGATAAACTTATAACTTCTATAGAAAAAGAATCGGGAATGGAAGTAGGAGCTGTAAAACTCATGGCAGCTGTAGAGAGTCCAATGGGAATTATAAATTGTTTTGATATAGCAAAATCAAGTCCAAGACTAGTGGCAATGGCTATAGGAGCAGAAGACTTTGTTACCAGTATGAAGACTAATAGATCTTTAGATGGAGAAGAACTTATAGTTGCCAGGGGACAGCTACTTCTTGCCTGTAGAGCAGCTGGAATTTATGCTCTTGATACAGTTTTTTCAGATATCAATGATGACCAAGGTCTAGAAAATGAAACAAGGAGAATTCACAAATTGGGTTTTGATGGAAAATCTGTTATACATCCTAGACAAATACCTATTGTACACAAGGTTTTTGAACCCACACAAAAGCAGATTGACTTTGCACTAAGGACTTTTAAGGCCATTGAAGAAGCAGAAAAGAATAATTCTGGAGTTATTGCACTTGATGGAAAAATGATAGATAAACCAATAGTGGAGAGAGCAAGAAGAGTAATAAGTCTTGCAAAGGCTACAGGTATGTATAAAGGTGGTGATTTATATGAATAAAAATAGAGTAGAAAGATTAATTCCAGAGGAGCTTGGGGGTAGAATTCTTGAGTCCTATGAGGGAGCTTTCACAAAAGAACCAGTAGGTAGAAGGACTGGAAAGCTTCAGAGAAAAATAGAACCAGGTGAGAGTAAACTTGTAGAAAATATTGAGAAGGCAGTTTTTGCAGTAGGGTTAAAGGATGGAATGACCATATCTTTTCATCATCATTTTAGAGATGGAGATTATATAATACTAAAGGTGTTAGAAGTAATTAAGAACCTTGGGATTAAGGATTTAGTTTTAGCACCTAGTTCCTTGACAGATGTTCATGACCCTGTAGTAGAGTATATTGAGGCTGGTGTAATTAGAAGAATTGAGACTAGTGGTTTAAGAGGAAAATTAGGTCAAGCTATATCTAAGGGAATATGCAAGGAGCCTGCAATTCTTCGTTCTCATGGAGGAAGAGCGAGGGCAATTGAAGCTGGTGAAATTAAAATAGATGTAGCTTTCTTGGGAGTTCCAACTTGCGATGAATATGGAAATGGAAATGGTTATTTTGGGAAAAGTATATGTGGTGCTTTAGGCTATGCATTAATAGATGCTAAATATGCAGAAAAGGTAATACTTTTAACGGATAATTTAGTTCCCTATCCATGTTCACCTATAAGTATTGAACAGACTAATGTAGACTACGTGGTTGTGGTGGATGAAGTAGGTGATGGATCTAAAATCAGTTCAGGAGCGGTGAGAGTTACAAAAGATCCAAGATCACTGTTGATTGCAAGAAATACTACAGAGGTTATTACAGAATCAGGTTACTTTAAGAATGGTTTTTCTATGCAGACTGGCTCTGGAAATATATCCATAGCTGTTACTCAATTTGTAGGAGAAAGAATGAAAGAAGAGAATATCAAGGCTAGTTTTGCATTAGGAGGCATAACAGGCACCTTTGTAAAACTACATGAAGAAGGATATATAGACACCTTAATAGACACTCAAACCCTTGATTTAGACGGCTGCAGATCAATAAAGGAAAATAGTAAGCATATTGAGGTGGATACTAGCTTCTATGCAAATCCTCATAATGGAGGAGCAATAGTAAATAAACTTGATGTAGTAGTATTAAGTGCATTAGAAATAGATGTAAATTTCAATGTAAATACTTTAACTGGAGTAAATGGAGAAATAAGAGGAGCTGTTGGTGGACATCAGGATACTGCTGCAGGGGCTAATTTAGCAATTGTTGTTGCACCATTAGTTAGAGGGCGAATCCCTTCTGTTGTAAAAAAAGTAAACAACATTAATACTCCTGGAGAAAGTATAGATGTACTTGTTACGGACTATGGAATTTCTGTAAATCCGCTAAGACAAGACCTACTAGAAAGATATAAAAAAGCACAGCTACCGCTAATGACTATAGAGGAGTTACAAAGAGAAGCAGAGGAAATTGTAGGAATTCCCGAATCTATTAAGTATACAGAGGATATTGTAGCATTAGTGGAATATAGAGATGGAACAATCATTGATGTAGTAAAGAAGTTGGATGTAAACTAGATTAATTAACAAATATTCACTACAAAAAACTCCATTGTCATAATGATAAAAGTTAATGTAACGGTTATAAAATAATATAGCTTAAGAATATTTATTTAAATCTCTTTAAAAAAAATTATGAACAAGTCCCTATCTATTAAAAATATTATACAATAATATTGAATAATTATATATTATTGCAATTTAAAATTAAGAGATATGTTATAAATTTAATAAGTTGAAAAGAAATAAAAATATTATTTTATGTATAATAATTTCAATCTAACATAAAAATATTACTAAAGAGTTTAGATAAATTGATATGTAATTTATTTAAGTTTTGCATCAAAGTAGATGTGTATTGACATTTTATTTTCAAAATAGTATATTAAGATTGCATACAGTGAAGTGTGTAACATAGTGAGCATCGAAGCTCCATAGGAAATTCCTATGGAGTTTTTTTGACTTTTATAGGGTAAATTGCTTCGATATCATGATAAAAATTAGTATTAATGATATGCAGTTTTACATCAAGTCTTGTTAGAATAGCTTCCAAAGCGAAAAAAGAAAGGAGATTACATATGCAAGATTTTAAAATAAAAACCCATGTCTACTTTGGTGAAGGTGCCTTAGATAGATTAAAGGAAATCGGAAATAAAAAGGTATTTATTGTTACTGACCCATTCATGGTTAAATCAGGTATGATAAATAATATTACTGAAAAATTAACAGAAGCACAGGTGAGCATTTTTAGTGAGGTGGTTCCAGATCCTCCTATTGATCTTATAGTTAAGGGAATAGAAGAGTTACAAAAAGCAAATCCTGAGGTTTTAATAGCATTAGGAGGCGGATCATCTATTGATGCGGCTAAAGCTATTATGGATTTTGCAAAGAAAATAACTGATGTGAAAAATATAGAGTTTATAGCTATACCAACCACCAGTGGAACCGGATCAGAGGTAACCTCCTTTGCTGTAATTACAGATAAGGAGAAGGGCGCAAAATATCCGTTAGTCTCTGATGAACTGCTTCCTAATGTGGCTATTCTTGATCCACAGTTAGTTAAAACAGTTCCAAATTTCATAACAGCAGATACAGGCATGGATGTAATCACTCATGCGTTAGAGGCTTATGTGTCAACTAATGCCACAGATTTTTCAGACGCACTTGCTGAAAAAGCTTTAGTCTTATCTTTTGGGAATTTGTTAAAGGCTTATGAGAATGGTGAAGATATGATAGCTAGAGAAAAAATGCATAATGCTTCTTGTCTTGCAGGAATTGCATTCAATTCAGCATCCCTTGGAATAAATCATTCAATGGCCCATATAATAGGTGGAAAATTTCATGTTCCTCATGGAAGAACAAATTCTCTTTTATTACCACAGGTAATTGAATTTAATGCTGAAATAGTAGGATATGAGAATAACAATTATTCTTTAGCTGCTAGAAAATATAATAATATAGCAAAACTATTGGGACTTCCAGCATCGAACCCAAGAATGGGAGTAAGAAGCTTGATAAATGAAATTAAAAAGCTTCAAAAGGCAATGAAGATGCCAGTTAACTTAAAGGCTTGTGGAGTAGATTTAAAAGCTTTAGACAATCTGAAAAATGAAATGGCAGAGATAGCTCTTCAAGATGCTTGTACTATAACTAACCCGAGAGTTCCTGAGAAGTTAGACATTATTACAATTTTTGATAAGATTAAAGAATAGGTAAATAATATAGTCTTAAAACATTGACAAGGATATTTGATGAGTATATAATTATAGATGCACAAAGGTGTGCATAATGATGATAGCAATGGAGCTTCTTAAAAATATTACATATTTTTAAGGGGCTTTTGATTTTTAAAATTACAGAAAATTTACTTATATCTTAAAATAAAAATTTATAATCCTTAGTATGAGTAAAAAATACTTTTCATAAGCATACTAAGTGTGTAAATGTAAGTGGATAAGGCTAGGTGATATAAATGCATGAAGACAAACAAAGGGTAATACAAGAATATGTACCTGGAAAACAAGTAACACTTGCCCATATAATAGCTAATCCTAGTGAAGATATCTATAAAAAATTAGGGTTAGTTATGGATAAGAGAGATGCTATAGGCATTTTAACAATTACACCTAGTGAAGCTTCTATTATTGCTGCTGATGTGGCAACTAAGTCTGCAGGAGTTAATTTAGGCTTTGTAGATAGGTTTAGTGGTTCAGTAGTTTTAACTGGAGATGTTAGTTCAGTTGAAGCGGCACTGAGAGAAGTAGTAGATGTACTTGGAAGTTTATTAAATTTTACTTCACCTACTATCACAAGGACATAGGTGGAGCAGATGAAAAAAGTTATATTTGTTGGCACTACAGGAAGTGGGAAAACTACTCTCTGCCAAAAACTTAATGAGGAGAATATTGAGTATAAAAAGACTCAAGCAGTGGAATTCTATGATAAATCCATTGATACTCCTGGAGAATACATAGAAAATAGAGTTTACTATAAGGCTTTAATCGTTACAGCAGCAGAGGCAGATGTTATTGCCATAGTTTATGATTGTAGCGATGAGGCAAACTACATACCGCCTGGTTTTGCAAGTATGTTTGCAAAAGAGGTAATTGGTATAATAACGAAGATAGATCTTGCAATGGATAATTCTCAGGTTGAAAGAGCTGAGGAGATTTTAACATTAGCAGGAGTTTCAAGGATTTTTAAGGTTGACACCTTAAAAGAGACTGGTATTAAAGATCTACTTGAATATCTAAACTCACCAAGTAATTCATAACGTCAAGTTGAGATTTAATAGTAGGAATACTTTTTCTAATTTGAACTTAGAAAAACTTATACACATAAGTGCACAAGTCTAGGATATTAATCATCAGATAAATTGAGGTGAATTTTAAAAAATGAAAAAAAGCATTATAATAGTCGATGATGAGCCTATTATTAGAATGGATATTATGGATATTTTACAGGCTGAAGGTTACGATGTAGTAGGAGAAGCCGCAGATGGATTTAGCGCTATTGAACTTTGTAAAAAGCATAATCCAGATTTAGTCATAATGGATATTCAAATGCCAGTTTTAGACGGATTGAAAGCAAGCAAAAGGATTAGTATGGAAAGTTTAGCAGGAGGAATACTGCTACTTACCGCATTTAGCAGTGGAGATTTCATTGAAAAAGCTAAAAATGTTGGAGCTTATGGGTATTTAGTAAAACCTCTAGATGAAAAATCTTTTATACCTACTGTAGAAATGTGCTTATCACGAGCTCAAGAATTTAAAAAATTAAAAACTGATTTAAAAAAAATAACACTGAAGCTAGATGAAAGAAAACTTCTTGAAAAAGCAAAAGGTATTCTTATGAAGGAATTAAATACTGATGAGGAAGAAGCTTATAAATTTATTAGAAAGCTAAGCATGGACAAAAGATGTTCTATGACTGAAATTGCTAAGACGGTGATAATAGGATATGAAGAATAGTGAAACTATAAAAAATTTGTGTAATAGATGTAGCAATCTTAATTATAAGGATGTAGAAAAAATTTTAGATATTGCTAAATCCATAGAACTTATATGTAATGTGGAAGAGAGTGATGTGTTTATAGATATACCTACTTATAATAAGGATATTGCATTAGTGGTGGCAGAAGCAAAGCAGGAAAAAACACCATATAGTTACTCTGTTGTAGGGAAAAAAGCTCTGAGAGAAAATGAACCCGGAGTATTACAAACTTTAGAAACAGGAATTGCTAGTAAAGGAATAAGAGCTATTACTCAAGAAAATAAATTTGTTAGACAGAAAGTTTATCCTATAGAAAATGATGAAAAAACCATAGCAGTGCTAATTATAGAAGAAGATATCAGCAAGGAAATTAAAGAAGATTTTAAAATTGATGAGGATAATTTAAATAAAGTTAATACGAAATCACATCAACTTATGAATTTAATAAACTCTAATCAGCTGATAAATAATAATCTTAATGATGCAATCTTAGTATTTGACGAAAGTGGAATTCTTAAAATAAAAAATACTAAGGCTAATATGCTGTATGGCAATTTAGGATATGGAGATATAGAGGGAAGTCACTATGATGATCTATCACTAGATAATAGTACTTTTACTAGCTATAAAATAGAGATATCTGAAAATAGTGAAGAGAAGGTTATAAGAAAAGAGATTAAAATAGGGGAAATTTATTATAAGTTGAAGACTATTTTAATAAATGAAGATGACTTAAGGGTGATAGAAATTATACAGGATATAACAGACATAAAAAATAAAGAGGCAGAGATAATTTCTAAATCTGTTGCCATAAGGGAAATACATCATAGGGTTAAAAATAATTTACAAACAGTAGCATCCTTACTTAGAATACAAAGTAGAAGATGTAGTAGTGTAGAAGCTAAGATTAGCTTGAATGAAAGTGTTAATAGGATATTAGCAATTGCAGCAACCCATGAACTTTTATCTAGAGAGATGAGAGACGAGGTAAAGATACTAGATGTAATAAATGCAATAGTAGATAATGCAAAAAGATGTTTTAATAACAGTACACAAAAAATTAGAATTAAAGTTAAAAGTGAAGATTTCTATTTGGATACGGATAGAATAACAGCAGTTTCTCTAATAGTTAATGAGCTTATACAAAATTGTTATGATCATGGCTTTGAGGATAGGGAATCTGGCAATATTTCTATAGAGATTTCAGGAGATGAAATTACAAAAAAAATATTAGTAGTAGATGATGGTATAGGATTTAAGGATTTAGAATCAGTGAATTCTAGTCTAGGATTATCTATAGTTAACAGTTATGTTAAAGATAAATTAAGAGGAACCTTGGATATAACATCCAACGAACATGGAACAAGAGTGGAAATTACTTTTCCAATGAAATTTTAATAGGTACTATAAGCTACGATGATAGGTAGCTTGAATTAAGCAAAGAGGCTTAAGGTTATAGAAGAGATAAGCTAAGTTATTAGTATTATTTCTGTAACTTTAAGCCTTTTTATTTAGACATTTTTAATAAAATAAGTGCAAACATGTAAGGATTTTATTTGAGATGTCATGGAGGTGAATGTATGAGAGAGGAATTATTAAGTGTTGGAATCGATATTGGAACTAGCACAACTCAATTAATATTTTCAAAGCTGATTATTGAAAATACAGCCTCAAGCTTTTCGGTGCCAAGAATATCTATAGTAGATAAAGAGGTGATCTATAGGAGCAATGTTTATTTTACACCACTTATATCAAATACAGAGATTGAT
Source organism: Clostridium sp. LXY-7 (assembly GCF_056172015.1). Lineage (NCBI taxonomy): Bacteria > Bacillati > Bacillota > Clostridia > Eubacteriales > Clostridiaceae > Clostridium > Clostridium sp. LXY-7. The sequence goes on along the minus strand of NZ_JBLLJL010000005.1, from coordinate 210,021 downwards.
GCAGAAAAGGTAAAGGAAATAGTTGATTTAGAGTATAAAAAGTCTGGAATAGAAAAAGACGATATAAAAACAGGGGCTGTAATTATTACAGGAGAAACTGCAAGAAAAGAGAATGCCAATGAGGTACTCCATACCTTAAGTGGGTTTGCAGGTGACTTTGTAGTTGCTACGGCAGGACCAGATCTTGAAAGTATAATATCAGCTAAGGGAGCAGGAGCTCATATTTATTCAAAGGAGCACTCAACTAGTGTTGTAAACATGGATATTGGCGGAGGAACAAGTAACCTTGCAGTATTCACTAGGGGAGATGTAAAAGAAACAGGATGCTTAGATATAGGTGGAAGACTTATAAAGCTAAATCCTGATAATAATGAAATAATATATATTGCTCCTAAGGTACAGAGGATTATCAATGAAAATAATCTGGATATAAAACTGGGTTATAAGGCTACTATAGAGATGCTTACTCCAGTAGTTAAAGAAATGGTTAAGTATTTGGAGGAAAGCGTAGGAATTCATACTAAAGATTCATTATTTGATTACATAGTAACTAATAAATCTATAGGTTTGAATGAGGAGATAAAATGTATATCCTTTTCTGGTGGAGTAGCTGACTACATCTATTATGATGGTGTTATTGATGACTATTTCAAATATGGAGATATAGGAATACTTTTAGGTCAAGAAATTAAAAAGTCAAATTTGTGCAAGAAGCTAAAGGTTATAAAGTCTATAGAGACTATTAGAGCCACAGTGGTAGGAGCTGGTTCCCATACCACAGAAATTAGTGGAAGTACAATTACATATACTCAAGAGAACTTTCCAATTAAAAATCTACCAATATTAAAATTATCTCTTGAGGATGAAAGTAAAGGTTCACATGAATTATCTAAAGCAATCAGGGAAAAACTTAATTGGTTTAAACTTGAAAATGACTTACAGAGAATAGCCATAGGAATCAATGGGAAGAAAAATCCTTCCTTTACGGACATACAAGAATATGCAAAAGGTCTCGTAGATGGGATGGAAGAGCTTATCAAGAGGGAGTTACCACTAATTATTATAGTGGAAAACGATATGGCAAAGGTATTAGGTCAGGCAATATATTTTCTAATGAACTTTGAAAAAGATGTGGTTTGTATTGATGGAGTTAAAGTGGAAAACGGAGATTACATCGATATAGGCAAGCCGATAGCAGAGGGTAAAGTATTACCTGTAGTTATAAAGACATTAGTATTCAACTAAATGGAAGGAGGATTATCGTGATTCTAAAAACTAAGTTATTTGGAAAAACATATCAATTTAAATCTGTAATGGATGTAATGGCGAAGGCCAATGAGGAAAAGTCAGGTGATAGATTAGCAGGAGTTGCTGCTGAATCATCTGAAGAGAGGGTGGCAGCTAAGGTTGTATTATCACACCTTACTATGTCAGACCTTAGAAATAATCCAGCTGTACCTTATGAAATAGATGAGGTAACTAGAATAATTCAAGATGCAGTAAATGAAAAAATATATGGTGAAATTAAGAACTGGACAGTATCAGATTTAAGAGAGTGGATATTAGATGAGAACACTACAGGAACTGATATAAGAAGAATATCAAGAGGTTTGACTTCAGAGATGGTAGCTGCAGTAGCTAAGATTATGTCTAATATGGATTTAGTATATGGAGCTAAAAAAATAAAGGTTACTGCTCACTGTAATACTACTATAGGAGAGCCGGGAACATTATCAGCAAGATTACAACCAAATCACCCAACAGATGATCCAGATGGAATATTAGCATCACTACTTGAAGGTTTAACTTATGGAATAGGGGATGCGGTTCTTGGATTAAATCCAGTTGATGACTCTGTTGAGAGTGTAACTAAAGTATTAAAGAGATTTGAAGAAATCAAACAAAAATTTGAGATTCCAACTCAAACTTGTGTACTTGCACACGTAACTACACAGATGGAAGCTATCAGAAAAGGTGCTCCAGCTGATCTTATATTCCAATCTATAGCAGGTTCAGCTAAAGGAAATGAAGCTTTTGGATTTGATGCTGCAACTATAGAAGAAGCAAGACAACTTGCATTAAAAGAAGGAACTGCAACAGGTCCAAACGTAATGTACTTTGAGACAGGTCAAGGTTCAGAACTTTCTTCAGATGCTCACTATGGAGTAGACCAAGTAACTATGGAGGCTAGATGTTATGGATTTGCTAAGAAATTCAATCCATTCTTAGTTAACACAGTTGTTGGATTTATAGGACCTGAGTATCTATATAACTCAAAACAAGTTATAAGAGCAGGACTTGAGGATCACTTCATGGGTAAATTAACAGGAATACCAATGGGAGTAGATGCTTGCTACACTAACCATATGAAGGCTGATCAAAACGATATAGAAGACTTATCAATATTATTAACAGCAGCAGGATGCACATACTTTATGGGAATTCCTCATGGTGATGACGTAATGCTTAACTACCAAACAACTGGATATCATGAGACTGCTACATTAAGAGAAATGTTTGGATTAACAGCAATAAGTGACTTCCATAAGTGGATGGAAAAAATGGGATTAGTTGAAAATGGTAAATTAACTAGCAGAGCGGGCGACGCATCAATATTCTTAGGATAGGAGGACCTCTTGATGAACGAACAAGAATTAAAATTAATGGTTGAGAAGCTACTAGGAGAAATGGTTGGAAAAGTAGCTACAGAGGATATAGTAAAGCAGGTTGTAAATGGTACATCTACATCAATAGATGAAAATGGATGCATACCTGATATTACAGAAGTTGATATAAAGAAACAACTTTTAGTACCGAACCCAGCAGATAGGGAAGGGTACTTAAAAATGAAAGAAAGAACTCCAGCAAGACTGGGTATATGGAGAGCAGGTACAAGATATAAGACTGAAACTGCATTAAGAGTTAGGGCAGACCATGCTGCAGCTCAAGACTCAGTATTCTCTTATGTTTCAGAAGACTTTGTAAAAGAAAATAATTTAGTACCAGTAAACACAATGTGTAAAAGTAAGGATGAATACATAACTCGTCCAGACCTTGGAAGAAAATTTGATGAAGAAACAACTAAATTCATCAAGGATAGATTTGGAAAAGGTCAGAAAGTACAGATAATGGTAGGAGATGGTTTAAGTTCAGCTGCTATAGAAGCTAACTTAAAAGACGTAGTTCCTGCAATTAAACAAGGACTAAAAATGTATGGAATAGAAACTGGAGAAATTTTATTTGTTAAACACTGCAGAGTTCCATCAATGGATGCTGTAGGAGATGCTACAGGAGCAGAGGTTGTTTGTTTACTAGTTGGAGAGAGACCAGGTCTAGTTACAGCGGAGTCAATGAGTGCTTACATAGCTTATAAGCCAACAGCAAACATGCCAGAAGCAAGAAGAACTGTTATATCAAACATTCATAAGGGTGGTACAACAGCAGTTGAAGCTGGTGCTCACATAGCTGAGTTAATCAAGACAATGCTTGATAAGAAAGCTTCAGGAATAGATTTAAAACTATAATCTAGGGGGAATTAACTGTGATAAATGAAGCAATACGTCCAACAGTACTTAGTGTTAAGATAATTTCAAATGTAAGTCCAGAAATGGCAGCTAAATTAGAACTTGAGCCCCATCATAAAAGCTTAGGACTAATAACAGCAGATGTAGATGATGTAACTTATACAGCATTAGATGAAGCTACAAAAGCTGCTGAAGTTGATGTAGTTTATGCTAGATCAATGTATGCTGGTTCAGCAAACGCATCTACAAAACTTGCTGGAGAAGTTATAGGAATTATAGCAGGACCAAGTCCAGCAGAAGTTAGAAGCGGATTAAATGCTGCTCTTGATTTTATGGAAAATGGAGCACACTTTGTAAGTGCTAATGAAGATAATTCAATAGCTTACTATGCTCATTGTGTATCAAGAACAGGAACATACCTTTCTAAAGTAGCAGGAGTAAAAGAGGGAGAGGCTATTGCATACTTAGTAGCTCCACCACTTGAAGCTATGTACGGATTAGATGCAGCATTAAAGGCAGCAGATGTTCAGTTAAAGGAGCTATTTGCACCACCAACTGAAACTAACTTTGGAGGAGCACTATTAACAGGTTCTCAATCTGCATGTAAAGCTGCATGTGATGCCTTTGCAGAAGCTGTTAAATCAGTAGCTCAAGAGCCAATAAACTTTTAATAGGTTTATTTAGATGAGTGATGCATTAGGATTAATAGAGGTAAATGGTTATGTAGCAGCTATAGGAGCTGCCGATGCTGCGCTAAAGTCTGCAAATGTACATTTACTTGGATTGCAAAAGGTAAAAGCAGGAATAACTACAGTTAAGATAACAGGGGATGTAGGTGCTGTTATGGCAGCGGTTGAGGCTGGAACAGCCTCAGCAAATGTCCTTGGTAAACTTAGAGCAAGTCATGTGATTCCAAGACTTCATGAGGATGTATACAAAATTCTGCCAGACTTTGAGAAAAGAGTGGCAGAAGAAGAAAAAGTAGAAGTTCTTGAGAGTGAAGTAGTAGTTACAGAAAAAATAAGCCCTAAAAAGGAAACTGAAGTAGTTAAAGAAGCTGCAATAAAAGAAGCTAAAGATGAAGAGATTCTAGAAAAAATTGAAGAAATAGATGAAGTAATAGATGAAGAAAAACATGAAGCAGTGGTAGATTTTAACTCCATGAAAGTGGAAGAATTAAGACGATTGGCAAGGAGTTTAAATTTACCTAACATGACTAATAAGCAAATAAAATTCGCTAAGAAGGATATTTTGCTTAAGGTCATATCAGAATTTTATAAAGAGGGTGACAAGTAGTGGAATTAACAGATAAGGATTTATTATCAATTCAAGAAGTTAGATGTCTTATGAAAAAGTCAAAAGAGGCTCAGTTAAAACTTGCTGAAATGTCTCAAAGTCAAATAGATGCTATAGTAAAGGCTATTGCTGAAGCAGCAATTGCAAATGCAGAAAGATTAGCTAAAATGGCTAATGAAGAAACCGGTTTTGGAATATGGAAAGATAAAACATTTAAAAATATATTCGCATCTAAATTTGTTTATGAAGCAATAAAAGATATGAAAACAGTAGGTGTAATTAGAGAAGATAACGACAACAAAGTTATAGACATAGCTGTACCTATGGGAGTAGTAGCTGGATTAATCCCATCTACAAATCCAACTTCAACAGCTATATATAAAACGTTAATTTCTTTAAAGGGTGGAAACTCAATAGTGTTCTCACCACATCCAAATGCTAAAAAATGTATATTAGAAACAGTGAGAATCATGAAGGAAGCAGCTATAAAGGCAGGATGTCCAGAAGATGCTATAACATGCATTACTATTCCTACACTACAAGCTACAGATACCTTAATGAAACATGAGGATACAGCGATGATCCTTGCAACTGGTGGATCTGCAATGGTTAAGGCTGCATATTCTTCAGGAACTCCAGCTCTAGGAGTTGGTCCAGGAAATGGTCCAGCATTTATAGATAAGAGTGCTAATGTAGAATTAGCAGTTAAGAGAATCATAGCTTCTAAAACTTTTGATAATGGTAGTATTTGTGCATCAGAGCAATCAATAGTTATAGAAGAATCTATGAGAGAAAAAGTAACAGCTGAGCTTAAAAAGCAGGGAGCTTATTTCTTAAATAAAGAAGAAGCTGCACAACTTGGAAAGTTCATCATGAGAGCTAATGGAAGCATGAATCCACAAATAGTTGGAAAAAGTGTAGAAACTATAGCAAAGCTTGCAAGCTTAAACAATGTACCATCATCAGCAAAAGTATTAATAGCTGAGGAAACAGAGGTTGGACCTAACGTTCCATATTCAAGAGAAAAGCTTACTCCTATATTAGCTTTCTATGTAGAGAAAAATGTAGATGCAGCTTGTGAAAAATGTAGATTAATACTTCTTAATGAGGGAGCAGGGCATACATTCTCAATTCATGCTGAAGATAAAGATGTAATTATGAAATTTGCTCTTAAAATGCCGGTATCAAGAATACCAGTTAATACACCAAGTACACTAGGAGGTATCGGAGCAACTGTTAATTTAATGCCAGCACTAACATTAGGTTGTGGAGCTATAGGAGGAAGTGCAACTTCTGCCAACGTAGGGCCATTGGACTTAATTAACATTAAGAAAGTAGCTTACGGAGTTAGGGAATTTGAAGATTTAAAAGCTGAAAATAATTCAAATACCTGTGTAACTAGCAATCAAACTGAAGAACTTATAGAGTTATTAGTTAAAAGAATTATCAATGAGTTAAAATAATTTGATATTTTTTAAATAAATAACATACTACTAAATTATTTAGTAGTAGATGCTTAATTTTAAAATTTATTATATATGGCATATTAAAATTAATTTTATATGCAAAGTAATAGCTTAATTATGAGGAGGAATTTATAATGGCAAACGCAAATGCATTAGGAATGATTGAAACAAAGGGATTAGTAGGAGCTATAGAAGCTGCTGACGCAATGGTTAAAGCTGCTAATGTACAATTAGTAGGAAAAGAGCAAGTTGGAGGCGGACTTGTAACAGTTATGGTAAGAGGAGACGTTGGAGCTGTTAAAGCTGCAACAGATGCTGGTGCAGCTGCTGCAGAAAGAGTTGGAGAACTAGTATCAGTTCACGTAATTCCAAGACCACACTTTGAAGTAGACGCTATATTACCAAAAATAAAAGAGCAATAAAAAATATTTTTAGCATTTTCAAAACAAAACTAGTTGTTTTGTTGGAGGTGCAGTAGAGATGTACTGTGGTCTTTGGTCATAGTACATCTCCTACATCTAATAAGGGATGTGAATATATGGCGGTAATTACAGAAAGTGAATTAAGAAGACGCTTGAAGGGGAAGGACTTTAAAGAGTTTAAAGAATTTAAGGTTCTAAAGGGAGAAATTATAACTCCTTCTGCAAAATCTTTTTTAATAGAAAATAATATTGTATTAAAATATATAGATTCTTTAGAGGATTCTATAGAAGAAGCAGAAGTTAAAAAACCAGTTAAGAAGGAACTTCAGTTAAAAAGTAAAGAAAAATCTGTAATTTATAAGTATAAGACCTTATTTGGAGCAGAGTTAGCTGAGAAGCCAGAACATATGACTCAGTTATATGGAGATCTTCTTGTATTTAAAGATCATAAGAGAATAATACTTAGAGGGAAGATGGATTCTTTGGAGGGTAAGATTTTAGAAATTCAAGTGTTGTGTTCAAAATTAGAACATAATAAGTTAGTACAGGACCTTCAAGAAGTTTTAGATTTCATAAGAAAGTTAGTGAGATGTGAAGTACTAGATGAACCAGTAGGAGAATTTTCACTTCAAAATATGACATTAGCAGATTTAAGAGAAAAATCTCATCATCCTCAAAAATATTTTGGTATAGGACACTTTTTTCCAGACTATTCTATGGGAGAAGTGGTAGTAGAGTTAAATAGCTGTAGAACTCTTATAAGAGAGACTGAACTTGTTGCCTATGAAGCTTTTAAGGGACAATATGGAGAAGTTGATAGAGAAGATATAATTACAGCTTTAAATAGGCTATCATCCCTATTCTGGATAATGATGTTTAAATATAGAACTGGAAAATATAGTGAACAGGAGAAAGTAAATGGATAATTCTTTTTTAAATATAGTAGTAGATGAAGTAATCCAAAGAGTAAAAAAAGAGGCATTCATAGAAGTTGAAGCTTCAGGAAGACACGTTCATTTAAATAGAGATCATATAAATATACTTTTTGGGGAAGGATATGAGCTTACAAGGCTTAAAGACCTATCTCAACCAGGACAATATGCATGCAAGGAAAGAGTAACTGTAACAGGACCTAAAGGAACTCTTAAAAATGTTGTAGTCCTTGGACCAGAAAGACCAGATACTCAAGTTGAAGTTTCTTTAACAGATGCACTTCCATTAGGATTAAAGGTGCCTGTAAAAGAAAGCGGAGATATTTCCAACACTCCAGGTATAACTATTTCAACTGAAAGAGGATCTATAACTATTGATAAGGGTGTTATAGTAGCAAAAAGACATATTCATATAACTCCAGAGGATGCAGAAAAATTTGGAGTTAAAGATAAAGAAATTGTTAAAGTTAAAGTCTTTGGCTCTAGACCATTAATATTTGATGACGTAGTTATAAGAGTAAGTCCAAAGTTTGCCACATATATGCATATAGATTATGATGAAGCAAATGCATGTGGATTTACTAAAGGAACCCTTGGAAGAATAGTTAAGTAATAAAATCTCTAGGGGGGAGATAGTTAAATGAATTATAGTGAATTAGTAGATTTAATAGTAAAAGAAGTTTATAACAAACTACAACAACCATTAAGCACCATAAAGTCAGAAACAATTGATGATAGGAAAACACTGGTAGTCTTTGATGAAGAAAATATAGAAAAATACAATTCTATAGTAGGTCATAGCTACAAAATACTTCCTTATACTGTGGATGTAAAGGATTGTGATGTAATCTTCGTATCAAAATTGTGTTTAAAGGGATTAGCTAATTTAGCTACTTTAAACTTAGATACCCCAGAACAGAACTTCATGGTAAAGATGCTTATGAAGGGAAAAAAAGTATATATATTAGAAGATGGTATTCAATACAGAAGGTATAAGAATACAGCTCCTAAACCACTATATAATAAATATATTGAGTTTGAAAAAGAATTAATAAAACATGGAATGGATATAATAGAATCAATAAGTTCAATAGAAGATAGAAAATCTACTATTGAAGCAAAAGAGAAAAAAGTTGAAGCAGTAGTTTCTGCAATAGAAAATTCTATGGTGGAAGAAAATTCTTTTGAGATAAGAAATAAAAAACTTATTACAGAAGCAGACTTAAAGAAGCCTTTTATGAATGGAATGAAATCAGTAGTTATAGATAAAAAGAGTATAATAACTCCTCTCGCTAATGATTTTATAAGACTCCATCACTTAAAGGTGAAAAGAGTATAGTGGAGGAATAAAATGGTTATAGGAAGAGTTGTGGGAAGATTATGGGCTACTAGAAAAGATGAAAAGTTAAATGGACAAAAGTTCTTAATAGTTAGACTATTAAAGGACAAGGAACAGGAAATGGAAGGTTTTTTTGTGGCAGCAGATAATGTAGGAGCAGGTACTGGAGATATGGTTCTAATCACTAAGGGAAGCTCAGCAAGAGTTTCCCTAGGTGAGAGCCATGTGCCAGTAGATGCTGCTATAGTAGGAATTATTGATTCCATGGAGGTAGAAGATGAATAAGAGCCTTGGTTCAATAGAGTTTAGAAGCATTGCAAAAGGTATCGAAGTAGCAGATGGTATGGTTAAAAAGGCATCTATAGAGATACTTCTTTTAAAGACTATATGTCCTGGTAAGTTTCTGTTAATCTTATCTGGTCATGAGGATGAAGTTAAAGAGGCCGTGGACTATGGTTTAGATGCTGCTCATGGATATGTAGTAGATAGTTTCACAATAAATGCTGTCCACAATGATATTATTCAAGGATTTAAAAATAAATATGGAGAATATAACAGAGGTGCTCTAGGAATAATGGAGACTATTAATGTTTGTAGTGGGATTTATGCTTTAGATAAAGCATTAAAAAGCTCTAATGTTACTCTAGCGAAACTTCAACCTGCCTTTGGTATAGGTGGAAAGTTAGTATATATTGTTTCAGGAGAAGTTAGTGATGTAGAGCATGGAATGAGTATAGCTAGAGAATCATTAGAAGATAAGAAAATAGTAAATATAAGTGTTATAGCTTCACCGGATGAACTTATAATTTCAAAATTACTTTAATTGGGAGGAAATGAAACAATGGGAATAAATGAAATTATTATATATATAATGGTTGTTTTCATGGCTTTAGGAGCAATAGATAAATGCATAGGTAATAAATTTGGCTTAGGTGAAAAATTTGAAGAAGGTTTCATGGCTATGGGATCACTAGCACTAGCTATGGTTGGAGTTATATGTCTTGCACCAGTACTTGCAAATATATTGAAACCAGTAGTTGTGCCTGTATTTGACCTATTAGGTGCAGATCCAGCGATGTTTGCTGGTTCATTACTTGCTAATGATATGGGTGGAGCTCCACTAGCAGCCGAGCTTGCTAGAGATCCACAAGCAGCATTATTCGGAGGACTTATAGTAGGAGCTATGATGGGACCTACTATAGTATTCACAATACCAGTTGCACTAGGAATAATTAATAAAGAAGATCAAAGATTTTTAGCTACAGGAGTATTAGCAGGAGTTATCACAATTCCAGTTGGAGCTTTTGTAGGAGGATTAGTAGCTGGATTCCCAGTTATGATGGTATTAAGAAACCTAATTCCAATAGTTATATTTGCAGCTATTATAGCAATAGGATTATGGAAGTTTGAAAAAGCCATGATAACAGGATTTACATATTTTGGTAAGTTTGTAGTTATATTAATTACATTAGCATTAGCAGCAGCAGTTATAGAACAATTAACAGGAATAGTATTAATTCCAGGAATGAATCCAATTCATGAAGGTATTGCAATTGTTGGAGATATAGCTATAGTTCTTGCAGGAGCATTCCCACTAGTACTTGTTATAACTAAAGTATTCAAGAAGCCATTAATGGCATTAGGAAAAGTTTTAGGAATGAACGATATAGCAGCAGCTGGTATGGTTGCTAGTTTAGCTAACAGTATTCCAATGTTCGGCATGATGAAAGATATGGATAATAGAGGAAAAATCATCAATGTTGCATTTGCAGTTTCAGCAGCTTTTGTATTTGGAGATCACTTAGGATTCACAGCTGGATTTAATTCAGAAATGATATTTCCAATGATAGTTGCTAAATTAGTTGGAGGAATAGCAGCAGTAATACTTGCTATATTCATTGCTAATAGTATGTTAGGTAAAGAGGAAGCAAAATAATAATTATACATTATTAGCTATTATTTCTTAAATACCTACAGAGGAGGAAAGTAATTATGCAAAATATTGATAAAGATTTACTAGAGAAGTTAGTAAGACAAATTATAGAAGAAAAGATTAGTGGAGCTAAAGATTCAGTAGACTTCGTTAGAAATAGGGATATAAGTGGAATTACATCAGTAAAACTTCCAACAGTTAAGGTTGATGAATCAAATAGATTAGATACAGGAAATCCTAAAGATGTAGTTTATACTAAGGATATTTTTACAATAGAAGAAAGCCCAAGACTAGGTTGTGGAATGATGGAAATGAAAGAAACAACTTTCGATTGGACACTAAATTATGATGAAGTTGACTATGTAATTGAAGGACATCTAGATATAATCATAGATGGAAGAAAAATATCAGCAGATGCTGGAGAACTAATTTTAATACCAAAAGGAAGTAAGATTCAGTTCTCAGTTCCAAATTATGCTAGATTTATATATGTAACATATCCAGCAGATTGGGCAAACCAAAATTAAGTAAAATAGAGAAGTAAGATAAAAATTTCTTACTTCTCTTTTTTTATTAATAATATGTTTTTATGGGCAATAGTAGCGATAAATTAATTTTTAGTATTTTGCTAATTCAAATTATTGGAGGTATATTAAAATGTTATTCTAAAAAACTATAAAAATATTTAAGAGTAAATTAAAAGAGAGAAGTAAGACAAAAATTCTTATTCCTCTCTTTTTTTCTACATTTGTAACTAATTCTTAATAAAATAAACCATTAACAGTAATACAATAATAACTGTGGCGTAATATATTAAAAATAAGAAAGAAGAGATCAAAGTTGAATATTGAAGCAAGAAATCATGGCAAAAGAGAGATAAGAAAATATAATGTTATAAAGTGGAGGTTTGTAGGGGTTTTAACAGTAGTATTTTTAATAATTATTGGATATAAAGCTATTAAAAACTCAACTATATATGCCAAAGAGAATTTAAACATTCAGGAAGGAATAAACACTTTAAGGACATTAGAGAATAAAGATATAGCGACTATAGAAATTAATATAAATAAAGTAAGAGAAGAATTAAATAGGAAAAGTAAACAAGAGGAAAAAGTAGAAATAAAAGATGAAAGAGATTTTAATACAATATTTAAAAATACAGTATTTATGGGAGATTCCATTTCGGAGGCACTAAGTGAATATGAGCTACTTCAAAAATCTTCTGTAGTAGCAATAAAAGGAAGGGATGTAATAAAAGCAACACAGGATATAAGCACTGTAGCTAATCTAAATCCTCAAAATATAATTATGTTCTATGGAATGAATGACCTGCTTTTATTTAAAGACACAGAGAGTTTTGTAAAACATTATGAGAAACTGATTAAAGAAATAAAAGATAAATTACCTAATGTAAGAATATACATAAACTCAGTATTTCCAGTTCAATCTAAGGTTAGTAATAAGGAGCCAAGCTATGAAAATTATGATGATTTTAATGTAGGATTACAAGACATGTGTAGCAGACTTTCTATTAATTTTATTGATACTGCATATCTAGTGAAAGAAAATAATGAATTATATGAGCAAGATGGAATACATCTAGTACCTAAATTTTATACACAATGGTTAGATATTATAAAGGAAAAAATAGAGCTGTAAGAGGTGAAACAAATGAAGAAAAGCATAGTAAGAAATTTATTAGTAGTATTTTTTATACTTACTACAGCTATGACTATAAGTGGATGTAATAATGAACCAGAAGCATCTCTAAAGGAGATAATTACATCTATGAAAGTCAATATAGATTCAGAAAGTATGAAACAAGGAGATAATAAGGCATTGAAAAGATTTTATGGATTAAATTCCAATGATTTTCAAGAAGTTATCTTATATGTACCAAAAACATCCATGGATGTTAATGAGCTACTTATTATAAAAGTTAAAGATAGTTCCCAGGTTGAAGGTATAGAAGCAGCTATAGAGGAAAGAGTTGATAGACAGCTTGAGAATTTTAATGGTTATGGAGTAGAACAATGTGCATTGCTTGAAGATTATGAAACTAAAGTAGTGGGTAATTATTTTTTTTATACAGTAGCAAAAGATTCAGAAGGCTTAAAAGTTAAATTTACTGAAGCGATGAAATAGATATCCTTAAATTTTAGACTAGTATATTGAAGTAAAAAATTTACTATACTAAAATCTAAACAGATTAAGCTTTTACAACATAATAAAATACATAAGAGAAGAGGAAAAACTATGGTTTTTAGCAGTATATTTTTTATTTTTACGTTTTTACCTATAACATTAATACTATATTACATAACTCCTAAAGGTTTTAGAAATATAGTATTACTAGTAATGAGCTTAATGTTTTATGCATGGGGTGAACCTACATATATATTTCTTATGGTGTTTACTACTGTATTTGATTATTTTTCAGCACTATATATAACTAAAAATAAAGAGGATAAATTAAGGAAAAGGAATATTTTTATATTTACAGTAATAGTAAATTTAGCTATATTGGGATTTTTTAAATACTATGGATTTTTTATAGATAATATAAATAGTATTTTTCATTTAAATATAGAATATAAAGGATTACCATTACCTATAGGAATATCTTTTTATACCTTTCAAACCTTATCTTATATAATTGATGTATATCTAGGAAAAGTGAAGGTTCAAAAGAGTCTTATAGATTTTAGTCTATATGTCACTATGTTTCCTCAGCTAGTAGCAGGGCCTATTGTAAGATATTCTGATATTACAGAGCAATTGAGATATAGAGAAGAAGGAATAAATAGCTTTGGAGAAGGTGTAGAAAGATTTATTCAAGGATTAGGAAAGAAAGTGCTTTTAGCAAATAATATAGGTATGCTTTGGACTACTATTCAAAGTACAAATTTTGGGAATTTATCAGTAGTAACTGCTTGGTTAGGTATAGCGGCTTTTACTTTCCAAATATATTTTGATTTTAGTGGATATTCAGATATGGCTATAGGACTTGGAAAGATGTTTGGATTTGAATTTATAGAGAATTTTAATTATCCATACATATCACAAAGTGTAACAGAGTTTTGGAGAAGATGGCATATATCTTTAGGCTCCTGGTTTAGAGAGTACATATATATACCATTAGGAGGGAATCGAAGAGGATTTTTAATGCAGTGTAGAAACTTGTTTGCGGTTTGGATACTAACTGGATTATGGCATGGAGCTAGTTGGAATTTTGTGGCTTGGGGATTATATTATGGAATTATACTATTTATAGAAAAATTATTTTTAAAGAGAGTTCTAGAATTATTGCCTAAATTTTTATCTCATATTTATACAATGGTAGTAGTAATGGTAGGATGGGTATTTTTCGGAATGGACAAACTATCCCATGGAGTAGATTACATAAAGGTTATGTTTGGTTTTGGATCTAATCCGATAATAGATAGTTCAGCTATATATTATCTAAACACCAATTTAATTCTATTCATAATTCTAGTTATAGCATCTACCCCTGTAATGAACAGTATATTTGAAAATATTAAAAGATATAAGAAAAATAAAGGAGTAATAATTGCTACAGCAATCCTTATGATTATAAATATACTAGCTATAGCTTATTTAGTTAACGAAACTTATAATCCTTTTTTATATTTTAGATTTTAAATCTATAAATAATAGTAGGAAGAAATTACTTCAAGACTTTCGTAAATAGACTTTAGGAAGAGATGATTTCATAGAACGTATTATTTATATAAAAATATGTACTTTACACCTATATTGGGAAGGACAAGATAATTATGAAGAATAGATACAATAAGAAGTTATATTCATTTAGTTTGACATTTAGTTTTTTACTACTTTTAGCTACAATTGGAGTATTAAATATAGCTTCTAAGGATAAAACTTTTTCTGAAAATGAAAATAGAAAATTAGCTAAAAAACCTAAATTTTCAATAGAGAGTATTTTTGATGGAAGATATACAAAAAAAACTGAAAAATATGTAGCAGATCAATTTATAGGAAGAGACGGATTTATAAAAATTAAAACTAATACAGATAAATTATTAGGCAAAAAGGAAGAAAATGGAGTTTACATTGGTGATGAGGGATATTTAATAGAGCAATTTAAAGTTCCATTAGAAGAGAATCTCAATAGAAATTTAGAGGCTATAAATAAGTTCTCAAATAAGTATAAGGATATGAAACAATATATGGTCATAGCACCTAATGCTGTAAGTATACTTAAAGATAAGCTTCCTAGTAATGCGCCTGTAGTATCCCAAAAACTATATCTTGATAAACTTAAGAAAACTATAGGGAAAAATGTGGAATTTGTAGATGTTTTTAATAGTTTATATGAGCATAAAGATGAATACATATATTATAAAACAGATCATCATTGGACCACTTTAGGTGGATATTACACCTTTTTAAAATTGGCGGAAAACATGAAATTAGAGGTTAAACAGAATTATTATGATTTAAAAATAGTTGAAAATAGATTTTATGGTACTCTTTCTTCTAAAGTAGGAATAAAAAATAAAGAGCCAGATAGTATAAATATTTACCTGCCCAAAAACGGAGCAGATGAAGTGTCTGTTAACTATGTAGAAGAAAAAAAGAAAACCACCTCTTTATATAATAGCAAAAAGCTTAATACTAAAGATAAGTATGGTGTATTTTTAGAAGGAAATCATCCCTTAGTGAAAATAAATACAATAGCTAATAATAATGATAGATTATTATTAATAAAAGATTCCTATGCAAATTCTTTTGTGCAATTTCTAACTCCATATTTTAGTGAAATAGTGTTAGTAGATCCAAGATATTATTATGAGGATTTATATAAGCTAATAAGTGAAGAAAAAATAACTCATACTTTATTTTTATATAATGCAAATACCTTTTTTCAAGATAATTCACTATCAGCAGTATTGAATAATGAATAATGAATGAAATACAATAGATGGCTAGAGTATAAGGTATAATCCTGAAAATATGTAAATAATTTTGTGAATTAATATAGGATAAATTTAAAAGAATTTTTCACTTAAAAAGGCTAATGGTGCAAATATATATTTTCACCATTAGTCTTTTTAAGTGGTTGTTAACTAATTTTTTTATTATTCTTATTATATAAAAACATATATAATGAAGCAGAAAAAATAACTATGTAACCTGTAAAGCTCAATATGTCAGGAATTTGATCAAATAGTAACATGCTTATTATAGCTGAGAATATTATGTTTGAATAATCAAATATAGATATCTCTTTAGCAGGTGCATACTTATAGGCTAATGTTACTCCAAACTGTCCAATAGTAGCAAATACTCCAGCTAGAAGCAGGTAAGTAAATTGGATAATTGTCATAGGTTTATATATAAATAGAGCAAAGGGAAGTATTGTAACTATAGAGAATAAGGAAAAATAAAAAACTATGGTATAGTATTTTTCTTTTTTACCAAGCACTCTAAGGCAAGTATAGGCACCAGCAGCAAAAACTGCAGAGAAAATTCCTATTAAATAAGGAAACATATCAATATTAAAGGCTGGCTTTATAATTAGTACGGCTCCAAGAAAAGCAACAAGCACTGAAATAATTTGTTTTAGACTTAGGTTTTCCTTTAAAAATAGAGCAGAAAATATTATTACAAAGAAAGGACTTAATTTATTCAGCATATTTGCATCAGATAATATTAAATGATCAATAGCATAGAAGTTAAGAACTATACCAACAGTTCCTAAAGCTGATCTTAAAAGTAATGTTTTTTGATTCTCACGTTTACCAAAGAAACTTTCTTTATGATAAATAACCATACCGAAGGCTATAATACAAGAAACAGCATTTCTGAAAAGAGTCTTTTGAAGTGAAGGTATATCTCCAGACAACTTTACAAAAGCTGACATCATAGCAAATCCAAAGGCTGAAAGTATTATAAATAGAATTCCTTTATTTCTATTATTCATTTGTATTCCTCCATAAAATAAAGTGTGAAGTAATTTATTTAGGTAAGGGCAACCGTAGGTTGCAGGTAAGAGGCTCACTTTGTTTACAGGGAAGGAGTGCCCTTGGCACAGGGAAGGCGCTCGCTTCGCTCACAGGTGAGGGTAGTTTTTGCATAGGCAAAAGCAGTTATATTGCTACTTTGTGCCTCTAAAATATAAAATCAGCTTTGCTGGTTTTCTACTTTTCCTGCAACCTTCGGTTGCTCCTTACCTGTTACAAAGTGACGCCTTACCACGAACGCAGTGAGTATTTACCTATGCCTACGGCACCTTTACCTAAAATAAAGTATTTCTCACTTATCTTATATGATGAATAAGAAATAATCAAACAAAAATTACTTTATAATAGTATATGCGTTTTGAAGATACATAAACTAATGAAAGTTTTATACGTGTTTATAAAATATAAGAAAATAACTTTTTTTATGTTAAAATATTAAATAAAGCATACATAGATATTGAACTTCATCAAGTATATTTCAATAATTCTATAATGATTAAGAGGAGTAATAAGGATATGGATATAAAAGAAATATTAGAAACTGAATATTCAGAGAGGTTTGATGAGATAAGAAAAAATATGATGGCTACATCCTACTATAAATATGGGTCTGTAAAGGAGAATTATTTTAAATTTAAATCATTAGATGCCATTGGTAATTTAGAGGAGAGGCTTAAAAAATATAAGGAAACAGGAAATACAGAATTATTAGCAGATATTGCAAACTACGCAATGATAGAATTTATGTATCCTCAGCATGAGAAAGCTCATTATAGACCTACCGATAGTGGAGATCACAAAGTTATTGGGTTTGGGGTACAAGAAATTAGAGATTTTAGGGATAAAGAAATTTATGATAGATAGTTATAAATTTTTATCTTAACATAGTGTAAAAGAATGAACGTTTTTGCGGATTAAATCAGTATTTGTATTTATAGGAAAAATGTAACTCAAATAAAATATAATTGCTGGATTACATTAATATATGCTTTTAAAATAGAACAATGTGAAAATAGAATATATTAATAAAAAAATAGTCATCTAAAATAACTATTTTTTATTAATATATTCAGCAATCTCTCTATCTTTTATTTGGATATGATTAAATATCCAATCATATAAAAAATGTTTAATGGAATAAATTTCATTATAATTCTCTTTATAGATAGTATTCATATCTATACTCAATATTTCATTTTTAAATTTATCATGATCTATTTTGTGACTATAGAACTCACCAAAATCTATATTCTTCATGTAATTTTCTTCAGTATAAAAATGGAAGGTAGTATACTCGCGCAAATCACATATTATCTTAATAGTTTCATCAAGTTTATAAACTCCATTTGGTGTTTCAAGCAGCATTTCAATCTGTCGACAGAGATGGAATAGGTACTTGTTTTGATCATCAATTATTTTTATTCCAGTACTAAAACTATCATCCCATATTATCATAATTATCACCTATCTTAACTGTATATCATAATTATACAATATTTTAAATACAATATTCAAGATGTTTATGATAACATACAATTTTAAATCTTAAGCAATTCTATATTAAACGTTATTTCATGCCTGATATAGGCTGAACATAGTTTTCCATTAAGATATGAATTATGATTAATCTAGTCATGAAGCTTCACTTTTACATAATCTAGATTATATTGTCTATAAAACTTTAAAAATAATTTGGTGAATTTTTTCTTTAGAAATTTTATAAATTTAATTCTGGAGATATATTTAGAATATATTCTTCATTACGAAAAAGTTAAGCTATATATGTGTGACTAAATCACAGTGAAATTAACACAATCCTCATATAATTTAATTAGAATAGGTGAGTAAATAAATTACTGTTTATAGGAGGATTAAATGAATAATAAAGTTACAGCTAAAAGAAAATCAGTGGTTGATGAAAGTAGATGTGTGGCTTGTGGAGTCTGTGCCAATATATGTAGAAGGGATGCTATAGGAATATTTAAAGGAATAGTAGCTAAAGTTGAGGAGTATAAATGTGTAGGATGTAAACTATGTGAAAAAGTCTGTCCTGCATCAGCTATTAAAATGGTAGATAGGGGTGGTAACGAATGAAGATGAGGAAGAGTTGGAGTGAATATCTATGGATAGTATCAGCAATTTATTTATTCTTAGGTTTTTTTAATATACTATTTGCATGGATTGGCATGATATGTTTTTTAGTGCCCTTATTAATATCCATAACAGGAGGTGGAAAAATCTATTGTAATAAATATTGTGGTAGAGGACAACTTTTAAATCTATTAGGGGATAAGTTTAAACTCTCCAGATATAAGACTATACCTAGATTTATATCTAGTAAGTATTTTAGATATGGGTTTTTAACATTTTTCTTGATTATGTTTGGAAGTATGATATTTAATACCTATTTAGTTCTGAAAGGTGCACAAAGTCTAAATCAAGTTGTAACTATTTTATGGACGTGGAAGCTACCTTGGAATTTTGTAGAGGTGGGAAACGTAACTCCTTGGGTAGCACAATTTGCCTTTGGATTTTATAGTTTAATGCTGACTTCTACATTACTTGGGGTAATAACTATGATTATATATAAACCACGTTCATGGTGTGTATATTGCCCTATGGGAACCATGACTCAAGGTATAAGCATAATAAGAGAGAATATTCGTAAAAATATTTAGATAAAAATTATTCCATATTAAAATTAGAAAACATAGAGGGCTTTTCAGGGCTTGAGATCATTGATTCAGATTTAATGGAGAATATAAATAAATTAAAAGTAGCTAGAAAAATTCATCTAGCTACTTTTAATTTACTGTACTTTGGATTACTATTGGATTTTATAAAGTATTATTAATTTCAACTATTTACATCTAATTTAGTTATTTTAGAGGTTTTTTTAGGGGTTAGTGAGTTAATTATAACAGCAGTGAGTACAATTACTCCGCCTATAAGGGCATATAGGCTAGGGATTTCTCCTGTTATTAAAATTACCCATACTGGATTAAGTAGAGGTTCTAAAACAGGAATTAATACTGCTTCCACAGCAGACACATGCTTTATGGCCTTAGTAAATAAAATGTAGGAAATTCCAAGTTGAAACACACCTAAAAATATAAGGCCTAATATGCTAGTTCCACTTGGTACCTGAAGAAAGCAAAAAGGTAGACCAATAATAAAAGCCATTAAGTTACCTATTATGGTTATATTTATAGGATCACTATGCTTTTCAAGTTTCAAGCAGATTATCATAGCAGCCATGGCTACTCCGCTTAGGGTTGCAAGAAAATTTCCAAGTAGATTTCCACTGTTTAAATCTCCTATAAAAAATAATACCATCCCTAATATAACTATGATTATAGTAATCCAATCACGCTTTTTAATGTTCTCTTTTAAAAACCACTTAGAGAAAAGTGCTACCCATATGGCAGAGGTAAATTGAAGCAATATTGCATTGGCGGAAGTTGTAAGCTTAGTGGAGGTAACAAAGAGAAAAACTAGAGATGTATAGGATAAACCTCCAACTATCATATTTTTATTTAATCTGACCATAGGTTTTCTTATATATAACATCATTATTAAGGCTGCAATTCCACTACGGATTCCAGCAATAGCAAAGGGATTTAAATCTACTAGTTTAATAAAAAGACCACCAGTACTCCAAAGAATTGAAGCTACAACTAAGAACAATAATGATTTTTTTCTTAACTCCATAAAATATAATCTCCTTATAAAAATAAGCATTCTTAATATAATAAAAGTTTTACTATAATATATAGTGATAATTTTAAATAACTCCCATATTAATTATACATTTGGATACAATGGATTAAAATATGAAATTGAAAAATTTTCTATATAGATATAAAATTAAGGTATTAAATTATTAAAAGATTTAGTGATAGAGAAAAAATTAATACACATAATAAGTTTATAAATAAAACATAGGAGGTAGATGGTTATGGATGGAGAAAAAATGACCCTTAGGGTACAACAAAGTTTAAATGATGCCTATAGTGAGGCTGTGAAATATAATCATCAACAATTAGATGTAGTTCATCTATTTTCAGCGCTTTTAAATCAAAAAGATGGGTTAATTCCAAATATTTTTGAGAAAATGGGAATAAGTGTAGAGGCATTAAAGCAGAAAACCCATTTAGAGTTAGATAAAATGCCTAAGGTTTTAGGCGATGGAGCTAGTGCTTCTGGAGTTACAGCCACAAGGAGAATTAACGAGGTCTTAATTAAGGCTGAAGAGGTTGCAGAGAAATTTAAGGATTCCTACATTAGTGTAGAACATGTGATGTTATCCATAATGGATATAGAATCTAAAGGTGTGGTAGGAAAAATTCTTAAGGAATTTAAAATAGATAAAAATAAATTTCTAGAGGTATTGTCTCAAATTAGAGGGAATCAAAGGGTAGATACCCAAGATCCAGAGGGAACCTATGATGCTCTAATTAAGTATGGAACTAATTTAGTGGAGTTAGCTAAGGCTCATAAGTTAGATCCTGTTATAGGAAGAGATGAAGAGATTAGAAGGGTGATAAGAATATTATCAAGGAGAACTAAGAATAATCCTGTACTTATAGGAGAACCAGGAGTTGGTAAAACTGCCATAGTTGAAGGATTAGCTGAGAGAATTGTAAGAGGAGATGTACCGGAAGGATTAAAGGATAGAATAATATTTTCTCTAGACATGGGAGCATTAATTGCAGGTGCTAAATATAGGGGAGAATTCGAAGAGAGATTAAAAGCTGTATTAAAAGAGGTTCAAAGTGCAAATGGGAAAATTATATTATTTATAGATGAAATTCATACCATAGTAGGTGCAGGTAAAACTGAAGGATCTATGGATGCAGGAAATTTAATTAAACCAATGTTAGCAAGAGGAGAATTAAACTGCATAGGTGCTACTACCTTTGATGAGTATAGAAAATATATTGAAAAAGATAAAGCATTAGAGAGAAGATTCCAACCGGTAATAGCAGATGAACCTACAGTACAGGATACTATATCCATATTGAGAGGATTAAAAGAGCGGTTTGAAATACATCACGGAATAAGAATTCATGATTCAGCTATAGTGGCAGCAGCAAAGCTATCTCATAGGTATATTCAAGATAGATTCTTGCCAGATAAAGCTATAGATCTTATAGATGAAGCAGGGGCAATGATTAGAAGTGAAATTGATTCTCTTCCAACAGAGTTAGATGTAGTGAGAAGAAAATTAGTTACATTGGAAACTGAAAGAGAAGCTTTACTTAATGAAAAAGACAAGGAATCTAAAACAAGATTAGAGCATCTACAAAAGGAATTAGCAGATCTTAGAGAGAAAAATGATGAAATGACCTCAAAATATGAAAAGGAAAAATCACAGATTCTCGATATTAGGAGATTAAAGGAACAGTTAGATTACGCGCGAGGTAATGTTGAAAAGTATGAGAGAGATTATGATTTAAATAAGGCTGCTGAGCTTAAATATGGAATAATACCTAAGCTTGAAGAAGAAATAGTGGAAAAAGAAGAAGCTATGAAGATAAATTATGATTCAGCTCTTTTAAAGGAAGAGGTTACAGAGGAGGAGATTTCACAGATAGTCTCCAATTGGACTGGAATACCTGTAACTAGACTAGTAGAAGGAGAAAGAGATAAATTATTGAGACTAGAGGATGATCTTAAAAAAAGGGTAATTGGCCAAGAAGAAGCTGTAACTGCAGTGGCCAATGCAGTTATTAGGGCAAGAGCAGGTTTAAAAGATGAAAACAAGCCTATAGGCTCATTCATATTCTTAGGACCTACAGGAGTTGGTAAAACTGAGCTTGCTAAAACTTTAGCTAGGAACTTATTTGACAGCGAAGAGAATATTATAAGAATTGACATGTCAGAGTACATGGAAAAATATGCTGTATCTAGACTTATAGGAGCTCCTCCAGGATATGTAGGATATGAAGAAGGGGGGCAGCTAACAGAAGCTGTTAGAAGAAAACCTTATTCAGTTATACTATTTGATGAGATTGAAAAAGCTCATGAGGATGTATTTAATATATTCCTTCAAATATTAGATGATGGTAGATTAACAGATAATAAAGGAAAAACAGTAGACTTTAAAAACACTATAATAATTATGACCTCTAATATAGGTAGCAGTTATTTATTGGAAAATGAACACCAGGTTTTAGAGGAAACTAAAAAAATTGTTATGAATGAAATGAAACACAGATTTAAGCCAGAGTTTTTAAATAGAGTTGACGATATCATTATGTTTAAGCCGCTAGATATGGAAGGAATTAAGAGAATCATTGATATCTTCATTAAAGATGTGAAGAACAGACTTGTGGAAAGAAATATTACAATGGATATAACAGATAATGCTAAAGAAATTCTAGCTAGAGAAGGCTATGATCCAATTTATGGAGCAAGACCACTTAAACGATATATAGGAAATACTTTAGAAACAGCCATTGCTAAAAAGATAATATCAGGGGAAGCGTACAGAGGATGCCACATTATCATTGATGGAAAAGAGGATGATATTCATATATTGGTGGAAGGCAAAGCAAAGCTAATAGGAGAATAAACTTTATTAATTAAAGTTATCTTTGTTTAAATTGATTATTATTTTAAAATGTATATTGTAACTTTATTGAAGATGGTATACTAAAAGGTACATTAGAGTTTTAGGAGGTTTTAACATGAAAAACATCGCTTGTTTTGATGTAGGGGGAACTTTTATTAAGTATGCAATTATCAACTTTCAAGGAGATATAATAATTAAAGATAAGTATGAAACTCCTATAGTGGATTGTAAAAATACTATACCATCTTCTATTATAGAAAAGATTAGGGAATTGAGGGAAAGCTATGATATACATGGAATAGGTATATCTACTGCGGGAATAGTAGATGCAGAAAGAGGAATAGTAACCTACGCACCAAATTTAAATAACTATAATGGAACAACTATGGTAGACACAATTAAGAGTGCGATAGATTTGCCAGTAGCTGTTGAAAATGATGTTAATGCAGCAGCTATTGGAGAAATGTGGATGGGTAGTGCTAAAGGAAGAAATACATTTGTATGCATAACTATTGGAACAGGCGTTGGTAGTGGAATTGTTGTTAATGGAAAAGTTTTAAGGGGAGTTAATGGAGCAGCTGGAGAGCTGGGACATGTTATCATAAATGAAGAAGGAAAGACCTGCAATTGTGGACATATTGGGTGTTATGAGAGATATGCTTCAACTTCTTCCTTTGTTAGAAGTTATGCTGAAGCTTCAGGTATTAAAGAAATTAATGGAGAAGAGATAATGAAAAGGGTTGATGCTGGAGAGAAACTGGCAATAGATATATATAATGAGTTTTTAGACCATATAACTACAGGAATTGTAAACTTAGTTCACCTATTAGATCCAGGCTTAGTAGTAATAGGTGGAGGCATATCAGCTCAAGGAGATAGATTTTTTAATGAAATAAGAAAGCGATTTAGTGAAAGAGCCTTAAATATATATAGTAAAAACACAGATATAATTCAGGCAAAATTAGTAAATGATGCAGGGATGTATGGAGCTTGTTATCTAGCATTATCAATTGGTAAGTAATTTTTTAATCTATCTGAAAAAACTTAAAATATTTAGAGGAAAATGAATTTTAATTTAGACATGCATATTATTTCTATTTTCAACATAATTTTAAGATTTAGCCTAAAAAATAGATAAATAAATTTTAAAAATTACTTGCAATAATTAGGATACTATGCTATATTAAAAGAGTAATAAAAATTAATTAAAGATTTAGTACAGATAATAATTTTCTCCATTTAGAGGACTTGTTAATCGTATATGAATCTTTGAAATGGAGGAATTGAAATGGCAGATAAAAACTTAACATGTAAAGACTGTGGTAAAGAATTCGTATTCACTGAGGGAGAGCAAGCTTTCTACAAAGAAAAAGGATTCGAAAACGAGCCAACTAGATGCGTTGATTGCAGAAGAGCAAGAAAACAAGAAAGAAACAACAGAAGATAGTAATATCTTAAAGAAAAGCTATGAGGTAACTCATAGCTTTTTTATATTTGTAGAAGTTTTAAAGTATGCTATAGCTATAATTGGTTTTAAGTTTATAAAATTTAATATAAAGATGTATTTTCAATTATATTGCAGTGAGCTATATAAAATAATGATTTTATGTAAATAATGGAATAAAAATCTGTTTTGAGATACAATGTAGGAGGAGAAAATTATTACAAGGAGGGATTCTTATGAAAAAAATAGGTCTTATTTTGGCTTCAATCATGATTACCACTACAATGATGTTTGGATGTGGAAATAAAGCAGAGAAGCCAGCAGGAAAAACTGAAGTAAAGGTAATAGTACCTGATGGTATACCAGCAGTATCTATAGCTAAGATGATAAAAGAGAATATACAAGTAAATGAAAATACAAATATTACATATGAGGTTCAAAAAACTACAGATAATCTTGTGACCGAGGTGATGAAAGGTGGAGCTGATGTAGCCATAGTTCCATCAAACTTAGCCGCTCAATCCTATAATAAAGAGTTAGGATATAAACTTGTTGGGACAGTAGGTTGGGGTTCAACATTTTTAGTATCTACAGATAGCACAGCAAGCCTAGATAATTTAAAAGGCAAAGAGGTATACAACACAGGCAAAGGGTTAACGCCAGATATAGTTTTTAGAAGTATATTAAAGAAGAAAGGCATAGCTGAAGGTGAAATAAATTTAAGCTATGTAAATGCGGCAAGTGAACTTGCACCTTCAATTATAGGAGGGAAAATAACCAATTCCGTAGTGCCAGAACCAGCATTATCGACTATAATGATGAAAAAAGGCGATGGAATTAACATACTTTTAGATATTAATGAGGAATGGAAAAGTATATATGGCTCTGAATATGGATATCCACAATCTAGCTTAATAATAAAAGAGGAACTGATAGAAAAAAATAAAGGATTTGTAAAGGACTTTACCAAAGCTATAGACGAAAGTATAAGTTTTGTATATGATAGCCCAGAAAATGCAGGGGTTTATTGTCAAGAGGTAGGAATAAATACTTCAAAAGAAGTGTTGTCAAAGGCTATAGAAAGAATTAACTTAAAATATATATCAGCAGAAGATTGTAAGGATGAATATATAACTTATTTTAGTGAATTGAATAAATTTGAACCTAAAACCATAGGAGGAAAAGTGCCAGATGAGAACATATTCTACAAAGAATAAGAAATATGTTCTTATATCCGTAGTAATAATAATAATTTCTTGGGAAATAATAAGTTTTTTTGTCAGTAATCAGGTCATAGTACCCTCAATAGTAAATATAGTTAACAAATTGTACTTTATAGTTGGTGAAGAAGGATTCTGGAAGATTATATTTAGTAGTATATTTAGAGGATTTTATAGTTTTATAATAGCAATAATATTAGCCTTCGTTATAGGAGGGATAAGTGCCTTTAATGAGTTTATATATAATTTTATGTTACCTGTAATGGGAATTTTAAAATCTGTTCCAACCATGGCCTTTGTAGTTTTAGCTTTAATATGGATGAAAAAAGAAAATGCACCCATATTAATAGGTATAGTTATTGGAGTTCCCCTATTTTATGATATGGTATTAGGAGGAATAACCAATGCTGACAATAATCTTTTAAGAATGCTGAAAATTTATGGAGTTAAAAAGAAAAAGATTTCTTTTTATGTGTATCTACCTAGTATTTTATTTTCAATAATCCCATCACTATCTTCAACTTTATGCTTAATTTTAAAGGTAGTAATAGCAGGAGAATTATATGGACAACCATCCTATGGTATAGGTGCACAAATTAATATTGAGAAGCTTAGCTTAAATACAGATGCTATCATTGGGTGGATCATAATAGTAGGGATTATAAGTGTATTTATTGATTTTATAGTAAACATAATAAATAAAAAGTTTTTTACATGGAAGGGCATTGAGTAATATGAAACTGCAAAACATAAATATAAGTTATGGAGAAGATATAATTTATAAAGATTTTAATATGGAATTTGTAGAAGGTAAAATAAATTGTTTACTAGGAAAATCAGGTTGTGGAAAAACCACTCTATTAAATTATATTTCATCTTATTATATAAATAATGGCGTTAAAGTTAGTTATGTTTTTCAAGATAGTAGTTTGATAAACTGGATTAATGTAAAAAAAAACCTAGAGGTTATTTTACCTGATACTTTATCAAAGCAAGAGAAAAAAGATAAGATTTACGAAGTATTAAAACTAGTTGACTTAAGTGATAGCGAAAAGAAATATCCTTTGACCCTCAGTGGTGGAATGAGGCAGAGAGTAAATATAGCAAGAGCTATTGCATATCCGAGCGAAGTACTAATTATGGATGAGCCATTTAAATCTCTTGATGTTAATATCAAGAATAAAATAATTAAAAACATAGCACAGACAAATGCTGTGGAGAAAAGAACTATAATTTTTGTTACCCATGATATTGAAGAGGCTTTAGAATTAGGGGACGAATTATTAATTTTAGGGAATAGGCCTGTAGCGATTAAAGCGAAATTTTCAAATTTAACTGGAGATATAAGGAAAGAAATAATAAAAATTATGGGTGATTAATATTAAAGTATAGTATGTATTTTATATATCATAATACTAGTAAATAGAATTTTAGTTTCTTTGAATATTATGATAGTATTAATATATAAATTATTAAAATATATATTTCAAATTAATAAATTCAGATGAGGGGGAAAAAATATGTTAGTAAAAAAATTATCTGATGCCTTTGGAGTTAGCGGATATGAGAAAGAAATAAGAAATATAATAAAAGAAGAAATTGCACAATATGCAGATGAAATCACAGTGGATGCCTTAGGCAATCTAATAATATTGAAAAAGGGCTGTGGCGAAAATAAGAAAAGAATTATGGCTTCAGCACATATGGATGAAATAGGTTTTCAGATTGTTAAAATTGAGGATAAGGGATTAATTAAGGTAAGAGCTCTTGGAGGAATTCCAGTAACTGCAACTTATATGAATAGAGTTAAGTTCAGAAATGGTGTTATGGGAATAGTATCAAGTAGTGTAAAGGAAAAAGAGTTAGATAAAGATACTAAGAAATTATGTATAGATATTGGTGCAAGTTCAAAGGCTGAAGCCGAGAAATACTTAAGAGTTGGAGATGTGGCTTGTTATGTAGGTGAATATTTAGAATTAAAAGAAAATAACATAACTGCTAAAGCGTTAGATGACAGAATAGGATGTTATATTTTAATTGAAGCATTGAAGAAGATAGAAAAGCCATATAATGATTTATACTTTGTTTTTTCTACTCAAGAGGAAGTTGGGTTAAGAGGAGCTACAGTAGCGGCTAATAGAATAAATCCCGATTTAGGAATAGCTTTAGATGTAACCGTAGCAAATGATACCCCTAATGCACCAGAGGGGAGCAACACTGTAGGAGGAGGAGCAGCTATAAAAGTATCAGATGGTTCAGTTATATGTGATGAATATTTAGTAGAAGAACTAATTTCATGTGCTAAGGATAATAACATAAAATATCAACTTGATGTTATTGACGGAGGAGGTACAGATGCAGGAGCTATTAATAAATCTAACTTTGGGGTTAGAGCAACAGGATTATCTGTAGCTACTCGTTATGTACACGGACCTAATGCGTTAATAAGCATGGATGATACAAATGCTTGTGTAGATTTGTTAGCACTATATGTAAATAGAGAATTTAATTTTGAAGAATAAATAACACTATAAAATAAAGATTATGGGTATCCATAGTCTTTATTTTATAGTGTATGATTTTATAATTTGTCTAAAATATCTTATTAGCTTTTCTTCAGCTGTAGCTAAGTCATAGGGTAAACTATTATTTAAAACGTCGCTGAGCATACTTCTATATATAAAGATAATCATTTCATTAATATCATCAATATCTTCTTTATTTATGAACCCCTCACTAGCACAAGAGTTTAGAATATGGGTATTTCGCTTATATATAGAACCTTCTAAAAACAAGTTTTCAACGTAGTGAGAATTTTCAAGATCTTCAGGAAACATATCATAATATTCTTTAACGATATTATTCAATGAATCACTAAAATGAGATAAAAATATAAGATTATAAACCTTAGGATTTCTGAAAGATGAATTTATAAAACATCTCCATATAGCAAAATATTTATCTAGAGCATTAGATTTACCCTTTAAATAATCAGGAAGTAAGCTACTATATTCTTTTAAGCATTTCATTGAAGCGAATATTAGAAGATGGTCAAGATTTTCAAAGTAGTTATAGAGGGTAGCGCTGTTATAACCAGCAGTTTTGGCTACTTTTCTTAAAGTAACATGCTCGATTCCTTCTTCTTTTATTATTATATTTGCTGCATCAATAAAATACATCATAGTTCTTTTCTTTAGATTAGACTTGTCATCCACAATAAACACCACCATATTATTTTTGGTAAAAATTAATTATATCATAAAATTTAAAAGTATGACATGAAACAATTAGCAAATTTCAACATAATTAGAAAATCATAATAATATGAAGTGTTTTATGACATAATGTACTTATATTAGAAGTGGAAAATAATTTTACTTTTTCTATGATATATGGGAAAATGTATTTAAAAGTAAGTTACTGTTTTAATACAATATTGAAGTAAATTATATAATTGGTTAAAGCAGTACTAGAAATCACAGGGAGGGATATAATTATGTTAAATTTTACGCTATATAATCCAACTAAATTAGTTTTAGGAAAAGATACTATAAAAGATATAGGAGAACATATACAAAACAATGAAGTTAAAAAAGTATTATTTCTATATGGTAAAAATTCTATAAAGACAAATGGAGTATATGAGCAGGTAGTAGCTTCTCTTAAAGAGCATAATATAGAGTTTGTAGAGGTGTCTGGAGTAAAGCCAAATCCAGTTCTATCTAAAGTAAAAGAAGGAATTGAAACTGTAAATAACTATGGATTAGATGGAGTATTAGCTGTTGGTGGTGGAAGTGTTATAGACTCTGCCAAAGCAATTTCAGCTGGAGCTTGCTATGATGGTGATGTATGGGATTTTTTTGAAGGAGAAGCTAGTGTGAAAAATGCATTGCCTTTATTTACAGTTTTGACACTATCTGCAACTGGATCAGAAATGAACTCAGGTGGAGTTATAACTAATGAAGCTGAAGGAAAGAAATGGGCCTTTGGGTCTCCTCTGCTTTATCCTAAAGTTTCAATACTAGATCCATCAATTCAGAGTTCATTACCATCTATACAGACAGCAAATGGTGCTATTGATGCTATAAGCCATGTTTTTGAAGCTTATTATGGAGGAAGTAGTAATACAGATATGCTAGATGAGTTGTCAGAGGGAATTATAAAGACTATTTTAAATCATACAAGAATATTATTGAGAGATCCAAGCAATTATGAGTCTAGAAGTGAATTTGCATTTGCTGCAACATTAGCATTAAATGGATTGAATGGAGTTGGAAGAAATGGAGATTGGGCTTCTCATTGCATTGAACACTCTCTATCAGTACTAAATGATATAGCTCACGGCTCAGGGTTAGCTATAATTATGCCTGCATGGATGAAGTATGTGCATAAACAAGATACACCTAAGTTTGCAAAATTTGCAGAACATGTATTCAATGTTAGTGATGGAAGTGATGAAGAAAAAGCATTAAAAGGAATCGAAAAATTAAGAAGTTTTTATAAGGAGATAGGAGCTCCTATCACATTAAGTGAAGTAGGAGTAAAGAGAGAAGATTTAGATTTTATCGCTGACAATGCAGCAAAGCAAGCACCACTAGGCACATTGAAAGAATTATATAGAGAAGATATATATAAAATACTAGAAATAGCATATGAATAGTATTTTATAAAACGTAAAAGGCACACCGATAGGTGTGTCTTTTATGTTTTATAAGAGTATTAATGAAGAAGGTATAAAGATGATAAGCAAGTATTTCTATGTCACAAATCATCATAACCATAAATATTATATAGAAGGACAGATAAGCTAAGGAGAATAGGGAGGGGTACCTTTTGAACAATCTAGTGTTTAATCATGTTGCTAGTAGGTTACAGGTACTAGTCAATGGTGTTGACGGTAGCAATAACACGGTTCCATTAAGCCTTGATAGTGAAGGGAATATATATATAAGAGAATTAACTGCAGCGACCGATAGCATAACCATATTTGCAGGAGGAGCAGGTCTAACCGTAACAGGAACCGTAACAGCAAATATAAGAGATTTAAGTGGAACAACAGACAGTGTAACCGTATTTGCAAATAATTTAGATATAAGAGACCTAAATGGAACTACTGATAGTGTGACTGTATTTGCAGGAGGGGCAGGCTTAACCGTAACAGGAACCGTAACAGCAAATATAAGAGAGTTAAGCGGGACAACAGACAGTGTAAGCGTATTTGCAAATAATTTAGATATAAGAGACTTAAATGGAACTACTGATAGTGTAACAGTATTTGCAGGAGGAGCAGGGTTAACCGTAACAGGAACAGTAACAGCGAATATTAGAGATTTAAGTGGAACAACAGACAGCGTAACTGTATTTGCAAATAATTTAGATATAAGAGACTTAAATGGAACAACCGATAGCGTAACAGTGTTTGCAGGAGGAGCGGGCTTAACCGTAACAGGAACCGTAACAGCAAATATAAGAGAATTAAGTGGAGCTACTGATAGCGTAACTGTATTTGGAACAGTGACAGTGACAGCGACAGATCTAGACATAAGAGATTTAAGTGGGACAACCGACAGTGTAACAGTATTTGCAACAAATCTAGATATAAGAGATTTGAACGGAACCACAGATAGCGTAACTGTATTTGCAGGAGGAGCAGGCTTAACCGTAACAGGGACAGTAACAGCGAATATTAGAGAATTAAGTGGAGCTACTGATAGCGTAACTGTATTTGGAACAGTGACAGTGACAGCAACAGATCTAGACATAAGAGATTTAAGTGGGACAACCGACAGTGTAACAGTATTTGCAAATAATTTAGATATAAGAGATTTGAACGGAACCACCGATAGTGTAACAGTGTTTGCAGGAGGAGCAGGCTTAACCGTAACGGGAACTGTAACAGCAAATATAAGAGAGTTAAGCGGAGCTACTGACAGCGTAACTGTATTTGGAACAGTGACAGTGACAGCGACAGATCTAGATATAAGAGAATTAAGTGGAACAACAGACAGTGTAACAGTATTTGCAAATAATTTAGATATAAGAGATTTGAACGGAACCACCGATAGTGTAACAGTGTTTGCAGGAGGAGCAGGCTTAACTGTAACAGGAACAGTAACAGCAAATATAAGAGAGTTAAGCGGAGCAACCGATAGCGTAACTGTATTTGGAACAGTGACAGTAACTGCAACAAATTTAGATATAAGAGATTTGAACGGGACCACAGATAGCGTAACAGTATTTGCAGGAGGAGCAGGGTTAACCGTAACAGGAACAGTAACAGCAAATATTAGAGAATTAAGTGGAGCTACTGATAGCGTAACTGTATTCGGAACAGTAACAGTAACAGCAACAGATCTAGATATAAGAGAATTAAGTGGGACAACCGACAGTGTAACAGTATTTGCAACAAATCTAGATATAAGAGATTTAAACGGGACTACCGACAGTGTAACTGTATTTGCAGGAGGAGCAGGGTTAACCGTAACAGGAACAGTAACAGCGAATATAAGAGAGTTAAGCGGAGCTACCGATAGCATAACAGTATTTGGAACAGTGACAGTAACTGCAACGAATTTAGATATAAGAGACTTAAATGGAACCACAGATAGCGTAACAGTATTTGCAGGAGGAGCGGGCTTAACCGTAACAGGAACAGTAACAGCAAATATAAGAGAGTTAAGCGGAGCTACCGATAGCGTAACTGTATTTGGAACAGTGACAGTAACTGCAACAAATTTAGATATAAGAGATTTGAACGGGACCACAGATAGCGTAACAGTATTTGCAGGAGGATCAGGGTTAACCGTAACAGGAACAGTAACAGCAAATATTAGAGAATTAAGTGGAGCTACTGATAGCGTAACTGTATTCGGAACAGTAACAGTAACAGCAACAGATCTAGATATAAGAGAATTAAGTGGAACAACAGACAGTGTAACAGTATTTGCAAATAATTTAGATATAAGAGATTTGAATGGAAGCACTGATAGCGTAACAGTGTTTGCAGGGGGGGCAGGCTTAACCGTAACAGGAACAGTAACAGCAAATATAAGGGAGTTAAGCGGAGCTACCGATAGCATAACAGTATTTGGAACAGTGACAGTAACAGCAACCAATCTAGATATAAGAGACTTAAGTGGGACAACCGACAGTGTAACAGTATTTGCAGGAGGAGCAGGCTTAACTGTAACAGGAACAGTAACAGCAAATATAAGAGAGTTAAGCGGAGCTACCGATAGCATAACAGTATTTGGAACAGTAACAGTAACAGCATCAAATTTAAGTATCAGAAATTTAAGTGGAATTACAGATAGTATTAATATATCTGCTACAACAAATGTAACCGATAGCACAGTTTTAACAGCAGTTACTAACTCAGCAGCAGTTCTTGTCAAAGATGCTAGTCAACAAGGAAAATATTCTTATTATGTAAGAAACACTGGAAGCAACACAGTAACTGTTCAGATACAAGTAGCACCACTTAATAGTACAGCATATTTTACTAATGATGATGTAAGTGGTCCTATGGCAGTGGGACCTGGAACTAATAAGGTTATAGTTCCAGCATACTATATGAATTTTACTAGATTATTCTATGAAACCTCAGGGGCTGCTAATACTTTTGAGGTATTCTATACAGCTAAGATATTAGGATAAAATAAATTTATTTATAGTGAATTTTTAATCTACTAGACTATTATAATGGCTAGATATGGATGAAGAGTGACTTGCAGAGTAGTCTGCAAGTCTATGTTATATATAAGGCATCTTAAATTATTTTCATAGCGATTAAAGTTTTAGATGTCTTAGTTAATTTTGGTTAGGAGGTTTGTTATGGAAAAATTAAAGACTGTGAGCTTATGTATGATTGTGAAGAATGAAGAAAAGTTTTTAGCACAATGTTTAAATAGTGTTAAAGATATTATAGACGAATTTATAATTGTAGATACTGGTTCTACAGATAATACAGTATCTATAGCCAATAGTTTTGGGGCTAAAGTATATTTCTATACTTGGAATAATGATTTCTCTGCAGCAAGAAATTTTTCATTATCAAAGGCAACTAAGGATTGGATATTATTAATGGATGGAGATGATGTTTTAGAGGAAGGGGATAAGGGAAAGGTAATAAATTTAATCAATACTTCT
Source organism: Clostridium sp. LXY-7 (assembly GCF_056172015.1). Classification (NCBI taxonomy): domain Bacteria; kingdom Bacillati; phylum Bacillota; class Clostridia; order Eubacteriales; family Clostridiaceae; genus Clostridium; species Clostridium sp. LXY-7. The sequence goes on along the minus strand of NZ_JBLLJL010000005.1, from coordinate 175,712 downwards.
AAAAAGCATGGACATTTTTTTAACACCTTAAGTGTAGTGAAGGAAGATTCAAAAGACTATTTATATAATCTAAATATACGTTTAATAAGAAATACAGGAGAATATGAGTTTGAAGGGGCTATTCATGAACAGATAACTCATAAGTTTCAGCCTACTAATTATGCTAACTTCACATCAGAGGATATTAGAATATATCATAGAGGATATATTCCAGAGGTATCTGATAGTAAAAAAAAGAGAGAGAGAAATATAGGAATAATAAAAGAAGAATTAAAAAAATACCCTAATAGTTCTTTCCATAATTTCAATTTAGCTAGTGAATATTTCGCATTGATGGATATGAAAAATGCTTTGATATATTATGATAAGGCTTATCATAATATGAGTGTAACAACTGGATATGCAACAAAGCTTGTATTAAAGAGGGCATTATGTCTTATAGAGATGAAAGAATATGATAAGGCAATAGATGCATTAGAAGAAGGATTAAGTAATTTTAAAGAGTTTACGGACTTACAGTTTTATAAAGGCTATACCTATCATAAGGCAAAGAAATATACTTTAGCTATAAAGTCTTATAACAAGGCTTTAGAATTAGGAGAAGCTCCAATAGAATGTGCTTTTTTAAATGGATGTGGAAGTTTTAGAGCCTATCACGCATTAGGCGATATTTATTTAGATTTAGAGGATTATGAAGAGGCAATTTTAAATTATAAAAAGGTATTAGATTACACAAGGGATAATAATATCATTTATTATCAATTAGGAACTGCATATAAAGGCTTGTATAGTGATAGTGATAAAGTAGTATATGAGTTAGAGAAAAACTTTAATCTAAGTGATATAAGGGAAATATTTTTATTGGCAGCTGTATTAATCAACATTCAGTGTAATGAACATGCTATAGGTTTTATAGAAAAAGCAAGTGAAAATGAAGCAAGCGACATATCTTGTATTTTAATGGGGAAGGCACTTTTTAATTTAAATAAATATAATGAGAGTTTTATAAGCTTTTCTCGTGTATCATATAAGTCTATTTACTATGATGAAGCTATAATATATTTGTTAATGATAAAGATATTAGAAAAGGCCAATATTAACGAAGGGGAATTTGCGCTTATTGAAGATGAAATTGTAAGAACTCTTATGGAGAAAATAAACATGCTCAATAGTGATAAAAATATAGAAGAGTTTACATTTAAAAATTCTTATTTAGTGCTAAGTGAGTTTATAAAACTTTTAGGTATTCTTATAAGTGCAAAGGAATTTGAAGTATTCGAAAAATTACTTCCAATGCTAAATTATATTGATAATGAAAAGATATTAGTTGAATTAAGTAAATTATATTATAAACATGGATTTAAATCTTTGGCAGTAGAAGAAGCTATAAGGTCAATCAAAGAATTAGGCGTAATAGATGAGGCTAGCATTAATATACTGTATAAGGAGATATAAAGGATTATGAAAAAGAACAGAATTTTAGTAGCTTCTATTGTGAAGGAAAAATCAGATGTGTTGAAGGTGTTTTTAGAGTTTTTAGATAAAATAGAAAGCAATTTTATAGTTGAGTACTATTTTGTGGATATCAATGATGATTTTAATAGTAGTGATATGTTACAGAAGTTTAGCGAGGTCCATAAAACAATTGTTAAAAAAAGTGAAAAATTGCACATAGATACTAACAATTTGAATAATGAATACATCTATAGTCTGTCAAAATTCAAGGATTTTATAATAGAGCATACTATTAGAAACAATTATGATTATGTTATGTTTATTGATTCAGATATATTAATTAATCCTAAGTTAATAGATCATTTAATTAGTAAAAGAAAAGATATAATTAGTGAAATAATTTGGAGTTGTAGTAAAGAAGAATCACTACAGCCACAGGTTTATGATATAGGACAATGTTCAATAGATGATGAATTCATAAAAAAATTAAATTGTGAAGGTATATACAAAGTTGGGGAGGTAGGAACTATAACCCTAGTTGCTAGAAGAGTACTGTTAAGAGGGGTAAAATTTGCACCTATTTACAATATTAAAGCCTTAAAAGAAGATAGATACTTTTCTATAAGAGCTGCAGTATTAGGAATTGATTTGTATGCAGATACCACATTGCCTGCAATGGATTTGCAGGGAGGAAAATATTTAAATTATATACAGAATTTTAGAGAAAGAGGAAATATTTTTAAATATGATGATGTCTACAACATGTTAAGATGTGAAAAGGTAAGGGCGTTTATAAGCAACTATCTAAATGAGTATCTCAATGTAGATTATAGATTAATAACTGGCTATGAGGGTGTGGATAAAGTAAGTCAGAAATTCAAAACTCTACTTTTAAATAGTAAGATTTCTTATAAAGAATTTCTTAAGGAAAAGAAAATTATCTTACAGATAAAAGAGCAAAGTATAGAATATATAAAAGTAAATAATAATGTCTTCCATGTTTGTTCGAAAGTTAGTTTTCTAGATGATGATAACCAATATGAATTTCATGTTGATATTATAGAAGAAAACAGAAAATTATTTATAGAATCACTTCATTGTAAGAAAAATGAAGAATATATTTTAGGTCAAAGTCTATATAATATTTTGCAGTGGAATAAAAGACAGGTTAGTAAAACCAACAAATTAACTTTAGCCATGATAGTTAAGAATGAAGAGGAACACATATTAGAAAAATCATTAAGAGCGTCACTTCAATATATAGATGAAGGAATAATTCTTTGTCACCATGCAGAAAAGAGAGTATTAGATAAATGCAAAAGTATTTTTAAAGAATTTAATAAGCCTTTAGTATTAATTGAAAAGCCTAAGGATGTGAATACTTCAGAGGAAGAATTAATGAAAGAGTTGTGGCAAAAATGTATAGAGTATAATGCTCAGTGGGTCTTAAGAATAGATAGTGATGAAATATTTGAAGACAATATAAAAGATACTATAAAAACATTATTAGAAAATGAATTTATAGATAATTATGGATTTTATGTATATGACATGTGGAATGAAACTCAATATAGAGAGGATGAATATTGGCATAGTAATTATAATCCTAAAATTTTATTAACAAGAATTCAGAACTTTATAGATTATGATTGGAAGGGTGTTAACGAAAGGGGAAATAGATTTCCAGAAGATATATTTAAATTAGAGACAGCAATATGTAATATTAGAGTAAAGCATTTAGGATGGAATACTAAGGAGTTAAGGAGAAGAAAATATGAAGGGTATAGTCAGTATCATAAAGAACCTATAACCGTAGAACAACAAGATTCTTTATTAAGAGAAAATCCAAATTTAATAGAGTTTTAAAAGTATAGGACTAAAAGATATATTAAATATCTTTTAGTCCTATACTTATCCTATGACTACCACTTATAATGCTCCTATGTTATTTAGGTTAACAGCTATGAATAGTAGCCTTTGAATAAGTTATTTTAAGCATTAGTTTATAAAGTTAAAATATTTAATTGATATTAAGTTTGTATCTGAACAAATATTCTTGCAAAAATTGGAGAATTTGAATTGCCGCATATTCTAATATATTTAGACCAAAAATAAGGCGTCAAGAAATTGAATTCATGACCTTGTAGAATCAGCTCTTCAGAAGAAAGCATATAACTAATATTGTCTGGACTGGATTGCAAATAGAATTTCACAGGAGATGTAGATAGATTTCTTATATAGAAAGATACAACCTTAAATTTAGATATATCTACAGGCGGTGAACAATAGTTGGCTGTAGTTCCATTTACATCATAAATAAGCTCATGAAATTTAGGATAGCAACATTCATCTTTTCTAGAACAATTAATAACTATACGCATACCATTTGTAGAGGTAAAGTTTGTATTAACATTTATTTCATTATGAGCTTTTTCATTACAAGTAATCAAAATTCCATGATTTGATTCAGGATTTTTAACCCATCGTTGAATTAAACTTGTCAAGTTAACACATACATAAGGAAAAGAAATAGGGGTATCGGCTATTTTAGTAGTTGGTACTCCTTCAAAGGAATTCCAAGATATACGACCGGAATTTAGTGGACCATCTACACTATATACTAATATTCTTGCAAATTTTTCATTACATGCGCTTAGTATGGGGATATAAAGATTTGCTTGAATAACATCACAATCATAGGGTAGTAAAATATCTGACATTTTAACATATAGTCTGCTTATTAAGCAGTTTGTCTTACTGAGCATAAAAGTTTTTGGATTAAATATACTATCATCTTTTATATATGAGGAAATTCCATACACCGTTAGGTTAGGTGCTAAAGTAGTCGAAGACAATAAAATCACCTCTTATAAACTTATCAAAGGATAAGAAACTTAAAAATAAATAACTTTATATTATAAGTATATTAAGGCAAAGAATTTCGGTGATATAAAATAGAGTTTTAGTAAATACTAATGTCAGTAAATACAAATATAAATAAATTTCAAATAGGAAGTGAGTGTTATGAACGTACTAACTAAAGATATAAAAAAGAATTTAGAGGAGATAAAGAGTAGGGTAAACATAGAAAAGAGTTTTGATTTAATTAAAAGGGATATAATCATAGGAGAAAGAAATGCATGCATAATATTCATAGATGGATTCATTAAAGATGATGTAATGGAAAGAATATTAGATGCATTTTTTAAACTTTCAAAGGAACAAGTTGATAGTATGACCACTTCTAAGGAATTTGCTGATTCTACCATTCCTTACGTGGAAGTAGATACTACTAATAGTATTGAAAAAATTATCACAATGCTATTATCAGGACCGACAGTATTGTTAATTGATGGTTTTGAGGAGGCCTTTATACTAGATTTAAGAACATATCCAGCTAGAACCACAGCAGAACCTGATAAGGAAAAAGTAACTAGAGGATCTAAAGATGGCTTCGTGGAAACTGTAGTATTCAATACAGCACTTATAAGAAGAAGAATAAGAGATCCTAAGCTTACTTTTGAAATGTATTCTATAGGGAAGAGGTCAAAGGCTGATGTGGTCTTAGGATATATTGATGGAGTAGCAGATTCAAAACTACTTAATGAAGTGAAAGATAAATTATCTTCATTAAAAGTTGAGTCATTATCTATGAATCAGCAGAGTTTAATAGAAGCGTTAACCAACTATAAATATTATAATCCATTTCCAAAGGTTAAATATACAGAGAGGCCAGATGTAGCAGCAGCACATATTCTAGAAGGAAAATTAGCCATTATAGTTGATAATAGCCCAAGTGTAATTATGCTTCCAACCTCAATTTTTGATTTTTTACAAGAAGCGGAGGAGTTTTACTATCCTCCAGTAACGGGGAATTATCTTAGGATATCTAGAAATTTTGTATTATTATTAACTTTAATATTAACACCTACTTGGATTTTATTAGTACAAAATCAAGATATGCTTCCACAATGGTTATCTTTTATTGGGGTAAAGGAGATGAATAAGATTCCTTTGGTTCTTCAGTTTCTTGCATTAGAGCTAGCCATCGATGGGCTAAAGATGGCATCCTTAAGTACTCCTGGCTCATTAGGTACCTCCTTAGGTGTTATAGGAGGATTAGTTTTAGGCGATTATGCTGTACAGGTAGGATGGTTTGTGCCAGAGACTATTCTTTATATGGCATTTATAGCCGTAGGAAGTTTCGCTCAGCCTAATATAGAACTAGGATATGCAATGAAATTTTGTAGAATTTTTTTACTACTAACTACATGGTGGTTAAATTTTATTGGATATTTCGGTGGTTTAATTATAATTATACTTTTAGTAGCATTTAACAAGACTTTAACTGGAGATGCATATTTATATCCATTAATTCCCTTTAACTGGAAAGATTTAAAGGCCGTACTTTGGAGAAGCGAGTTAAAACAAGGGAAAAGAGTAAAATAAATTAATGAGGAGTAGTTTATTACTCTTTAATTTATTTTGTTTTAATTAACTTTTTGTAAATATGTATGACATTATAATAAAAACATATTGATTATATGGTGAAATTAGTCATAATTATACGTAGATATATAAATATACGTATAGGAAGGAATTTTTTATGTGGGATAAATTCAGGGTTGATAAGAGATTAGGTATAGAAAGAAAATATGTAAATATAGCTATATTGGTTGTTATAGTAGGAGTATTACTTTTTGGAGCTTATGAAATTATTAGCAGAAGTAATGTGTTTTTAGCTGCGGCAAATAGCTTTTTATTTAGATTATGGGACATATTAACTCCTATTACGACTGCTTTTGTTATGGCTTACTTACTATTTGGACCAGTTATTTATCTGCAAAAAGTACTTCAAAGAGTATTTAAGAAAGAAAATCAGAGTAAATACAATGGAATATTTAGAATTATAAGTGTTACTTTAGTGTTTCTAATTATAATCTTAGGGATATCTTTGATATTTAATTTTATAATTCCACCACTTTTAGAAAATGCAAAATCCTTAATAAATAATATACCAGAATATGAAGAAGTAGTTATGGGCTGGATTAATTATGGCAATGAATATTTTAAGTCACTAAATATTGATTATAGTACAATTAAGCCGGTAGTAGATAAAATGGGATCAATGATGTCTATATTTAGTCAAAACTTAGTGGTTATGATAACTAATGGTATAACTAGCGTTAGTTCATTTATTATTGATTTTGTATTAGCTATTATACTTACTTTCTATTTTTTAAAGGATAAAGAAAATCTGTTTAGGAGCTTTGATAAATTTGGTAAAGCCTTTATGCCAGGGAAGATAGGAATTGGATTTAGAAGATTCTTAAAGGATTTAGATGAGGTTTTTGGTGGTTTTATAAAAGGTGTTATTTTAGATGCAGTGATAGTAGGTATTGTATCTTCTATATTAATGCTTTTAATAAAGCATCCATTTGCCATACTAGTAGGAGTTATAGCTGGTATATCTAATGTTATACCCTACATTGGACCTCTCATTGGTGGGTTAGTAGCTTTAATATTAGGAGCTTTTACAAATGTAAAGCTTGGAGTATTAGGATTCGCATTACTTATTTTATACCAACAAATAGATGGAAACATTGTTCAACCTAAAATTGTTGGAGATAAAGTAGGATTAGCTCCAGTTTGGACATTGATGGCCCTTACCATAGGAGGAGCATATTATGGAGCTATGGGAATGATTCTTTCGATACCTATAGCAGCTTTAGTAAGTGTATATATTAATAGATATTATAAAAAGAAATCAATAGAATAAAAAATAAAAGTGGTTTAGAGGTTATAAATATTAATATTTATAAAATAAAAATATAATATGATTTTATAGTGAATTCTTGAAATAATAGGTCCTTTGATAAAAATAGGTTTGGATAATACCCCTTATTTTATTCAAAGGACTTATAAAATTTACATGAATTCACTATTTTGTTGTTTATATATTAGTGATAATATTATTAGAAAAAAAATTCACTAAATTGTCTATATTATCAATAGATTTTATACTACCGGGATCATTAGCTATAGCTTGAATTGAGAAGTAAGGAGAAAGCCTAAAACCTTTATTTATATTCAGTGCACCTATTAATTGCTTTGATAAGGAGTCACTGCCAGAATTACCAGAGATAATAACAGCAAATATAGTTTTATCATAAAAATTAATTTTTCTATAAAGTACTGTTAATCTATTTATTACAGCAGTTAGATTTGCAGCTATGGCATCATTATAATTGGGACAAAGCCATACAATCACATTACTTTCTTCTATAGAAGGTAACACATCTTCTGTCATAATTCCTCCATAGAAACATGTATTTTTCTTTGCATAGTGAAGGCAGAGGGTATAGGGACACCCTTTGCAGTCTAGCACCTGCCCACTCTCAATTTGAAGTTCCTTTATTTCAGTTTGATCTAGATGTTTTGAAATCATATGCCATAGGTCTAGAGTATTGGAGGATTTATGAGGGCTGGAATAAAGTACGAGAAATTTTGGATGTTCTAATGAGTTAAATTCATAATCTAGAATTCTATTAGATAGTTTAAAGCACATATCAGCACATATATTTTCAAGAGGTAGTTTTAAAGTTTTTTGCCAAGTATGAAAGTTTCTTAATTCATTGATAGCTTCTACTAGGGGATGACCAATAAAAGTACAACCTAAATTATTAGCTAAGTATATAATATCTTGAGCAAACCTTTTAGTTCCTTCCTCTGTGCTACTATGGAGCAGAATTCCACCTACAGAGCCAATTAATGCATTATTACCTCTTTTTATTATCTCCTTAAAGAAATTAAGGAGAGGAATATCATATCCAACTTCATCGATCTCACCAATAAATAAAAGTTTTTTATTGGTGAGATTAGGAATATTATTTATATCATTTATAAGTATATATGGAATGCTACTAGTGGCAGCTTGAATCATTTTTTTAAGTTGAGAAGTTATGTTTATATTAGGAGAAATTAAATATAAATACTCTATAAAATCACCTCCAATAATATTATCTTATAAGAAGTATTATATTAAAAATGTTAAGATTGATTAGTGTTAAACATATTGTTTAATAAACTATATGTTTGAGCTAATTTATCAAAAAGCTTTGAGTTAAGGGGCAGTGTTTCTAATTCGGTAGTTCCGTGTATAAATCTATTTCTACAGCCCATAAAGGTTCCACCTACGAAGGTGGCAGAATAGTGCCAATTACCCCTTATGGTATCTAATAGGGAAAGGGTGCCAGAAGATAAAGCTGGAGCAATATAAGGCTTGAAGCCTGTGCTCCTAACTTCTAAATTTGCACTTTTAGCTTTCTCAGTTAAGTAATCAGAAGCTTCTACATTATAGTTATCGACACTATCTGCAATAATTAACCCCTCTCCATGAGGGCCAAATGCTCTTCCTTCAGTTAAATAGTGAAGAGTTTCTTTTTTTAGAGAAGCATAATAGGCAGCACGACCATTCATAACGCCTAGACCATATCCTCTAATTTGTTCAGGTGCAAGACCTTTAAAGTCTAAAACTCCATCATTATTTTTATTACTTTCCATATATAGGGATTTACATAGTAGGTCTACAGGGTCAGATACAACTGCAAATACGCCTTTAAAATTTTTAGCTCTAGCTAGTTTACCATAGTATGATATAATTTTTGAATTTCCTTTAAATTGTATTAGTCTAACATCTGTATGTTCTTTACCAATTTGAGGAACACCTATGGATACAGAAAAAATAAATAGATCACAATCAAAGAGGTCCTTTTCTTCTAATGTATTTATACTTATTTTATGTTCTTTTCCATCACAAGAAAGAATTTGAGAAAGCTCAAGATGCCATCTATTTATCTTATTAATATCTAAATCAAATATGCCTAAGGAAGATATATTTTCATAACCTAAGAGCTTTAGCCCAGTAAGAAGAGTACCACCAACATCACCAAGGCCAACCAGGTTAATCTTCCACTTAGTAGGCTTAACATAGCTTAAAGCATCCTCCCAATTAGGAAAGTTTGTGTTTAATGAAATAACTTTTCTTTCATTTATAGCAGTTTTTAGCCAGCTAGGTATGTCCTTAACTGTAAGAGTAGGGGACTTGAGTAAGGTCAAGTCCTCTACATTTAAAAATAATAAATTCTCATTACTAACAACGAAGGTCCTTCTTGATTCACTACAATCAAGAGGATTCATTATAAAGATAGTATCTACATAACTTTTGCAAAAATCCTCATTAACACTTTGAAAATTTTGATCATCATATTGAGATTTAGATATTATAAGTTTATTTTTATATAAATAGTAATACATTAGTTTTTTTCCTTTCTAAGTTATTATATTTTCTAATCTAGATAGAAGCTCTAAGTCTTTTTGAATGTAGCTAGAGGGACTTATATTTAAATTATATTCTAGGTCTTTCCCAATTTCAGGACTTCTTGGGATTGTAAGTACCTCTCCTAAGGTAGCTAATGTTAAATTACGCCCATATAAATTATGATACTCATTTTCAAGAGATCTTAATATGTCCAGAGAATTTTCCAAACATACCTTAGATAGATTATAGATATTTTTATGAGAAGTATCCCTTATAAAAGTAGGATAAGTATAGGGTAATATGGTATTAATAGAGGGAATTAAATTACGCTTTGGAAAAGCACCGCGCCATACTCCATCTCCCCCTATAAAGGGATAGAGCGCATTTTCATTAAACCATATCCTAAACTTAGGAATAAAGTAAACACTATCAACTTCTCTACCTTGCATATCCATTAGATCTTTACCTCTACCAGATAGTATTCCAGCTATAAATTTTTTCACTAGAATATCTTCTCTTTTCAGAAGAGGATCTAAAGCTTTAATTCTATAGCCTTTATGAAGAATGTTATCTACTAATAGAACAGGTTTATTAAAGGATTTTATCATTTTTACTTGGTTATCTAAAGATAAGTAATAAGGTGATTCTCCAATAAAAAAGCTTTTTATATCTCCACTATAATATTTCTCTGTATGCAGTGATTTAGTTATAGTATTAGGAACTATATATCTATCTAATATATCTCCATAGGGTACACACATAGATTCTCCATATTTATTTGTATCATGTATCTCAATAGGTACATGATTTTCTTTGCATATTTTATCAATCATCTTCTGATGTAGTATATGGCTATCAAAGGATAATACAAGTTCTCCTGGATATAGTGAGTTAAGCACAGTTTGAAGTGATTTCCTAGTAGTGTTAATGGTTTGTTTAATTTTGAAATTGCTTCTAAAAGGCTCCTTTATTATATTTTCTACATCTAGATTGAGTATACAAGGATTATTCATATTAACTACTAAAGTAAGGTAGTCTTTGTTAGAAGATGGTATCTCTATAAAACCTTGCAATTTTAATAGTTCTATTAAAGAAGTATTAAGAGTATCTTCTTTTAGACATCTAAATATAGTATAATCATAATCCTTCGATAGGGCATAAGCTAAGGTTTCAGTTATAATAGTTTGTTCAATAAATTTGTTTTTATATTTACTGTTTATATAAAAGCCATCTATAAGAATTAATCTACCTGTAGGATTTCTTCTAATATAGTGACATACTAACTCATCATCTAGTTCCTTAAATACATTGCTACTACGAATCCAGTGAAAAGAAGAAAGAGCTATTATATCTCCTTTTAGTTTATTCCTTATTATTACAATCTTAGGGGCGGTTTTCTCCAAATGAGAGTTAAGAAGTTTGCCCAGAGTACTATTCGGACCTCCAGTACTAATTAAATCATTAATAATATTTTCATCTAAATCTTCTAAGGATTCAAAGGATATTTCTCTAGGTATTAAAGAGGTCTTCTCCATAGGCTCCCTCTGATAAAACCCGTTTTCATAAATATACTCTTCTACTAGTGGGTCTATTAAAGTAGATATATCTCTATTTTGATCTATATAAGTTCTTATTTGAGTTGAACTTATGGTTGAATATTTTTGGGGAAGATTGATAATTTTGACTTCGCCAGTTATAAGGTTTTTACGTTGCTGTAACTGCTTTGAATTACCACGTTCAAAGATAATGTGGTTAAAGCTGTGTATAGAATTTTTTTCAGGTTCAGTTCCATAACATGAGGAATTTAATAGAACATCACTTCCGGAAACAAAATAAATTTTTGAATTTTTAAAATTATTTTTTAATATTTCTAAATCAAGAGGATTAGAAATATTTGTTTGGAAGCTTTCTGGATATACATATATGTGCAATTCATCGCATATAGATAAATTTATTAGAGCTTTCCTTAACAAGTTTGGTAAGGTTTTTTTAGACCAAGAAAATTCATCTACTGCTAAATATACTTCAAATCCCATATCTCTAATAGTTTTAGCTATATTTTTATGGGATAGAGAAAAAGGATCAAAAGTTCCAGGGAAAAAAGCTATGTTTTTAGGAGTATCTATAGAGAGTTCTCCCACAAAAAAGTTATAGTCAGCTATAAACCTATATATGTGGTTTAAGGAAGCTGCATTTGTTAAAAATAAAAGTGATTCCTCACTATCATCACTAATAAGAGTAAGAATTTTCTTGCCAGCAAGGGCAAATATTTTATATTTATCAGTTAGGGATAAAATATTGCTACCCAAAATATCTTTACCTAAGGTTATAATTGCTGCTTGCTTCACCTTGGATTTATAGTTACCTAGTCCATTTAAAATTATAGATAGCATATCTACTGTTCTACTACTATACTTTTCCTCATTTTCCTTAAAGCGATTCTCGTATTGTCTATAATTAGCTATAGTTATACCTATGGTTTTTAATATAAGAATTTTAATATCTTCGTTAGAAGTTTTAATTTTTAATTTTAAATCGTCTAAGATTTCATCAAGCTCTTTGGGTTCAAGCCATAGAAGAGATTCTCCTAAAAATCTAGGAATATATTCGGTGAATTTTTGTCCCTCTATTTCAAGCCCTCTAAGAAGTTCAATAGCAACTTCATTTCTTTCTGTGGAATTTAATATAGGCATTATTTTAAGAATAGAGGCACCAGCTTTGTTTCTTACAGATTCTATAGCACTAACCTTAAGCATGTTGCAAAAATGTATACAGGTATGAAGGCCAGTAGAAGGAGCTATAGTTAAAGTATAGTTAAGTAATAGTTCTATTTGAATTTTTTTTCGGATCCAATTAGTAGAAGTTTTTAAATTGCTAAGAAATATATCAGGTATTTTACTATAATCCGTTTCACAATAGTATTTAAATTTTTTCTCTTCGCAATTTAAGTCTAAAGAAGAAAAAATTTTTAACAATAGTAAGTTTTCGAGAGGAGTTTTACTTCTAATTTGATTATTTCTAAATAAATCTATTAGAAGGCTTCTTAAATAGTGATCCACAGGAAGATTATCCATTATCTTTCCGATTACTTCCAAAGAAGTAATTCTTAAGATATTATTTCGTTTTTTGCTCATAGATATAATGAAGTCTATAAGAATATCTATATTAATATCATAATCAATAAGTGGTATATATTTTGCAGTTTCTAATAAAAATAACTGGGTGTCTATATTATTAGGTGTATGTGCTGAATAATATTTAAGTAATATATCTCTATATTTTTTAATTGAGGATTTTTTACAATTAGAAAATGTAGAATCTACCATGATTTTTGCGCTATATCCAATCCAAGTTCTATGGCTAGGTATTATTTTAGAGCTGGGATATAGAATTAATGATAAGTACTTATCGAATAGTTCATAACTAGTTGGAGAAGGTTGTTCTAAAGTGACATTTTTAGGTATTTCTTTATTATAATATTCATCATAAAGTGCAATTAGTATTCCTATAAGTTCTGCACAGTGTCTTCTAATATCATCCTCGCTATGAGAAAGGTTTTCATAGAGAAATTTTATAGTTTGAAGTTTTTGTTGTTGAGTAAAATAGGTTGAATATTCTTCTAATACTCTAATGTATTGTCTTAGATTTTTCCAATGAATTTCAGTTCTAGCTTGTTCTAATATATCTTCTAATGAAAATTCATCACGAAGCATATGCATTAGATTAATATTATGATGTATAGCTAAAAATTTCATTTCAGTTGAAATTTCGCTTCCAGAAATTAATGGGTAAATAGGAGTATTCACTTTTGGTGCTTTGTTATTTTTATCAATGGATATATTTATTCCAAGACTTAAAAGATAATCCTCGAAATCTTTTAATTTTCCATATACTCTTCTATAGCGTTTTTCTTTTTTATTATCTAAATTCTCTAGTTTAGCCAATATTACTTGAAAAGATTCTTGAAGAGAATAAATATGCATATTAGCACCATTATTCTTAACTCTAAAATCACAATATATCAAAATTAGAGATTCTAGAGAGAGATTTTCAAGTTCTAAATCCCAAGTGGAATGGTTAATAGCTACATTTCTTATATAATTTATACCGTGATTTTTAAACCAGTGATCAGTATAGTAATAATGTAGATGGGGAACCCTTTTAAGTTCTTCACCTTTGCATCCATACTTTCCAATATCATGACCGGCAGCAGCACCAGATACTCTACCTAAATCTATTGATACACCATTTTTTTTAAGCTGGATAGCAATAAACATACAAAGATAATGAACTCCACAAATATGGTCTAGGGTATTGTAACCATATATTTCTCCATTTAGTTTCATCATCTCGTATACGTAATTTTTATTAAAAATCTTAATGAATTTTAAATATTCATCATTTTCTAAGGCGTTAATATAGTCCTCTTTTAAGAATTCTAGAGGATATTTACATTGCCAACTGCTACAACCACTTTCTTTTTCGAATTCACAAATAATTTTGAAAATTATAAAAAATAACTCACAAACAGGTTTTAAGGAATCCTCTATTATTAGAGTAGTAGCTTCTTTAAAATTTTTACTTAGAACATAGTTATAGAGATAATTTAGCCAGTCCTTAGGAGGATTAGAGCTTAACTCCTTAAGTAGAGGCTCACACATAAGAAGGGTGCGAGTACCACTATAATCTTCCTTGCGAAGCATAATTTCCAAATTATTTATAAAATCATGAGAATTTATATGTTTTTCAATTATATACGAAGATATATTATTATTCTTTAAATAATGAGAATTAAGTAGTTTCTTATACAATTTTCTCTTTAATTCTTTTAATTGTTGAATATTCATAAAGCCCTCCATAAATTACTTTTATATATTCTATTATATAATTATTATGTAATACAAACAATTAAAATACTTATGTACAACTTGTGAAGATTATGGTATATTATTTTAAATGCTTCAAAAGTGTTTTGTTTTTTTATGCAATCTATTCAAAAATATAGAAAATTAAGGAGGATGGCAATGATGAATAAAATAAGAAAATGCGATATATATTTATTACATTTTATTAATGAAACATTAAAATGTAAGATACTAGATTTAGTTATGCCTTTACTAACATTTTTAGGCTCAGCTACATTTTGTGTCATATTTGCACTAATGACATTGACATCTGAGCTGAAGCAACTTAAGCAATTAGGGATTTTAACATCTCTCTCTATTGTAACATCGGGGGTACTTACATATCTTATTAAAAGATTTATAAATAGGATAAGACCATATATCAATTTTCCAGATTTAAATATTAAAAAAATAGGAGTAGATGATTATTCCTTTCCATCAGGACACACCACTGCAGCTTTCTCAATAGGGGTTAGTATAGCTGTAACCTTTACAGGTATAAGTGCTATTGTTGTAATAGGTGCTTTTTTAGTAGGAATATCAAGAATATATTTAGGGGTACATTATCCTACAGATGTTTTTGGAGGAATTTTAATTGGAACTATTAGTACTGTATTTATGTATATATTAATATAAAAACTATGGGGATGTTAAATTTCCATAGTTTTTTTATATAAGTTATGAATTTATAACTAAGGAGCTATTTAATATTGAATGAATATGGTGAACTTATTATTTAGTATGATATACTTGTTTTATTACAATTACTCAACAAAAAAGTTTAATAAAAACATAGAATATACAAAAAATGTTTTGTTTAATTGAATTTTATATTAGAAATAAAGTTAGCTTATATGACAAAACTTCACTGCACCATGTGAATTAAACTTTAAATAATAGATTTATGTATGGAGGATAAGATTTATGAGTGAAAAATATAGTGAGAAATACAGTGAAAATTTTTATATTGATTTCCATGAAACAGATTTCAAAGGAGAATTAACTATACATGCAATGGAAAATTATATACAACAAGTGTGTGAAAATCATGCCAGAAAAGTAGGTGTAGATTTTGATAGCATGAATAAAGCAAATTTATTTTGGGTAGTTTCTAGATTGCGATTATCAATGAATAGAATGCCTACGAAGGGTGAAAATATTTCTGTAGAAACTATAATGTCAGGAGTAGAAAGATTATTTTTTAAAAGAAGATTTAATATATGGGATGAAAATAATAATCTGATTGGAACAGGACTCAATTATTATCTAATATTAGACAAAAGTTCTAAATTTCCTCAAAGACCAGGAGTATGTCCAGTAGATATTTTGAACATAAAAGATAACGGGCAAGGGAAATTAGATAAAATTAAAATGGGAAAGAGCCTAATTGATGTTAAGAAGAGACAAGTTTATTATAGTGATTTGGACCTAAATGGACATGTTAATAATGTTAATTACATAAAGTTTGTAGAAGATTTATTTTCACCCCAGTGGCATAGTGAACATAGAATTAAAGATATCCAAGTCAATTATATGAAGGAAATTTCAGGTGACACTATAGTTACAATAAAAATATATGAAGATGCCCCCCATACTTATTGCATAGAAGGCATAAATGATGATATTCAATTTTTCCAAAGTAGAATATTGGTTGAGCAATTATAAGTTTTTTATTATATCAAATAAATTTATAGCAGCCTGCTTTGGCCCATCTTTTTCCTTTCCAGGGATGCCCAGGCAGGTTTTTATTTGGCCAATTTTTACTCCAGTATTAAAAAATTCATTAAAGTATTGAGATATCAATATATCAGTTTCCGCTTGTTTCTGATGAGGTCCAAAAGGATTAGCAAAATAAGATTTAACTAAGCCCGTTTCAGAAGTTGTACCTTTGGCCATCCTTGCACCATCTTTAAATACCTTTATAGCTGTGTCTATATCTTCAAAGTACTCTATGGCATTTTCTCCAGTTTTAATGTCATCATAGTTATTAGCATAGAGAAATAAATCCACAGGATAACCTTTAATAATTTCTTTATAAGTAGCCACGGGCATTACTAATCTAGCATTAGTTTTATCAGGATTCATAAAAATACTTCTATCAATTTCCTTGAAAGCATAACCTTGATCCAAATCATCTAATCGTACAAAGGCACCTATTTCAGTACCGTAGCCAAAAGGCTTGGAATTATTTTCACTAGATTTTATAAAACCCATATCATCAAATATTATGGTCATATCACTTATATAATCTTCACTAAGTCCTCTAAAAGCCTCTAAACTTTCTGATTTACCAGCTCCACTATCACCCATTATAAGTACATTAGCAGATTTACCATTTTTCATTATCATGTTAACCATAGCACCATGAATTGGTAAATAACCACGTTTAATCATTATTAAATTATGAAGGGTTAAAGTCATTTTTTTCATATATCCAAAATAATCTATAGCCTCACTATAGCTTACGTAGCCAAGCATTAAATGATTTTTTACATCGTCATAAAAAATAGTCTTAACTTCAGCGTGCTCATTTTTAGCACCAAACACATAAATTATATCAGGCTTCTTTCCTCTATATTCTTCCTCCTTAGCCATTTCAAATAAGTTACATAATGTTATACCGTGAGCCATTAAATCTCTATGGAAATAAATGAAAGCCATTAACTCACCAACTTTTGCGGGATAACAAAAAAAGTGATCCTTATTTATAGTAGAATCGGTTAATGGATTGCTAAAAGTTTCTTCAAAGAATCCACTCCTAGTATTTTTTTTAGGATAATTTATAAATGGTGCTTGTAACATTATAGTATTTATGAATGGAATTTCTTCTAAAGCTTCGTATTCATAAGGACAAGGCCATACTGTATTGCTTAGGATTACACCTGCATTTGCGCCTGCTGATATTTGACGATATACATTGGGTTCTGATGAAAGCACACTTTCTTGAAGCTTTCGATAAAAATCAAGTATGAGTTGTGCAAATTTACTATTTGCCTCTAAGAAACTTACAGAGGCAAGGCCATCAGCTATCTTTGTATTTTGAAGAATTGAATATCTCTCAAGTTTTCGCCAATAACCATAGAAATCATCAACAAAATCAAAAAAATCATCAGTATCCTCTAAAATTTTTTCATATTTATTATTTAGTTTTACTATTTCCTTTGATTTTAGGACAGTAAGTAATCTAAATAAATCAATCATTTCATCTATCATAGATTCTTCATTAGAGGTGTAAGCTAAGGCTTCCTCTAAAAATTTATATACATTGGAATTTCTGTTTTTAATTCTAGTACAATAAGATATTATAACTCTCCTAAATCCATAACTGTCTAGTAATTTTTCTATAGTATCGCAGTATTTAGCAGAAAAATTTATCATCACCTTGTCATTACTTAAAGAAAATTCTTTTTTCATATAGTTAGTCCCCCTTTATTAAATTCTAAAATAAAAATAAATATAGTTACATGAAATTATAAGTATTTGTTTTGAGAGATTATAATTTCATATTATTATGCAGGAAAAAAAGTGTATATATTCGCATTGTGAAAATATAGATGTGAAAACACACATGAATTCTAAGAAAAGTGGTATCAATAAGTTGGATTATAACATAATTTTTAGAAAAATGAAATATTTAAAAAATAAAAATTCATAAATAAAATTAAATAGGCAGGAAAGATAACTGAGAAATATATCACAATATTTTGAATTAAGTTGAAATATTGTAATATAATTGACAAAATTTATTAAATACAACATAATGAAAAAACAAATATACTATAAAAATTTTATAATATTAAGGGGCGATATGATGGTAGAAAAAAAGATTAAAAAAGCTATAAGTGCAGAAGGGTTCATATGCATAATTATATTTGTTGGATTATTTGCATTTATTGGTAGTGTAATGGGTGGAATAAATATGGTAAATACCCTTATGAATACAGCATATAGACTACTAATGGATACAGTGTTTTATATAATGGCAATAGCGGTACTAGCAGGAGCAATATCTAGTTTACTCTCAGAATTTGGGGTAGTATCAATAATAAACAAGATATTATCCCCACTAATGAAGCCTATATATGATTTACCAGGAGCTAGTACTGTTGGAATTTTAGCAACATATTTCTCGGATAATCCAGCTATACTTACATTGGCCGATGATAAAGGGTTTAGAAGATACTTTAAAAAATATCAACTTCCGGCATTAACTAATTTAGGAACGGCATTTGGTATGGGGCTCATAATCACTACTTTTATGATGGGACAAAAATCACAAGGTGCTGAAAATTTTATATTAGCAGCTATAATAGGGAATGTAGGAGCTATTATAGGAAGTATTGTAAGTGTAAGACTCATGTTGTCACAAACTCGCAAGCATTATGGAAAAGACCAGTGGTGCGTAGTAGAGCTAGAAGATACTTTAGATATTATAAACTATAGAGAGATTAGAGAAGGAAGCATAGGGTCAAGGCTTATGGAATCTGTTTTAGAAGGCGGGAAATCTGGTGTTGAAATGGGATTAACTATAATTCCAGGAGTATTAATTATTTGTACATTGGTATTAATGTTAACCAATGGTACTTCAGAGGCGGGTGTTTATACAGGAGCAGCGTTTGAAGGCATTGCACTACTTCCTAAAATTGGAGGAGCATTAGGATTTATAATAGAGCCATTATTTGGATTTACTAGCGCTGAGGCAATTGCCTTTCCTATAACTTCTCTTGGAGCTGTAGGTGCAGCCATGGGTTTAGTACCACAAATGTTACAAAAAGGATTAATAGGAGCCAATGATATTGCGGTATTTACAGCTATGGGAATGTGCTGGAGTGGATATTTAAGTACTCATGTGGCTATGATGGATGGTTTAAAATGCAGAGAATTAACAGGAAAAGCTATTTTAAGTCACACTATTGGTGGTATGGTAGCTGGGATATCCGCGAATTTAATTTTTAAACTATCGATTCTAATTATAAATATCATATCTTAAACGAATATTATAAGGATTTTAAATTATTATTTTTGATGCTACTTACAACTAATAGTAATTTAAAATCCTTATTTAGTTCATATTATTATAGAACTACTTACATAATTTTGTATTCATTTCAGTATTTATATAATTTATCAAGATACCACTTCGAAGGCCGCCACTGCATATGTGTATGTTAGAAAATTCACTATAGGTTAATAGAGAAGATATTATTTCACAACCTCCAAGTATATTATCTCTTCTTTTTTTGGACAATCCATAAATATTGTCTCTTTCCTTGTAGGAGGAATTCTTTAAATATTCGTGTAAAATTTTAAATTCATTAATAGATATAGAGAGAGTATTAGTTACACTATATGTGTAATTTTTATTATTATATATTTTTGCTAAGTTTTTAAAGGAACCACCTATACCTATAAGTGGAAAGCCATTAGTACCTTTTAACCAAGAAATTTGGTTAAATATATTATTGAAAAAATTTTGATCATAACTACACTCTATATAATTGCCTAAAGAATTAAACTTTATTGTTTCACTGACATTTATAGCTCCATAGGGTAAACTAATGGAATCCACAAATGTTTTATTGCTTACATGAATTAGTTCTGTGCTACTTCCTCCAGTGTCCATAATAACTCCATTATGTATAGGGCATTCTTCCATAACTCCAAGGAATTCAAAAAATGCCTCTTCCTTAGGTGATAGTATTTTAATTTTAAGATTTGATTGTTTTTCTATTGTATCTATAACATAGTCGCTATTTTCAGCTTTCCTTAATGCTTCAGTACCAACAGCAATTATGGTACTCACATCATTTATGATGCAACATCTAATATACTTTTTAAGCAAACTTATTGCAGCCGCTAATTTATCATGAGAAATACTTTTATTGATATTCAAATTTTCACCGAGCATTAAGTGCTCTTTGTCTTTATCAAGTATCCTAATATTATTTTTTGCAATAATATCAACTATAAGTAAATGAATAGTATTTGAGCCTATATCAATAATTCCAACTCTATGCACATAATTCACCCTTTCAAAGGATTAGTTATATATAAATATATAGTAAAATAGCGAAAAATAAAATAGATATTATGTTAATACTTATGCAATATAAAGATGTTATATTATATGAACTTTTTTAAATTATAATCGTATTACTCTATGTGAAAAATAATTTGTTAAACATTAGGAGGAATGAAGTTTGAAGAAATTTTTAAGTGTCATATTAGGGGGACTAATGATGATTTCATTAGTGGGTTGTTCACCGGGAAATAAAGAAATTGTGAAGGATGTTCCTACTGCAGATTTAATGGAGACAGCGTTAGGTGCTGGTGAGTTTCCTGGACTTAGAGATGTTCAAGAAGAAGAATTAATTCAGTTATATCATTTAAATAAGGATGATATAGAAGAAGCTAAAGTAAATATGCCTATGATGAATGTTCAAGCTCATGAAATAGCAATTATAAAAGCTAAGGATGGAAAAGTAGATGCAGTTAAGGAATCAATAGAAAAAAGACATGAAGATATTTATAATATTTGGTCACAATACTTGCCAAATCAATTTGAAATGGTTAAGAATAAAATTATAGGAACAAAAGGTAATTATGTATATATGATTATAGCAGAAGATGCTACTAAGATCGAGAATGCTATACTAGAGAAACTTAAATAATGTGTCATTTATAAAAATCGAGGTATTTATCTCGATTTTTTGCTTTGGCTTTGTTTTAATACAGTATTGATAATATATAGTTCTAAAATCAACAACCATTTAAAACAAAGTCTTTATTTTAAAAAATATTTTCATATTATATAAGTTACAAATTAGAATTATAAGAAACATAATACAGTAATCATAAATTTTGTGATACAATATATTAAAGAATATATGGTGCGCAACAGTATTAAGTAATTTTAAAGTATCTATGTTGTAGAAAGTTTATGAATTGTTGAAGTAAATTTACTTTAAATTTGATGTAATGGAGTGGGAAATTTGTTTAATGAAGTATTACCATATAAAATTTTTATAACCTTCTTATTTTATGGAGTTATGGGATGGATATTAGAGGTTATATATCATATTTATACAGATAAAAAATTTATTAATAGGGGATTTTTATATGGTCCCATATGTCCTATATATGGCATATCCGCTATTGTAATAGTATATATGCTAACACCTGTAAACCATAATATCTTTTATGTGTTTATTGGGGGAGCATTAACAGTATCCTTAATAGAGTATATTACTGGAGCTATATTAGAAAAAAACTTTGGGACAAAGTGGTGGGATTATAGCGAAGAAAAGTTTAATATTAAGGGATATGTATGTATGAAGTTCTCTATTATTTGGGGTATATTAAGTGTTTTTTTTATAAAATTTATTCATCCAGAAGTAAATAAATTAATCTTAAATGTATCAAATAATATGTCCTTATTTTTTTATTCACTTTGCTTAATTGTATTATCTGCAGATATGGTATTAACAATAATACATTTATTTGAATTTAAAAATATATTAGAAGAATTAAAACAAATAGCAGGGGAGATTAAAAAGAATTTAGATATGTTAAAGGAGAGTGCACAGGATAAGAGCGTAATAATAAATATAAAGAATAAGCATAATATATTGTCAGAGAGATATAATGGAGTATTTCTTAGAATCAATAGTGGACATAGACATTTTATTAAGGCTTATCCAAGAATAACATCTATTAAATATGAGAAATCATTACAAGATATAAAAAATAGAATATATAATAAGTTAAATAAAAAAAATAAACACTCATAACTTTAAATAAGAGTTATGAGTGTTTTGAGAATATAATCATTAAAATCTTTCCATTTCCATTAGTAATAAGTTACATTTATCTAAAGCTTTTATAAATATTTCCTCTTCATATATCTCAATACCATCCTTATGATTCATATTTATTTCCCGATTATCCATAGTATTTATTTGAATTTTTCCATGGCATAGGAATAAATATCCTTGTCTATTTTTTCTTATGTCAAAATTATAATTCTCATTAATATCTAAAGAAATCTTATATAAATTTATATCATTACCACATTTTATGGGAGCTAGTCCATTATTATTACTTACAATATACGTACATGTCTCATTGGTATTAGGTGGTGAATAAATTTTTATATATTCTGTAAATAATTTATTGTTTCCAATCATAGACAACTGCAGAAATTCTAATTTATCATCATCCATATTTGTAACGTAAAAGGTTAAGTCTTCACCACCATTAAGATATAGTAGATCATTTTTGTGCAAAATTTCAATATTGCCTTTATTATCATTATAAATTAAGGATCCTTTCTCTATAAAAATTATACATTCCTTTCCAGAAGCTACATTATTATGAATACCACTTCTAACATTTAAAGTAATTTCTTTCATATCACAGATAATTCCAAAGTTAATTGATTTATTATAGGAGAAGTGATTTGTGAGCTTGCAGTAATGAATATCTTCTTTATGCATTTCTTCAGAAATCTTTTGTTTCAACATATTAAAATCTCCTTTAACATATTATATTTTTTTATCTATATATATTATTTGTAGTTTTTAAAATTAAATAGGTGGTATGTTTTTCACAATAAACATATACTTAATAAAGTAATATATATAATTCAAGTGTTACAAGTATTTTATTGAATAATTAATAAATACTTAAGCTAAAGTTTATAGACAATAAAATAAATATGCTTTATTATATACATATGTTAATTTGAGTTAGAGTTTTTAAAAATTTTCATGATTGAAAGGGGAATTGGCATTGAATGGAATAATAAAATTTTTGAAAGATTGGATAGTGCCAATAATTGTGGCTGTAATTCTAGCTACATTAATTAATAAATTTTTATTTTTTAATGTTAGAGTACCGACAGGCTCTATGTTTCCAACTATTAAACCTGGGGATAGAATTTTAGTTTTGAGAAATCATAGCAAAAATTCGTTACAAAGAGGAGATGTAGTCGTGTTTCACAATGATGAAACAGAAGATGATTTAATTAAAAGATTAGTTGGTCTTCCAGGAGAGAGTGTGGAAATTAAATCTGATGGGTCATTGTATATAAATGGGACTTTATTAGATGAGCCTTATGTTAAATATCCTAGTGAATTAACTGGTAATTTTAATGTACCTGAAGGTCATTATTTATTTTTAGGAGACAACAGGGCAGATTCTGCAGATGCAAGATATTGGGAAAATCCTTACATACCATATGAACAAATAATGGGAAAAGGAAAATTTATAATATATCCATTTGATAGATTAGATAGTTTTAAATAATAATGAAAAGCATAATATAACTTTATAGAGTTATATTATGCTTTTCATTTTATAAAATATTAATTTATAGTTATAATTTATTGGGTTTTGCGGATAATAAAATTATTCAAATCAAATATAATTTAGAACAATATTAAATTTAAATTAAAGATGATTAACATTATGTTTGGTTTTTCTTCAAAAAAATATTTTTTTATTGAATTGTAAAGAGCAAATGATGAGATTAGAAGGGAGTCTTAAGTGATGGAAAAAGAAAAGAGGCTGTCTCATACGGCCTATGGCGGTGTACATGGTGATGACTATATTCCATTTGTGGCCACTGATGTAGCAATGCCAGAGTTAAGTATACATTCACTAATTCTTGGAATAATATTTGCTACGATATTTGCAGCTGCTAATACTTATTTGGGATTAAAGGTAGGGCTTACAATAGCAGCAGGTATACCAGG
Source organism: Clostridium sp. LXY-7 (assembly GCF_056172015.1). Classification (NCBI taxonomy): domain Bacteria; kingdom Bacillati; phylum Bacillota; class Clostridia; order Eubacteriales; family Clostridiaceae; genus Clostridium; species Clostridium sp. LXY-7. The sequence continues at coordinate 151,278 of NZ_JBLLJL010000005.1, read as the reverse complement.
AGCAATACTTGCTACAGGAATATTAAAAGGATTATTTAGAAGAAATAATATTCTTGAAGCTAACATGGTGGCATCTATTGCGGCTGGAGGAGAATCAATTGCAGGTGGAGTAATATATATTTTACCAGCTGTCATATTATGGGGAATGGAACTTAAAGTATCAACTATATTTATAGTTACAGCTCTTGGAGGACTTTTAGGAGTGTTTTTTGTTACTCCATTAAGAAGATTTTTAATTGTAGAAGAACATGGTAACCTTATATATCCAGAATCTATGGCTGCAGCTGAAGTCCTAGTAAACGGTAGTGAAGGTGGTGCTGGATTCAAAACTGTTTTAGCAGGGCTTGGAATTGGAGCAGTTTATAAGGTATTATCAGGTGGCTTTAAACTTTGGTTAGAAGAACCAGAGTGGGTTATAACGCCATATCAGGGAACTATATTTGGTGTTAATGCATTAGCATCACTATTAGGAGTTGGTTTTATTGTTGGAACTAAAGCTTCAGCTTTTATGTTTGGTGGTGCATTAATTGCTTGGTTAGGTCTGATTCCTCTCATAAAGTATATTGGAGCAGGATTGACACAGCCACTATTCCCAGCTGACACTATAATAGCTGATATGGGAGCTTGGGATATATGGGGTAAGTATATTAGATATATTGGGGCGGGGGCTGTTGCAGCAGGAGGATTTATATCTTTAGGTAAATCTATGCCAACCATAATTAAATCTTTTAAATCAGCTATGGCTGGTATTGGTGGAAATGCAAATGTCCAAGAGAATAGAATTAATCAAGATGCACCAATAGTGTGGGTAATAGGAGCCGCTGTATTAGTATTTATATTAGCTTGGTTATTACCACAAACTAGAACTGGACCATTAGGGGCATTATTAGCTATAATATTTTCCTTTTTCTTTGCAGTAGTATCTGCAAGGATGGTAGGTATAATAGGAGCATCTAACAATCCAGTTTCAGGTATGACAATTGCTACCTTATTATTTGTAACAACTATTTTAAGAATAACTGGTCATGTTGGGGAAAAGGGCATGATGTTATCGGTTATAGTTGCGGGTATTGTATGCGTAGCTATAGCTGTTGCAGGAGGAACAGCTCAGAGTTTAAAGACTACATATATAGTTGGAGGTTCTCCAAAAAATGTTCAAGTAGGTATGTATATAGGCTTATTGGTTTCTGCAGCTGCAGTAGGATATATTATATTAATGTTGCATAATACTTATGGTATGGGTTCTAAAGATGTTCCTGCACCACAGGCAAATCTCATGGCAATGATAATTGAAGGTGTTATGACTGGTAAATTGCCTTGGGAGCTTGTATTTGTAGGAATCTCTATCGCTGTATTTTGTGAGATTTCAGGTCTTCCAATATTACCTGTAGCCTTAGGGTTATATTTACCAATCCATTTAAGTGCAGCTATATTATTTGGAGGCTTAGTGAGAGTAGTTGTTGAAAAAAGATTTAAAAATAATGAAGAATCACAAAAGGCAAGTGTAGAAAAGGGTATATTAATATGCTCTGGGCTTGTAGCAGGAGATGCATTGATGGGGATAGTAGTTGCTGTATTTGCAGGGATAGGGGTAAATATAGGCTTTGGAGCAAATATAATTCCAGCAGTGACGCAGAGTCCAATATTTTCTATAATAATATTCTTTCTATTAGGATCACTAGTTTATAATATCGCAACAAGAGAAGCTTAAAGTATAGAGGTTTTATATTAATAAGAAATTTAATAATAAGCTAAGAGCCCTATGGCTCTTAACTATTTTGTGGGTGATGTAATGAATAATTTAAATAAAAATAAAGAAAAAGATAATTTTCTTTTATATGTACCTGAAATAAAACATAGGGAGTTTGGAATTCAAGATGGTAAGGTAATTTTATATTTTCAGCATAATAAATTAATTGAGAGGTTTGCTAGATGGCTAGTGAAAAAAAGTAATAACAGTGATATAACTTTAGATGATCAAGGATCAACAGTTTGGATACTTATAGATGGCAATAGAAATATTTATGATATTGCTGTAGAAATGTCAAAGAAATTTGGAGACAATAAGGATGTGGCTATTGAGAGAGCAGTGAGATTTTTATCTTACTTAGCAAGAAGAGGTTGGATAAAATTCAAAGTATCAAGAACCGCTGAGAATAGTATAAATTAGCAAACTTTCTTTTATATAATTTAAATAAGAATAACATAAGAAAGTCTTAAACTATAATATGAAGTTCTAATTAATCTAATTTTATATTTAAGTCTATTTGTATAATACATAAACTTAATTGAAATTTATATATTATTAAAAATAATTATCTTTAAAATTAAGGAACTTTTTAGTTCCTTTAATTTTTTAAGAATATGAATTGTAAAATTTTAATAAACTACTATAATAGATTATATATAAGTTGCAGTAATAATACTTCATAAATAATTAACAATGTAATAAATCATTATTTTAGCATTAGAATGAGGTAGTATTATTGAAAATATATAATTATTAAAATAAGATAGTTGAGGTAAGTGATATGATTATTGGAGATATTAAAATTGGCAGAATAGTAATCCCTTTAAATAAGCCATTTAAAACAAGAACAAGAATATGTAAATATTCAGAAGAAGTTGTAGTAAAATTATATAGTGATGATGGGCTGGTAGGGTTCGGAAGCGCGGCTCCTGCACCTACAGTTACAGGGGAGACTGAAAGTTCAATAGTTGGAGCAATTAAGCATATAGGTGAACATATTAAAGGTATGGATTTAGATCATATACAATATGTTATAAATACAATGGATGAATGCATGAAAGGTAATAATAGTGCAAAAGCAGCACTAGAGATGGCTATATACGATTTGTGGAGTAAAAGAATGAATACACCACTTTATAAATTACTAGGAGGGTATAATTCCACAATTCTTACAGATATGACAATACAGCATGATTCAATGGATGCTATGGTAAATAATGCTTATGAAGCAGTTAGAAATGGATATACTACACTGAAGATTAAATTAGGACATGATCCAGAGAAAGATTTAGAGAAGGTTACATTCTTAAGAAAAGCTATAAGAAAAGGAATAAAATTAAGAATTGATGGAAATCAAGGATGGACACCTAAAGAAACAATTAAAATAATTAAAAAGATAGAAGAGATGGACATAGACATTGAATTTGTTGAACAACCAGTAAAGGCATGGGATATAGAGGGCTTAAAATTTGTGAAAGATCATGTAGATACAATGATTTTAGCAGATGAATCTGTCTTTGGATCGCCAGAAGCTTTTAAAGTTATTCAAAATAGAGCTTGTGATTTAATCAATATAAAATTAATGAAAAGTGGCGGAATACAAAATGCAATAAAAATATACAATATGGCTGATACCATGGGTATAAGATGTATGGTAGGATGTATGCTCGAGAGCAAAATAGGTATCACTGCAGCAGCTAGTTTTGCAGCTTCAAGAGGGAATATGATAATATCTGATTTAGATACTATGATATACTTTGATCAGGATCCTATTATTGGAGGAGCAACTTTTGAAGGCAATAAAATTATTTTATCTGAGGAACCAGGGCTAGGTATTACAGATATATTAGGCTGGGAAGAAATAAAATAAGGCATATAACACAAAATAGACCAGAATACTGACTAGTTATTTTTTTGAATATGCCTGATATAAAAGGATGTGGTTGAGTGGATAAAACTGTACAAGAAGAATTACAAAAACAGTTAGAATTTTCCATGGAGGAAGAGCGACTAAAGGAAATTATAGAAATTATTAATGATGAGATACTGAAATATATTGATAAGAGAAAAGCTGTTTTAGAGTATATTCTAGATTACAGAAAAAAGGTAATTGAAGAATTTAAAGATGATGAAGATAAGCTAATTGAATACTTTGACCATGAAAGATATGTAAAAGAAGAAAATTTTAAGTTAATAGATAGGAAGCTCAAGGAATTAACAGTTTTAAAAAGTTCTCCGTATTTTGGTAAAGTAAGTTTTAGAGAAGAAGATTTTGGAATTGAGAGCATATACATAGGAAGATTTGGCGTAACTCTTGAGAATTCCTTTGACCCATTAATAGTAGATTGGAGAGCACCTATAGCATCTTTGTTTTATAATGGAGGTGGAGAAAATGCACATTATGAGGCACCAGTAGGTGAGGTATGGGTATCTATATTAGCAAGATACCAATATATTATCAAAAAGGGAATTTTGCAAGGTCTCTTTGATTCGGAAGTTGACATAAAAGATGATATACTTCAAATGGTATTGAGTAAAAACTCATCTGATAAGCTTAAAGATATAGTTATGACTATACAAAAAGAGCAAGATATTATAATAAGACAGCCCAAAAACAAAATAGTAGTAGTGGATGGAGTCGCAGGTAGTGGAAAAACCACTATAGCTCTACACAGAATAGCATATTTAATCTATAACTATAGAAAGATCTTAGAGGGAAAAGTACTTATACTTGGACCTAATACAATCTTTATGGAATATATATGCAATGTTTTACCAACGCTGGGCGAAACAGGAGTTTTTCAGACTACCTTTAGAGATTTAGCTATGGATATTTTAGATGTTGATAATGTTATGGATATGAAAGATGTAATGGAACGAGTATTCTCTAAAGATGAAAAGTTCATTAAAACTCTTCAATATAAAAAATCCTCTCAATATGTAGAATTTTTAGATAGATATATAGAGGATCTAAATCATGAATATTTCGCTTGTAAGGATGTTGTATATAGAGGTTTGGTGGCTGTGACTCAAGTAGATATGGAAAAAATGTTTAGAGAAGATTTCTTATCATTACCATTGTTTAGAAGAAATAAAAAAATAAAAAGAATTGTATTTTCGAAACTAAAAGATATTAGAGATGAAAAAATTAGAGAGATTGAAGAACACTTTAAAAAAGAGAAGGAAAGCTATAATAAAGAAGAGCTTAATCTTCATATTAATAATATTGAATTTAGAAGAAAATTAGCTATTAAGGAATTAATCTATGATTTGATTAAAGTAAAAAACTCTCTAAAGTATTTAAATGGACAGAGTATAGAGAGCTTGTATAGTATTTTAAATTGTGATGAAACGTATACAGAAGAAGATTTAATAGCTATGTTATATCTGAAAATTAAACTACAAGGATTAAAGCTAAAGCAGGAAATTAAACATGTGGTTATTGATGAAGCTCAAGATTATTCAGAACTTCAATTTAGAGTTATAAGAGCAATTACGGGTGTGAAATCTATGACTATTGTGGGAGATGGAAATCAAAGACTTTTATCTAATGGTGAAGAAGTTCCATTAAAGCATCTAAAGGACATATTTAAAGATGTAGAAGTAGATACATTTAAATTGGATAAGAGTTATCGATCTACAAAGGAAATTATGGAGTATAGTAATAGATTTATTAAGGATACTAATTTAATTCCTATGGTAAGAAGTGGAGAGGTAGTTGAGGAAATCACCATAAGTCAACAGGGAGAGTTGAAAAATTTCCTTAAGAGTTATATTAAAGATATGAAGGAGAACGGGCTAGAAAATATAGCTATAATTTGCAAGGACTTAAAGAACTCAGAAATAATTAATGAATTAGTAAGTGATGAGTTTAATACTAAATTCATAAATAAGGACCATGCTCATGGAGGTGAGGGAATATTTATAATACCTAGTTATTATGCAAAGGGATTAGAATTTGATGGAGCTATAGTAATAGCCGATGAAAGTGAAATGATTAATCCTAATAATATAATGTATGTAATGTGTACTAGAGCACTTCACAAGCTATATATAATAAAAACAAATAAATAATACTAAAATAATCAGGGTTAGAAGTAAATTCTAACCCTGATTATTTTAGTATTATTCATATTTTAGTATTTTATTAATTATTTTTTCAGTATATTCATTAGCTTTAATAAAGTCCATATTTGGCACATAAAGTGCTTCTAAGTCATCATGAAAGGATTTAGCTGTGCTTATGCATTTTAATCCTTTGCTCATCAAGGAATAGAAAAATTCTTTTGATTCATCTATGAATTTTTGATTTTTTTCAAGGAATTCTTTATTTAGAAAATCATTCATATCATAAACTTTACCATTAAAGTCCTTTTGATTTATTTCATTTGAAGTAACAATTGCAACATTTAACTCAGGAATTATAATATGCTCTATTTTTTCAGGAATTAGCGGAGTGTGTAAAATTTCTACATAAAGTCCTCTTTTTACAGCTTCATCAGAAATATATTGAAGAACTCGCGTTTTACCAGTGCCAGGACCTCCATTAAGTACATATATATTTGGAATATCTTCTATAATATTATCTATAAAGGTGATAAAGCCTTCATTTGTAAAGGCACTAGCGAATAGATGACGTTCCTTACCAATGGGACCAAGTTCTTGAGAAAGAATTTCATTTTTAAGATTATCCATAAATATATTAAAATTTTCTCTATCTAAAGCTTTATTATTATAATAGTGCCAATCATCATATAGAGCTTTTGCTGATGCGAAATATCTGTAAGCACGTTTAAAGCATTCTCCAATTTCCTTATTAGTATTTAGTATAGAGAATTTGGTATTCTTGAAATTTCCTTCTATTAAACAGTCTCCCATATTTAAAATTTCATCTATGCTGCCTGGAGTTATTGGATCTATCATATGAGGAGATGTTCCATCCAACAGTGCTACATTTAGTCCTTTAATAACTAATCCATCAAGAGAATTTAAATCAGAGGAACAATGATGCAGTTCTACATCGTATCCTTTATCAGAAAAATATTTACCAACAGTTTTCATTAATGATGATTTACCAGTACCAGGTCCTCCTTTTAAACATATTATACGCCTAGCCTCTTGTTGAGAAAGGATATAATTAAAATGTGAGTAGAACCCTTTATGGGTGTTTCCACCTAAAAAATAGTGAATAGTTTTATGAGACATATATAATAATCCTCCTAACAATTTTTGCTATTACATATTATTCTATAGATGCTTAAATGTTAATATATATTAGTTAATATTTTACAATATTTACATTTTAAATAGTAACAAGAAAATTTATCATAATAAAAAGAAGAATCCATATAATTAAATATGAATTCTTCTTAGCAAAATTAATTTATTTTATAAGAGAGTTTATGTTAATAAATAGAAGAATAATCGCTATCCACTGTGATTATAGCATTATGATTTGGCGAAATTTTTTTTAGCTTTTCATTGATTAGTCTTTGTAGTTTTAATTCATCTTCCTTTGTATTAACTTCACTTCTTTTTACAACGACATCAAAGATAAGGTTTTTATAATCACCTTCACCAACTACTCTAAAATCATGAAAAGAAATAACTGTGGAAATCTCTTCTAGTACTTGAGAAATTTCTTCTTTAGCATTTAAAATTTCTTCATCATTAGTGGTAACTGGATCCATATGAATAAGTAAATATATACCTAGCTCTGCAGATATTTCTTTCTCAGCCCTATCAATGATTTCATGAGCTGTAATAACAGATATATCAAGAGGAATCTCTGCATGAATAGATGCTATGGTTCTACCAGGACCATAGTTATGAACTAATAGATCATGGACTCCATCTATGTGATCGTAAGATAGAAGCATTCTTTGAATCTCTTCTACTAATTCCTTATCTGGTGCATTTCCTAATAGTGGATTAAGGGTTTCTTTTATTAGACTATAGCCAGCATATATTATAATTCCAGACACGATTAAGCCTATATATCCATCTATGGGTAAATCTGTATACCTTGAGATAAACAGAGAAATAAGTACTGTAGAAGACGAAATTACATCACTTATAGAATCTATGCTGGATGCTTTAAGTGCTGAAGAATTAATTTTATTACCAACATTTTTATAGAACCTACTAAGCCAGATTTTAAATCCTATAGAAATAAAAAGTAGTATAAAAGCAACAGTAGAAAACTCTACGGGAGTTGGATTTTTAATCTTAGTTATGGAGGTTTTTACAAATTCAAAACCTACAGACAGAACTAAAAAGGCCACGATTAATCCTGAGATATATTCGAGCCGACCATGACCAAAAGGATGTTCTTTATCAGCGGGTTTGTTAGAAAGTTTAAAACCAAAAATAGTGACTAGTGAACCTCCTACATCAGAGAGGTTATTTACTCCATCAGCTATAACTGCAATACTATTTACAAGTAAACCAACACTGAGTTTTATAGCAAACAATATTATATTAACTACAATTCCAACAATTCCACCTAGATAACCATATTTTTCTCTAACTTTTTTACTCTTAGTGTTGTTGCTATCTTTTACAAATGTTTTAATTAACATATTAGAAATCAATATACTTACCTCCTTATATACATAATTCCTATTATAGCATAAACAGATTGTACAATATACATTAGTGAATGTTTATTTATTTGAGAATATTTATAGAAAGAGTTATAATTATTTTAATATACTATTATCAAATTTTATTTTAAGGGGGTTAAGTTATGACAGTAGAATTAAAGTTTGCTCATGAGCTTATAAATTTTTTATATGAGAGCCCTACAGCTTTTCATGCAGTTGAAAATGTAAAAAGCCAATTGCAAATGGCTGGATTTATAGAGTTGAAGGAGGAAGATAGCTGGAGTTTAACAAAAGGAGGTAAATACTACACTACCAAAAATGGATCTGCATTAGTTGCATTTACTATAGGAACTGGGGAAATAGAAGAGGAAGGCTTCAAAATTGTTGGAGCTCATACTGATTCACCGACGTTTAGAATTAAACCAAATTGTGAGATGACATCAGAAAATAATTATATAAAATTAAACACAGAAATTTATGGAGGTCCTATAAGAAATACATGGATGGATAGACCACTTTCAGTAGCCGGCAGAGTGGTTATAAAAGGAGATAATCCGCTATTTCCAGTGCATAAATTACTAAATATTAAAAGACCTATTCTTATAATACCTAATTTAGCTATACATATGAATAGAGAGGCTAATTCAGGATTTGAATTAAATCCACAGAAGGACACATTGCCATTACTTGCAATGGTAACTGAAGAACTTGAGAAAGAGAACTGTCTTGTAGAAGTCATTGCTAAAGAGCTAGGGATAAAAAGAGAAGATATAATAGATTTTGATTTATTCTTATATGAATTTGAAAAAGGTTGTATTGTAGGATTAAATGAAGAATTCATATCTTCAGGAAGATTAGATGATCTTCAAATGGTGCATGCAGGAATCGAAGCTATTAAAGATGCTCCCATATCAAAGGGAACTAATGTTATGGTTTGCTTTGATAATGAAGAAGTTGGAAGCTCTACAAAACAAGGAGCAGACTCTGATATGTTAGCTAATATTTTAGAGAGAATATTAATAAATTTAGGTAAAGGTAGAGAAGGGTTATTTAGAGCGCTATCTAAATCTTTCATCATCTCTGCTGATAATGCTCATGCAGTACATCCTAATAGTGGTGAAAAGCACGATCCAACTAGCAGACCAATAATTAACAAAGGACCTGTTATAAAGATCAATGCTAATTGTGCTTACACTTCTGATGCTGATTCCTCAGCAGTTTATGAAAATATATGTAACTTAGCAGGGGTACCAGTACAGAAGTTTGTAAATCGTTCAGATGCTAGGGGAGGTTCTACCATTGGACCAATATCCGCTACCCATCTTAATATTCGTTCAGTAGATATTGGAAATCCTACACTTTCAATGCATTCTATTAGAGAGTTAGCAGGTGTCAAGGATCACGTTTATGTAATGAAGACCTTCTTAGAATTTTATAAGCTATAATTTAGTATGGGAGGCTGTCTCAAAATGCATAAATATGCATATGAGCAGCCTGTTTTCCATCATATGCCTAAAATACCTATTTTATATCCCGAAATATTCTGCAAAACCATAATTTTTAAAATAAAATTAAGGCTGTTTCAAAAATTTTTGTATATCATACTCATTTTGAGACAGCCCCTTTACTTAAAGGAGCTAGATATGAATAATTTAGAAAAGTTATATGAATATTATCCACCGTTAAAAAAAATTAATAATGAGAATAGAGGAGTAATTGAAAATAATGTTATTTTTAAAACCTATAATTTTCATCAGGAAACCATAGAAGAATATAATAGTTGTGCAGGATTTATGTTTGTAGTTAAGGGGAAAATTAATATATTTAAAGTTAATGAAAATGGAGAAGAAACACATCTTTATACTATTGGAGCTGGTGAAATTTGTCACGGAGCATTATCTTGTATATTATTTAATAAACCAATAAATATTAGAGGAATAGCTTTAGAGAAAACAGAAGCATTTTTTATGCCTATGGAAATATTAAAAGGTTATTTATTAAAAGATGAGATATTTTTAAAATATATATATATTAGTCTTCATGATAAGTTTCAACTTCTTATTGAAAGTATGGAGAATATAACTCATGACAGCGTGGAAAATAGACTGGTAAAGGCTATGAGAAAAAAAGAAAGCAATATTATATATACTACTCATGAAAGTTTAGCTAAGGAAATTGGTTCATCTAGAGAAGTGGTTAGTAGAAAGCTCAAATCTTTAGAGAGAGCGGGATATTTAAAACTTGAAAGAGGAAAGATTCAAATTATAAAGAAATTAATAACCATCAAAGATATATAAATTAATAGCAACATATGACAAAATACGACCATTTTATGGCTAGTTTTTTTAACTTATGATATAGTGTTTTAAGGAGGTGCACTTATGAAGAGATTTAGTAATTTTAAAAATATAATAGGAGCTCTATTAGTAATAATTTTAGGAAGCTTATTTATAGTTGGATGTAGTAGTGAAGTAGGTAAGGACAACCAAAATGAAGCAGTTAATAGCGTTGATGAATTGAAAGTACATTTTATTGACGTAGGGCAAGCAGATTCTATTTTGATAGAAGGTAGTGAAAAAATTATGCTTATAGATGCTGGAAATAATGCAGATAGTGAGTTAGTAAAGGAATATCTAAATGCACAAAATATTGAAAAAATCGATTATTTAGTTGGAACTCATCCTCATGAAGATCATATAGGTGGGCTTGATTATGTAATAAATAATTTTAACATAGGAAAAATTTATATGCCTAAAGTTACTGCAACAACAAAGACTTTTAGGGATGTAGTTGCAGCTGCTAAAAATAAGGGATTGAACTTTACAACGCCTAAGGTTAGAGAGGTTATAGACTTAGGTGATGCTAAGTGCACTATATTAGCTCCAATAAGTGAAACCTATGAAGATACAAATAATTATTCAATTGTTATTAGATTAGAGCATGGAAACAACTCATTTTTATTTACAGGAGATGCTGAGGAAGTAGTAGAAAAAGAAATGATAAATAGTGGAGTTAATCTACAATCCACAGTACTTAAGATAGGACATCATGGAAGCAATAGTTCTACAAGTAAAGAATTTTTAGAAAAGGTTAATCCTAAGTATGGAGTTATTACCGTTGGGGTAGATAATGATTATGGTCATCCAAGACAGGATGTAATGAATAAATTAAAAGAAAAAAATGTTGAAGTTTATAGAACGGATGAGAATGGAACAGTTATAGCAACTAGTGATGGTAGCATAATTAAATTTAATACTTCACCAGGGAGTTATAATGGATTAATAAAGGGTAAAAGCCCTAATTCAGAAAATAATAGTTCTATGAATAATGAAGAAGAAAACAAGTCGGACAAAGATACTGTGGTTTATTGGACACCTAATGGTAAATCTTATCATTTGAATAAGAAATGTAGTGCTTTATCTAAGAGCAAGGTTATAAATTCAGGAGTATTAAAAGATTCTCCTAAAACAGATCCTTGCGATAGATGTGCAATTTAATAGAATCAGATTATAAGGCTATATAGTTTTAATTAACTATATAGCCTTAATTATACTATCCTTATTACAGGATAGTTTTAGATATATGCAAAGTAGGTAACAAAAAATATTAACGAATATCATGATTTATATAGATCATAAGATGGGGCTTTGAAAAGTAAAAATATCATAATAAAGAAGAGGTAGAAAAATAAAATAATCTATCTCTTTTTTATTATGATATTTTTGGATAAGAAAAGAACATATGGTAATAATACAAAAGAAGAAATCGAAAGAAAGGAAGAGTATAATGAGGAGTTTCATAGCAGTTACATTATTTATACTTATGATTATACTTTACAGACGTACTGTTAGTAAGAGTGAACGTGTACAAAGTGTTAAAATTCAATGGAATATAAGAAATAAGACAGTGTTAGAAATAGAAAAATTAGCTCAACAACATAGAGAGATAGAAGAAGTTAGATTTAGTAAAAAGTTAATGTATGATGTAGAGAATAGTTATAACAATATAATCCTATGTCATAATTTTTTTAAGAGAGAATATCAAAAGGGATATAGAAGAATTCAAGGCAGTGAATGGATTTTAGATAACATCTATGTTATAGAAAAAGAATATAAAGCATTGATAAAGAGTATAAGAAAAAGTTATGTTAAGAGTTTGCCAGCTATTAGACATGAAGGTGAAGAGCGGTTTCCTAGGGTTTATGACTTAGCTAGAGAAATAATAAATTCAAGAGAGTTAATGAGTGAATCTTTCTTGATAGAATATTTAAATAAATATCAAAGTATAACTGTTTTAACTAATAGAGAATTATGGGCATTATGTGCAATGATGAAAATGTATTATATTCAAATTATAAGTAGAGTATGTTCAGAAGTTACCCTAAAGGAAAAAGATAGTAAGAAGGGGGGAGAGATAGGGAATATTTTTATAGCAAATCGTGAAAATGGATCCTTAAGCAATATAATTAACCAATTAAATTCAAAAGAACTCCCTACTAGTGAATATTTTTGGGAAGCATTATTAAAAACATTAAGAGACAATGGAGTCACTGATGATGAAGTAGAATTATGGATTGAAGATAGATTAAGAGAAAGAGAAATAAATGAGAATAAAATTTTTATTATGTCAGAGCAAGCTAATATAAGCTATTCTAAAGCTATTAGCCATTCTATATTAAATCTTAGAGCAATTGAAAATTTTAATTGGATAAAAATATTTCAATTAACTAGTAAGGTTGAGGAAATATTGGTTAAAGATCCAACGGAAACATATATAAATATGGACTTTTATTCAAAGCAATTATATAGAAATATAATAGAAGAAATATCTAGAGGAAATAACATACCTGAAATTTTTATTGCTCATAAGCTATTAAGTTGTGCTCAGGGCACTAAGAAGTTTCAATTTGAAAATCATATAGGTTATTATCTTATAGATGAAGGACGAAGAGAATTAAATAAAGTTTTAGATATTGATTTCAAGGGATTTGAGAAAGTAAAAAATATAGTAAAAGGAAAGGCCGTAGGGACATATTTATTAGCTATAGGAAGTATAATTCTTTTACTTTCTATGGGATTTATCACATGGAGTTATTACAATGATAATGATGTGAGATTTTTCAAATATGTATTGGCCTTTATAGTTACATTGATTCCTTTAAGTGAAGTGGTTATATCAATATTTAATTGGAGTGTTACTCATATGTCTAAGCCTAGAACTGTCTGTAAAATAGATTTAGAAAATGGAGTTCCAGATGAATATAGTACAGGAATTATAGTTCCTACAATAATCTCTTCAGTTAAAAGAGGTAAAGAGTTAGTTGATAATATGGAAGAGTACTACTTAGGGAATAGAGATGAGAATTTATATTATATCTTACTCGGTGATTATGTAGATAGTGATGAGGAAGACGAGAAAGAGGATAAATATATATCAGAGGCTTGTAGTTCATATGTAAATCTTTTAAACAGTAAATATTGCGCTAAGAGTAAAGAAAGGTTCTTTTTTTTATGTCGGAAAAGAATTTTTAATAAAAAAGAGAATAAATGGATGGGATGGGAAAGAAAAAGAGGAAAGGTAGAGGAATTTAATAGATTTATAAGAGATGATAAAAATACTAGTTATATGACTTTTAATCAGAATATAGAAACACTAAAGAATATAAAATTTATCATCACTTTAGATGCAGACACCATATTGCCAAGAGATACAGCAAAGTTGTTGATTGGAGCTATGATACATCCACTGAATAGAGCTTATATAGAGCAGGGGGAAAATAGAGTTTGGAGAGGTTATGGTTTAATGCAGCCAAGGATAGCTGTATCATTGCAAAGTGCCAATGAAACTTATTTTTCTAAAATTTTTTCAGGTAATACAGGAATAGATGTTTATACCACTGCGGTGTCTGATGTATACCAGGATTTGTTTGGAGAAGGCATTTATACAGGCAAAGCCATATATGATGTAGATGTATTTAATAGTGTATTAGGTGGGGTTATTAAGGAAAATACAGTGTTAAGTCATGATTTGTTAGAAGGATGCTTTTTAAGAACAGCGCTATTAACGGATGTTGAACTTATTGATGGATATCCTGCTTATTATAATTCCAGCGCCAAAAGGCTTCATAGATGGGTAAGAGGGGATTGGCAGTTAATTCCATGGATATTCAGAAAAAATAGTATAGATGGATTGTCAAAATGGAAGATTATTGATAACTTACGAAGAAGTTTAGTAGCACCTTCAATGATTTTGCTTTTAATATGTTCATTATGTATGGTAATGCCCGATGGGTTGGATAAATGGTATATGTCGGCATTTATAGCGCTAATCACTCCTATATTATTTGACATCTCTGAAAATGCTGTTGTTCCTCTTAAAAGTATAAGTTTGAGTGGAAAAGTAGATAGTTTTTCCATGGCTTTGAAGCAGGTGTTTTTTATATATGCCTTCTTACCATTTCAGGCTTATTTGATGATAGATGCAATAGTTAGAACTCTTTGGAGAATGGGAGTGACAAAATGTAATTTATTACAATGGCAAACTGCGGAAGAAGCGGAGAGAACTTCAGGAAAAGATATAGAGAGCTATATAAGGTATATGTGGAGTGGAAGCTTAATAGGCTTAATAATTCTGTGTATGGCATTTATAAATAGTATGGATACTTTTCTTGTTATGTTACCAAGTGGATTATTATGGTTTATAAGCCCTTGGATTGCTTATAGAATTAGTAAAACTAATAAACATAAGATTTATCTAGAAGAACATCAAAGGAATTTAATAAGAAGAGTTTCTAGAAAAACTTTTGCGTATTTTCAAGATTTTATTGGAGAAGAAACTAATTATTTAGGGCCTGATAATTTTCAGGAAGAACCATATAGAGGTATAGCTATGAGGACATCTCCAACTAATATAGGATTAGGTCTAATGAGCAATATTGTTGGAGTGGATATGGGATATTTAGGAATCATAGAAGCCATAAGTTCTATAAATAAAACCTTAGATACTATGGAAAAATTGGAGAGTTACAAAGGACATTTTTATAATTGGTACGATATTGGAACCTTAAAACCACTTTTTCCTAGATATATTTCTACGGTGGATAGTGGTAATTTAGTTGCTTATTTATATGTAATACAACAAGGGTTAAAAGATTTTATAGAGAAGCCTTATGCCAATGGAAGAGTAAAAGGAGTAAAAGATACTATAGAATTAGCATTATTAGAAGTTAAAGATGAATCAGTACAAGAAAGATACAAGGAAAGTTATAGAAAGATTATTAGATCCCATAAAAATATAGAAGAAATATATCAAATACTATTAGATTTAAAGGGAATTATGGAGGCTAATATATGTAAAGGATATTGGAATAGCAAACTATTACATGAAATAAATAGTTATATAGAAGAGATAACATACTTTTTTCCTTGGATAAAAATAGCTAATGAAAAATTTAATAAATTAGAAGAGTATAATATCTTAAACATAGAGAATAAATGTAGTTTACAGAATATATGTAATAGTATTGAAAAAGTTTTAAGCGCAGAGGGGAAAGATATAGTTTCCGATATTATGATAAGTTTATCTATAGGAAGAAAAAATATATGGGAATTTATAGAGAAATGTAATGATACAATGAAAAGAATTGATGAGCTTATTAATAAGACGAATTTTTCCATGCTATATAATTCTAAAAGAAGGTTGTTTTATATTGGATATGATATAGAAAATCAAATGTTTACTGATAACTATTATGATCTATTGGCTTCAGAGGCCAGAATTACAAGCTATATAGCTATTGCAAGAGGGGAAGTTTCTAAGGAACACTGGTTTACTTTAAGCAGGGCTTTAACTAAAATGGGAAATAGAAATGGATTAGCTTCTTGGAGTGGAACTATGTTTGAGTATTATATGCCTAGGTTGATTTTGAAGAATTTTGAAAACTCACTATGGAGTGAGACTTATAATTCTGTAGTAGATTATCAGATGGAATATTGTATGAATAAGGGCATTCCTTTCGGAATATCAGAAAGTGGATACTATACCTTTGATTTAGATTTAAATTATCAGTATAAAGCTTTTGGAGTACCTAAAATAGGTTTAAAAAGGGGATTAGAAGATGACTTAGTTGTTTCTCCATACTCTTCAGTTATGTCTCTTATGGAAAATATACCTAATAGTATAAAGAATTTAGAACTTTTAATTTCTTTAGGTATGGAAGGCAAATATGGATTCTATGAAGCTTTAGATTATACTAAAGGGAGAAGAAAAAATGAGAAGTACAAAATTGTAAAATCTTTTATGATACATCATTTAGGTATGAGTCTATTAGCCATAGATAATGTAATAAATCATGATATATTGCAAAGAAGATTTCATGATATACCTATAATGAAGAGCTGTGAATTATTACTTCAAGAGAAAAATTGTAAGAATGTAGTTTTTGATAGAGTAGAAGATAACAAATACTGCGAAGAAAAATCTGATAATACAATGATATATATAAGAAATTACAATAAACCAATAACTAAGTTTCCTAAAACTCAATTATTATCAAATGGCAAATATAGCATCATGATAGAGAGTTGTGGTAGTGGATATTCAAAGATAGATAATACATTTGTATATAGATGGAGAGAAGATATTGTAAATAGAAACAATGGAATGTTCTTCTACATTAAGGATTTAACTACAGAAGACTTTACGTCCACAACATTTGAACCCTGCATGGAGGCAGATGATAGTTATAAAGTTAAATTTTATCCATATAAAGCAGAATTTATTAAATCTTGGAGAGGGGTTTCAATAAATACATCTGTATATGTACTTCCAAAGGATGATTGTGAATTAAGAAGAATAACTTTAGAAAACAACTCCAAGGAAGAAAGAAAGCTTCAATTGACTAGTTATTGTGAAATTGTATTACAGACATATGACGGAGATTTAGCACATCCTGCCTTTGGAAATCTATTTGTTACTACTGAATATATCAATGAGTTAAATGGTGTAATAGCAAGAAGAAGAACAAGAAGTGAAAGAGATAGGGAGAAATATGTATTACAAAGACTATTGATAGAAAATGGAATTAATCATTTGGAATATGAAACTGCTAGATTGAATTTTGTTGGAAGAGGGAACTCAAAGAAAAATCCTATATCTATCACTAATGATTTAAAACTCAGTGAATCGGTAGGAAACGTATTAGACCCAATTATTTCACTAAGAGGAAGCATAACTTTAAAGCCTGGTGAGAAATGTATATTTAATTATATTACGGTAGTTGGAAACTCCAAGGAACATATATTAACTATAGCAAGTAGATATGATAACAATTATATATTGGATGAGGCTATAGATAATCTTCAAAGAGAAACTAAAAAGAAGCTTTTAAATAGAGGTATAAAACCTCCTCAAATGGAGCTGTATGAAAGTGTTGGAAGTAGTATTATATATTTAAATTCTAGCTATAGAAATAGAGAGGGAGCAATAGAACGAATAAATAAAAACCAAAGTTCTCTATGGGCATATGGAATTTCAGGTGATTTACCAATAATACTAGTTATTTTAGAGGATGAAAAGCATAGTGATATAGTTAGGCAAACTATATGTTGTAATGAATATTTAGGACACCATGGATTAAAAGTAGATTTAGTAATAATAGTTAGTGAACCAATAAGCTATGAGAAACCACTACAAACTTCGATAAAGCAGATTGTTTTAAACAGTAGCTTTAAGGATATGGAAAATAGACCTGGAGGAATATTTATTCAAAGTAGTGCTACCATGAACAAAGAAGATATTGAATTGCTCAAGGGAATAAGTTCTCTAGTGTTGTATGGCAATAAGGGAAGTTTATGGGATCAAGTATCTCTATTAATGAAAAACACCTATTATGATACCAGAAATCATGGAAAAATTGAGGCTGGGGTATGCAAAGTGAATTCACCATTACAATATGATGTAAATACCTTAAAATTTTTTAATGGGTATGGTGGATTTAATGAAATTGGAGAATATATTATTGTTTTAAAGGATAATATTAGCACACCAGCACCTTGGATAAATGTAATAAGTAATAAAGACTTTGGATTTCATATAAGTGAAGTTGGAAGTAGTTATACTTGGTATAAAAATAGTAGAGAATTTAAAATAACTCCATGGAACAATGATTTTATTGAGGATACCTTAAGTGAAGTTACTTATATTAAGGATGAAGAGAGCAGTGATGTGTGGACTATAACTCCTGAGCCTATAAGACACAAGGGTGAATATGTGATTACACATGGTTTTGGTTATTCAAAGTTTAATTGTAACTATGATAATATATTTGGAGAACTGAAAACTTTTGTGCCAAGTGATGATACAGTAAAAGTATTGATAGTTAAACTTAAGAATAACGAGAGTAGGAGAAGAAATTTATCCGTTACCTATTATGCAAAGTTAGCAATGGGAGCTATGAGAGAACATAATTATAAAAAGGTTTATACTCATATAAATAAAGGTCAAGGGTATATATATGCTAGAAACCCATATAGCTCAAACTTTTCTGGCAGCAGAGTATTTCTTAAAACATTTGGAGGAGAAAGTAAATCTTTTACAGGTGATAGAAGCAGCTTTATAGGTATGTTAGGAAGCCTCTCTAAGCCTGAAATGATGGATGAGATTGATTTAAATAATCTTGCGGGAGAAGGATTAGATCCTTGTTTATGTAATAAAGTTCATATTGTGTTAGAGTCTTTTGAAGAAAAGGAAGTAGTAATAATTTTAGGAACGAAAGAACAGGTAGAAGATATAGACATATCTATTAATAGATATAAAGATTTATCGTACGTTAAAAGAGAATTTGAGAATTGTACTGAACAGTGGAATAAGTTATTAGGTAAAATTAAGGTAACTACTCCGGATCAAAGTTTTAATTTAATGTTAAATGGCTGGTTAATGTATCAAACCATAAGCTGTAGATTATTTTCTAGAACTGGATTTTATCAAAGTGGAGGGGCGTTTGGATTTAGAGATCAACTTCAAGATGTAATTCCATTGATATATGTAGACCCAACCATAACAAGAGAGCATATTTTGTATGCCGCATCTAGACAGTTTGAGGAAGGGGATGTAGAGCACTGGTGGCATCCTGTAGTGGATAGTGGAATAAGAACTAGATTCAGCGATGATTTATTATGGCTACCCTATGTAACGAGTATTTATGTGAAAGCAACTGGAGATTATACTATTCTAAATGAGAATGTAAGATATTTAAGCGGCGAGGAACTGCAAGAAGGAGAAGATGAAAGATATGATATCTATGGTAAATCAAGTTTAGAAGAAGAGCTTTATTTACATTGTATAAAATCTATAGAAAGAGCTTTAAATTTTGGTACTCATAACATACCATTGATGGGAAGTGGAGACTGGAATGATGGAATGAGTGAAGTCGGTAATAAGGGAAAAGGAGAAAGCGTATGGCTAGGTTGGTTCCTGTATGATTTATTAAATCGGTTTATAGAGGTTTGCGACTATAAGAAAGATCTTGATAGAAGCAAAAACTATAAACATGTAAAAGAATTTATAAGAGATAATATAGAAGCTAATGCTTGGGATGGAGAATGGTATAGAAGAGCTTATTTCGACGATGGAACTCCGCTAGGATCTAAAGATAATAGTGAATGTAAAATAGATGCTTTGGCTCAATGTTGGTCTGTAATTTCAGATGGTGGAGACCATGAAAGAACAGAAATAGCCATGGAGTCTTTGAAGAAGAACTTAATAAAGTCTAAGGAGCAATTAATACTTCTTCTTACTCCACCTTTTAATAAAAGCAAACTTAACCCAGGATATATTAAAAGCTATGTTCCAGGAGTGAGAGAAAATGGTGGTCAATATACTCATGGAGCTACTTGGGTTATACTAGCTTATGCAAAAATGGGGAGAAGTAACGAAGCGTATAGACTCTATTCTATGTTAAATTCTATAAATCATGGGGATACTACAGAAAAAATAGAAAATTTTAAAACAGAACCCTATGTAATGTCAGCAGATGTCTACTCTGAGCCACCTCATGTAGGAAGAGGAGGGTGGAGTTGGTATACAGGAAGCTCTGGATGGATGTATACTATAGGACTTCAATATATATTGGGGATGGAATTAGTTCAAGGAAAAGGCTTTACTATAAAACCGTGTGTACCTATTGAATGGAAGAATTACACTATTGAATATAATATAAATGAAGCTCATTATATTATAAATATCAATAGAGGTGAAAATGACAAAATTTTATTCAATGGTGAAGTTATGGAAGGAGATATGATACCAATAATGGAAAGTGGAGAGTATATAATAGAGGTAACATTTAAATCGTAGATATTTAGGTTAATTATATTAAGAATGAAATCGAAAAAATAAACAGTATAAAAAGTAAAAAGTATAGCCAGAGATCTCTGGCTATACTTTTATTTTGGGGTGTTTTTATTTATCGAAGTCAATGGTTGGTCTTTTAAATCTAGTAGATCAGAGCCACCATTGTAGGTATAATCAAATTCAACGTTAGATATATTATTAGCAACTACAGGATCCACCACATGATTTGGAAGAAGTACAGAATCCTCTAAGGAATAAGATTTTACAGGTTTTAAGCTAGCATCAAAAAAATCACGCTCATTAGGACCATAGGTAGTTTTATTTTCATTGTGTTTTTTTTCCATATAAATTCCCTCCTAAATTTGAAAATTGTACTGATGTTAGTGTACGTTAAACTCTTAAATAAATACTAGGTATAAAATGTAAAAGGACTTGACTATTTTTAAAAAATATGATATGATAACTTAAAATATTAAATAAAATCGTTGAAGCGAAGTAAGTAAACCTAAAAACAAATTTTCAGAGAGTGATATGTGGTGAAATTATCATAATTATGTTTAGGTTGAATGGGTCGTGGAGATATTGGATGAATTATATTTAGTAGTCTTAATCGTGTCTCTCACGTTATAGAGAGAAGATATTTTATGTATCTTATAGAGATAAGGCTATTAATTGCCTTAAAATAGGTGGTACCGCGTATTTTATGCCCTATGGAGTTTTTCCATAGGGTTTTATTTTTATAAACATTATATGAGAGGAGCAATAATTATGGAAGAAAAAAGAAAAGTAATTTTTAGTGGAATAAAACCTTCAGGAGATTTAACTTTAGGAAATTATTTAGGAGCTATAAAGAATTGGGTAAAACTTCAAGAGGATTATGAATGTTATTTTTGTGTAGTGGATCTTCATGCTATAACTGTAAAGCAAGTTCCAGCACAATTAAGAAAGAGAACATTGGATATATTAGCTATTTATATAGCATCAGGAATTGATGTAGAAAAGAATACACTATTTATACAATCTCATGTACCAGCACATTCAGAAGGAGCATGGCTTTTAAATTGCTCTACCTATATGGGGGAGTTAAGCAGAATGACTCAATATAAGGATAAGTCTAAGAGTAGTGGAGAAAGTATACCAGCGGGACTATTTAATTATCCAGTATTGATGGCAGCAGATATCCTATTATATGGAGCAGATTTAGTTCCAGTAGGTAAGGATCAAATGCAACATCTAGAATTATCTAGAGATATTGGAGAAAGATTCAATAAGTTATACAGTCCTACATTTACCATACCAGAGGGATATGTTCCTAAAGCAGCAGCAAAGATAATGGACCTTCAAAATCCATCAAAAAAGATGTCAAAATCAGACTCTGATAGTGAAAATGCTAATGGATATATTTTAATAATGGATCCACCAGAAGTTATAAGAAAAAAAATATCTAGAACTGTTACAGATAGCATAGGTATCGTTAAATACAATGATGAACAGCTAGGAATTAAAAATTTAATCAATATTTTAAGTGCTATTAGGGGAATTTCGCCACAGGATATAGAAAAGAACTATGAAGGTATAGGATATGCTAAATTTAAAGAAGATGTGGCAGAAGCAATAGTAGAAGAGTTGGCGCCTATTCAAGAAAAAGTTAAGGCCTTATTAGAAGATAAAAACTATTTAGAAGGAATATATAAAAAAGGTGCTGACAAAGCTAATTATGTAGCAAATAAAACATTAAGAAAAATGCAGAGAAAAATTGGGCTTATTCAATTATAATATAATGCTTAAAATAAAAAACCTATGAGAAAGGAAATTTTCTCATAGGTTTTTTAAAGATAAAGGTAGCATAGTCTATTATTGTATATTCAAATGAAGATAATTTCTCTTCAAGCTAAAATATCTATTTTAGATATCATCTTTATAGTTTCCATAGTAATTTCTAGACAATAATACATTATAACAATATATACGAATTTTTTCAACAATAAACAGGATAAAAATCAATTTTTCTATTTGTTTTAGTATTATCTATATGTTATTATATAAATTGTGCTTAACATAGAAATACTATAATTACAATAGTAATTTATATAATAACAAGGAGTGAATATGGTGGTTGATTACATAAAAGAGATTGAAAAGAGAAGAACCTTTGCAATAATTTCTCACCCAGATGCAGGTAAAACCACACTTACAGAGAAATTGCTTTTATACGGAGGAGCTATTAGGTTAGCAGGTTCGGTTAAGGCAAGAAAAGCGTCAAAGCATGCCGTTTCAGACTGGATGGAAATAGAAAAGAAGAGAGGGATATCTGTAACCTCTTCAGTAATGCAGTTTAATTATGAAGGATATTGCATAAATATATTGGATACCCCAGGACACCAAGACTTTAGTGAAGATACCTATAGGACATTAATGGCAGCAGATAGTGCTGTAATGGTTATTGATGGAGCAAAAGGGGTAGAGGATCAGACTAGAAAGCTATTTCATGTATGTAGCTTAAGGGAAATTCCTATATTTACCTTTGTAAATAAAATGGATAGAGAGACAAGAGATCCTTTTGAATTAATGGAGGAACTTGAGAATGAACTAGGTATCAAATCCTATCCAATGAATTGGCCAATAGGAATTGGAATGCATTTTAAGGGTGTATACGATAGAAAAGCTAGAGAGATTCATATATTCAAGGCTGGAGATCATGGTCAAACAGAGATATCAGATACTATTATTTCCATAGATGATGAGGCCACAGTTAGAGAAGCTATAACTGATAGTCTATATGAGAAATTATTAGAGGACATAGAGTTGTTAGATATTGCAGGAGATGATTTTGATTCAGAGAAGGTAAGAAAAGGAGAATTGACACCTGCATTTTTTGGAAGTGCTTTAACTAATTTTGGAGTAGAGCCATTTTTAGAACACTTTTTAAAACTTACAACTGCACCATTGGGAAGAAAATATGATGATGGAATTATAGATGTCTTTGAGGATAACTTTTCAGCTTTTGTATTTAAAATACAAGCGAATATGAACAAAGCTCATAGAGATAGGATTGCATTTATGAGAATTTGCTCAGGAAAGTTTGAGAAAGGAATGGAAGTTTTTCATTATCAAGGTGGAAATAAGCTTAGACTTGCTCAACCTCAACAGTTTTTAGCTCAAGATAGAGAAATAGTAGAAGAAGCCTATGCAGGAGATATAATAGGGGTATTTGACCCAGGTATATTTAGTATAGGGGATACAATATGCTCTCCAAGTAAAAAATTTAAATTTGAGGGAATACCGACCTTTGCACCAGAGCATTTTGCAAGAGTTAGAACTGTAGATACTATGAAAAGAAAACAATTCATAAAGGGTATTACTCAGATAGCTCAAGAGGGCGCAATTCAAGTGTTTAAAGAACTTCATATAGGTACTGAGCAAATTATTGTTGGTGTTGTTGGAGTACTTCAATTTGAGGTTTTAGAGTTTAGACTTAAAAATGAGTACAATGTCGACATTAAGATGGATATGTTATCATTTAGAAATATAAGATGGATTGAAAAATATGATGGTAAAGTTGAGGAGTTAAGCTTAACCAGTGATACCAAAATAGTAAAAGATTTAAAAGATAGAGATCTTCTGATCTTCCAAAGTGATTGGGGAATCAGTTGGGCACTGGAACACAACAAGAGTTTAGTGCTTTCAAATATAGGTAAAGATAATTAACAAAAAACAAGCTAAAATTTAGCTTGTTTTTAATAGTTATATTTACTTTTTCTTCTATTTTTTTCTTTTAAGTAATCTATAATTAATAGTATTACTGAAATAGATATAATTAGGTTTATTAGATTTCCGCCTATTAAATAAAATAAATATATAAGTGAAAGCAACATTATAAATCCTCTAAACCATGTGATGTAATTCATAATATACCTTCCTTTGTTTGAACCAGTATTTTTTACGTGTCTAAATATATATTTTTCAATAATGAAATTACATAATACAAATAGGTTTTACTTGAATAGAGACTTAGTAAATCAAGGTTTTGAAACGGTTGAGCAGTAATAATATGAAGTTCTAATTAATTTAATTTTATATTT
This sequence comes from Clostridium sp. LXY-7, assembly GCF_056172015.1. Taxonomy (NCBI): domain Bacteria; kingdom Bacillati; phylum Bacillota; class Clostridia; order Eubacteriales; family Clostridiaceae; genus Clostridium; species Clostridium sp. LXY-7. Next base: position 126,490 of record NZ_JBLLJL010000005.1, on the reverse strand, counting down.
AAGCCTATTTGTATAATGCATAAATTTAATTGAAACTTATATATATTAAAGCAATAAAGTTATTATGTTCAAATATAAAAATATTATTCTAATATGAGAAATAAAAAAAGAGTAGATTTAAAATCTACTCATGAATTTTAATGCTATTTTGTTGGGAAACTGTTTCTATTATTTTTTCTAGCTTTCCTACATTCTGGGCATCTTACTGGGTCATTTTCAAAGCCTTTTTCTTTATAGAAAGCTTGCTCTCCCTCAGTAAATACAAATTCTTTTCCACAGTCTTTGCAAGTAATGTTTTTATCAGCCATTACGATAACCTCCTTTAATCTAGGGACTAATTAAACTAAGAAACTATCATACAAAAAACTCCTTGATTAAAGGGGTCGATAAGTTGCCTGGTTAATTAATCTTAAAATAATCTTAATTACATTATACCATATTTACATTATAATACAATACATATTGGCTGAAATATATTGTATTATAATGTAAAATAAAAACTTTGAAGCCAACAAAAAAATCATGGAATTTGAGTTGTAAAAATATTCAGAATATTATATACTATTTATAATAATATATCATTATATTAAATATAGTTTGGGGGCGTTTAGAATGATTCATGTATTTTGTAAACAAAAAGGCTCTGGGAAAACAAAGGCACTGATTGACCTAGCAAATTCTAAGGTCAAGGATTCTAAAGGCAGTTTGGTGTATATAAATGATAATAATAGAGTATTATTAGAAATACACAAAAACATAAGATTTATTTGTGCACAAGACTTCAATATTTATAATTATAAAGAGTTCTATGGGTTTCTATGCGGTATAATATCTAAAGATTATGATGTAGATAATATTTTCATTGATGGAATATTAAATGATTTATGGAGAGAGAAAGAGGCATTGGAGTTAGTCTTATCTAAAGTAGAATATTTATCAGAAAAATTTAATATAGACTTTTATATTAACATAGGTTGTGAAGAAAATAATATACCCAATTGTATAAGAAAATATATTGCTTAAAGTAATTTTATATAAATTCCACTTGATAATTTTCCGTAATAATAGTAATATGTATTTAAATCGATATAATTAAAGGTAATGATGGAAAGAAGTAATTATGGAAATCTTAAAGAGAGCTAATGGTGGTGGAAATTAGTGGAGGAACATAGTGAAATACATTCCTGAACTTTAGGCTGAACTTTAAGTAGGCTGATACGGGTTCCTGACGTTATTAAGGAAAAGTGGATATCTATATTTTAGATGTCAATTTGGGTGGTACCACGGAAAATTTTCGTCCCTAGTTTTATAACTAGGGACTTTTTATTTTGCTTTTTATTAAAGTATTATCGAAGCACATAGTTAATTTAAAAATGTATATATATTACATTGGACATTAGAACAAATTAGTCATAAGATAAAGTGTTAAGAATGAGGAGGATTTAGATATGGCAAACGTATATGATATTTTAAAAGAACGTGGATTCTTAAAACAATTAACTCATGAAGAAGAAATGAGAGAAATTTTTGAAAAAGAAAAGGTGACTTTTTATATAGGATTTGACCCAACTGCAGATAGTTTACACATAGGTCACTTTATAGCTATGATGTTTATGGCACATATGCAAAAGGCAGGGCATAGACCAATAGCACTAGTTGGTGGAGGAACTGCTATGATTGGAGATCCATCGGGCAGGACTGATATGAGACAAATGCTTTCTAAAGAGCAGATAGATCACAATATTTCTTGTATAAAGAATCAATTATCAAGACTTATAGATTTTACCGATGATAAGGCTATATTAGAAAATAATGCAGATTGGCTTTTAGATTTAAATTATGTTAATTTCATTAGAGATATAGGAGTTCATTTCTCAGTAAATAGAATGTTAACTGCTGAATGCTTTAAGCAGAGATTAGAGAAAGGATTATCCTTTTTAGAATTTAACTATATGCTAATGCAAGGGTATGATTTTCTAGTATTAAACCAAAAGCATGGATGTACTATGCAATTAGGTGGGGATGACCAGTGGTCTAATATTTTAGCTGGTATGGAACTTATAAGAAGAAAAGAAGGCAAATCGGCTTATGGAATGACCTGTAGCTTATTAACTAATAGTGAAGGAAATAAGATGGGTAAGACAGCAAATGGAGCTGTTTGGTTGGATCCAGAGAAAACTTCACCTTATGATTTCTACCAATACTGGAGAAATATTGATGATGCTGATGTAGAAAAATGTTTATGTCTACTTACTTTTGTGCCAATGGAAGAGGTAAGAAGATTATCAGCACTAGAAGGTTCTGAAATAAATCAAGCCAAAACAGTTCTTGCATATGAAGTTACAAAGTTAATCCATGGAGAAATGGAAGCTGAAAATGCGAAGAAAGCTGCAGAAGCATTATTTGCAGGTGGAGCAGATATGGAAAATGTTCCAACAGTAGAAATATCAGAAGACATGAAAAATTCCTTAATTCTAGATATATTAGTGAGTACAGCTATAGTACCATCAAAGAGTGAAGCAAGAAGACTTATACAACAAGGTGGACTTACAATAAACGATGAAAAGATAATTGATGTGAATGCAAACTTTAATGAATGCTACTTAAAAGATGGTTTTGCTCTAATTAAAAGAGGAAAAAAGAAATTCTACAAATTGATAATAGCATAGAATTTAGGAGTATGCCTTAGGTATACTCCTATTTATTAATATTTATATAGATTACATATTCATAAAAATATTAAATATACGATTAATGTAAGTAAGGAGGTGTACTTATGACAGGATTATGGAAAATAAACATGGTACAAAATTATACTACAAAACAAGAGTTTAATAAACTATCTTTTAAGAAAGATGATACTTTTTCAGCCAGAGTATTGAGACTTGATGGAGATACTAAGGATGTTATAATAAAACTATTAGATGGAAGAGTATTCCCTGCCAAAGTGGAAGGCTTTTTAAATAATCCGCTAGATAACTATTTATTTAAATTTGTAGTAGATGGTTTTGACGGAGGAAATTTAATACTAAAAATTTTATCTGAACAAAATAAAGGCACTGGAGAAAAAAATAGTGAAATTCTTGGTGATTTAATAGACGATTTAATGAAAAATTTAGATTTTACTGTAGATAAAGAAGATATAAACATCCTTAAAGGAATGCTAAAGCATAGCATACCTCTTAATGAAGAAAATTTTGTAGAGATTAAAGCTCTAAATGAATTCATTGAAAAGGCAAATTCATCTGATGACGAAGTTAATAGTTTTATTAATAAATACCTAAACTCTAAGGGCGTAGATGAGAACACTCCTAAAGGAACGTTTATAAAAGAAACATTACAAAGCTTTTTTAAAGAAGTTGGAGGTTTAGATTTAAACAAATTGCTTTTAATGAAGGAAAATGGCATAGAATTTACTGAAGATAATATAAAAGCTTTTAAGAATATAGTGGACAAGGATTTTAACTTGTTTAATAATATAGATGACGTAAAAGAATTTATTAAAAATGAAATTCAAGGCAATAATAAGACTATGACCAATACAAATTATAACGATGCAATGACAAAAAACAATATATTGAACAAGGATAATAACAATATATTGAACAAGGATAATAATCTATTTTATAAGGATAATAATATAGAATCTAATAATTCAATGCAAAACCCTGTTAAAGAAGAAGCAATTAAACAGAAAAATGAAGCAAAGATATCTCAACTAGCTATTGAAGTAGAAGAGAAATTAGAAGGATTTATTAAAGAAGATAAAGCTATTAATAGGAATGATGCTATTGTTAAAGAAAATAAAATGACTCATAAGAGTGAAGTTGTAGTTAAGAATGAAAATAGTATTTTACCATCAAAAGAGGATAGTATGGTTAATAGTCAATTAAATAGAAATTCTATAACGGAAAAGCTACTTAAGGATGTTAATCAGTTGTTTAATTTTGATAATAAAATTAATGAGAGTATAGTTAAAGAAGAAATAAAGGATAAATTGAATCTATTAAAAACCAATATAAGTGAAATGTTAAAACTATCTAATAATGATAGTGAAAATATTTCTAAAATATTTAACTTGTTAGAAGGGCGATTTAATGAATTTAAATTGTTTAATACCCTTAATAATAATTATTACTATTTAGATATACCTATAAATGTGAAAGAAGAGAACTACGATTGTAAACTAGTTATAAAAGATGAGAGAGCAAAAGGGAAAAAAATAGATTCTAATAACATAAAAATAGCTACTAGTGTTTCAACCATATATATGAACACGGTAGATGCATATATAACAGTATTAAATAATTCAGCTAGTATAGATATAGAGGCTGAAGCTCAATTTGTAAAATTGTTAGATATATTCAAAGAAAAATTATTAGAGGATTTATCTACGAATAAATATAACTTCAAAGTGAAAATTAAAGAAAGAAAACAAGATTTTTCATTTGCTAACTGTAGAACATTTTTTGAAGATGAGGATTTTTCATCTTTAAACGTAAGGGTATAGTGAAGGGAGTTTTATATGAATAATTCCAATAAGAAAAAAGCTGCAGCCCTTAAATATGACTACGGGCAAACAGCACCAAAGGTTACAGCAAGTGGGATGGGAAGAGTTGCAGATAAAATTATTGAAAAAGCAGAAGAGAATAAGGTGCCCATAGTATATAATGAAGAACTTGCTAATATGCTTACTAAGGTTGATATAGAAGATGAAATACCGTATGAATTGTATGATGTAGTTGCTAAAATAATAGCTTATATTATGGAAGTAGATAGTAAATATAGATAGTAGGTGATGTAAATATGGCTTTATATGCAATAGCGGATCTTCATTTAGCGTTAACAGAGGATAAACCCATGGATATTTTTGGATACAAATGGTGCAATCATCATGAACAAATAAAAGAGAATTGGATGGAAATAGTTTCAAAGGATGATACAGTATTAGTGGCTGGAGATATTTCTTGGTCCATGAACGTGGAGAATGGAAAATTGGATCTAGAATTTATCAATAAACTTCCTGGAAGAAAGGTTTTTGTTAGGGGAAATCATGATTACTGGTGGACTAGTATTACAAAATTAAATGCTATGTTTGAAGGAATGGATTTTATTCAAAATAACTTTTTTACATATGAGGACTATGCAATTTGCGGAAGTAGAGGGTGGGTTACAGAAGATAATTCAAAATTTACTGCTCATGATAAAAAAATATATAACAGAGAATTAATTAGATTGAAATTATCTTTAGATAGTGCAGTAAAGGCAGGATATAAAAAGATAATAGCAATGCTTCACTATCCTCCCACATCTCAACAGGGGGAAGATACTGGATTTACAAGATTGTTAGAGGAGTATCCAGTGGAAAAGGTTATATATGGACATCTTCATAGTGCAGGTCTAGCAAATGCCTTCTGTGAAGAGAAAAATGGGATACAGTATATATTGACATCCTGTGATTATATAAGTTTTTCACCTATAAAGATATTAGATTAAGGAGATCCTTATTTCTCAAAGTGGATCAAGTCATCAGAATAAAAATAACTGGTCAAATATACAATTAGATTGACTAGTTATTTTTTTTGAAGACGCCTTATAGGAATATAATTCATTTTCTTCTAAAAAATTGCAATATAGATGAAGTTCTTTCCTCTTTTTCCTCTGGTTCTATTTCAGATAACTCATCACTTAATTCTAAAGAAATATCTCCAGAAAGAGATGAAGTTTTGATCTTTTCTCTTAATGATAGTTCTTCTTTTATAGCATCTCTTTCAGTTCTTGCTAATTCTTTTAGATTTTGTTTTACATTTTTGCCAATTATTACACCACTAAGCCAGCTTAAGGCCTCGTCATAATTTCCTATTTTTTTATTTAACTCTCCAATAAGATACATACATAAGAATTTATCCATACCATATAATGGGAAATATTCCGTTGAGTAAGCATTTTCAAAACCTTTTAATGCCTGTTCTAAAAATTTTGTTTCATCTTCGTTAGGTTTATCATTATTCAGCAATCTATGCATCCATGCAAGTTTTAGACAGATCATAGCTTTTCGGCTAGCTTTACTTTCCATAAATACAGAATTAATAAGAGCTAACTTATATCTTTCAATAGCTATATTTACATCATAGGGTGCAGTATATGTTTTATTTCTAAATTTTGGAGAAACATTTTTAAGAATAAGTTCTTTCTGATTTTGATTTATTTTATGAAAATCTACTTTGATAGAGCTATATCCACAGCTTGGACAAATCCATACTTCATAAAAATAGGGATTTATAATACTATATCGGATAAACAAATCTGAATCCTTACTATCTATTTTATAGCTAGATGTTTTTACAGCTTTTTCTTTAAATATATGATCACATATAGGGCAAGTTACAGTGACATCATAAATTAGAGTGGTAGAAGTGGAGGGGCGGGGAAGTTGAGATTCTTTCTTATCTACATCATATATATCTTCAATATTTATATTATTAAATCCTAAATTTTCAAGTCCAGAAAATAAATCTTTCATACTACTATCCCCTTAATATTGCAAAATTCTACAAAAAAAATCTATTCTATATATTATATCATATAAGATTACTTTATTACATAAAATTACTATACTATAGAAAAGATATGATATAATATTATGTGTTATTAAGTTTAAATAGGAAGTAAAGGAATGACGAGTATGGCTGCAATGGAATGGAAAAAATTCTTAATCCCTTATGAACAAGCAGTAGAGGAATTAAAAGTTAAATTCAGGAGTATAAGAAGAGAATTAAGGAGAAAGAATGAATATTCACCTATAGAATTTGTCACAGGAAGGGTGAAGGAAGTTTCAAGTATATTAGAAAAGTCAAATAAATTTAATATTCCTCTTGATAGAATACAATATGAAATGGAAGATATAGCTGGAATAAGAGTGATGTGCCAGTTTGTAGATGATATCGATAAGGTAGTAAATTTAATTAGACAGAGAAAAGACATGAAGATTATCTATGAAAAAGACTATGTAACTAATGTAAAACCTAGTGGATATAGGAGCTATCACATGATTATTAAATATCCCGTTAATATGTCTGATGGTATGTGTGAAATTTTAGCAGAATTTCAAATTAGAACTCTTGCTATGAACTTTTGGGCTACGGTGGAACATTCTTTAAATTACAAATATAAGCATGATATACCCCCAGATATAAGATATAAGCTTAAAAATGCTGCAGATGCAGCATTTCAGTTGGATCAACAAATGTTAGTCATAAAAGATGAAATAAAAGATGCTCAAAAATTATTTGAGGTAAAGTCTTCTCTTGTAAGTAACATAGTAGAAAATATTTTAACACTATCCTCTTTGGGTAAGATAGCAGAGGCATCAAGATTTACAGAGCAGCTAAATAAACTTTTAGAGGTTGGAGAAGTATTTGAGCTTACTAGTCTTTTGGGGGAAACCAAAAAAACTTTAGAGCGTTATAAATAATAATTTATATATAGTTTCAAAACATAGAAGCTCTTCATATAATAAAATTAAATCAATTAATAGAGGTATTTTATGACAGAGCAGCTTTTAAAAGTAGATGGAGATATTAGAGAGAGAGAATTTGACACAATTATATTACATAGAAAGAATCATAAAAAAGTTATCTATGGAGTAGTTGTAGATGAAGATAGAACCCCTGTGGAAGATGCAGTGGTTAAGTTAGTGTTGTTAAGGGATCAAAATGATCCAAGTAGTCTAGATCCTATAGGACACACTTTTACTGATGAATTTGGTCAATTTTTATTCGGACCTTTAGATTGCGAGGATACTTATTTATTAAAGGTATGGCATAAGGACAGCTCTAAGGGTAAGATTAAAAATACAAGAATTCAACCAGGCGAAGATGAGGAGAGTAAATATATACTGGTATATAGAAATACTTCATTAAATAAAAATAGTGAGCATGTATATAGAAAAATTCCTGTATCTCAAAGTAGTAAATAATAAGTTAATATAACATTAAGAGGATATCAAACATAAAAAAGAAGTTCACATTAACGGTGAACTTCTTTTTTACTAATTGGCAACTATATTAACAAGTCTTCCTTTTATTACTATAACTTTTCTAACAGTCTTTCCTTCAAGGGCTGTTTTAATATTTTCATTGTTAAGGGATGCCTCTTTAATTTCATCTTCTCCTAATGATGTAGGTACATAAATTTTAGTTTTAATCTTACCGTTAATTTGAATTGCTATTTCTACTTCATCTCTGATTAAAGCTGAAGGATCAAATATTGGCCATGATTCATTAAAAACAGAATAACTCATACCAAGATTTTCCCATTGCTCTTCACTAAAATGTGGAGCAAATGGAGCAAGCAATTTAATATAATCTATAAGAGTTTCTTTTAAGAAACTAGTGTTTTTAATGTCTTCATTTAGATATTTAGAAAGAGTATTAGTGAATTCCATCATTCTTGCAATAGCAGTGTTAAATTGAAGCTTTTCAGCATCTTCACTAACACCTTTTATAGCAAAATGTCTCCAATAATTAAGTTCTTTTTCGGCAGCATCTACAGTGTCTTTAACAGATGTTTTACAATTTATCTCTGATATAGAATTTTCAATAGTTCTTTCAATTCTATCAATAAATCTACCTATAGATTTTATTCCATCATCGCTCCAAGCACCACCATCAGTGTAGCCAAAACCAAACATTAGATACATTCTAAATACATCGGCACCAAATTCTTTAATGTAATCATCAGGAGAGATAGTGTTTCCTTTAGATTTACTCATTTTCTGTCCATCTGGCCCTAGAATTAATCCTTGATGAGTAAGTGATAGGAATGGCTCATCAAAGTTTACATAACCCATATCTCTTAATGCTTTTGTAATAAATCTAGCATATAGAAGATGCATACATGCATGCTCAGGTCCACCTACATATTTATCAACTGGGAGCATACTGTTTGCAAGTTCAGTATCAAAGCATTTTTCATTATTCTTATTATCTATATATCTTAAATAGTAGAAAGAAGAACATACAAAGGTATCTAGAGTGTCTGCTTCTCTATGAGCTGTGCCTCCACATTTTGGACAAGTTGTGTTAATAAATTCATCACATTTTGCAAGAGGAGATTTACCATCTGGTGCAAATTCTACGTCATATGGAAGTTCTACAGGAAGTTGTGATTCTTGAACTGGAACTATTCCACATTTATCACAATGAATTATCGGAATAGGAGCGCCCCAGTACCTTTGTCTAGAAACAAGCCAATCGCGAAGTCTAAAGTTAACCTTCTTTTTACCAAGTCCTTTTTTCTCTAATTCAGTTACTACAGCTTCTTTAGCTTCATCACCCTGTAAGTCGTTAAATTCACCACTATTAACCATAGGACCATACTCAGTGAATGGAAGACCTTCTCCACCTTTTATAACTCTTTCTATAGGTAGATTATATTTTTCAGCAAAGGTAAAGTCACGTTCGTCATGAGCAGGTACGGCCATAACAGCTCCAGTACCATAGGTATTTAATACATAATCACCTATCCAAATAGGTACTCTTCTTCCGTTTATAGGATTTATAGCATAAGAGCCAGTGAATACACCAGTTTTTTCTCTGGTTATAGATTGTCTTTCGATATCTGATTGCTTTTTAGAAGCTTCTTTATATGCTTCTATGGCATTTTTATTTTCTTCTATAGTTAATTCATCTACCATTTCATTTTCAGGAGCTATAACTACATAGGTAACTCCAAATAATGTGTCTACTCTTGTAGTAAATACATCGAAGGAAAGGTTAGAGTTCTCAACTTTAAAGGTTACTTCAGAACCTATAGATTTTCCAATCCAATGCTTTTGCATAGCCTTTGTTTTTTCAGGCCAGTCAAGGGTATCAATCATTTCTAGAAGCTCATCAGCATAATCAGTGATTTTTAGGAACCATTGAGTAAGATTTTTTTTAGTAACTTCGCTACTACATCTTTCACAAACTCCATCTAGCACCTGTTCATTAGCAAGTACGGTATTACAACTTGGGCACCAGTTTACTGGAGCATTCTTTCTATAAGCAAGTCCTTTTTCATATAGTTTTAAAAATAACCATTGAGTCCATTTATAGTAATCAGGGCTACAGGTAACCACTTCATTTTCCCAGTTAAACATAGCTCCCATAGCTTTAAGTTGCTTTTCCATAGTTTCTATATTTTTATCTGTTGAATCTTTAGGATGAACACCTGTCTTTATAGCATAGTTTTCAGCTGGTAGACCAAAGGCATCGAATCCCATAGGTTGGAATACGTTATATCCTTGCATTCTTTTCATTCTAGCCCAAGAATCCACAGGTCCATAGTTAAACCAGTGACCAGCATGCAATTGGCTGCCAGAAGGATATGAAAACATCTCAAGAACGTATAATTTTTTATCCATTTTACTTTCATCAAATTTATAAAGTTCTGTTTCTTCCCATTTTTGTTGCCACTTATTATCAACAACAGTTCCGTATTTTGCCATATTTTTTCCTCCTATTAAACATTGATATATTTAAATTATTTTTTTAATATGCCTTAAACAAAATAAAAAGCTTTCGTCTCAAAAATAAGAGACGAAAGCATAGTTCCGCGGTACCACTCTAATTAGACCCAAGGGTCTCACTTATATAATATAACGGTTTTAGCCGTACTTGTTTATCACAAGTAAACTCCTAGACAAGTTCCTAAGCTTTCATTACTACATCTCACCAAACTGTAGCTCTCTGAAAATAAAATATCTTAGTACTACTTCTAATCACTGCATTAATTTATTAACTTTTCACAAATTATACATTAAATTATGACTTAATGTCAAGCTATTTGAATCTTCTATTTGCCATACTTTGAATAAATACAGTAAGTACATAATCAAATATAAAAAATGCTATGTTACCTACTATTATTATTAAAATTATAGAATAGGTTACAGGCAGATCTGGAGCAAATAATAATTTATATATAAAGAAAAACAAGATGGTAGAACAGTTATAGTATAAAAGTTTGAGACCAATTTCTAATGGGGTGTTACGCATACTTTCAATGTAATATTTAGCAATACCATAGGGTCCAAAAATTATCACATATAAAAGCCATATACTTTTATCAGGTAAAATAAAGTAAGATAGCATTAAAGAAGCTAAATATACTAGTATGGCATTTTTAACATCCGTAGTAATTACTGTTAGTGGTATAATTGCAGCTGTTAGCCCTAGTAAAAATAATGTATTAAACTTTAAAAAAGTAGCCGAGTATAATACTACTAATGTTAAGGCTACAAATAATCCTCCCAAGGCTATATTAGATGACTTACTTTTATGCATTGTTCTCCCTCCTCATTAAATTATGTATAATATCAGACATTACAAGCAACTTATGCAATCTCCACCCATACACTCACAACATGTATCTAGCATCCATAGATTTAGACAAGTTCCACATAAATCATTAGAACTATTTCTTTGACCATAATATGTATTTCTATAGGAATTTTGTCTATTATGAAGTTGATTTAATGCTTGCTTATACTCAAAGTTGTTAGGCTCCATTCTACAAGATGTATTTATTAAATTATATGCACTATCATACCAACCTTTTCTTAAATGTACCATCCCCATTAAAAATTGCCACTCAGCATTTCTATTAGAAATAGAGTTAAGTCTATTTTCAGCTGAATGTATATCTCCACGATTTATATCCATTCTGACCTGTTGAAATTCATTAAGATCACTGGAATTAGAATGATTCTGAGAATAGCTGCTACTTTGATTATATCCAGAATTTGAGTTGCTATATCCGTAATTATTAGAAGAAGTTTTTTTCATTAGAGTATCGTAGGCTTCATTTATCTCTCTAAGTTTTTCTTCTGCTAAGTCCTTTAAGGGATTGTCACCATATTGGTCTGGATGATATTGTTTAACCTTTTCTCTATAAGCTTTTTTTATTTCTTCTTGGGAGGCATTTTCTTTAATTCCTAAAACCTCATAAGGGTTAATCATGATTCTCTTCACTCCTTAATTTAATACTCTCTATTTTATTCATTAGACCTAATTGTAAAATGTTATATAACAAATCTTTATTTTTAGTTAAAGTAAGATTGTTTAAAGCTTCTACAGTTGCGTTAGCACTGAGAATTAAATTAAACTCTATTCTATCTCTATATTGGGATAGAAATTCATTATAATCTAAATTGTCAATATTAAAAGATTTATTAAGGGCATTAAATTTATTTTTTTTCATATCTTCCTTCAAATCATCATAGGCATCAATTATATAAATCCAACGACCTAAATTATACCCTAAATTATATAAGGAATCATAAAATTCACTATCTTTATAATAATAAGATATAATAAAGCCAGTTAAAGTTGCAAACTTGTCACTTATCTCATCAAGAGATATAGATTCATTATTTCTTTCAAGGGAACTTAGTTCCGTCAGTTTATTTTCTATAACTTCAACTATAGGAGAAAGCTCTTTAGTTGTGGTTATGTACTTTTTAAGACCTAAGGAAGTTAGCTTTTTAAATACAGCTTTATCATCAGTATAATCATCTAATAGTTTATAGTATACTAGGGCTAGATTACAAAAGCTAGCATAATTTAATGCATTATTATTTATAATTTTAGCCCTTTTCTTTAGCGGATGGGCAATGCAAGAGCTAAGGGTAGATTCTACTTTAGAATCCTCAAGACTATCTATAAGTATTGCCAAAAATGTCATATCATAATTTAAAGCCATTCTACATAAGTTATTTGAATTGTTTTTTAATGCCAAGCACAAGCCACAGTAATATGCTTTAAAAACTTCATAATCTTTAATTTTAAGCTCCATTTTACATGGAGTAACATATCCGAACATTATATTCCCTGTACATGGCCTTCATCATTTAGTAATTCATATATAGTTTTAGAAGTAGTATCTTTCATAGTATACCCAAGAAGCATTACTATTTCTTTTATTTCATCTTCATTATAGGATTCAATCTCTAAATAAGGAAATGGGCAAAAACTTACATCATTTATATCAATTTCGATTAGAGAATCCTTATATTTATAGCTCTCTCTGTGTTTTTTAACGGATTGAACTAATTCAAGACCTAATGAGGTAAAGATTAATGTGCCTTCTTCACTATTATCTATAACAATTTCATGTTCTTCCATTATTTTATACTTATCCTGACTAAGTAGTTTTTTAGTAGTCATATAATTTATTGTAGTATTCCTTAAGTTATCTTCAACAATGCGTATTCTTGCATATCCTTTATTGTTTAAGAGTCGTCTATCAGGAAAATCATATATATTATTTGTTTGATTTTCGTCCTTTACTCTCTTGCAGCCTAAGGAATTCAATTTATATTTTATTTCCTCTACATTTATTTTTATTATTCTAGTTTCAATTTCTTTCAAAGGTAACACTCCTTTATGTAATTAGATATATAACTATTTTACCATTAAAATTATAACAAATTTATGATAATTATATAAACAAATTTGTTATAATAGTTAAAGAAATAAAAAATAATTATTAACTATCATTAATTTATATAAAATACAAGGCGAATTCCTGTATTAATTGGTTATTAATGTTATTTTGAAGGAGGAGCAATTTTGGAATATATTAATGAAATAAATATAAATGAAGCTGTAATACACGTGTTAGATAATAATGCTGATGAACCCGTATTAAATGAATATCATCTTGAGTTAAATGAGGAAATATATAATTTTATATTTAAGCATATACAAAGATGTTTAAAAGATGAAGAATTAAAACATGGGATTTTTAATAAAGAGAGAAACATAGTAAAGGAGCTGTCCCAAGAATATTTAAGTGGAGAGAATTCTTTAATGAATGTATCTAAGGAATTGGCTAGCCAGATGTTTATACTTATGAGATCTAAAGGTAGCATACCCTCTTGCGATCTTTTAACGGTTTCTTTTACCACTGAATTTGGTGCATTTTTAGGTATATTTAAAATGGATTATATTAAAAACTATATGCATAATATTGAATACTTAGAGGGGAAAATAGGTATAGGAATAGTACCACAATTTACAGGTCTACCAGCAAGTAGCTCTAGAATACAAAAGTGTGCTTTTATAAAGAATCTAAGTCCAGATAATAGTTATGATTTATTAGTTATTGATAAGAAAACTAAAAATAAAGATGATAATGATTATGGAACAAACTACTTTATTGATAACTATTTAGGATGTACAATTATTGATAATGAAAGAGATCAAACTAAGCAGTTTGTTAAGGTAGCTGAGAAGTGGACTCAAAATGTATTAGAAGAAAATGCGGATAAACAAGAAGAGATTAGAAGAGAAGTTAAAAAAAGATTAAAGGAAGATGAACATATAAATTTAAATTCCTTCTCTGAAGAAGTATTTAATGACAATAGTGAAATGAAAGAGAGTTTTAGAACCTTTGTAAAGGAAAGTGGAGTTGGAGAAGAAGTTCAAATTGATAAGCAATGGGTTGATAAGAAGCTTAAAAGAGTAAGGCTTAAAATAGATAAGGATATTGATTTATATATATCCGAAGAGGCCTATAATGATATAAATAGATTTGAAATTGAGAGAGTAGGAGATGGAAGTATAAATATGATAATAAAACACATAAAAAATTACATAGAAAAATAAGAAAATGGGATGTGTCACATCCCATTTTCTTATTTTTATTTCATTGAATCAGTTGAACCTAAAACATCTTTTATTTTGTCTTCAACTAGAGATTGTAGGTTAGTTCTTCCTACTCCAAGATATTTTCTTGGATCAAACTCAGATGGCTTATCATTAAATACTTTTCTGATTGAAGCTGTCATACATAGTCTTATATCAGTATCCATATTTATTTTACATACAGCCATAGAAGAAGCTTTTCTTAACATTTCAGCAGGAACACCTTTAGCTCCATTGATTGCTCCACCATTATCATTGCACATTTGTACATATGTTGGATCTACAGAAGAAGCCCCATGAAGAACTATTGGATATTCTTTAAATCCAACTGCTTCTAATTTTCTTGTTATAGTCTCTAATCTATCAAAGTCAAGCTTAGCCTCTCCTTTGAATTTATAAGCACCATGGCTAGTTCCTATAGCTATAGCCAAGGAATCAACACCAGTTCTCTTTACAAAGTCCACTGCTTGATCTGGATCGGTGTAAGTAGCATCCTTAGCAGATACATTAACATCATCCTCAACACCAGCAAGTTTACCAAGCTCAGCTTCAACTACAACACCTTTTGAGTGAGCATAATCAACTACCTCTTTAGTTAATTTTACATTTTCCTCATAGTCATAGTGAGAACCATCAAACATGATTGATGTAAATCCTATATCTATACATTTTTTACATATTTCAAAGGAATCGCCGTGATCAAGATGCAATGCAATATCAATTCCGCTCTCTTCAACAGCAGCTTTAACTAAGTGTATTAAATATTCTGGTTTCATATATTTAATAGCTCCAGCAGAACATTGAAGAATAACTGCAGAATTTTGAGCTTTAGCTCCATCTACTATTCCTTGAACAATCTCCATGTTATTAATGTTAAAAGCACCAATTGCATAATTACCTTGAAAAGCTTTTTTAAACATCTCTTTAGTAGTTACTAATGCCATAATCATTCCACCCTTCAAAACTTGATTTATAAACATTACTATTTTATTATAAATGAAATAGTAACTAATTACTAGAGATAAAAACCATTAATATTATAAATACATATGAATTTGGTAAATGAACTTTTAAGAAATATAGTAAAATAGAAAACTAGAAATAAACATCAATGAAACACTATAAAATATTTCTAATGTTTACATATTCTATGGTTTTAACATCATGGATCATAGTTTTTATCATATGAATAGTAGCTAGAGACTCATCTTTATTATTAGATTTTGCATATTGTGTTAACATCATTACTTGCTTATATATATTATCAAATTCAGAATGGTTCAAGAATAAATTTAGATTGTTTACATGCCCCTCATAAATATGAAGAAGCTTAAAGGAGAGGATATAGGAATCATCCCATTCATCATTAAGTATATGCTGTTCTATTTTCATGGAAGTATCAAGCATTTTGTCACAGGTTAGAACTACATATTTACTGGCAAAAAAGAGAAAAATACACATAACTATAAATAAAATATAGGAAACAAAAAAATTTTTCATAGAAAACCCTCTCTTTAACTTTTCTTAAATTCCTTATCTTTACTTTGAATATAAAGCTTATTATCTTTTGAATATACTATTGCTACAAAAACATCTTTTATATCCATAATTCTTTTGTTCTTTAACTCTTTAAAGAGCCACTTTTCGTCAAGTTCTAGAAGCTCTAAATTTTTATAATTTATATTACCATCTAATACCACAGGGGTAGGCAGTGGCTCATCAGGGACTTTTAATTTCATATCTTCTCTATTAGGAGGAGAACAGTAATTTTTAGGAATTATAGATAGACTACCATTGGTTTCTAATATGGCATAGTGAATATCTCTTATATTAAAATATCCTTTAACTCTAAGTTCCTCTAATAAGTCATCTAAATTATATCTAAGATGTTTTAATTCTTTTACATTTACAGTCCCATCCCTAATTAGGATACTAGGTTCTCCATTCAACAAACTTCTAAAGCACTCACTTTTAAGCTCTATAAAAGAAGTTGTCATTTGAAAAAATACTAATGTAGTAATAGGAACAATAGAGTAGAGTAAGGGCATTCTATTATCAGCCATTGTAAGAGAGGCTAACTCTGAAATCATAAGAGCTACAACTAAATCCACAGGCTCTAGTTGACCTATCTGTCTTTTACCCATAATACGCATTATAAATATTAAATAGAAATATAAAATTGCAGTTCTAAAGACTAATATAAACATAAACAATACCACCTAATTTAAATATTATTAATATCTATTGTGTGCATATAATAGTTTATTTATGAATTTATATATAAAATAAAATTAAGACTTTAAGTAAATTTTTTATGAAGCAAATGTAGAATGAGCTAATATAATATAATTAATAATTGTTAAATTGTAGGGTTTAAAAGAAAATTTGACTCAAATAGACATATATGATAATTAATAGTTAACAATAAAGATAGCTATTATGCTATAAATGAAAAAGAGGTGAAGGGATGAGTATAGTAAGAGTTAAAGTAAAAGGTAAAATATTAGAAGTTCCAAGAAATATAACTTGCAATGAAATAATAAATAAATATAATTTAAGCGATGAAATACCTATAGTTCTTGTAGAAATTAATGGACAATTAAGTGAATTAGGAGAAAAAATACAAGAGGATTGTGATTTAAAGATTGTAGATATATCTACTAAAATTGGTATGATGACCTATATAAGAACTCTGCAGTTTGTTTTAATTGAGGCTGTTAAATCATTATTTCCGCAAAGTAGAATGGCTATTGAGCATTCTTTAAGTAAAGGATTATTTGGTGAAATTTATAAAGAGCCTCATTTATGTGTTGATGATATTTATGTAATAAAAAATAAAATGAAAGAACTTATAAATAAAGACATTATTATAGAAAAAGCTATTTACTCTAAAGAAAAAGCATTAAAGGTTTTAGAGGAAAATGGATTAGATTCTAAGGTGAAGTTATTCTCACATGCAAGAGAAGAGAGGATAACTTTATATAAACTTAATGAAGATTCAAATTATTTTTATGGTCCTATGGGTTACTCTACAGGTGTATTAAAATATTTTGATTTAATATATTATGAGCCTGGATTTATTTTGAGATTTCCAACTATTGAGAATCCTACTAAAATACCTAGATTTGAAAATCATAAAAAGTTAGCAAAGGTTTTTTATGAAGCAGAAAAATGGGGGAGAATATTAGATGTATCAAATGTTGCGGCTTTAAATAAATTTATTGACCAAGGGGAGGAAGTTACCCTAGTAAGAGTAGCGGAGGCATTGCAAGAGAAAAGAATAGCTAACATAGCAGATAAAATTTTTAAGAAGAGCGATATTAAACTTGTATTAATAGCTGGTCCGTCCTCTTCAGGAAAGACAACATTCACTCACAGGTTAGGAATACAACTAAGAGTTAATGGATTGATACCCATCCCTATTTCATTAGATGATTATTTTGTAAATAGAGAGGAAAGTCCTAAGGATGAAAATGGGGAGTATGACTTTGAAACTATTTACGCTTTAGACTTAAAACTCTTTAATGAACATTTAGAACGTTTATTGAATGGAGAAGAAATAGAAATTCCTAATTACAACTTTAAAACAGGAAGGAGAGAGTGGAACGGTAATAAAATTAAGCTACCGTCCAATGGAGTAGTCCTAGTAGAGGGTATTCATGGATTAAATGAAACCTTGACTTCCTCAATTGAACATAAACATAAGTTTAAAATATATATAAGCCCTCTTACTCAAATAAATATGGATGATCATAATAGAGTAGCTACTACTGATGTAAGAATGCTTAGAAGAATTGTGAGAGATTATCTATCAAGAGGGTATGATGTGGAGTATACATTGAAGATGTGGCCATCCATAAGAAGGGGAGAAGAAAAGAGTATTTTTATATATCAAGAGCAAGCAGATGCTATGTTTAATTCAGCTTTAATATATGAATTAGCGGTATTGAAAAAGGATGCATTGACAGAACTTTATAAAGTACCAAAAGATAGCTCTATTTATAATGAAGCGAGAAGACTTATAGAATTTTTACACTTTTTTAAGGAGATAGATAAAGATGTGGTACCAACAAACTCATTAATGCGGGAGTTTATTGGAGGAAGTTGTTTTTATCAATATTAAAAGAAATATATAAGTTTCAATTAAGTTTCTACATTATACAAATAGACTATATTATGAAAATTAGATTAATTAGAACTTTATATTATAAGAATGTCTATTTGTATTATGTAGTTTTATTATTGAAACTTATATACAAATAAAAATGAGAAAAATTTCATTTGAGATTATAAAACACAAAATGGAATTCTTCTCATTTTTGTTTTAATTGATATTGAAGAATTTTAACTTAAAGCATTAAAGAATATAGGAAAATATGATTGGAAATAAAGCATGGGCGGAATGATGGTGCTAGTATAGTATTATAGACACAGAAAGCCGAACACTTTAGAATGTTAATAAGAATATGTTACTACAAAAGCCTACGGCTCCTGTAATACTTCACAGTGATCTTAGATGCCAATATACTAGCTATGAATTTCAAGCATATATAACAAATTCAAAGATTCTCAACCATTCATTTAGTGGTAAAGTATGTCCATATGACAATGCTTGTATAGAATTATTTCACGCTTCATTAAAAAAAGAAGAAGTAAATATTGCACTATCAAGCGATGATTTACTAAAAACTTGTGAAATTTTTATATCTATTATACAATAGAAGTACTATTTTATTAAGGAGTGAACTTTTTGTTAATTGTAGAATTCTAATCTGAATCAACGTAATAGCTTAATTTTGTCAAACAAACCACCCGCCTGAGGTGTTATTTGTTGCGCAAAAAATAAGATTAGAATTAGTTAGTTTCCTATAAACATTTGGCGCGACTAATTTTAATCGCGCTTTTTCTATTCGTTGATTTAGACAATTTTAATTTTTTACTTATTAAAATTGAGAGGAAGAATCTACAATGCAAAAACAATTACAACAAATTACAGCTGATATGCAGCTTGAAGAACATTATCACACATTAGAAAAAGCTTTACTTGCTTTATATTTCCATAAAAATTGCACAACTAAATCTTTAGCTCATACGACAGACTTACCAATACCTATCGTTTCAGCAATGAAGAAAGAATTTGCCAAGCAAGGTTGGGGCAAACATAGCTTAACGAAAAAGGGCCAGCTTGCTATCTTGCAATATTTTCAACTCTTAGGTGCTGATGCTAAACTCTACCTTCAATTAACGACAGATGATGCATTTCGTACGGAATGGATTACAGAAAATATAAGGGAATTAAGCACTATTTATGATGCTAGACCCATAGCTGACGTGGCAATTGATCAAGCAAAATGTACAGTTGAGACAGCCTTAAAACGTGCATTGCTCGCACTAGACTATACTATGCTGCTCAATAAGCGCATTTTGTGTTTAGGCGATGATGATTTCATCAGTATTGCATTAGCGTTTTTACTAAAGAAAATTGCTCCACATTCCACAACTGAAATTGTTGTGTTAGATATTGATAGGCGAATTTTATGTACGATTAGCAAAATAGCTAAGAACTATGAGCTTGCGATTAAAACAGATTATTATAACGTTCAGGAGCCTTTACCTAAAACATACGCCCATCAGTTTGATTGCGTATACACAGATACACCATATACATTGATTGGCGCACAGCTTTTTTTATCACGTGGGATTAACGCACTAAAGCCAGAAGCAATGCGGCATGTGTTTTTTTCCTACGCTAAGCGTAGCTATCAAAAGCAGTGGCAACTACAGCAAAGTTTATATGCTATGGGTTTCGTTATTGACAGTATTAAATACGACATTAACACCTATGAAGGTGCACAAATTTTAGGTGCTAAAAGCCAATTGTTCGTATTACAAACAACAGAGCAAATGACTTCATACATTCCTAATCAGCGAAAGTTTACGCGACTAATTTACACAGGAGAAATTGAGCGGAAATCCGTCGTTTATCGGTGTATCCATTGTCAGCACGCACTTACAGTCGGCGCTGGCTATCAATACACCACCATTGCTCAACTTCAATCCAATGGTTGCCCGAGTTGCAAAAATAAAAAGTTTTCACAAATTAAGAGAACGGTACAAAAGACACAATTCCAGCATACATTAGGGCATCATATTTTATTAGAGTTGCACGATTGCAATGTTGCATTACTCAATGACGTACAACAAATTAAAACGATTATGTGTCAAGCTGCCTATAAAGCAAAGGCAATGATTGTGACCGAAAATTTCCATCATTTTTCACCTTACGGGGTTAGCGGTGTAGTAATTATTCAAGAATCACATTTAACGATTCATACGTGGCCAGAGTACGGTTATGCGGCAATAGATGTTTTCACTTGTAGCAGTAAATTAGCTCTACAAGAGGCTGTTAAATATATTACTGAGCAATTTAATGCAGGAAATGTCACGCAGCATTACCTGCATCGAGGTAAATAGAAAAATGGAGGAGGCTGTCCCATAAGCCCTTAAAATGAAACAGGAAAAGAAAAACAAGTTGTTTTTCTTTTCCTGTTTTTGTAGTTTACTTGATTGAAGCGAAAGTAGCTGAAATAAATAGTATAAACTGATTTTATTTAGAAGAAGTTTCAATTAAGGATATGTTACAAATCAGAATTGCCTAGAACTTTAAAATTATATAAAACAAAAATTTTAAATATACTGATTATTCGCAATAAGGAGGAATATTAAAAGCTTTTATGGATGAAGAAAACGTAAATATTTAAAATGTATTTAAAAAGTAAATTTTCCTTATAATTTAAATATTTTTTATCCTTAAATAATGGTAATATATTATTGGAATAATATATTAATATATAATAAATTCGAATGGTGATTTATATATCTAATATTTTCCATAGGAGGATATAATAATGAAGAGTTATAGTGCATTTGATATTTTAGGTCCAATAATGATAGGACCATCAAGTTCTCATACTGCAGGAGCAGCAAGACTTGCTAAATTAGCAGCAAAAATTGCAGAGAATAATGTTAAAGAAGTTAAATTTCTTCTTCATGGTTCTTTTGGAAAGACCTATAGAGGTCACGGGACTGACAGAGCTTTGGTTGCTGGAATTTTAGGTATGGATCCATGGGATGATAATCTTAGATGTTCCTTTGAAATAGCTAAAGAGAAAGGGTTGGAATTTTCTTTTGAGGAAGTTGACTTAGGAGATGTACATCCTAATACAGTAAAATTTATAATTATGTCTGAAGATGGGTTAGAAACTACTATAACAGGTTCATCCATTGGAGGAGGAAATATTGTCATATTTGAGTTAGATGGACAAAAGATACAGTTTACAGGAGAATATCCTACTTTAATAATAGGACATATTGATGCTCCAGGAGCTATATATAAAGTGAGCACTTTATTGTTTAATGAAAATATAAATATAGCATCTATGAATGTTTATAGAAAATCTAAAGGGTCAGAGGCTACAATGGTAGTAGAAACCGACGGAATTGTTGATGAAGATATAATCGAAAAGATAAAATTCTTAGAAAACATTACTAATGTAGAAGAAATTCATCCACCAATGAAAGGAGAATAGAGAATTATGTTTGTATCTAAAGCAAGTGAAATGATTGAAATATGTAATAAAGAAAACATATCTATTGCAGAATATACTATAAGAAGAGAAATAGAGGATACAGGTATTTCAAGAGCAGAGTTAAATAGAAAGATGAGAGAAAACCTAAAGGTTATGATAAATTCTTCTAAAGAGGCTATGGAGAGAGAAGTTATATCAATTAGTGGGTTAATTGGTGGTGATGCCTTAAAATTAAGAAAATACTTTGAAGAAAAAGAAACACTTTGTGGTGATTTTACAGTAAAAGCTATGGCTAGAGCTCTATCTTGTTCTGAGGTTAATGCAGCTATGGGAAAAATAGTTGCAGCACCAACTGCAGGGAGCTGTGGAATTATTCCTGCGGTAGTTATAACAGCTGGAGAAAAACTTAAAAAGAGTGAAGATGATATGATTAAAGCTCTTTTCACAGCTTCTGGAGTAGGAATATTAATTGCCAAAAATGCTACTTTAGCTGGCGCAGAAGGTGGTTGCCAGGCAGAGTGTGGTAGTGCAGCTGCTATGGCGGCTGCAGCTGTAGTAGAGATGATGGGAGGAACACCTAAAATGGCCTTTGATGCAGGTGCCATGGTATTAAAAAATATTGAAGGCTTAGTATGTGATCCTATTGCTGGCTTAGTAGAAATTCCTTGTGCTAAAAGAAATGTATCTGGTGCTGTAAGTGCTCTAGCTATGGTGGATGTAGCTATGGCTGGTGTTGAAAGTAAAATACCTTTTGATGACACTGTTTTATCTATGTATAAAATAGGGAAAAATCTACCAATGGAGCTAAGGGAAACTGCTTTGGGGGGATTAGCTGTTACACCTTGTGGCTTAAAATTAAAGCAAAAAGCATTAGCTGGAGATAAATAATAATTTATAAAATATCACAGGTCAAAATTAGATATCATTGACCTGTGATATTTTATTTTGTAACTAATTATTTCAATGTTGAATAGAGTAAATGTAGAACTACTTACTAGGAGGAAAAAATGAAGTATGATTTTATAAAACAAATTATGCTTAAAAGGAATGTTACCAGAGAGTCTATTATTATATGTAGTATTTTATTAGTAGCTATATTTATAGTATTTATTCCAATCACTTCAAATATATTGGGTTGTATTGTGTATTCTATAGCTATGATACCATTAGCTATTGTTTTAGGGAGAAGCACATCCAAAATATCTGAATCTATAGGAGAGAAGCGTGGAGGGCTAGTAGCAGCTACAGCTGGAAATGTACCTGAACTTATGATGGGATTTTGGTCTATAAAATATGGGATGATATCTATGGCTAAAGCAGGATTACTAGGTGCTATAATTACAAATATGTTATTGGCAATAGGTATATCAGTATTTTTAGGAGGAATAAAATATAGAGAACAAAGGTTTAATAAGGTTCTAGCAAGAACAAATTTTAATATGCTATTTTTATTAATGTGCACTATAATAATCATAGCAGCTTTAGATAGATATTCTGTTGTAGGAGCCATGCAAATTGATAAGATAAGCAGTATTGTATGCTTTGTATTAATAGGAGTATATATATTAGGGCTCATATTTTCTCTTTATACACATAGTAGTTTATTTGTAGTAAAAGAAGAGGGAGAAGTACGTGGTGAGTATAATAGTAGCACCATAAGAAGATTATTTTTACTTATAATAATTATAACGATAATTCTTTATTTTATAAGTGAAAAGCTAATAGGAAATATTAATATTGTTACTCTACAATATAATATTTCGGAAGAATTTTTAGGTATAATACTCATTCCGCTGTTAGGTTCCTTTGGAGAAAATGCTTCAAGTATTGTTTGTGCTATTAATAACCAAATTGATGCAAGTCTTGAAACTGCTATAGGGTCGAGTATACAAATAAGTATGTTTGTAATTCCACTTTTAATAATATTTTCTTCCTCTATGGGTATAGAAATAGATCTGTTGTTTTCTACTTTTCAAATTATTATGTTAGCAATATCAATAGGCATGTCATATTTTGTTTTTCAAGATGGAAAGACCTATTGGTTTGAAGGAGGATTGCTTATAGCCACCTATATAGTTATAACTATGGCTTATTATTATATAACATAATTATAAGAATATAAATCTTGATTTTATAATATATATTATAAAGAGAAATAGATGAGTAGGTGCTTATATGTCTCAAAGAAGAGTGATAAATGATTATTGTCAAGATATAAATTGTCTAGTAGAAATATTAAATAAAACGGTATTTTCTTATAGAACACTAATAGGGGGAGCAAATGAATTAAATGGTATTGCATTAGCAAGTAAGCGAGAAGTTAAGGATGCATTAAAGAGAGCAAGGGCACTTGGCCAAGTTATTGATGAAGTTATAGATACATTAGGTTGTGTTATAGAGGATTATGATTGTTATTGCAAATTAAAATCAGAGGTAATAAGGTGCAGAGTAGATATAAATTGCATTGAATTAGAAATCCAAGAAGAATTAAAGGCCCAAAATTGACATATGAAATCTAAAAAAGAGATAAAACCAAAGGTTTTATCTCTTTTTTATTTTAAATTTACTAACCATCAAATAAGAAAATAAAATCATAATTACAATTATTGCTATGGTTGGTAGTGAGCGCATGCTATTAAAAATAGCTAAAATAGCTAAAATACTACCGGAGATAGTTATAGGAATTCCAGTGAAAACATTATTAAACTCTGAGCAATTATAACGAGCTAATCTAAATGCACCAGCTACAGGGAATATAATTAAAGGTATATATCCGATAGCACCAAATGAATCGAGATTATACATAGAGAAAATCAATATGGATGGAGCAACACCGAAGGAAACTAAATCACATAGTGAATCTAATTCTTTCCCTAAATCGCTATTTATATTTAAATATCTTGCAACAGTTCCATCATATCTATCTAAAAGTCCTGCTATAAGAATAAAAAGCGCTGCAGTTGTAAAATCATTATTGATAGTAAATTGGATAGACAAAACTCCGCATACTAGATTGCCTAAAGTCATAGCATTAGGTATAAATGCTTTATTCATATTATCACCTCTTAATTTAAAATAAGTTCTTGAAATAATATATTATATAATAAGCCATACATAATTATACTAAAGATTTACTAAAAAAGCTAAGGATTTCAATAATAATATTTTCTTTATAAACATTAAGATAATATTATTATGATTTAGTGTTAATATATATGGGATAAATAGAATATTATTTAGCAATATTTGAAAAAATAATGAATAGATGATAATATGAAATTTAGTAATAAGTTTGTATTATAGTAGCTTGGGGAGGATAATATGAAGAGAGTTAAATTTATTTATAACCCATTTTCTGGTGAAAACTCAATAGTTAGTGAGTTAGATAATGTAATTAGAATCCATCAAGAATACGGATTCATGATTGAACCTTTTAGAATAAGTAATACTGTAGATTTAAATGATGCATTTAAAGGTATTGATGAAAGTTATAAGTATATATTAATAGCTGGTGGAGACGGAACTATAGATTGTGTTATCAATAAAATGAAAGATAATAACATAGATTTACCTGTAGCCATTTTACCAGTAGGAACTGCAAATGATTTTGCTAAATATTTAGGAATGCCAAGTGATATATCTAAAGCATGTAAGCAGATATTGGAAGGTAAAATTAAAAGATTTGATCTTGGAAAAATAAATGATAAATATTTTATAAATGTAGCTAGTACAGGTATATTTACTGATATATCTCAAAAAACAGATTCCTCACTAAAAAATACTATGGGAAAATTTGCATATTATTTAAAAGGAGTGGAGGAAGTAACCAATTTTAGAAGAATACAGGTGAAAATAACCTCTCCAGTAGTAACTTTTGAGGGCAAAATATATACACTACTAGTATTTAATGGGCAAACTGCTGGAAACATAAAATTTACAGATCTATCTGAAGCTGATGACGGATTATTAGATGTAATTGTAATAAAGAGAGAAATATTTAAAAATGCCATTAATAACATATTGATTATGATGAAGAAAGGACAAATTGTGGATATGGATGGTGTGTTATATTTTAGAACTAAAGAATTAAAAATAGAATGTGATGAAGATATTAATACAGATATAGATGGTGAAAGAGGCCCTGATTTTCCACTTGAAATTAGTTGTGAAAGAAGAGCTCTAAGAATAATAGGGTATAGAGAAGTATAGTATTTATAAAAGTTACATCATAAAATAGTAATTATAAAAATATATATAATTAATAGTATTTTATGAGGAGAAAATTTTGGAAGGATATATATATATAATATGTTTACTATTAATGTTTATAGTACTCTATTTAGGAGTAACACGAGTATTTAGTTATGCTCCAGTTAAAATAAAGAGCATATGTATCATCACTTTTTTACTTGTTTTATTAAGATATTCCACCCTATTAATTTTTCTTTTGTTCGATAACATTAAGCATGTATATATATTAAAACATCTAACTTTTTTAAATATAATATATATACCACTATTGATATTTATAAGTTTTTATATAGGGTACAGAAATTCTAAGATGAATATCGTGTATTTTTATTATATTTTTTATATAGCAATAATTTTTTACGGCATATCAATATTTAAAATCCCTATTCAGGCTTATATATCACCTGTATATGGATATAACTTGATTATGTTAAGTATTTTACCCTATATAGTATTAATTATAGTAAATGTTTTTATGTTTATTGTTCTAGTAAAAGTGTATAAATACCCATATTGTATTAAAGTAAGTATTCTATATCAATGTTTATCAAGTATTTTTATGGTGATAACTATCTGTATTGCTTTAATGAATGCAGAATTTATGGGCATTATTATAATTGCTGAATTAATGTGGATGGCTACTTTAAATTATAACCTAAAGAGGTTTAAAGGAAAGTAGTGTGTGGCACAGAATTTTCATGGTATAATATGGGTTATAATTAACTTGATGGGAGTGATAATGTGACCCAATATATATATAATATTCTAACTTATCTAGTTCTCATTATACCATTTCTGTTTTTATTATATTATGTTATAAAGAAGGCAGTTAAAGATGGATTGTATGAATATGATAAAGAAAATAAGAATAGAATGAAGTGAAATATTTCACTATTAACTAAAAGCTAATCTATATGCATAAAAATTATGACATGTAGCTTAGCTTTCTCTTATAAATATACTA
Source organism: Clostridium sp. LXY-7 (assembly GCF_056172015.1). NCBI lineage: Bacteria > Bacillati > Bacillota > Clostridia > Eubacteriales > Clostridiaceae > Clostridium > Clostridium sp. LXY-7. The sequence goes on along the minus strand of NZ_JBLLJL010000005.1, from coordinate 98,996 downwards.
TTGTAAGAGAAAAATAATTAATATGAGTTGATAGCAATACTTAGCAATTCATAGGAAATAAGAAAAATATTATGAAAAATCAGTCTAATTTACTTTTTTAAATAAATATAGACTTATTTTAAATAGAATAGTTACAAATTTGGAGTTTTCGATTATAATAAAAGTAGAGAATTAATATTTATTTAACTAAATTTTCATAATTACAGGTGGTGAATTTTTAATGGACGGTGGGCCTCGAAAGTATGGCTTAAACAATAAAATTTACAATTTAATAAAGGTATTAGAGGAATATTGTTCTATTAAGAAATAAAATATATTAACATATTCCTCTAGGATATAGGAGGAATATCTATGGAAAGACTAACTGAGTTTCATTTAAGCAATATTCTTAATAAACGAGTTTATGATGAGTTAGAGTATTGTATAGGAAAAATACAGGATATTTATGTAACTACAGAGGAAGGATATCCAAAGGCCATAGGATATAAAATTAAAAATGGCAGAGATATAGGGCATTTTGAGTTTAGAAACATAGATGTTTATAAAGATAATGGAAAGTTTATAATTAAGGTAGTCCAAGTTAAGGATATAATTCCAAGAAAATACTCATATTTATTATCTAAACACCTACTTGATAAAGATATAGTAGATGTAAATGGGAAAAAGATAGTTAGAGTTGTAGATTTAAAGATGATAAAATCTAATGGATATTTGAAGGTAGTAGGAGTTGAATCTGGTTCTCTAGCCATAGCTAGAAAATTAGGTATAGAAAAGGGATTAAATAAAGTTTTAAATGTATTTAATAAGGATGCAAAAGAAAATATTATATCTTGGGAAAGCGTTCAATCCTTAGAAATGGTAGATTCCTCATTGAAACTTACAACGACCTATAATAAGATCAGTAAATTACACCCTGTTGATATAGCAGAAATTGTAGCGGATCTATCACCAGAAGACAGGGTAAGGCTAATAGAAGGATTAGATATAGATTTAGCAGCAGATACTCTAGAAGAGCTTGATAAAGAGATAAAACAAGAAATTTTAACTAATCTCAATGAAGATAAGGCTAGAGAAATTCTTAATAATATGCCTAATGATGAAATAGCTGATATTTTAGATGAATTAGATGAAGAGACTGCAAATAGAGTATTAATAAATCTAGATGATGATGATGAAGTAGAGATAAGAGATTTAATGAAATATGAGGATGAAGTTGTTGGAAGTATTATGAATACAGATTTTATATCTTTTAATATAGATATTACTGTAGGTGAGACCATAAATATTTTAAGAGAATTAAAGCCAGAAGATGAGGTATCACACTACATTTATATAGTTGATAAAGGTGAAAAACTTCAAGGTTTCATATCGCTAAGAGACTTAATTGTATCTGATCCTGGAAATAAGTTAAGAGCTATTATGAATGAAAATTTGTTTAAAGTTAAGGATACTGATGAAATAGAAAAAGCTATTGGAGTAGCAATAAAGTATGATCTTTTTTCATTACCAGTAGTAGATGAATGTGATAGATTATGTGGAATTGCAGTGATGAATGATATTATTGATGAAATATTATCTCCTAGTTGGAGAAGAAAAATTAAAAAATCCAGTTGAAAAACATACCCTATCTTCAAAATTATGAAGGTAGGGTATGTTTTTCCATAAGCAATATATTTATATACAATATTAAAATTATAAATCAGCCATTCTCTTCATATATATGGTGTATGAAGGTGGTGAATTGAATGATAAAAATAATAAAAAGTATAGTAATAGCATTAATTACACTGGTGGCAATCTGTTTAATATATATATGGATACAAATATCCAAGTATGAGAATCTTATATATCCAGGAGTTTATATTGATGGAGTAGATGTTGGAGGGGATACAAAGTTAGAAGCTGAAAAAAAGCTGAGTAAATATTTCGAGGAATTTAATAGAAATAAGGAAATAAATATAAATATTGATGGAAAAGTATATAAATCAACCTTTGAAGAATTATGTATAAAAGTTAGTGAAGATGAAGTAATAAAGGAAGCACATGAATACGGTAAAGATTTCAATATTATTAAGAAGTATAAGCTTATAAAGTTAGATAATACTTATAAGTTATATAGTTCTGTATCTATAAATGAAGAATGTTTTAATAAATTTATTTCAAAAATAGAGAAAGAAGTTAATATTCCTTCAGTGAATGCTTTGATTGAGCATATTGAAGGAAGAGGATTTGTGGTTACACCACATAAAATTGGTAAGTTTTTGGATAGAGAAGGATTAAGAAATAAGATTCTTGATGAAGTTAATAAAAAAGAAAAGACAAATGAAATTGAACTTATCATAGGGCTAAAGGAAAAATTACCTTCTATAACAGAGGAAGAATTAAAAACTGTAAATACACTAATTGCATCTTATACAACATCATTTAGTAATTCTTCCTTTGCAAGGGGTAGGAATATAGAAGTAGCAACAAGATATATTAATGGATATGTGCTTATGAGCGGAGAGGAATTTAGTTTTAATAAAGTTGTAGGCAGAACCACAAGGGAAAAAGGTTATGAAAGTGCTAAAGTTATAGTTGGAGGAGAATTTGTAGACGATATAGGAGGTGGAATATGTCAAGTATCTAGTACTTTATATAACACTATACTTAAAACAGAATTACAGGTAAGTGAAAGAAGAAATCATAGTAAGCCAATTAAGTATGTACCACTAGGCCAAGATGCAATGATTTTCTACGGATATTCTGATTTTAAATTTATAAACACCTATGACTTTCCTATCTACATAGAAGGTAAAATTACTAATAATACAGTAACTTTTAAGTTATATTGCAATTCTGATGTGGCTGGAAAGGCTTATGTGGTAAAAACACCTGTAGTAAAAACTATTCCCCCTAAAATAAGGTTTATATATGATTATAATTTGAGAAATGGGGAAACAATCATAGAAGAAAATGGGAAAAATGGTTATATGCTTGAGACTTACAGAGAAACATATGAAAACGGTAAATTAATAAATAAAGAGTTAATAAGTAAGAGTAAATACAATGAGAAAGATCAAATAATCAGAAAAGGTCGATAATATATAACCTTCTTCTTTCTTTTATAGGGAAAGAAGAAGGTTAATTTGTTAAAAAAGAAAAAAAGGAAAAATCCTGTATAAGTAGAATAAATATACTATTGCATTTTAAATATAAGGAGGTTGGTTATGAATAACTATATAGCATGCATTGACAGTATAGTAGATAACGTTGAAAAGGTAGTTTTAGGGAAAAGAAGTGAGATTTTTAATTTATTAAAAGGTATAATAGCTGGAGGACATATATTGATTGAAGATGTACCTGGAGTTGGAAAAACTACATTAATAAAAGCTATAAAAGCTACTTTTGATTTGACCTTTAGTAGAATTCAATTTACTCCAGATTTACTACCATCTGATATTACAGGTGTATCTATATATAATAGCAGTAATGGGGAATTTATCTTTAAGAAGGGACCAATATTTTCCAATATAGTATTAGCGGATGAAATAAATAGAACATCGCCTAAAACTCAATCTGCACTCTTAGAGGTAATGGAAGAACTTCAAGTATCTGAGGGCGGGAGTACATATAGTTTAGAAGCTCCTTTTTTTGTTATGGCTACTGAAAATCCTATTGAATATGAGGGAACTTTTCCATTGCCAGAAGCTCAATTAGATAGATTCATGATTAAATTAAATTTAGGATACCCAGGTAAAGAAGAAGAGATATCAATATTAAATTTATATAGAGAGAAAAATCCATTGGCCACATTAAAGCCTGTGGCTAGTAAAAATGATATTTTAAACTTACAGCAGGCAGTTAGGAATGTAAGTGTTAATAGAGAAATAAATAAATATATAGTTAATATAGCAGATGGAACAAGGAATCATGTAGATATAGCATTAGGTGTAAGCACAAGAGCCACCCTAGCACTTCAAAGAATTTCACAGGCAACAGCTCTCATGAAGGGAAGGAATTATGTTATACCAGAAGATGTAAAAGAAAATGTGGAATTAGTGTGGTGCCATAGAATAATATTAAAAAATAGCGCAATTTCAAAAGGGTTAAAACCAGAAAAAGTATTATCTGAGTTACTAAAAGTAATACCAACGCCTAAGGTGAGTACAAATGATTAAGTTAAGGAAATCTTATATATTTGTACTTTTATTATCCTTAGGATTTGCTGTTTTTTCTGGAGGAAATTATCCTTATGTTATATTTTATACTGTTCTCTTAATGGGAGTATTTTCTTTAATATATGGAGAGGTAATTATGGAAAATATATACATAAAAATGAAATTTGATAAGATGGAGAGTATAGTAGGGGATGAGATAAAAACAACATTAAAAATAGAAAACTATTCTATAATGCCTATACCCTATCTAGAGATATTAAATTCATTCTTAATGGAAAACACGTATAGATATAATGGGGAAGTATTTTCTTTAAATATGAATTCTAATAGATTAATAAATAGAAGTGTAACTATCAATAAAAGAGGAGTATTTTCAGGCGGAACAACTTATGTGGTGATAAAAGATTTATTTGGATTAATTAAGTGTAAGGGTGAATATAAAAGTAATGGCTTAGTAAAGGTTTATCCTAGAATATATGATTTGCCTAATATCTATATAAAGGGAACAAATTATAAAAATCCAATTGTTAAAAATAGAAGTATGGGACGATATAATGGAGATAGTCTTGATAGTATAAGGGATATAAGAGAGTATCAGATTGGAGATAATGTTAAAAAAATTCATTGGAAGCTTACAGCAAGGCAAGGTAAAATTTTTGTGAAAAATTATGAAAGTGAAGAAGAAGCACTTGTCAATATCTTTGTTGACATGAGAGAAAAGCCTTATTATTTAGATAATGATGGAAAAGTAGAAGAACTGATGATAGATTTCGCCTTATCTCTTATACGTAATCAATTACGAAACAATATAAAGCCATATGTATATTTGTGTAACAGTGAAGCTAAAAGTGAAAAAATATATGGAGCTATGGAATATATGATGCTAAAAGAATATCTTTTAACTCATTATAGCGATGGAAAGCAAGAATTGGAGAAATTCATTCAAAATGGATTGACCAATATACAAAGAAAATCATCGTTAGTTATCATAACCAGTGATCTAAGCCAAAAGAATATGGAATATTTTTTGGCTTTAGCACTTTCAGCATATAAGGTTACTATATTTTATTATGAAAATCCGAAGGAATCCCAATTAAAGAACTTTGATACTTTTATTCAAAGAGGTATAGAATTTTATAGTATAATGGATTTATTACATTATAAAGGGAATTAGGTGTAAGTATGAGAAAAGAAAGAGAATATGGTTTAACCATAGCTATTGTTCTACTGAATTTATTGTTACTATTAAAATTAATCATAGAAAGCTTTCAGATAACAAATGTGAATTATATGTTTTTGATAATTTTAGTTTTACTCTCTATAACAATATTTTTAATGTATAAAAAGTATTTGTACAATAAAAAGCGTAAATTTATATGTTTTTTATTTGTAATTTTTATAGGGGGATATATAATATATAAAAATCAAAATTTGATTATTGAAGAGCTTAACTTTTTATGGGTTAATATAAAAGCTATAAATCAGGCAGCGCTATATGAGAGGAAAACAAATTATAGTCAATTTACGCATTTATTTATAATGATAATTCCGATAATAACATGGCTTATGTTTGTTGTTAACATTAAATTTAAGAATTTTATATTATTATTTAATGGACTAGTATTTTTATTATTTTGGTACTTAATATTAAATAAGTATGTTTTAAATAATCTAAATTGGTTCATATATGTGTGTATAATAACCATAATACTTAATCAACATGTCAGTAATAGCAATGAGGTTAAGGCAAGAGAACTGAAAAGTAGTATAAACATTAAACATATAATAATAAGCTCAGTGGTTATATCAGTAATTATTACAAATATAATTAAAATACTCCCTCAAGAAGCAAAGGGAAATACTGTAGAAGGAATTATAACGCAGTTTGAAAATAGGTTTGCTAAAAAAGATTCAGGAAACGGCGATGCACTATTAGCAGCAGAGCAAGGTTCTTACAATTTAACTTATTCAGGATATAGCGATAGTACTAAGAGATTAGGAGGGCGCATTAAGCTAGATAAGAAGGAAGTATTTAAGGTTAAATCAGATGCTAGCTACTATTTAAAAGGCACAGTTAGAGATTATTATAATGGAATATGTTGGACGTCAACACAAAGTACAAAGGAACTAAAGAAAAAAAGTAAAGATTATAATTTTTACACATCGAATTTAAGAAATGATAAAGAAGGGATAGATGATAGATATTTTAAGATAAAGAAAAAGAGTCTTACAATTTATCCTTCAAATACGCTTCAGGCCACATCTTTTTTTACTCCTAATAACACTATTAATATAAATAGTGGATATGAAAATATATATTATACAGATATACCTACTTTTTCATCAAATAACTATGTAAAGGAAACTTATATAGTAGACTATTATACCTATAGTAATTATAATAATAAAAGTTATGCACCTTATTTTGAAGGTATAGAAAATGGTGAGAAAATCAAGATTCCTGAAGAGGAAGATTATATATTACCTATGGATATTAAAAATGCTGACACTAAACTATCTAATAGCAGGTTAGAAAAGGTTTTAAACAAATATGAAAAATATTTGCAGATATCTTCTGTGGATGAAAAAGTATTTGAGTTAGTTGAGTCTATAATAAATGAAGAGAAAGAAAGTAAGGGGAGAGAGCTTTCAAATCATGATAAGGCTTTAGCTATAAGAAATTATTTAACAGATAATTATCCTTATACTTTGGATGTGTCAAATGTGCCTGAAGGTAAGGACTTTGTAACTTACTTCTTATTTAGTGAGAAAAAAGGATATTGCACTTACTTTGCTTCAGCCACCACTATGATGTGTAGAATTGCAGGAATTCCTACTAGATACGTAGAAGGTTTTAAAATGAGTGATAAACAAGATGAGACAGGTAAATATGTTGTCACCAATGGAGAAGCACATGCATGGAGTGAAATATTAATCAATCCAGATAGAGATCAATGGATAGTGGTAGATCCTTCACCTACGCCCACAGAACTTGAAGAGCAACAAAAAGAAGAGGAGATTAATAAACCTGATGTTAACGAAAATAATTTAGATAGTAATATAAATACTCCTAATAGAAATAATAAACCGATAATGGAAGAAGAAGGAGATTTTGTAGAGAAGAAAAAAGTGAATAAATTGGTTCTTGTTATAATAACAGTTTTATTGATTTTAGGTATCATAAAATCAATTAATATAATGAGAATAAATAAAGTTATAAATAGTAAAGGTACTACTTCATTATACTTGTATTACCTGCAAAGATTAAAAACTATAGGGATTATAAAACCTACAGGCAGTGGAGATTTAGAATTTGGACATTCAATGAATGAAAATGAATTAAAAAAACGAATACTAGTATTAGTCAATTCTTATTATGAAGAATTTTATGGAGGAGTTGAAGGTAGTAATTTAGATAAAAGAGAATACATTAAATTTATAGAGAGGTATATAAAAAATAGAGATAAATGGTATAAATATATATTATATAAATACCTAATAGTGAAATAGGAGGTCATAATGAAATATAAACTAATATGCGTCGATATGGATGGGACTTTATTAAATAATAATAAGGAAATAAGCAGTAGGAATAAAAAAGCTATAGAAAAAGCTAGTGGATTAGATGTGAAGTTTGCTATTTCTACAGGTAGAATATTTACATCAGCTAATTATTATGCAGATTTAGTTGGACTCAAGGCTCCAATAATTGCGTCTAATGGAGCTTATATAAGAGAAAAAGACATAAATAAAATAATATATAAAAGTTTACTAGGAGTAGACAGATGCAATTTGATATTAAAGATGTTTAAAGCTTTTGATATCGTTCCACACTTTTATACAAGCAATTCAATATATGCAGGGGAAATTGTGCACTCCTCTGCATATTATTCAGCTATTAACAAGAAAATGCCTAAGGAAAGAAGAATTCATATAGAAAAAATAGAGAACTGGGATGATTTATTTTATTCACAAGAGGAAGAACTGCTTAAGGCTGTAGCTATAGATGACGATATCAATAAAATAAGGCAGGCGAAGAATGCATTTTTAAATTTAGAGGGTTTTGAGGTTGTAAGTTCTCTTGAAAATAATTTTGAAGTAATGGTAAAGGGTACATCAAAGGGTCAAGGGGTTAAAATTCTATGTGATTATTATGGATTCACTAGAGATGAAGTCATATGTATAGGGGATAATGAAAATGACTTATCAATGATTGAATTTGCTGGGCTTGGAGTTGCTATGGGGAATGGTGAGGATTTTGTTAAACTTAAGGCAGATTATGTTACAACTTCTAATGAGGATGATGGCGTAGCAAAAGTCATAGAGAAGTTTATATTATGTGAGTAGAAGAATGATTATAATCTAGAAATATTATTGATTACCTATGATATTAAATACATGTGAACAGGTTGAGAATAAAATATTCATACTATACAAAAACTTTACTTGAAAATAGAATTAGAGTATTATAATTTTATGCATATTTTTATAGTTCTATTTATTAGGAGGTTATAAAGTGAATTTAAATATAGTATTGTTTCAGCCAGAAATTCCACAAAACACAGGGAATATCGGTAGAACATGTGTGTTAACAAATTGTAAGTTACATATAATAAAACCCATGGGATTTAGTTTGGATGAAAAAGCAGTTAAAAGGGCAGGACTTGATTATTGGCCACAATTAGAATTAGAAATTCATGAGAGTTATGAAGAACTAAGAGAAAAATATTTGGAGAATACGTTTTATTTTTGCACTACGAAGGGTAGCAAAGCCTATAGTGAAATCAATTTTAAAGAAGGGGACTTTTTGGTGTTCGGAAGAGAATCAAAAGGATTACCAGATTATATAAGAGATGAAAATAAAGATACTCTTATTAAAGTTCCTATGATTGAAACAACAACAAGGTCATTAAATCTCTCCAATACAGTTGCAATTATAGCATATGAAGGATTAAGGCAATTAGGATTTCCTAATATGAAGTAAGGAGAGTGGAATTTTGAACAAGATAAAAATAATAACAGATAGTACTTGTGATCTGCCGAAAGAGTTAATTAAAAAATTAAATATAGAGGTATTACCACTGGAAGTGACGGTAAATAATAAAACATATTTAGATGGTGAAGATATAACAATAAGTGAGTTTTTTGATGAAATGGATAAAAGTGAAGAGTCTCCAAAAACAAGTCAGATAACTCCTGTTAGATTTGAAGAAGTATATTCAAGATATATAAGCGAAGGATACAAAATCATTTCGTTGCACTTATCTTCTAAAATGAGTGGAACTTATCAATCAGCGTGCATTGCTAAAGATATGGTGGATAGTGAGAATATATATGTAATAGATTCTCAAAATGTTACTTGTGGATTAGGAATGCTAGTACTAAAAGCACACAAATTGGTTAGTAAAAATTCTATGAGCGTAGAGGAAATTGTTAAAGAATTAATAAAGACTATACCAAGAATAAAGAGTACACTTAATTTTGAGTCTTTAGACAATCTGGTAAAAGGTGGGAGATTGAGCAAGACACAAGGATTTATAGGTGGACTTTTAGGAATTAAACTAAATTTAGCAGTAGAAAATGGTGAAATGATTGTAAGGGACAAAGTGAGAGGAAGTAAAAAAGCATTAAGATATTTATTAGATTATATAGGCAATCAAGGAGTAAGTAATGAGGTTACTCCTATAGTTTTAAATGCGGCATCTGATGAAGAGAATAGAGATGTTTTAGCTGGTATTATAAATTATTTAATAGAAAACAATATAGAATATATAGAATCAGAAGTTGGATGTGTGGTTGGAACTCATTCAGGTAAAAATGCATGTGGAATATTTTTTATAGAAAAGAATTAGAACTTTTTAAGGGGTTATCTCATAAACTAAAGGAGAAACCTCTTTTTTATAACGTTAAAATTCAAATGGAAAGTTCAATATTTTTTAATAATATTTTATATTTTGAAAATTCTATAATTACTATAGGCAATTCAAATAGTGAAAATTAAAAAATATGTGGAATTTTAATTTATAGTATTGTATACTTTGATTGTAAGATAAATTTATAACAAATGGATGATGTTCGAAGGGAGATAATCTATTAAGTTAGATAGCCGAAGAAGCAAGTGATATTTTAGCCAAAGCTCACGAAACTTTCAGGCAAAAGGACCGAGAACGGACATAACTCTGGAAAGCGAAAAGCACCGAAGGAGTAAAGCTCTCAGGTTCAAATACAGAGGACGTATGGCAATGGTTTTGTCATATGTCCTTTTCGTTGTGTTAAGGAGGTTTTTAAGTGGTAGAGCCATTATTTATTGTTACAAATAATCCAATGTCTAAGATAAAGTTTGAAAGCAAGTACATAGTAGAATTCATAGAAGGACCTCAAATGGATGTAATAAAAAAAGTGAGGGATTATATACATAAAGGTCACAGATTACTAACACATCCACTTATGGGAAGTGTAAAACCTAATGAAACACCATATAGGACCATTTGTGTATCTAAGGATGTAATAATAGGCACAGACCTTAAGTCATTAGACATAATAGAAAATAGTATATATACTACTGAAAAATTTTTAAAGGATTTTAAAACTCCAAATTGGAGTGAAAAAATATTATTAGATTTTCAACTAATAGATTCAGACTTAATAGATCATGCTATTAATTAAGGAGGTAGGAATAATGTCACAAATTTATGATACTATTATAATCGGAGGGGGTCCTGCAGGATTATCAGCAGGATTGTATGCTTCAAGATCAAGAATGAAGACACTACTAATTGAAAGAGCTAAGTTTGGAGGTCAGGCTACAACTACTGACGAGCTTGAAAACTATCCAGGTTCAATAGAAGAGTGTACAGGAACTGCTTTAAGCCAAAGAATGAGAAAACAAGCAGAAGAGTTTGGTACAGAATTTGTAAAAGATGAAGTTGTAGAGGTGGAGTTAGAAGGAGAAGTTAAAACTATTAAATGTAGAGGTGGAGAATATCAAGCCAAAACTATAATTATAGCTACAGGAGCGACTCCAAGGTTAGGTGGATTTAAGAACGAAATTGAATTAAGAGGAAGAGGAGTTTCTTATTGTGCTACATGTGATGCAGACTTCTTTACAGATTTAGATATAGCAGTTATAGGTGGAGGAGACTCAGCTATTACAGAGGCAATATACTTAGCTAAGTTTGGTGAGACAGTAACAGTTGTTCATAGAAGGGATGCACTAAGAGCTGCAAAATCTTTACAAGAGAAAGCTTTCGCGAATCCAAAAATAAAGTTTGTTTGGGATTCTACAGTAGAAGAAGCTAAAGGTGAAGAAATACTTGAAAGCTTAGTTCTTAAAAATGTTAAAACTGGTGAAATTAGTGAATTAGCTGTAAATGGATGCTTTGTATTCGTTGGGTACTTACCAATATCTGAATTATTTAAGGGAAAAATAAATATGACAGATAGAGGAGATATTATCACTGATGAGGAAATGAGAACTAATATTAAAGGAGTATTTGCTGCAGGAGATGTTAGGGAAAAGTCTTTAAGACAAGTTATAACAGCTGCTGCTGATGGAGCTATTGCAGCTACTAATGCAGAGCATTATATAGAAGGGAATCTGCACTAGTTTTATAATAATGTGTAAAATTTAGTGTAAAAAGAAATAATAATATAAAACTACTTATAAGATATGAAGGGAAGGGATTTAAATGTTAGAATTAAACAAAGATAATTTCGAGGCTGAGGTGCTTCAAAGTGATAAACCAGTATTTGTGGATTTTTGGGGAGATAAATGTGAAATTTGTATTGAATTAATGCCAGGGGTTCATGGATTAGAGGAAAAATATTCAGATAAGATAAAGTTTGGTAGCTTAAACATAGGAGGCGCAAGAAGAGTAGCAATAGGACAAAAAGTTTTAGGCTTACCTACTATGAAAATATATAATGGTGGAGAATGTGTAGCTACAATAACTCCAGATAAAATAACTACACTAGCTGATATTGACAACTTTATAAAAGCATATTACGAATCTATTTAGTAAAGGTTTTTAGATGTGGAGGTACAGCCTCCCATCTTGAAATAAAATACCAAAGTGTACCTATTATTTTAGGAGGTGAATGTTTTGCGTCTAGAGATTGGAAATATATTAATAAAAGATCTTCAATTTGGACCAGAAACAAAAGTTGAGAATGGAGTCCTTTATGTAAATAAAGAGGAATTATTAAAAGAGGTATCCGGAGATGAAAAAATAGCTAGTATCAACTTTGATATAGCAAGACCAGGTGAGGAAGTAAGAATAATCCCTGTTAAAGACGTAATTGAACCAAGGGTAAAAGTAGAAGGGGATGGAGGAATATTCCCAGGTTTTATAAGTAAAGTAGATACAGTAGGTTCAGGAAGAACTCATGTTTTAAAGGGTGCTGCTGTAGTTACAACTGGAAAAATCGTAGGTTTTCAAGAGGGAATTGTGGATATGTGTGGAGAGGGTGCTAAATATACACCATTCTCAAAAACAAATAATTTAGTAGTTATTTGTGAACCAAAAGAAGGCATACTTCAACATGATCATGAAGAAGCAGTTAGAATGGTAGGCTTTAAAACTGCTGTTTACCTTGGAAAAGCTGGGAAAAATGTTGAACCAGATGAAGTTAAAATTTTCGAAACATTGCCATTATTACAACAAGTAGCTCAATATCCAGAGTTACCAAAAGTAGTATATGTTTATATGCTTCAAACCCAAGGATTATTGCATGACACTTATGTATATGGAGTAGATGCTAAGAAAATAGTACCTACAATAATATATCCAACAGAAGTATTTGATGGCGCAATAGTAAGTGGAAATTGTGTGTCTGCTTGTGATAAGAATCCATCATATGTCCATATGAATCATCCTATTATAGAAGATTTATATGAAAGACATGGTAAAGACATAAACTTTATTGGTTGTGTAATCACTAATGAGAACGTATACCTTGCTGATAAGGAAAGATCTTCAAGCATGGTTGCTAAATTAGTAGAATTTTTAGGAGCAGATGCAGCTATAATTTCTGAAGAAGGATTTGGAAACCCAGATGCCGATTTAGTTATGAATTGCAATAAAGTAACTGATAAGGGAATAAAAACTGTGCTATTAACTGATGAGTATGCTGGGCAAGATGGCATGTCACAATCATTAGCAGATTCAACACCAAAAGGCGATGCAGTAGTAACTGGTGGAAATGCTAACCAGGTTATAGTTTTATCCCCAATGAAGAGAGTTATTGGACATATAGAAGCTGCGGATATAATAGCTGGTGGACACGTTGGAAGCTTAAGAGAAGATGGAAGCATAGAAGCTGAAATACAAGTTATAACTGGAGCTACTAGTGAGGTAGGATTTAACTATTTAACAGCAAAAGGTTATTAATCACAGAACACAATTGACAGAACAAAAATATTTATGAATTTCAAAGGAGAGAGAGAAATGTTACAAGGAAAAAAGGCTATATGCATAGGTGATAGAGATGGAATACCAGGACCAGCTATAGAAGCTTGTCTAAAATCAGCAGGAGCAGAAGTAGTTTTTGCATCAACAGAATGCTTTGTCTGAACTGCTGCAGGTGCAATGGATCTGGAGATCCAACAAAGAGTTAAAGATTTAACAGAAAAATATGGTGCAGAAAACATGGTAGTAGTTATCGGCGGAGCAGAAGCAGAAGCATCAGGATTGTCTGCTGAAACAGTTACAGCTGGAGACCCAACTTTCGCAGGTCCTTTAGCAGGAGTTGAATTAGGATTGAGAGTTTATCATGTTGTTGAGCCAGAAATTAAAGATGAATGTGATGAAGCAGTTTATGATGAACAATGTGGAATGATGGAAATGGTTCTTGAAGTTGAAGAAATCACAAATGAAGTAAAATCTGTTAGAGACCAATATTGTAAATATGTTTAAATTCAATATAAATACAAAATATTTGTTCTAAAGTAAAAGGAATAAGACTTTACTTAAGGTCAATTCCCATGAAAGGGGGAAAATCCATGTTAAAAATAGTTCACTATATAAACCAATTCTATGCAGGAATAGGTGGAGAAGATAAAGCGGATATAAAACCAGAGGTTCGTGAGGGTTTTGTTGGTCCAGGTATGGGACTTAATGGATTACTAAAAAAAGAAGGTGTGGAGATAGTTGCCACTGTAATATGTGGAGATTCATACTTTGCTGAGAATACTAAAGAAGCAGAAAAAGAAATACTAGAGATGGTGAAAAAATATAATCCTGATTTATTTATAGCTGGGCCAGCATTTAATGCAGGTAGATATGGAGTAGCATGTGGTGAGATATGTAAGGTAGTTAAAGAAGAATTAAATATTCCAGTATTATCAGCTATGTATATTGAGAACCCAGGTGCAGATATGTATAAAAAAGAATTATATATAGTATCTACAAGAAACAGTGCAGTAGGTATGAGAGATGCACTTCCTAAGATGGCTAAACTTGCATTAAAGCTAGCTAAAGATGAAGAAATAGGAAGCCCAGTAGAAGAAAACTATATCGAAAGAGGAATAAGAAAGAATTACTTTGCTACAGAAAGAGGTTCTAAGAGAGCCGTTGATATGCTTGTTAAAAAGCTAAAGGGAGAAGAATTTGTAACAGAATTCAAAATGCCTAATTTTGACAGAGTAGAGCCAAATACTCCAATTAAAGATATAACTAAAGCTACAATAGCTATAGTTACCTCTGGTGGTATAGTTCCAAAAGGAAACCCAGATCATATTGAATCTTCTTCAGCTTCTAAGATTGGTAAATATGATATAGAAGGAATAGATGATTTAACTTCTGAAAACTTCGAAACAGCACACGGTGGTCATGACCCTGTATATGCGAATGAAGATCCAGATAGAGTTATTCCTGTAGACGTATTAAGAAGCTTAGAAAAAGAAGGTAAAATAGGTAAATTGCACAGATACTTCTATTCAACAGTAGGTAATGGAACAGCTGTTGCTTCATCTAAAAAATATGGTGAATTTTCAGCTAAAGAGTTAATTGCTGATGGAGTAGATGCAGTTATACTAACCTCTACGTGAGGAACTTGTACACGTTGCGGTGCAACGCTAGTTAAAGAAATAGAAAGAGCTGGATTACCTGTAGTACACATGTGTACAATAACTCCAGTTTCAGTAACAGTTGGTGCTAATAGAATAATACCAACTGTGGCAATTCCTCACCCACTTGGAAACCCTGCATTAACCAAGGAAGATGAGTATGCATTAAGAAGAAAATTAGTTGAAAAAGCATTATTGGCTCTTGAAACAGAAGTTGAAGGCCAAAAGGTTTTTGAGTAATAATTAAATGAATAATTAGGGGACATAATAGTTCCCTAATTATTTGATAATATTCTAGTGCATATTGCATAATGAATAATTATAAAAAATTATTTATTATGGGGTGTGCAAAAATAGGGTTTATTTTAATATAGACCTTTCTTGAAAAAAATTATTAACAACATAATTTTCAAGAGCAAAAAGCACATTAATAAGGAGGTTGGATCATAATGAATTTTCCAGTTATTAAGAAGGCATCTTATATTTTAGTAAATACTCCAGATATGGTAATACATAATGGAACTACACAGACATCAGAGAGAATAACAAACCCAAATTCAGAGTATTTAAAAGCTTTAAGAAATCATTTAAGACCATTTGAAGAGGTAGTAGCTTATGCTCCAAATCAAGCTTACATTGGAAATGTTACTCCAGAGGAATTAGCAGAAATACCAAGACCATGGTTTGGTAAAAATGCTTGCAATGCAAATAGATTCGGTAAATTTGGCGAAGTTATGCCACAAGATGAATTTTATGGACTAATGAAAATATCAGATGTATTTGATTTAGTGTTACTAGAAACATCATTTGCAGAAGTTGTTAAAGAGAAATTAGCTAAACACCCACTTATAAAGGATAAGGCAGAAAAAATAGTGGGAGATGATTTAGAAAAGATAGAAAAATTAGTAAGAGAAATTGGTGCAGAAGGACTATATGAAGGGGATAAACTTGTTGGATGTGTTAGAAGAGCACACGAAATAGACCCAAACCTTTCAGCTCACTACATGCTTGAAAACTTAGCTGTAAAAGCATCTGGTGTTTTAGCAGGAATGCATCTTGTAGATGGCCTAGATATACCGATAAATGAAATTGAATATATAATTGAATGTTCAGAAGAAGCTATAGGTGATATGAACCAAAGAGGTGGCGGAAACATCGCTAAAGCAATAGGGGAAGTTGTTGGATTAACTGGAGCTACAGGTGCTGATATGAGAGGCTTCTGTGCGGGGCCAGCACATTCATTAGTCACTGCAGCATCATTAGTTCAAAGTGGAATATATAAAAATGTGTTAGTTATAGCAGGTGGAGCTACAGCTAAACTCGGAATGAATGGTAGAGACCATGTTAAGAAAGAAATGCCAGTACTTGAAGATTGTTTAGGTGGATTTTCTATACTTGTATCTCAAAATGATGGAGTGAGCCCTATTTTAAGAACTGATGTAATAGGTAGACATACTATTGGACATGGTGCATCACCACAAGCTGTTTTAGAAGCGCTTGTATTAGATCCTCTTGCTAGAAATGGATTAAAGGTTACAGACGTAAATAAATATGCTCCAGAAATGCAAACACCAGATATCACTGAACCAGCAGGAGCAGGGGATGTTCCTACTCAAAACTATAAAATGATAGGAGCACTAGCTGTTAAAAAAGGGCAATTAGATAAGAAAGAATTACCTAACTTTATTAAACAGCATGGTTACCCAGGATTTGCACCTACACAAGGACACATACCATCAGGAGTGCCTATAGTAGGTCATGGTATTGAACACATTAAGAGCGGAAGATTAGATAACTTTATGATAGTAGGAAAAGGAAGTTTATTCTTAGGAAGAATGACAAACCTATTTGATGGTGTTTCTATATTAGTTGAAAAGAATAGTGGAAATGTTGACAGTGGTTCAGGGGTAAGCAAAGATGAAGTTAAATCAATGGTTGCAGATGCAATGAAAGATTTTGCTAACTTCTTGGTTGCTTCACAAAATAAATAAATTATGAAGTAATTTATTTAGGTAAGGGCAACCGTAGGTTGCAGGTAAGAGGCTCACTTTGTTCGCAGGGAAGGAGTGCCTTTTGCACAGGTAAGGAGTTCGCAAAGTTCACAGGTGAAGGTAGCTTTTGCATATGCAAAAGCAGTTATATTTCGACTTTGTCGATTTAAAATTCAAAATCAGCTTTGCTGGTTTTTCACCTTTCCTGCAACCTTCGGTTGCTCCTTACCTGTCACAAAGTGACGCCTTACCACGAACGCAGTGAGTATTTACCTATGCCTACGGCACCTTTACCTTAAATAAAGTGTTTCACACTTTATTTAAATTATGAAAAGGGGTGTAATGATGAGTGGAAATGCTACTAAAGCCATGATTGCTGAAGTATTTAGTGATATAGCTAATGGAATTAAAAGCGGACAATTTAAGAAAAAAGTTAAAATAGGTTTAACTATATTAGGCTCTGAGCACGGCATTGAAGAAATGATAAGCGCTGCTGAGCTTGCAAAAGCTAAGTATGGTGATTTCGATATAGTTTTAATAGGATCAAAAATAGACAGTGAGTTTGAAGTAGTAGAGGTAGAAACAGCAGAGGAAGGTCATAAAAAAATGACATCAATGCTTGAAAGTGGAGAGATTCAAGGTTGTGTAACTCAGCATTTTGATTTCCCTATTGGAGTATCTACAGTAGGAAAAGTTGTAACTCCAGGAAAAGGAAGAGAAATGATAATAGCAACAACTACAGGAACTACTTCCACAAATAGGGTAGAAGGAATGGTGATGAACGCTATTTCTGGTATATCTGTAGCAAAAGCTAATGGAATTAAAGATCCTAAGGTTGGAATTTTAAACATAGATGGTGCAAGACAAGTTGAGAGAATTTTAAAAGAGATTCAACAAAATGGATATAAATTTTCATTTACCGAATCATTAAGAGCCGATGGTGGTGCTGTAATGAGAGGAAATGATTTATTAGCTGGAACTCCAGATGTTATGGTTTGTGATTCCTTAACAGGAAATCTTCTTATTAAAATGTTTTCTTCGTTTACAACAGGTGGAAGCTATGAAACTGTAGGTGCAGGATATGGACCGGGTATCGGTGAAGACTATGATAAACTTGTAAATATAGTATCAAGGGCATCTGGAGCTCCACTTATAGCTGAAGCATTAAAATATTGTGCTATTTGTGCTGAAAATAAAGTTTTGGATATAGCAAGAGATGAGTTTAAAGCTGCTAATGATGCAGGATTAAAAGAAGCTATTGAAAAGACTCTTAAAAAGGCTAATAAATCAGAAGATTCAGTAGAAGTGAAAATGCCAGCTAAAAAAGTAGTTACGTACTCAATTGCTGGAATTGATATTTTGGAATTAGAGAATGCTTGCAAAGCATTATGGAAAGAAAATATATACTCTGAAAGTGGAATGGGATGTACAGGACCTATAGTATTAGTTGCTGAAGAAGATGGTATTAAGGCAGAAGAAATTCTTAAGAAAGCAGAATTTTTAGGGTAGGTATATAAATAAAATTGATTGATATGCGTATCAGTCAATTTTATTTTATATATTTAAAAATTAAATTTTTGGTTTTGCTGTCGAAAAATTAGTGATATTGAGATTTTATATAACAAGATTTAAAAAAAATCTTATTACATTATTAGTAATTAAAAGTTAAAAATTTGTTTAAATATTAGAAATATTTATTTGATTTGAAGATTTTTCTATGCTATACTAATGCTGCTGCCTTAATTATGCATTGAACTATTATGCTACACAATATGTCGAATTTTAGGCAAATAGAGAGAAAATTTTTGAAAAAATATTGTGGAATAAAATTAATCATAAAGCATAATAATAATTGTACATAATAAGAGGAATTTTTGAATCTATGTAGAAATTAATTTATGTCTAAAAGATTTTTAGTTTTGGGAGGTAAAAAACTATGAAAATGAAAAGATTAGTTGCAATGCTTGCAACAGTGGCTATGACAGCTTCATTATTAGTAGGTTGTGGTTCTAAAGATGGTGGAGCTGCTTCAAGCGATGGCGGAGATAAGAAGCCAGACAAACAATATATTATAGGACTTTCTACAGATGAGGGTGGTTTAAATGATAAATCATTTAACCAATCTGCAGATACTGGAGTAAAAAAAGCAGTAGATGAATTTGGCGTTAAATATACACCAATCGAGTCTCAAAAGAAAGAAGATTATGAACCAAACTTACAATCTTTGATTGATTCTGGTTCAGATTTAACATTTGCTATAGGTTTCCAAATGGCTGAAGCTACAGCTAATGTAGCTAAAAATAATCCAGATGCAAAACTTGCTATAATAGACTCAGTAGTAGAAGAGCCAAATGTAATGTCTATTACATTTAAAGAAGAAGAAGGTTCTTTCTTAATGGGAGTTATAGCTGGAAAAATGACTAAGACTAATAAAATAGGTTTTATTGGTGGAAAAGACTTTGATACAATTAATAAATTTGAAGCAGGATTTGCAGCAGGAGTAAAAGCTGTTAACCCTGAAGCTGCTAAAGGATTAATTAGTCCAAATGGTAAGACTCCAGGAACAACTGTAAAATATGCTGATTCTTTTGGAGATGTTAATAAAGGTTATGAGTTAGCTAAATCCCTTTATGAAGGTGGTTGTGATGTAATATATCATGCTGCTGGTGGAGTAGGAATAGGAATGTTCAAAGCTACAAAAGAATTAAAAGATGCAGGTAAGGAAGTTTGGGCTATTGGAGTTGATATGGATCAAGCGGTATCAGTTCCAGAGTACAAAGAGGTTATACTTTCCTCAATGATTAAAAGAGTTGATATGGGAACATACGAAGCAACTAAAGATGTAGTTGGAGGTTCATTCAAAGCAGGACATAAAGAACTTGGAATTGCTGAAGAGGGAATAGGTATGGCTGAAACTACTAAAGATAACACTCCAGAAGCAGTAGTAACAGTTGCTGAAGAGTATCAAGGAAAAATTAAGAGCGGAGAAATAAAAGTTCCAGCTGATAGACAAGGTGTTATAGATTTTAAATAATAAATCTTTACCTAAAAATTAATAAACGTTATAATAAGGCTAGGTTATATATCTAGCCTTTTTTATTTAAAAAATAATATAAAAAGTTAATATAAAATCTATAAAAATAAATACAATATATATATTTTATGATATAATGTAAATCTGTAGGCTAAAAAAATAATGTAGCACAATGTAAAGTTAAATTGAATTTTAAATTTTATTGTAATTTTGGGAAGTTTAGGCATTTTTTAAGGAGGAAGGGAAATGAAAAAGGTAATTGAAATGAAGGGTATAACCAAAGTTTTCCCAGGCACCGTGGCTAATGATGATGTAAATTTTGAACTTTTAGAAGGCGAAACTCATGTATTATTAGGAGAAAATGGTGCGGGAAAAACTACCTTGATGAATATCCTGTATGGTCTTTATCAGCAGGAAAAGGGTGATATTTATGTAAACGGTAACTTGGTTAAAATCACAAACCCTAATCATGCAATACAATTGGGAATTGGCATGGTTCACCAACATTTCATGTTAATTCATAATTTTACAGTTGCGGAAAATATAATTTTGGGATGTGAACCCAAAAAAGGCGTAGCTATTGATATGAAGAAAGCTATTGAAAATGTAAAAGAAATTTCAGATAGATATGGCTTTGCTATAGACCCTAATGCGGTTATAGAAGATATATCTGTTGGACAGCAACAAAAAGTTGAGATTTTAAAGGCCTTATATAGGGGAGCTAAAATATTAATACTGGATGAACCTACTGCAGTATTAACACCGCAAGAAATTGAAGAATTAGGGAAAATAATAGAAAATCTGAAAAAAGAGGGTAAATCTGTAATACTTATTACTCATAAGCTTAAAGAGGTAATGAGTATGAGCGATAGAGTTACAATAATTAGAAGAGGTAAAGTTACAGGAATAGTTAATACTGTGGATACAGATATTGATGAATTAGCTGAGTTAATGGTTGGAAGAAAAGTTAATCTAGTAGTTGATAAGGAAAGTGCACAAGTTGGAGAAGTAGTTTTGGAGATTAATAAATTATCAGCTAACGATCAAAGAGGATTGCCAGCAGTAAAAGATGTAAGTCTTTCTGTTAGAGCAGGAGAGATTTTAGGAATAGCTGGAGTTGATGGAAATGGACAAACGGAATTTCTAGAAGTGTTAACTGGACTTAGAAAACCAACTAATGGAAGTATAAAACTAAAGAACAAGGACATATATGCTAAATCTACTAGGGAAATTATGGATTTAGGTGTTGGACATATTCCGGAAGATAGACAAAAAAGAGGACTAATACTTAATTACTCCTTAATAGAAAATTCTGTATTGGGATCTCATAGAAGTAAATCCTTTAGTAAAGGATTTATTATGAACTATGGAACTATAAAAAAACATTGTGATAAACTTATTAAAGAATTCGATGTAAGAACACCTAATAGTGAGGTTAAGTCTTCAGCACTATCTGGGGGAAATCAACAAAAACTTATAGCTGCAAGGGAGATATCAAAGAATCCAGATTTATTGATAGCAGCTCAACCAACAAGAGGAATAGATGTTGGAGCTATAGAATATATTCATAAAAGACTAGTTGAAGAGAGAGACAAAGGTAAAGCTGTGCTTTTAGTTTCTCTTGAACTAGATGAAATACTAGCATTATCAGACAAAATTGCAGTTATGTATGATGGTGAAATAGTAGATATATTAGATAGAAGTAATGCTGATGAACAGAAATTAGGTATACTTATGGCTGGTGGTAGCCTTAATAAAAAGGAAGGAGTTGTGAAGAATGAATAATAAAGCTAAAGAAATTGCAAAAGCTTTGCTCTTTCCTATAGTAGCAATTATTATATCACTATTTGTGTCTGTATTCTTTGTTATGTGGGCAAAAAATTATCCAATAACTCAATATTTTAGTGCATTAAAAGATTTGGTAGGCACGATATGGAAAGGTAGTTTTGGAACTCCAAGAAATGTCATGAATACATTAGCAGAAGTTACTCCACTTATCTTCACAGGAGTTGCTAATGCAATAGCATTTAGATGTGGACTATTTAATATTGGAGTTGCGGGACAATTTGTTCTTGGAATGATTGCTGCTGCAATAGTTGGAACAATACCAGGACTAAGTCCTATAGTTCATATACCATTAATCGTTATAAGTGGTATAATAGCAGGAGGAATGTGGGGAGCAGTACCAGGGTTTCTTAAGGCTAAGTTTGGAACTAGTGAAGTTATAAATACTATAATGATGAACTATATATCTTTAGCTTTAGCAAACTATATTATTCTGAGAACTTCTTTTGGAGTGCAGGGAAAAGCCGCTACTCCAATCATAGAAAAAAGTGCTATGTTTACCAGATTTATGCAGGGAAGTGCAGCTAATACTAGTATATTTATAGGGATAGTAGTTGCTATATTCATAGGATTCTTATTGTGGAAAACTACAGTCGGATATGAAATAAGAGCTGTTGGACTTAATCCTCATGGTGCTGAATATGGTGGTATTAATATAGCTAAAAATGCTGTTCTAGCTATGCTTTTATCTGGAGCTATAGCAGGACTTGGTGGTGCTGTTCACGTAGCAGGAGTAACGCTTATGATACAAGATTTTATGGTTGTACCAAGTTATGGATTTGATGGTATAGCTGTTGCACTACTTGCTAAAAAAAATCCAATTGCATGTATTGCATCAGCAGTGTTATTTGGTGCCTTAAACAGTAGTGCCAGAACACTTCAAATTAGTGGAATACCAAAAGAAATAGTATTTTTAATTCAATCTATAATTATTATATTTGTAGCTACTGACTATATTATGAAATATTTCAGTGATAAGAAAAAGAAGGGGGCGGTAATGAATGGATAATTTTAACTTGATTTCATTATTAACTGCTACGTTAAGAATAGCTACGCCTCTAATATTTGCAGCACTAGGAGGAGTATTTTCTGAGAGATCAGGTGTAGTTAATATAGGACTTGAAGGTATGATGACCATAGGTGCTTTCTTTGCTGTTTATGGTACTCATGTTTCAGGAAGTCCATTTATAGGAATAGTATTTGCAATGATAGCAGGTGGAGTATTAGCTTTAGTTCATGCAGTGTTAAGTATTAATCTTAAAGCTGATCAAGTAATTTCAGGTACAGCTATTAATCTTTTTGCTACAGCACTGTCTAGTTTTCTAATATTTACACTATTTAATACTGGAGGACAAACTGATATAGTTAAAGCTCTTCCATATAACTTACCGCAGTTTATTAAAAACATACCTGTATTAGGCAGCTTCTTAGCTGGATTAAACTGGTTTGTAATTCTAGCTATAGTACTAGTGTTTGTAACACATTATGTTATGTATAAAACATCTATGGGTCTTAGAATTAGAGCTGTAGGAGAGCATCCTAAGGCAGCAGATACACTTGGGATAAACGTTTATAAAATTAGATATATGTGTGTGGTGTTATCAGGAGTTTTAGCAGGTCTTGGTGGAGCTGCATTATCTATAGGGATTACACCTGTATATAGAGAAGGAATGGTTGCAGGTCGTGGATTTATAGCACTTGCAGCTATGATATTTGGTAACTGGACGCCGATAGGATCTTTAGGAGCATGTTTATTATTTGCACTTGGAGAGTCATTCCAAATTGTAGCACAAGGCTTTGGATGGGCATTGCCATCAGAGGTATTTACAGTAATACCTTATGTGTTAACAATGCTTGCCCTTACAGGTTTTGTTGGTAAAACTAGTGCACCGGCAGCAAATGGTGTTTCTTATGAAAAAGGATCTAGATAAAAGAGAGAGAAATCTCTCTTTTTTTATGCCTAAATATATTAGAAAATACTATTTAAACTATATATCTATATATGAATACAATAAATATATACAAATGTAGTATATTTAACCCTATTTCTTATTTTAATATATTAAATAATATGTTAAAATTAATAATAAGAAGTTTTTAGTTTATCAATGTTCTGAAAATGTGTTATTATTAAGTCATAACTTAGAATATTATAAATATTCATATAGTATGGGGTGGTATAAAGTGAAGGTAACAGGTATAGAGATTTGTGATGCAGGTTGGTTATGCGTTTGCATAGAAAATGATATATGGGAAATTAATATTTTAAGTAGCATAGAAGAAATAATAAATCAATACGGAGATAGTGAGTTATTTTTAACAAACATTCCAATTGGATTAATGGACGATAAAGAAGAAAGACGATGCGATTTGGGGGCAAGAAAGATATTTTCAGCTGTTAACATGGTAAAATTACCACCAACACCATGTAGAGAAACTTTATATGCAGAGAATTTTGGAGAAGCTAATAGGATTAATAGAAAAATTACTGGTAAGCAGTTACCATCAAAAATTTGGGATATTGCAAAAGAAATTATTTGCATTAATGAATTTTTAGTTGAAAATCATGGATATAGAAGTAGATTTAAAGAATGTAATACTGAATTAACCTTTGCTATGCTAGGACATAAACCTATGAGATATAATAAAGTTGTTTTAGCAGGATATAAAGAAAGAAAAGCAATTTTAGAACAAATATATCCTAATGTAACAGATATATTAGATCATGCTATTGAAAACTTTAGAAGAAAAGATGTGAAGGCACATAACGTATTAGATGGTATTTGCTTAGCTCTTAGTGGTTACCTTGGATTGAAAAATGGATTTTATATTATACCAAGTGAGCCACAATATGATAGTAAAGGTCTTAAGATGGAAATAAGCATAGGAAAATATGATGATTTGGATTATAGTAGGCTATTATCAGAATGAATAATTTTATAAAAAGCAGTCATAAATATATATTTATGACTGCTTTTTAAATTTAACTAATCAATTAACTAGATACATAAGTATGCTTATTAAAGAACAGTATAAATATATATAAGTCAAAGAAATTTCATAATACAAGAAATTTTCTATTTAATTTATTTTAATATGAATGAGAAGAACAACTTTCACAAATTAATCTTATAAAGATAAAGCGATATGTTATAATAAATGAGTATGGAGGGGATGATATGAATTTAGATTTTCAATTAAGATTATCTCAAGAACAAAAATTAGTAATGACTTTGCAAATGCAACAATCTATAAAGTTACTTCAAATGTCCTCTTATGAATTGCTTCAACATATAGATAAAGAATTACAAGAAAATGTGGTGTTAGAGGTAGATAATTCAAGGGAGGAAATGGGGCAACAGAAGGAAAAAAATGAACTTAAAGAATATAAAGATTTAATTAAGTATTTAGAATTTGATAGTTACAGTAGTAATTCATACTTTCAAGATGAGGAAAAGGAGAACTTATCTCCATTTAACTTTATAAGTAGCAAGTCAACAATTAAAGATTACTTAAAAGAGCAATTAATAGAAAGTGATATAAGGGATAACACATATCTAATATGTGAATATATAGTAGAGAGCATAGACAATAGAGGATATCTATATGAAAACGTTATAGAAGATTTAATGAATGAATTAAATATTTCTAAGGAGTTAGGGGAATACTGTTTACAAATAGTTCAGGGGTTAGAACCTAGTGGTATTGGAGCGAGAAGTATAAGCGAGTGTCTAATACTTCAACTGCATAGGAAGGGAATTCTTGATGAAGTTTTAGAAAGATTAATAACAGAGCATTTAGATTTATTATCTAAAGGGAAATATAATAATATATCTAAAGAGCTTAACATAACTCCTAAAGAAGTTCAGCAATATGAAGATATGATTAAAAAACTTGAACCAAAACCTACAAGGGGATTTTTTACAGGAGAAGAAATAAGCTATGTTACCCCAGATGCATATATAAAGAAAATTGATGACGAGTATGTAATAATAATGAATGATACTTTAATTCCAAGGTTAACTATTAATAATTTATATAAAAATGTTATAAACAATAGCAAGGATGAGAACACTGTAAATTATGTAAAAGAAAAAATTAATAGCGCTATGTTTCTAATTAAAAGTATACAGAGTAGAAAAAACACATTATATAATGTGATTGAAGAAATAATTAAAATACAAAAGGAATATTTAGATTTAGGAGATAATTATTTAAAACCTATGACTATAAAGATTATTGCCAGTGCTCTAGATATGCATGAATCTACCATAAGTAGAGCTATAAGAGATAAATATATTGCATTGAATACGGGGGAAATTAAAAGAATAAAAGATTTATTTACTAATTATATAAATTCTACTAATGAAGAACTTTCTACACTTAATGTAAAATCTATGATAAAAGATATAATTGCTAATGAAAATAAGAAAAAACCACTATCAGATGCAAGTATATGTAATGTGCTAAATGAAAAAAATATAGATATATCTCGTAGAACAGTAGCTAAATATAGAGAAGAAATGAGAATAAAGCCATCAACTCAAAGGAAAAGATTATAAGGGGTCTAATTTTTATAAATTTTAAGAAAATTTAAAAAAGGACTTCACAAAATGAAGATTTTAGAATACAATCTTAGTAGGGAACAAAAATAGCCACAGGGACAGAAAAGGTCCAGCGAGGTAATGTATGGAGGATTTATTAAAATTACAACAGAAGATTATACCGGAGCTCTTAGAGATTTTAAGTGTTAGATATAATATATTACGTAATATAAAATATAACCAGCCTATTGGAAGAAGACTATTGTCAGAAAAAGTTAATATAAGTGAAAGAGTTGTAAGAAGTGAAACTAATTTCTTAAAAGAGCAAAGATTTATTGATGTAAATTCCATAGGTATGGCAATAACAAAAGATGGAGATGAAATATTAGATGGACTTAAGCACTTAATTAGAGAACTTATGGGAATAAGCGATTTAGAACATGAATTGAAAAGTGCACTTAATATTAAGGAAGCTATAATAATTCCAGGAGATGTTGATACTGATATAACATTATTTAATGAATTAGGAAAAGCAGCGGCTAATTACATAAAAGAAATACTTAAGGATAATATCATAATATCTATAACAGGAGGACATACTGTTAAAGAGGTTGTAGATAATTTCCCAAAGGTTTCAAAATTCAAGAATATAAAAGTTTTTCCTGGAAGAGGCGGAATGGGAAAAGAGACTGAGGTGCAATCAAATACCTTAGTTGAGATTTTGGCTAATAAGCTTGATGCTACTTATGACTTGTTACATGTACCAGATAATTTAAGTCATAATTCCTTTGCAGCTCTTTTAGAAGAAGAAACAATAAAAAATATATTCTGTTGCATAGAGAATTCTTATATATTAATACATGGTATTGGAAATGCAAAAGTCATGTGTGATAAAAGAAATTTGCCACAGTATATAAAAGAGAACATTGAGCAAAAAGGTGGAGTAGGAGAAGCTTATGGACATTACTTTGATGTAGATGGAAATATAATATATTCAATGCCATCTATAGGTATACAAGAAGAAAAGGTTCACAAAATAGAAAATATGATAGCCATAGCAGCTGGTGTTGAAAAATATGAAGCAATTATAGCAGTAGAAAAGAATAAACATAATGGAATATTGATTACGGATGAATCTACAGCTAAGGCAATCATTAATATGTTAAACAATGTTTAAGGTTAGAATAATATTTAGATTGTTAAGTTAATTTAGGAGGTATTAAAATGATTAAAATTGGAATTAATGGTTTTGGAAGAATTGGTAGAAATGTATTTAAAGTGCTAGTTGACAAATATAAAAATGACATAGAGGTAGTTGGAATTAATGATTTAACTGATCCTAAAACTCTTGCTCATTTATTAAAGTATGATTCACTTTATGGAAAGTTTAATGGAACAGTAGAATCTACAGAAAATTCTATAATTGTTAATGGAAAAGAAATTAGAATATTTGCAGAAAGAGATCCTAAAAATATACCATGGGGATTACAGGGAGCTGAAATAGTAATAGAATCTACAGGATTATTTACTAATGCTGAAAAAGCTAAAGCTCATATTGAAGCTGGGGCTAAGAAGGTAATAATATCAGCACCAGCAAAAGATGAAGATATTACTATAGTTTTAGGTGTTAATGAAGAAAAATACAATCCAGAAACTCATCATATTATTTCTAATGCATCTTGTACTACAAACTGTTTAGCACCATTTGCTAAAGTACTTGATAGGGAATTTGGAATTGTTAAAGGATTAATGACTACAGTGCACTCTTATACTAATGATCAAAAAATATTAGATGCACCACATAAGGATTTAAGAAGAGCAAGAGTAGCAGCAGAGGCGATGATACCAACAACCACAGGAGCAGCAAAGGCAGTGGCGCTTGTATTACCACAACTTAAAGGGAAATTAAATGGAATGGCAGTAAGAGTTCCTACTCCAACTGTTTCAATGACGGATTTAGTTTGCGAACTAGAAAAACCTGCAACAGCTGAAGAGATAAATGCGGCATTTAAGAATGCAGCAGAGGGAGAACTAAAAGGAATTTTAGGATACAGTGACGAACCATTAGTATCTATAGATTTTAGAGGAGATGAGAGATCTTCAATAGTTGATGCTTTATCGACTATGATTATTGATGGAAGCTTAGTAAAGGTAGTTTCTTGGTACGATAATGAATGGGGATACTCAAATAGGTTAGCGGATTTAACCAAATATGTTGCTGAAAGGCTATAATTTAAGATATACTTATATAGTAAAGTAAAGATTACTAAAATCTAGTTCTGGAAGCCTTCTAAGAACTAGATTTTTGTTTGAGATTAACAAAAAGGAGTTGGTATAAGTGACATTTAACAAAAAGACTATAGAAGATATAGCAGTAAAAGGGAAAAAAGTGTTAGTGCGATGTGACTTTAATGTGCCTATAGTGGATGGAGTTATAACAGATGAAAGCAGACTTGTAGGGGCTGTACCTACAATTCAATACTTAGTACAAAATGGTGCTAAGGTTATTTTATGTTCACATTTAGGAAAGCCAAAGGGTGAGAATAAGGCACAATTTACTTTAAAACCCATTGTAAAAAGATTAAGTGAACTTTTAAAAGTAGAGGTTAATTTTGCAGATGATGATGTTGTAGTAGGGGAAAATGCAAAAAAAGCAATAGATGAAATGCAGGCAGGAGAAGTTGTACTTCTTCAAAATACAAGATTTAGGGCTGAAGAAACAAAGAACATAGAAATATTTTCAAAAGAGCTTGCTTCTTTATGTGACATATTTGTTAATGACGCTTTTGGTTCAGCTCACAGAGCTCATTGTTCTACAGTAGGGGTAACTGAATTTGTAGATACATCAGTATGTGGCTATTTAATTCAGAAAGAGCTTAAATTTTTAGGAAATGCTGTAGAAAATCCAGTGAGACCGTTTACTGCCATTTTAGGGGGTTCTAAAGTTTCTGATAAAATAAATGTAATAAATAATCTTTTAGAGAAAGTAGATAATTTAATTATAGGTGGAGCAATGGCATATACATTCTTGAAAGCTAAAGGCTATGAGATTGGTATATCAAGGGTAGAAGAAGACAAAGTAGACTACGCTCTAGACATGATGAACAAAGCAAAAGAAAAGAATGTTAACATGTTATTACCTATTGATCACATAGTTGCATGTGAATTCTCAAAAAATGCAGAGCCAGTAGTTACCAGTGGAGCAAATATTGAACCAGGCTTTATGGGGTTAGATATCGGCCCTAAAACAAGAGAAGAATATAAGAGAGTTATTGAAAATTCAAATACAATTGTTTGGAATGGACCAATGGGAGTTTTTGAGTTTGAAAACTTTAGTAAAGGAACAATTGCAGTTGGAGAAGCTATGGCTAATTCTAATGGAACAACCATTATTGGCGGAGGAGATAGTGCAGCGGCAGTGAATATATTCGGATTAGGTAATAAAATGACACATATTTCTACAGGGGGAGGAGCTTCATTAGAATTTTTAGAAGGAACTCCACTACCAGGAATAGTGGCATTAAATAATAAATAATTTTAAACCATAGTAATTAATTTTACTAAAGAAACTTTAGGAGGGTTAACTATGAGAAAGGCAATTATTGCTGGAAATTGGAAGATGAATAATACTGTAAGTGAATCGGTGGCTCTTGTAAAGGAGTTAAAACCATTAGTAAAAAATGCTAGCTGTGATGTTGTTATATGTCCAACAGCGGTATGTTTACCTGCAGTAGTAGAAGAATGCAAGGAAACCAATATAATGGTAGGAGCTCAAAATATGCATTTTGAGGATAATGGTGCATACACAGGAGAAATTTCTCCTATAATGCTTAAGGATTTAGGAGTACAATTTGTTATTATAGGGCATAGTGAAAGAAGACAGTATTTTAATGAAACAGATGAGACAGTAAATAAAAAATTAAAAGCTGCTTTTAAATACAATATTACTCCAATCTTATGCGTTGGAGAAACTTTAGAAGAAAAAGAATTCGGGATTACAGAAGAAACTTTAGCGACGCAAATAAAGCTGGATTTAAATGGACTTACAAAAGAGCAGATAGAAAGACTTGTTATAGCCTATGAACCAATATGGGCTATAGGAACAGGGAAAACAGCTACAGCAGAGGATGCAAATGATACCATAGGTTTTATAAGAAGCATAGTAGGTAGGTTATATGGAAGTGATATAGCAGAAAAAACAAGAATACAATACGGTGGATCAGTTAAACCTTCAACTATAAAAGAACAAATGGACAAAGAACATATAGATGGAGGGTTAATTGGAGGAGCGAGCTTAAAGGCTTCAGATTTTGAGGCAATAGTAAATTATTAGTTAAAGGTAGGTACTAGGATATGCAAAAAAAACCAGTAATGCTAATGATTCTAGATGGTTTTGGAATTAGTGACAATTTAGAAGGTAATGCTGTTAGAGAAGCTAAAAAACCTAATTATGATGCGTTAAAAGAAAAATATCCTCATACAAAAGTTTCTGCTAGCGGATTAGATGTTGGACTTCCAGAAGGTCAGATGGGGAATTCAGAGGTAGGTCATCTGAATATTGGAGCTGGAAGAATAATATATCAAGAACTTACTAGGATATCTAAGGAGATAAAAGAAGGCAACTTTTTAGAAAATGAATCATTAAACTTTGCAATAGATAAAGCTCTTGAAAATAATTCAGCTGTTCATTTAATGGGACTTTTATCAGATGGAGGAGTGCACTCTCATATAGACCATTTAAAGGCACTTATAACTCTTTGTAAAAATAAAGGTTTAGAGAAGGTTTTTGTACACTGCTTTCTTGATGGACGAGATGTACCTCCATCATCAGCTAAAGGATTTATTATGGATTTAGAGGAATATATGGACGCTGAGGGCGTAGGTGTCATAGCCACAATAAGTGGTAGATATTATGCTATGGATAGAGACAACAGATGGGAAAGAATTGAACTTGCTTATAATGCACTAGTGAAGGGTGAAGGGCATAAGAGCAATTCGTCTATTGAAGCTATAGATGAAGCATATCATGATAATAAAACTGATGAATTTGTTATACCAGCAGTTATTATGAGAGATAATAAGCCTATAGCTACTATAAAGAATAAAGATTCAGTAATCTTCTTTAATTTCAGACCAGATAGGGCAAGAGAACTTACAAGAGCTCTAAATGATAAAGAATTTAGTGGATTTAAAAGAGATAAATTAGATTTAACTTATGTTTGTATGACACAGTATGATAAAACTATTGAGAATGTAAAAATAGCTTATAGACCTGAAAGTTATGAAAATACTTTGGGAGAGTATGTTAGCCATCAAGGCTTAAATCAACTTAGAATTGCAGAAACTGAAAAATATGCTCATGTAACCTTTTTCTTTAATGGAGGGGTAGAGGAACCAAATAAAAATGAAGATAGAGTATTAATACCTTCTCCTAAGGTAGCAACTTATGATTTACAACCTGAGATGAGCGCTTATGAGGTTACTGAAAAAGTTTTAGAGAGTTTAGACAGTGACAAGTATGATATAATTATATTAAACTATGCAAATCCTGATATGGTTGGACATACAGGAGTTATACAGGCTGCTGTAAAAGCTATAGAAGTAGTAGATAGTTGTCTTGGAAAAGTAGTAAATAAGGTTTTAGAAAAACAAGGTAGTGTATTCATAACAGCAGATCATGGAAATGCTGAATGTATGATTGATTACTCTACAGGGAAACCTATGACGGCACACACTACTAATTTAGTACCATTTCTATATATAAGTAGCCAAAGTAGAGAACTTAGAGATGATGGAATACTTGCAGATATGGCACCAACAATTTTAGAAGAACTAGGACTTAAAAAACCAAAAGAAATGACAGGAAAATCTTTATTTAAATAGTATAAAACGATATAATAGTATTATAATACCTAAGGGTTTAAGGAGGATAAAGTAATGAAACAATATATTGAAATTATTGACGTATTTGCAAGACAAATACTAGATTCAAGAGCTTTCCCAACAGTAGAGGTAGAGGTTGTTCTAGAAGATGGTACAGTAGGAATAGCTGCAGTTCCATCAGGAGCTTCTACAGGTCAATTTGAAGCAGTGGAATTAAGAGATGGGGATAAAGAATTATATAATGGTAAAGGTGTTTTAAAAGCAGTTGATAATGTTAACA
This sequence comes from Clostridium sp. LXY-7, assembly GCF_056172015.1. NCBI lineage: Bacteria > Bacillati > Bacillota > Clostridia > Eubacteriales > Clostridiaceae > Clostridium > Clostridium sp. LXY-7. The sequence goes on along the minus strand of NZ_JBLLJL010000005.1, from coordinate 66,194 downwards.
ATTTAATTGCCGAGGAATTAATAGGAATGAATGTGTTTGATCAAGTTGCAATAGATAAAGCTATGATAGAACTTGATGGAACTGATAATAAAGGAAAATTAGGTGCTAATGCAATGCTTGGAGTTTCACTAGCTTGTGCTAGAGCGGCGGCAGAGTATTTAGGATTAGGATTATATCAATATATAGGTGGGGTAAATGCAAAAGTGTTACCAGTTCCTATGATGAACATATTAAATGGTGGAAAGCATGCTGATAATAATGTGGACTTACAAGAATTTATGGTAATGCCTTGTGGAGCTAAATCTTTTAGTGAAGCATTAAGAATGAGTGCAGAAGTTTATCATACATTAAAATCATTATTAAAATCTAAAGGCTTAGGTACAGGTGTAGGTGATGAAGGTGGATTTGCACCAAATTTAGAATCAAATGAAGATGCTATAAAAATTATTATAGAAGCTATAGAAAAAGCTGGATATAAACCAGGAGAAGAAATATTCATAGCACTAGATCCTGCTTCATCTGAATTCTTTGAAAATGGAAAATACAATTTAGCTGGAGAAGGTAGAATATTAACTCCAGAAGAGATGGCAGACTACTATGTTGAACTTGTAAATAAATATCCAATCATCTCTATTGAAGATGGTATGGCTGAAGAAGATTGGGCAGGATGGAAATACATCACTGAAAAATTAGGTGGTAAAATTCAATTAGTTGGAGATGACCTATTTGTAACTAATACTAAGAGATTAGAAATGGGAATTGAAAGAGGAGTTGCTAACTCAATTCTTATAAAATTAAACCAAATAGGAACATTAACTGAGACTATTAATGCTATAGAAATGGCTTCAAGAGCAGGATATACAGCAGTAGTTTCTCATAGATCAGGTGAAACAGAAGATACAACAATTGCTGATTTGGTTGTAGCTATGAATGCTGGACAAATAAAAACAGGAGCTCCAGCAAGAAGTGAAAGAGTTGCTAAATACAATCAATTATTAAGAATAGAAGAAGAACTTGGTGATATGGCAGAATATAGAGGATTAAAATCATTCTATAATCTTAAAAGATAAGAGAAATATATAAAGCAGAGGGGTTTTTCTCTCTGCTCTATTTCATTTATTGTAAAAGTACTTTTACTATGATAAAATATATAAATATATGAAGGCTCAATATAATAAGGGGGTGCAGTATGTTAGCAGCACTTAAAATAGTTTTAATTGTCTCTACATTGATAGTTATTGTTTCAATAGCTCTTCAACAGAGTAAATCATCTGGATTAGGCGGATTAGTAGCAGGAACTTCTGAAACTTTTTATAGTAAGAATAAAACTAAAACAAAAGAATCTTTCTTAATGAAATTGACTATAGTATCATCAATAGTATTTGTTTTATGTGCTATCGGAATTAATATATTAATATCTTAATTTATAGAAATATGGTATAATTGCTTTGAGCTTTTATACCATATTTTTATTTATAATGCTTAAAGAAAACTTAAAGTTAAGTTTTTAACTTATGTGTTTACACTTTAAACTAATAAATTTATAATAGAGGTATAAAAATTGATTTATTTTATAGGTGGTGAACATTATGGGGGATTATAAATCAAAACTTCAAAGTAAAGAAGTGGATTTTTTATTTGATGCAATAAAGTCTTTAGAAACAAGAGAGGAATTATATAGGTTTTTTGAAGATGTATGCACAATAAATGAAATAAAAGCAATGGAGCAAAGGCTTCAAGTTGCTAGGATGTTAAAAGCAAGAAGGACATATTTAGATATAGCAAGCACTACTGGTGCAAGCACAGCTACTATAAGTAGAGTTAATCGTTCTTTAAATTATGGAAATAATGGATATGATATTATTTTTGACAGAGTTAAGTGGAAGGATTATGAAGAGAAAGAATAAATTTTAAATTAATACTCATGGATTTTTAATCCATGAGTTTTGTTTATATTTGAATTTATATGGTATATAATAAAGAATAGTTTAATTTAAATTTTAGGAGTGATTAAATGGATCTAAAAAATCTATTAAATAAAGAGCAATATGAGGCTTCTATAACAGTTAATGGGCCTCTTCTTATATTAGCAGGAGCGGGATCAGGAAAAACTAGGGTTTTAACCTATAGAATTGCACATATGATTAATGATTTAAATATATATCCCTCTCAGATATTAGCAATAACTTTTACGAATAAAGCAGCAGGGGAAATGAAGGATAGAGTTAGAGCATTGGTTGGAGATGTAGCTAATAATATGTGGGTATCTACATTTCACTCAAGTTGTGTAAGAATTCTAAGAAGAGAAATCGATAAATTAGGATATAATAAAAACTTCACCATATATGACAGTTATGATTCTAAAGCATTGGTTAAGCAATGTATAAAAGAGCTCAATATAAATGATAAGGATATAACTGAAGGGGAAATATTAAGCAAAATTTCAGAAGCTAAAAATAAACTAATATCGGCTAAACAATATAAAGTATTAAATGAGAGTAATTTTAGAATTAATAAAATAGCAGATGTATATACCCTTTACGAGAAAAGATTAAAGGCTAGTAACTCTCTAGATTTTGATGATTTAATATATCTAACAGTAAGGTTATTTAAAGAGAATGAAGATACTAGAGATTTTTACAGAAGAAAATTTAAATATATATTAGTAGATGAGTATCAAGATACAAATAAATGTCAATATGAGCTTATAAAGCTTTTAGTAAACGAAAATGAGAACATATGTGTAGTAGGCGATGATGACCAGTGCATATATGCCTGGAGAGGAGCAGATATTAATAATATACTAGATTTTGAAAAAGATTTTCCAAATGCAAAAGTAGTTAAACTAGAGCAAAACTATAGATCAAAATCTAATATATTAGAAGCTGCAAACACAGTAATTAGAAATAATTCTCAAAGAAAAGATAAACAACTTAGAACTGAAAGTGAAGCTGGTGAGAGTTTAAAAGTATATAGGGCATACAGTGATATAGATGAAGGAAATTTTGTAGCAGGAGAAATAAAAAGACTAATTTCAGAAAAGGATAAGAGTTACAGGGATTTTGCAGTACTTTATAGAATGAATTCTCAGTCACGTATATTTGAGGAGTCCTTTAGAAGAAGTGAAATACCTTACAAAATCGTTGGTGGACTTAAGTTCTATGATAGAAAAGAAATAAAAGATATTATGGCATATTTAAAGCTTATAAATAATCCATTAGATGATATAAGCTTAAGAAGGATAATAAATGAACCTAAGAGAAGTATAGGTGATGCTACAGTTGAAAAGGTACAAAATTTTGCTAGTGAAAACAATATCTGTATGTATGATGCACTTCTAGATGTAGAGTTTGTTCCAAACTTGACACCAAGAGCAGTTGCATCTATAAACAAGTTTATATCCTTAATAAACAAATTTATAACATCTTGTGATGATATTAAGGTTTCAGAGCTTATAGAGTGTGTTTTAGAAGATAGTGGATATATGAAGATGCTAAAAGAGTCTAAAACAATAGAGGATGAGAGTAGAATTGAAAACTTAAAGGAACTTGTATCTGATGCAGTAGATTTTGAAAGTACTTCAGAGGATAAAACCTTGCAGGCATTTTTAGAAAAAGTGACCTTGGTGTCAGATATAGATAATCTTGAAGATGATGGTAATGCGGTAGTTATGATGACAGTACACAGTGCTAAGGGTCTAGAGTTTCCTGTAGTATATTTAGTTGGTATGGAGAATGGAATATTCCCAGGTATGGCTTCATTAAATAGCTTCAATGAAATGGAAGAGTCAAGGAGACTTTGTTATGTAGCTATTACGAGAGCAGAAGAGCTTTTATATATAACTTCAGCAGAACAAAGGATAGTCTTTGGAAGGACTGTAGCTTATTCATTATCTGATTTCGTCAGTGAAATTCCTAAGGAATTGAAAGAAAATATAAATGACAGAAATAGGACACAAAATACTGGAATGTTTAGGAATAATGCTAAACATTCTAGTGAGGCGACTTCTTTTAGAAATAGTTTTTTTAACGGGAATTCTAATGTTAATATGACACAATCTAAAAATTCTATAACAGGCATTAAAACTGAAGAATTATCTATAGGAAGAAAAGTAAAGCATGATAAGTTTGGTATAGGTACAGTAGTTGCTATTTCAAATGATGGTACAGAAGCGATTTTAACCATAGCCTTTAATAATATGGGGATAAAAAAATTAATGGCTAGTAAGGCACCATTAGAAGTTATATAACATCATATCAAAATAGAGAAAGGATGAAAATTCTTGGATGATATTAAGTATAATAGAATGTTGGAGTTAGTAGAGGAGCTAAATAAACATTCCTACAATTACTATGCCCTTGATAATGCTACAATATCTGATGCGGAATATGATAAGCTCTATGATGAGTTAAGAGCTTTAGAGGCGGAGCTAGGGGAATCACTTCCTCATTCTCCTACTCAACGTATTGGAGATATTACTTTAGTAGAATTTAAAAAATATTATCATAAAGCACCACTTTGGAGTCTAGATAAGTCTCAATCTATAGAAGGAATTAAAGAGTGGCATAATAGGAATTTGAAAGCTATAAAAGAATATAATTTAAATAATGAGGAAGAATTGCCTCCAATAAAATATGTAGTTACTAAAAAATTTGATGGGCTTGCTATAAATTTAACCTATGATGAAAATGGATATTTAAAAGTAGCAGCGTCTAGAGGTACTGGTGAAGTTGGTGAAAATATAACAGCTCAAGTAAAAACTATAAAATCTGTGCCACTTAAAATTAACAATGGTCATGTAATCGAGGTTCATGGAGAAGCTATAATGACTAAAGAAGCTTTTAATAATTATAACGAGAGTACTGAGATTCCATTAAAGAATCTAAGAAATGGTGCTGCAGGAGCCTTAAGAAATCTCAATATAAATGAAGCCGCAAGAAGAAACCTATCAGCCTTCTTTTATGATGTTGGATACAATGAAGGTGAGAACTTTGAAACTTACAATGAGATGATAACCTTTATTAAAGCTATGGGATTGCCTACAGATAATTATTTTAAAACTTGTACTTCTATTGAAGAGATACAGAATGAAATAAAGCACATTGAAGGAATGCGGAGTGAGTTAAACTACGATATAGATGGAGCAGTTATAGCTGTGGATGATATTAGAACTAGAGAGGTATTAGGATATACTATTAAATTTCCTAAATGGGCTATAGCTTATAAATTTGAAGCAGAAGAAGCCACTACTAAGCTTATATCTGTAGAATGGAATGTAGGTAGGAGTGGAAGAGTTACACCTACAGCTATATTAGAACCAGTAGAACTTGCGGGAGCTACAGTTAAAAGAGCAACTCTTAATAATATGGATGATATAGCAAGAAAAGGAGTGAAATTAGGTTCCACAGTATTTGTGCGTCGTTCCAATGATGTTATTCCAGAAATTATGGGAGTGGTTGAAGAATCCTTAGAAAATGCTATAGAAATAGAAGATCCTAAGATGTGTCCTAGTTGTGGAGAAAAACTGCTAAAAGAAGGGGTACATTATTTTTGTGAAAATACTTTATCCTGTAAGCCTCAAATGGTGAAAACTATAGTTCATTATGCCAGCAGAGAAGCAATGAATATAGAGGGATTTAGTGAGAAGACTGCTGAGCAATTGTTTGAAAAGCTAGGTATAAAATCCATTGCAGATCTATATAGGATAGAGAAAGAACAATTATTACCATTAGATAAATTTGGAGAGAAAAAGGCAGTTAATCTTATAAATGCATTAGAGAAGAGTAAGAATTGTGAGTTAGCATCTTTTATATATGCACTAGGTATACCTAATGTAGGAAAGAAAACAGCCAAAGATTTATCAAAGAAATTCAAATCACTCAAAGGCATTGAGGAAGCAACATTTGAACAGCTGGTGAATATACAGGATATTGGAGATATTGTAGCAAATAGTATAGTGGAGTTTTTTAATTCTGAAAAAGTGAAAGCAACTATAGAAGAGCTATTAGAATTAGGTGTAAAACCTGTTCATAGTGAAATGGAAGAAGTTGAAGTAGGAATATTCAAAGATAAAACTGTAGTTGTAACAGGTAGTTTAAAAAGTTTTTCAAGAAGCGAAGTAAAAGATAAACTAGAAAGTTTAGGAGCTAAGGTTTCAGGGTCAGTAAGTAAAAAAACTGATTATGTTCTTGTAGGAGAAGAACCGGGTTCAAAATATACTAAAGCAATAGAACTAGGAATAAAAGTTATTACAGAGGAAGAGTTTATTTTAATGATATAAAAAAATATCCATAGATCTTTAGGGTCTATGGATATTTTATGTTAACGTTCATTAATATTATCAATTAAATCTGGTTAGTATCTTTTTTCGATATCTTTTCTTCTTTTTTCTTTTCTCTTACATTAAGGTAAGATATATTTAAAATATGAGAAATTTTTTCTAACAGGTAGTTTGTATATCTTATTTGACTATATAAATAATTAAAAACTACAAATCCCCATATTGTTATTGTCATAAAAACAACAAGTGCTAATATAGCTAAGATTTTTAAAGTAATATCTAAATAAATCATGGCAACCTCCTGTATTACTACTGAAATAATTATACACATTATATCACATCTGATATCTATAATCATTAATTTTATGTAAATTAGCAATTGTAGGGTTAATTACATGAATTTATGTAAATAATTTATCTAGGTATAAGTTTAACTTGATATGAGGTGCTGCTATGAAAAAAATAATTTTCATTATATTTGCGGTAATTATAATTTCATTTACCATAAAAATACAGAAAGAGAGTTTGCAAGTTCAAATAGATTCAAAGGAGAATATAACTTATTCTATAAATGAAAGACCTTCTGATTTAAATATGACTGAATCACAGAATTTAAGAGAAAAGGATTTGTTATTATCTTTATTCCAAGGATTAGTTAAAGAAGATAAAAATGGAGAAATAATTCCAGCATTAGCAGAAAGTTATAAAATATCAGAGGATGGGTTAGAATATAGTTTCAAGTTAAGAGAAAATGCTTACTATAGTACTGGGGAAAAAATTCAAACAGAAGACTATATAGAGTTTTATAAGGAATTTTTAGAAGATAAGGGGAATTTATATGCTCAGTATTTAGATTGTATATTTGGAGCAAAAGATTTTAGGGAGGGTAAAGGTGATTTTTCTAAAGTTGCAATAATGAAAAGAGAATCAAATAACTTAGTATTTAGATTAAATTATGTTACTCCTTATTTTATAGAGATGTTAGCGCATCCAGTATTTGCACTTAGAGATTATGAAAAACTTAAAGTCAAATATGAAGATTGTTATAAAAATATTAGATATACAGGTCCATTTATTATTAATAATATAGAAAATAAAGATATTTATTTAAGTAAAAATGCGAAATATTACAATGAAAAAAGTATTACTGATGAAAGTATTAGATTTATATTTAATGAAAATTCTGAAGAAGCGTTGGCACAGTTTCAAACTACTGAAAATGAAGAGTATAAAGACTCTATAGATATACTTTCAGATGTACCTGCTAATGAGTATGCTAGACTTTCAGAAGAAGGTAGTATTCAAAGCTTTAAGGGGAGTACAGTTTATTATTTAAGTTTTAATTTAGATAATAAAATGAATAAAGATATTAATTTTAGAAAGTCAATTAATGAATTACTATCAAAGGAATATTATTCACAACAGATTTCATCAGATATAGTAAAGCCAGCATGGTCTTATATATATGAGGATTATCAACAAGAGAAAAGTTTTCCTACCTTTGGCAATAGTAAAAGGGCATTAGAGTATTATGAAAGTTGTAAAGTTAAAGACGAAGAGATTATATTGATATATGAGGATAGCTCACTAAATAAGAGAATTGCAGAAACTATTTCCAAAGATATAGAAGAGGATTTAAATATAAATATGAGGATTAAAGGTGTAAGTGATGAGGGGTGGAAAGAAGTAATTAAAAGTGGAGAATATCATCTGATACTACAAAAGGTAACTCCAATTTTTAATGATTCAATAGAATACTATAATACATTCAAAAGTAATGATATAAATAATTTAATTAAATATAATAATCCCACATATGATGAGGTAATAAAAAGTATGTGGAATGAGGTAAATAAGGAGAAAAGATACGAGATTTATAGACAATGTGAAGAAATATTAAAAAGTGATTTACCATCAATACCTGTATATTATCTAGACACAGGATTATGTGTAAACAAAGAAATTATAGGTATTCATACTACAAATTCTGGGAATGTCATACTAGATAATATAAAAAAACTACCTAATAAAAGGTAGTTTTTTATGTTGATTATAAAAATGTATTTATATATATAAGTATAAAAAATGAAAGCATATTTTTATAGGAATCAAAGCTATGTTTATAATGTTTGTAGCTTTCCTTTTTTCTATTTAAGGTTATATTTTTTACTAAAATTGGAGCAAATTCATAGCTGTTAGAACTGGTTGAAGAAGAAATATTAAAATAATCATCATTTAAAAAGTCATCAGATTTACAAGAAAAGTTCCTATATCTTTCAGCGTCATCTATATTTGGAGGTTCAGGCCATCTAAGTATTAAGCCTGAATTAACAACTTGATTTTTATATAGATTTTGCACTTTAACTGAATGAAGTTCTTTTTCTTCATCATCTAAAATAGTACTATGAATTAAAAACATAGATAGATATAATACTATTTCATCAGAAGAGAATTTATGCTCTTTGTCAGAGGAGTATTTTATGAAGACACCTAAGGTATCATCATAAAGATTTTCAAGTAAATTAAATATATCTATGCTAGCATCTTTAAATTTGGTTAAATTAGTATGTTTATAGAGAATAATATTATTTAAATAACAAAGGCAAGACATGCTTATATTATCTCTAATTATCGAAGCAGGCATATGTTTAATATTTTCTATCATTAATTCAGAGAAGTCTAAGAGTAAGTCCATTACCTCTTCAGATTTAGAACAATCATATAATATGTTAAATGCAAAACAGATTTTTACTAATTCATCATGAGAGGTATTATATATTTCATGCTTGTACTGTTTAAACATATTTAAAATCTCTAGTGCAAAATTTTTAAATTGTTCTGACTCATTATTAGCAAGGGTTGAGTACTTATAGTAACATGCCATTAATAATGCTTGAGTAGAAAATTTAAAATCTAAATCTTTGTCAGTAAGTACATATTCCTTTTGTAACGGATCAGAAGAATCATATTTATCTACGAATACTCCTTGTTGACTACGACAATATAAAGCGAAAAATTCCAATTGCTCTTTAGTTAAATCTACATAAGTTCGTCTAAGAGAATATTTAGCATCATCTATATCCAAAAATTTACTATAGTAATCTGAAAGATATAATAAGCATAAGTTCATATAGCCATTAGCGCATATGTTTATTTCTCTTTTAAATTTACGATGATTCCAAATAAATTTATCACCATCTTTTATTAATTTGCCATCAGCTTTTCTATACACACAAAGAAGTGGAGAAATAGAGCTATTTATGGTATCATCATTAGGTAATATTCTATTCTTAAGTTCAAGATTTTTCGAAACAATTCCACAGCTAGAGTGAAAAGTTATATGTCTTAAGGCTTCTTTAGATAGATGAAATAATTGACTTTGAATATTATCAATATTAAGTAAGTTAACTCTTAAGAATGGACCAATATATTTCAAAATAACACCACCACAATATTAATCATATTTAATAATATGATTGAACATATGAAAATGTGCTAAAAAAATAGTTTTTTTAATAGAAAGGAAAGATAGAATGAAAAAGTTAATAGTAGCTAGCAATAATAATCATAAAATTCAAGAGATAAAAGATATACTTAAGGAGTTCCCATTTGAAGTATTAGGCTTAAAGGAAAGTGGGATTAATATTGATGTAGAGGAAACAGGAAGTACTTTTTTAGAAAATGCAGAGATAAAAGCAAAAGCTATATTTGATATTTGTAAAGATGCTATGGTTTTAGCCGATGACTCAGGACTAGCAGTTGATATATTAAATGGGGAGCCTGGAATATTCTCAGCAAGATATAGTGGAGAACATGGTAATTCTATAGAAAATAATAAAAAGCTTATGAAAAAGTTAAGCGGAAAAAGTATAGACGAAAGAGGAGCAGAATTTATATGTGCTATGATTCTTATAAAAGATAAAAATACTATTATAAAAGTTGAAGAAGCAGTGAAGGGATTTATTACAGAAGAGTATGAAGTATGTGAGGGTTTTGGATATGATCCTATATTTTTTGTGCCAGAATTAAATGCTACTTTTGCTAAAATTCCATCAGAAATAAAGAATAGAGTAAGTCATAGAGCTAAGGCATTAGATAAAATAAAAGTGGAATTAAATAAAAATTTATAAAGTGTATAAATAATTATAAGTTTTATAGAAAATAGATTTGCAAGAGGATTATTTAAGAAAAACTTTTAGAATAAAGTGAGGTTTAAATAAAGAAATTAAGTAAATCTATTTTTTAGAGAATCTGTAAAGGTAAATTTATGATAATAGAATAATTTTACTTTAAAACAGAATTACAATTAAGAAGATGTCTTTATGTAAGTTTAATAGTGTTTAAGAAATATTGGAATTAGTTTTAATTAGTTAAAGTGTTGATATTATTGGAATTAAGAGAGTGGCAAAAAAATACATGGTAAATTACATGAGAAAAAACAAAAAAAGTGTTGACTATTTTAAGCTAATGCTGTAGAATAACTATTGTCGCTGAGGTTCACGAATTGAATGAGAACCTAGCAAAAAAGTAAAATATCGGGGTGTGGCGCAGATGGGAGCGCGCGTGGTTTGGGACCATGAGGTCGCAGGTTCAATCCCTGTCACCCCGACCATTAAAACTTGCGGGTGTAACTCAATGGTAGAGTGCTAGCCTTCCAAGCTAGTTACGAGGGTTCGATTCCCTTCACCCGCTCCAAAATATGCGTCTTTAGCTCAGCTGGATAGAGCAACGCCCTTCTAAGGCGTGGGCCAGGGGTTCGAATCCCTTAAGACGCACCATATGGTGAACGTAGTTCAGTTGGTAGAGCGCCAGATTGTGGTTCTGGTTGTCGTGGGTTCGAGTCCCATCGTTCACCCCATACATAATGGGATATCGCCAAGCGGTAAGGCACCAGACTTTGACTCTGGCATTCGTAGGTTCAAATCCTGCTATCCCAGCCAAAATGGTTCACTAGCTCAGTCGGTAGAGCACATGACTTTTAATCATGGCGTCCGGGGTTCGATTCCCCGGTGAGCCACCAAAAGATGCAGGTGTGGCGGAATTGGCAGACGCACTAGACTTAGGATCTAGCGCCTACGGCGTGGGGGTTCGACTCCCTTCACCTGCACCAATTTTAAAAAATCAGCGGGAGTGGCTCAGTGGTAGAGCGTCACCTTGCCAAGGTGAACGTCGCGAGTTCGAATCTCGTCTTCCGCTCCAATATGCGGGTGTAACTCAATGGTAGAGTGCTAGCCTTCCAAGCTAGTTACGAGGGTTCGATTCCCTTCACCCGCTCCAAATATGCGTCTTTAGCTCAGCTGGATAGAGCAACGCCCTTCTAAGGCGTGGGCCAGGGGTTCGAATCCCTTAAGACGCACCATACATCGGGGTGTGGCGCAGATGGGAGCGCGCGTGGTTTGGGACCATGAGGTCGCAGGTTCAATCCCTGTCACCCCGACCATTAAAACTTGCGGGTGTAACTCAATGGTAGAGTGCTAGCCTTCCAAGCTAGTTACGAGGGTTCGATTCCCTTCACCCGCTCCAAAATATGCGTCTTTAGCTCAGCTGGATAGAGCAACGCCCTTCTAAGGCGTGGGCCAGGGGTTCGAATCCCTTAAGACGCACCATATGGTGAACGTAGTTCAGTTGGTAGAGCGCCAGATTGTGGTTCTGGTTGTCGTGGGTTCGAGTCCCATCGTTCACCCCATACATAATGGGATATCGCCAAGCGGTAAGGCACCAGACTTTGACTCTGGCATTCGTAGGTTCAAATCCTGCTATCCCAGCCAAAATGGTTCACTAGCTCAGTCGGTAGAGCACATGACTTTTAATCATGGTGTCCGGGGTTCGATTCCCCGGTGAGCCACCAAAAGATGCAGGTGTGGCGGAATTGGCAGACGCACTAGACTTAGGATCTAGCGCCTACGGCGTGGGGGTTCGACTCCCTTCACCTGCACCAATTTTAAAAAATCAGCGGGAGTGGCTCAGTGGTAGAGCGTCACCTTGCCAAGGTGAACGTCGCGAGTTCGAATCTCGTCTTCCGCTCCAATACGCGGGTGTAACTCAATGGTAGAGTGCTAGCCTTCCAAGCTAGTTACGAGGGTTCGATTCCCTTCACCCGCTCCAAAGTTTTCTTGATTAAGATGCACCCATAGCTCATTTGGATAGAGCGGTGGACTTCGAATCCAAAGGTGGCAGGTTCAAATCCTGTTGGGTGCACCAAGATTTGTTAAGTTATTATAAAAAATATATTGTATATTAAGCGGGAGTGGCTCAGTGGTAGAGCGTCACCTTGCCAAGGTGAACGTCGCGAGTTCGAATCTCGTCTTCCGCTCCAAAATATGCGTCTTTAGCTCAGCTGGATAGAGCAACGCCCTTCTAAGGCGTGGGCCAGGGGTTCGAATCCCTTAAGACGCACCATATGGTGAACGTAGTTCAGTTGGTAGAGCGCCAGATTGTGGTTCTGGTTGTCGTGGGTTCGAGTCCCATCGTTCACCCCATACATAATGGGATATCGCCAAGCGGTAAGGCACCAGACTTTGACTCTGGCATTCGTAGGTTCAAATCCTGCTATCCCAGCCAAAATGGTTCACTAGCTCAGTCGGTAGAGCACATGACTTTTAATCATGGTGTCCGGGGTTCGATTCCCCGGTGAGCCACCAAAAGATGCAGGTGTGGCGGAATTGGCAGACGCACTAGACTTAGGATCTAGCGCCTATGGCGTGGGGGTTCGACTCCCTTCACCTGCACCAATTTTTGAAAATAGGTTCATAGAGTATATTAGAGTTATAGTATACTATTAATATGCGGGTGTAACTCAATGGTAGAGTGCTAGCCTTCCAAGCTAGTTACGAGGGTTCGATTCCCTTCACCCGCTCCAAACAAAAACAGCTAAGTGTTAACTTAGCTGTTTTTGTTTGGACAAGATATACATGTAATTTTAGCAATATTGATGTCTATACCATCATCTTCTATAACACTTTTATCAAGAGAATCTTTCACAACTTCATTCACAATATAACAATAGATCTTATCAATATCTCTATTTAACAAATTACAGTTAAGTTTTTCTGTTAGAAATTTCATACAGATTCCCCCTAGCTTAATATTTATAAATATATAATATAGTATTAATTACTATAAATATACTATTATTTCAGAAAATTTAAAGAAAATTAATAATTATTTGATTTTATATGGCACTAAATCTATCATTGATAATAAAAAGTAGGATATTAGAACAAATAAAAAAGAAGAAATATGGCATTTAATCTATTATATTGAAATTATATTTATCATTATAGTAATCATAAAAATTCTTTACTATGACTTTTAGAATATTATAAATTGGTACGGCAACAAAAGCTGCAAAAAAACCACCAAAATAAACACTCAAAGTAACAACTAGAATAGTTGTCAATGGATGCATATTTAACTGATTACCAGTAATGTTAGGAGTAATTATATTCCCTTCTAATTGTTGAACAATTATTGTTAATATTATTATTTTCAATACCATTTCGAATCCCATACTAAAGCTTATAAGAAGGGCAGGTAGTATACCGAGTATTACTCCAAGAAACGGTATAAAAGCTGTTATAAGAGAAAATAAAGATAATACTAATGAATTTGGCATTCCTATTATAGCATAGCCAATAAACATTAAGAGGCCTATGACGCAGGCAACTATAACTTGAGATGCAATATATTGTTTTAGTACATTATCTACACCATGAAGAATTTGAAGAGTTAGTGGTTTTGTTTTATTTGGTAGCATAGAAGAAAACAGATGATATATTTTTTTATCATCTTTAAGTATATAAAACATAATAATAGGTATTAAAATTGCTTGTGTGAAAAAGTTCCCTATGGAACTGGCAAAAATATAAATACTCTTACTAATTTCACTAAAGGAATTAGTTATATAATTTATACTTTGTTGAATGAGTTCTGTGAGGTCAAAAAATTCACTTATTTGAGGGAATAAATATCCATATTTATTACTTAAATTTTGTACAGAATTAATTAGAGAATTTATTAAGCTCTCTCCTTGAGTTCTTATTATAGAGGAGGAATAGATTATTACATAGGTAAGGATTACAATTATTAACAATATAGATATAGCGGTTGATAATCCTGATGATAGCCTTTGCTTTTCAAGAAATCTTTTAGTTGGTCTCACCACATAGTATAGAAATATGGCTAGCACCGATGGGATAAATATAGTATTCATTATTGTACTAAAAGGTTTAATTAAAAAATCTAATTTACTTATAAGAAAAAGGATAATTAAAACTAAGTTCAATATAACGAGCCTTTCGATGAGTTTATTATTTCTATTCATTTGTACCTCCTCTTATTCTAATAAATATTTAAATATAAAAATACTATATAAGAATTATAAAATAAAAATGAAATTAATTCTATATATTGTTAAAAAAAGAATTAATTTCAAAATATGAATAAATAAATAAAAAAAGCTAGTATAAAAATACTAGCTAGGCAATATTGTTATTTAAAGCAAGCAATAAGTTTTGGATATTCCTGTTCTACGGCTGTAAAAATAACAGTTAATGTTTGAAAAACTACATCAGGATCAAAGTTATCATTGAAGGGAATGCAACTTTTTACACTAACTACATTATTATCTTCAAAGAAAGATATGTATTTATAAGTAGAATTTAATTGGTTAAATAGGGCATATAGCTTAATTTTACTTATATCCTTAGGTACTGATGTAATATGGAAACAATATATATCTGCAAGACTATCATCATCAGTTAAAGATATAACTGCTCTTCTTTCTTGTCCGCCACCTAAAACAGGTCTTTCAACACCTTTTATAGTAATTTTCTCTGGAAATGAAAATATGGTAACATCATCTATATTTAAACCTTTATTCATTGGAATGGTATGTTCCTCTAAGTATTTTTCGAATATTAAAGCATTGTTTCTCATTTGATAATCCCCCTTAAAAAACCTTTAGATAGAAAATTCTATATTTTATTAGTGTTATAATTATCTCATATAATATTAATTAAGTAAATAAGTAATAAAAAAGAACATATTCTATATATATGTGCATATAATAAATAAGTTAGAATAAATTGTGGATAATTCTGGGGATAATGTGGAAAAAAATGGAAAGCAAAAATTTTATCCACAGATATTTAAAAATAAAAATAGAGCACTAAGAATTATAATGCTCTATTTATTTAAAATAAGAAGTGTTAAGAGATTCTTTCTTCAAGTTTTTTAGATACTGTTGAAATAAGATAGTCTTGTAGTTCAATACATTTATCCTTATTCATAGGTTCAACTCCATGTAATCTGTATTTAAGACCTAAATTTTCATATTTGTTTACCCCTAATACATGGTAAGGCAGCAGCTCAATCTTATCTACATTTGGAATTTCGTTACTTATAATATCTGCAATTTTATCCATATGCTCAAGAGAATCGGTATATCCAGGAACAACGACATGTCTTACCCAAACTCTTGATTTTGAATACCTTAATGCAGATAAAAAAACATTTACATCTTTAGTATCTCTACCAGTGAGAATTACATATCCATCACTGTCTATATGCTTTATATCTAGAAGTACTAGGTCTGTATATTTAAGAATTTCATCATAGTCACCATTACCATATCCAGCTGTATCTATGGCCGTATGAATTCCATTTTCCTTGCATTTTTTTAATAAATCTAATAAAAATTCTGGTTGCACTAGGGGATCTCCCCCAGAAAAAGTTACTCCACCACCTGAGCGTGAAAAATAAGGTTTGAACCTAAGAATTTTCTTCATAATTTCATCTGTTGAAATTTCTATATTATCATTTAAATTCCAAGTATCTGGATTATGGCAATAAGCACATCTTAATTTACAACCTTGAAAAAAAACCACAGTTCTGATTCCAGGTCCATCAACTAATCCCATACTTTCAATAGAATGAATTCTCCCTTTTATCATATAATATTCCTCCTTATAAATTGAAAGGTGCAAGTTAATTTTATACAAAAATAACACAAATATATTTCTCTATAAAATTAACTTAGTATTTTAACAGAAATACCTGAAAATACAGGTATTTCTGTTAAAATTAGTATTACATAGTTTCGTGAAAAGTTCTGTTAATTACTTCTAATTGTTGAGCTCTTGTTAATCTATTAAAGTTTACAGCATAACCAGATACTCTAATTGTTAAAGTAGGATATTTTTCTGGATGTTCTACAGCATCTAATAGTGTTTCTCTATTGAACACATTAACATTTAAATGGAAGGCACTTTGGCCAAAATATCCATCCATAATAGAAACTAAATTGTTTACTCTAGTTTCTTCATCTTTACCTAATGCATCAGGTACGATAGTAAATGTATTAGATACACCATCTTGGCAACATTCTTTATATGGTATTTTAGCAACAGAATTTAGTGAAGCTAATGCTCCATTTTCATCTCTTCCATGCATTGGATTAGCACCTGGAGCAAAAGGCTCTCCAGCACCTCTACCATCAGGAGTAGCACCTGTCTTTTTACCATAAACAACATTTGAAGTTATGGTTAATACTGATAATGAATGTTCAGCATTTCTGTATAATGGATGTTTCTTTAATTCATGAGAGAATTTTCTAACCACTTCTACTGCAATATCGTCTGCTCTATCATCGTCATTTCCGTATTTAGGGAAATCACCTTCGATTTTAAAATCTGTTGTTATTCCTTGTTCATTTCTTATAGGAGTAACTTTTGCATATTTAATAGCACTTAAAGAATCGGCAACTACAGACAATCCAGCAACTCCAAAAGCCATGAATCTTCTAACTTCAGTATCGTGAAGTGCCATTTGTCCAGCTTCATAAGCATATTTGTCATGCATATAGTGAATTGTATTCATTGTGTCTACATATACTCTTGCAACATACTCTAACACTTTAAAAAAGTTTTCTTTTACAGTTTTATAATCAAGAATTCCATCATTAATTGGGGCTACAACAGGACAGACCTTTTTAAATGATTTTTCATCAATACCACCGTTAATAGCATATAATAAAGATTTACCAAGGTTTGCTCTAGCTCCAAAGAATTGCATTCTTTTTCCTAATTCCATAGCTGAAACACAACAAGCTATACCATAGTCATCACCATATACTGGTCTCATTATGTCATCATTTTCATATTGAAGAGAGTCAGTCAAGATAGACATCTTTGCACAGTATTTTTTAAAGTTTTCAGGTAATTTTTCTGACCAAAGAACTGTCATGTTTGGCTCTGGTGCAGGTTCAAGATTTATTAGAGTGTGTAGGAATCTGAAAGAAGTTTTAGTAACAAGTGGCTTACCGTTTACTCCAACTCCACCTAAACATTCTGTTATCCAGTTTGGATCTCCAGCAAATAAGTCATTGTACTCTGGAGTTCTTAAATGTCTAGCAAGTCTTAGTTTAATTACAAATTGATCTATAACTTCTTGTGCTTCAATTTCAGTAATTGTACCCTTATCTAAATCTCTTTGGATATATATATCTAGGAAAGTTGTAACTCTACCTAATGACATTGCAGCACCATTGTTTTCTTTTATTGCTGCTAAATATCCAATGTATGTGAATTGAACAGCCTCTTGTGCAGTTTGTGCAGGTTCTGAAATATCAATTCCATAGGAAGTAGCCATAGCTTTAATGTCATTAAGAGCTCTTATTTGAGTTGAAACTTCTTCTCTTGCTCTGATCATATCTTCTGTAGTATGGCCTACTAAATTATTTAAGTCTTCTTTTTTCTTTGCTATTAAGAAATCTATACCATAAAGAGCTAGTCTTCTGTAATCACCTATAATTCTTCCTCTTCCATAGGCGTCAGGTAAGCCTGTTAATAGTCCAGCACTTCTAGCAGCTCTAATTTCTTGAGTGTAAGCATCAAATACACCATCATTATGAGTTTTTCTGTATTTAGGAAAATATTTTTCAATATCTGAGTTTAGTTTAAAACCATAAGCCTCTAAAGATTGTTCAACCATTCTAAATCCACCAAAAGGATTAACAATTCTTTTTAATGGGGCATCAGTTTGTAATCCGACAATAACTTCATTTTCTCTGTCTATATATCCAGGAGCGTAGTTATTAATTCCAGATACTTCATTAACTTCTACGTCAATAATTCCTTTTTTAATTTCTTCTAATATTAAAGCGTGAGCTTTCTCCCAAACCTTAGAAGTTTTTTCTGACTTTCCTACTAAGAAAGAATCGTCACCTTCATATAGTGAGTAGTTCTTTTGGATGAACTCTCTAACATCAATTTCTTCTTTCCATAATTCTCCTTTAAAGCCTTCCCATTGTTTAAACATAAGAAATCCTCCTTAATTTACTGCAATAATATTTTAGTGAAAATTATTGCATCATATTGATATTTTATTATAAATACATTTAATGAAAACTGTTATAATATATATTATAACAATTATAATAATAACTGTGAAAGTTAATTATAACAGTTATCCATCTGTTATAATTGTACAACTATAACAGATGAGTTACAAGAGATGTCAATAAAGTTTAAATATTCAGATAATTAAAGAAAGCTTAAAAGATTATATTTTCTGTAAATAATTATCTTAGTATATAAAGTTTAAAAATTGATTTATAAAAGTTTATATACTAAAATAAAGCCAAAAAGAAATTAATTTTAATTTTATGAAAGTTATTTATTAATTTAATAAAAAATATAATATATTAAAATTATTAATATTTAGGAAAGATTATAGATTTAAAATGTTATTTTTTAAGATTATGAGTTATAATATCTCTAGTATGATTTATTCTAAAAGGAGGGAGGAGTTACATAAAACAGTTCATAAGTTCTAAAAGAAATACAATGAAATGCTTAACAGTTTTATGTGACAATTGTTGCTGTGAGAAGAAAACCGAGTATGTTTAGTAAAAATTATCAAAGACAGTTAAAAAGAAGACGAAGAAGAAATATTATTATGAGTGTCTCTATTATACTAGCATTAGGCATAGGAATTTGGATAGTTGCGTTAAGAAACGAAGTGTTTTTTAGTAATAAATATCCTTCAGCTAACCAAAATGAAAAAGAAAAAGAAATTGAGAATGAAAATGGAGCTGAAGTTATACAAGAGCCAGAGAAATCACAAGATACAAAGATGGAATTTGAGAAAAATTTAGAATCAGGAAAAAATATCAAAGTCATATATGAAGAACAGAATGGAATTAAAAATATAAATGAAATTATATGCGATGAAAAAGTTAAATATAAGTTATCACCATCTAAAGAAAATATATTATTAGTAGATGAATCATCTAAAGATATATATTTAATGGATTTAAATAATAATTTAACTAAAATAACTAATCCTGCATATATAGCAACGGATAAGACTGCTTATAAAAAAGAAGATGTACTAAAAAGAAACAAAGAATACATTTGGATTGAAGAAGCAGCATTTATAGATGAAAGTCATATTGCATATTCCAGTGCTCTTCCATGGATTAATAATAGCGGAACAAAATATCTGTGGATATATGATAATAATACAGGAAATCATAAGGGGTATTATAAAATAAAAGGCGATGAGTTTAAATTTGAAGATATAACGTCAAAAGGGTTAGGAATATTGTTAGATGGAAAAAAAATATATATAGATAATTCTGGTAAAATCATATCATAAAATTTAAAATATGAAAAAAAGTTGTAAACACTATGTATATTATTGTATAATTTATAGGCAAGATTACTTTAATTGTGTTTAGTACTTTAAGATATTTGTTTTACAAATAAATTTATGCTATCTTAAATAAGGTAACTATATACTTTAACATTTTTATGTTATAATTTTAAAGAATATACAGTTAGTTTTTAGGAGGAAGAAAGAATGAACGTTAAAACGGAAAAATTAGAAAAGAACGTTGTAAAATTTGAAGTAACAGTAGAAGCAGAAAAATTTAATGAAGCACTTAAAAAATCTTATGCAAAGAATGCTAAGAAATTTAATATACCAGGATTTAGAAAAGGTAAAGCTCCAATGAATATGATTAAAAAGTATTATGGAGAAGGTGCTTTATATGAAGATGCAATAAACTACTTATATGAAACTACTTACCCACAAGTTTTAGCTGAGAATAACATAGATCCAGTAGATTATCCTTCAATAGATATAGTACAAATAGGTGAAGGTCAAGAGTTTATATATACTGCATTAGTTCCTGTTATGCCAGAAGTTAAATTAGGACAGTATAAAGAAGTAGAAGCAAAAAAAGAAAGTTATGAAGTTACAGAAGAAGATATAGAAAACAGATTAAAACAACTTCAAACTGAAAATACAAGAGTTGAAGTTAAAGAAGGTGAAATTGCTAAAGGGGATATAGCTGTTATTGACTTCAAAGGATATGTTGACGATGTTGCTTTTGAAGGTGGAGAAGGTAACGATTATGAGTTAGAGATAGGATCAGGAAGTTTTATTGATAACTTTGAAGATCAATTAGTAGGATTAAAAGCAGGAGATTCTAAGGATGTTAACGTAACGTTCCCAGAACAGTACGGAAAAGATGACCTTAATGGAAAGGCTGCAAAATTTGAAGTAACTGTAAAATCAGTTAAGAGAAAAGATTTGCCTGAAATTACAGATGAATTTGCAAGTGAAGTGTCTGAGTTTGAAACATTAGAAGAATTAAGAAAAGATATTAAAGAAAAAATAGAAAAATCTAACGAATCTAAATCAGAAACAGAGTTTGAAAGTGCTATTTTAGAAAAAATTGTTGCTGATGCAAATATAGATATTCCAGATGCAATGGTAAATAGAGAAATAGAAAATATGCTTCAAGACTTAGAAAATAGATTAAAATATCAAGGATTAGATCTTCAAACATATTTTAAATTCACTAATACAAATGAAGAAGGATTTAAAGAGCAAATGAAAGATGTTGCTTTAAAGAATGTTAAGACAGATTTAGTTATAAAAGAGATAGCTAAGGTTGAAGAGATAAAAGCTACTGAAGAAGAGATAAAAGAAAAAGCTAAAGAGATAGCTGCTTATTATGGTGCTCCAGAGAATGTAGAAGAAACTGTTGAGCGTTTAGTAAAAGTTCAAGGTGAATATTTATCTTCACAAATAGCAGCAGAAAAAGTAAGAAAATTAATAGTTGAAACTAGCAAAGCTATATAATATTGAATGCTTAAAATAATTGCCAGTATATACTGGCAATTATTTTAAATAAAAAAGGTTAAAACATGATAAAAAGGTTAAAATAGAGAATAGGCATTAGTGTGCCAGAGGAGGTTTATTATGAGTTTAGTACCAATGGTAGTAGAGCAAACTGGTAAGGGTGAAAGATCTTATGACATTTACTCTAGATTATTAAAGGAAAGAATTATATTTTTAGGTGATGAAGTTAATGATGTAACAGCTAGTTTAATAGTTGCTCAACTTCTATTTTTAGAATCTGAAGACCCTGATAAGGACATACAGCTTTATATAAATAGTCCAGGAGGATCAATAACTGCAGGTATGGCGATTTATGATACTATGAATTATATAAAAGCAGATGTAAGCACTACTTGTATAGGTATGGCAGCATCTATGGGAGCATTTTTATTAGCGGCAGGAGCAAAAGGAAAGAGATTTGCACTTCCTAATAGTGAAATAATGATACATCAGCCACTTGGAGGCTTCAAGGGTCAAGCTACAGATATAGAAATTCATGCAAATAGAATTTTAAAAACTAAAGAAACTCTTAACAAGATATTAAGTGAGAGAACAGGTCAGCCATTAGAGAAAATAAGCAAAGATGTTGAGCGAGATTACTTCATGTCTGCTGATGAAGCTAAAGAGTATGGACTAGTAGATGAGGTTATAGAAAAGAAGAAATAGCTTTAAAGGGGTGTCAAGATGCCAAGAAATGAAGAAAAGAAAAAATTCAAATGTTCTTTTTGTGGTAAAACTGAAGAACAAGTTAGAAGACTAATTGCAGGTCCAGGAGTATATATTTGTGATGAGTGTATTGAACTTTGTTCTGAAATAATAGTTGATGAAAAAGAAGATGATGTTCAAATAGATATGAACACCCTTCCTAAACCACAAGAAATTAAAAAATATTTAGAGCAATATGTTATAGGTCAAGATGAAGCAAAAAAGGCATTGGCCGTAGCAGTATACAATCATTACAAGAGGATAAGAACCTCCGCTATTGATGATGATATAGAGTTACAGAAAAGCAATATACTTTTATTAGGACCTACGGGTTCAGGAAAAACTTATCTTGCACAGACTTTAGCAAAGATGTTAAATGTACCATTTGCTATCGCAGATGCAACTACATTGACAGAAGCAGGTTACGTGGGAGAAGATGTAGAAAATATACTTTTGAAATTAATTCAAAATGCAGATTATGATGTAGAGAGAGCTGAAAGAGGAATTATATATATTGATGAAATAGATAAAATTGCTAGAAAATCAGAGAATCCATCTATAACTCGTGATGTATCTGGTGAAGGAGTTCAGCAAGCATTATTAAAAATTCTTGAGGGAACTACAGCATCGGTACCTCCACAAGGAGGAAGAAAGCATCCGCATCAAGAATTTATACAAATTAACACAGCTAATATCCTGTTTATTTGCGGAGGAGCTTTTGATGGAATTGAAAAAATTATTTCAAAAAGAACTCAAAAATCATCTATGGGATTTGGAGCAGATATAACTTCAAAGGATAAAAAAGGTGTTGGAGAGCTATTAAAGGATATACTTCCAGGAGATTTACTAAAATTTGGTCTAATACCTGAGTTTGTAGGAAGAATTCCTATAATAGTAACATTAGATTCACTAGACGAAGAAGCATTAATAAAAATATTAAGTGAACCTAAGAATGCATTG
This sequence comes from Clostridium sp. LXY-7, assembly GCF_056172015.1. Lineage (NCBI taxonomy): Bacteria > Bacillati > Bacillota > Clostridia > Eubacteriales > Clostridiaceae > Clostridium > Clostridium sp. LXY-7. Next base: position 43,057 of record NZ_JBLLJL010000005.1, on the reverse strand, counting down.
GTTAAACAATATCAAAAATTATTAGAAATTGATGATGTTAGATTAGAGTTTGATAAAGATTCCCTTGAGGGAATTGCTAAAGAAGCAATAAAAAGAAATACTGGAGCAAGGGGATTAAGAGCTATAATTGAAGATATTATGAGGGAAATTATGTATGAAGTACCTTCAAGAGAAGAAGTTGAAAAGGTCATTATTCATAAAGAAACCTTAGAAAATAAAATTCCAGAGTATATTATAGCTAAAAGTGGTAAAAGAGAAGCAATAAAAATTGAAAATAAAACTAGAGCAAGAAGAAGTCCAGAACTTGCTTAGGTGAAAGAAGCTATTTGTTTAAATAGCTTCTTTTTATAATTAAATGTAAATAATGTAAAATATATCTAGATAATGGTTAAGTTATGTGCTAAAATATGGATAAAATACTTTTAAGGGGGTCTTACTTATGAGTACAGTAAATTACTGTGTCCAATGCCAAAGAATATTTTTGAATGAAAACTCATGCGAATTTTGTGGTTCTGATAATATCAGAGAACTTAAGAAAAATGCACCTATTAATGTAATTGGTACAAAATTAAAAGGAAGAGTACTTAAAATTAAAGATGGCAATGCAACCCTTATAATGAATACAGAAAGTAATGAAAGAATGCTGAAAGAATATGATTTAAAGGAATTAAAAAAGATTTTGTAATATAAAAGTTAAGAATTATCTAATAAAAAGATAATTCTTAATTTTTTGTTAAAAAACTAAAAATTCTATTATGTAGAATATTAACCCAAATTATTGTAAATAATAGTAATGTATTTGCTAGATTTTATAAAAGGGAGGGAAAGTTATTCTATTATAGAAATAATAGATAACGCACATATGGCATCAGGAGCGATTTTAATTATGCTGATACAGCTTTTAGTTACAGTAATAATGGGAATTTATTTTTTTAATGCACTACAGAATCAAAGATCATCAAAGGTAGTGATAAACAAAGATAATTCTAAAGAGTGTGAAAAATTAAGAAATTTAAGAAGTATAAGCTTAACAGAACCATTAACAGAAAGAAGTAGACCTACATCATTTCATGAAGTAATTGGTCAAGAAAAAGGAATAAAGGCGTTAAAGGCTGCAATTTGTGGACCTAATCCGCAGCATATAATTATATATGGACCACCAGGAATTGGTAAAACTGCAGCAGCTAGATTAGTTCTTGAAGCAGCAAAGAATATCGATATATCACCATTTGGGGTATATTCAAAATTTGTTGAAATAGATGCTACCACAATTAGATTTGATGATAGAGGAATAGCAGATCCACTAATAGGTTCAGTGCATGATCCTATATATCAGGGGGCAGGACCACTAGGTGTAGCAGGTGTACCACAACCTAAACCTGGAGCTGTGACTAAGGCACATGGAGGAATCTTGTTTATTGATGAAATTGGAGAATTACATCCTATAGAAATGAATAAGTTATTGAAAGTATTAGAAGATAGAAAGGTATTTTTAGATAGCGCATATTATAATCCAGATGATCCTAATATGCCGTCTTATATAAAGGAAATTTTTGATGAAGGGTTACCAGCTGATTTTAGGCTTATTGGAGCAACTACAAGAAAGCCAGAGGAAGTTATACCTGCAATTAGGTCAAGATGCATAGAAATATTTTTTAGAGCATTAGAACCAGAGGAGATAAAACTAATAGCAAGAAATGCAATTGAAAAAATAAATTTAGTTATAGAAGATGATGCTTTAGATATAGTAGGAAAGTATGCATCTAATGGAAGAGATGCTGTTAATTTAGTTCAGTTGGCAGCAGGAATTGTAATAAATGAAAAAAGAAATGCCATTACCGTTAATGAAATAGAATGGGTTATTGAAAATGGACAATATACACCTAGACCAGATAAAAAAATAAATTCAACCTCTAAAATTGGATATGTAAATGGATTAGCAGTTTATGGAGCTAATATGGGTGCGGTTATGGAGATTGAAGCTAGTGCGATAAAAACTAAGGGTATAGAAGGAACAGTTAAAATAACAGGTGTGGTTGAAGAAGAGGAGCTTGGGGAAAGTGGAAGAAAATTACGAAGAAAAGGGACAGCTAAAAACTCTATGGATAATGTTATTACTGTATTAGAACGTTTTTATAATATAGATGTAAGAAAGTATGACATACATGTGAATTTCCCAGGTGGAGTTCCTGTGGATGGTCCATCGGCAGGTATTAGTATTACTACTGCATTATATAGTGCTATAACAGGAAAGATGATTTATAATACTATTGCTATGACAGGAGAAATATCTATTCATGGAGAAGTAAAGCCTGTAGGTGGAGTAACAGCAAAAATTAATGGAGCTATGAGGGCAGGAGTTAAAAAAGTATTAATTCCTAAAGAGAATTGGCAAGAAAGTTTCAAATCTTTTACAGATATAGAAATAATTCCAGTTAGTAATATAAATGAAGTAATAGATCATGCTATAGTTAAGGAACATCTACTTCATATTAATGTTGATAATATAGAACAAAACTTAGATAGAGTATCAATGACTCCACTAGATGCATAATAAAGTTAACAAATAATATAAAATAGATTATTAATAGCATATTGTTATCTTATGTAGTGACTTGTTTTCTAGTAAGATAACAATATGCTATGATTTTTATACACATTATTGCTTTCTTCAGGTTATTTTAATTGAAAAAAACGCATTTTATATGTATAATATACTAGTTCAATTATATTCTAAATTAGAATATAAAGTTTAAAGAATTAAAGGATGATAGTAAAGATAATTCATATAGAAAAGAGGGATAAAATGGAGAATAACATAATTAAACTTCCGTTAATTCCATTGAGAGGCTTGAGTATTTTTCCTCATATGATTCTACATTTTGATGTAGGAAGAGAGAAATCCATAGAAGCTATTAATATAGCCATGAATAATGAACAAAAGGTATTTTTAGTAGCACAGAGGGATGCTAAGAATGAAGAGCCTGAACAAGAGGATGTATATAAGATAGGTACTATATGTACTATAAAACAATTTATGAAGCTTCCAGGAAATTATTTAAGAGTTTTAGTTGAAGGAGAAAAGAGAGGAAGGCTTGTAAGTTTTAAAGAGGATGAGAATTATATAAGTGGAGAAATTGAGGAAATAGAGGAATCTGAATGGAATGATGATATACAGGTATTAGCATATAGAAATTGTTTAAATGAAGCTATTGACGAGTATATTGAATTAACAGGAAATCATTCTAATGAAATAGTATATGAAATTGAGAAAGAAGAGGACAATAGTGTATACTGTGATGTCATAGGAGCATTTTTAATTATTAATCAGGATGAAAAACAAGAGCTTCTTGAGTTATTAGATATAAAAGAAAGAATGGAAAAGCTTTTAGTAATATTGGAAAGAGAAATTGAGATTTTAAAAGTAGAAAAAAATATAGGAAACAAAGTAAAGAGTAAAATTAATCAATCTCAAAAGGAATATTATTTAAGAGAGCAACTAAGAGTGATACAAGAAGAATTAGGAGAAGATGATGAATTAGCAAAAGAAATTAAGGAATATGAAAAAAAGATTAGTAAAAGTAAGCTTCCTAAAGAAGTTAAAGAGAAGGCTGAATATGAACTAAATAGACTAAAAAATTCAGGGGGATTTTCCCAAGAGAGTGGAGTAATAAAGACATATTTGGATTGGATTCTTGATTTGCCATGGAGCAAGTTAACTAAGGATAGTTTAGATTTAAATAATGCTGCAAAAATACTTGATGAAGAGCATTATGGATTAGAAGATGTGAAAGAAAGGATCATAGAATATTTAGCAGTAAGGAGAGTTAGCAAGACTCTTAAGGCACCTATTTTATGTTTAGTAGGACCTCCTGGAGTTGGGAAGACATCTATAGCTAAATCCATAGCTAATTCATTAGGAAGAAAATTTGTTAGAATGAGTCTTGGCGGAGTAAAGGATGAAGCAGAGATAAGAGGACATAGGAAAACCTATGTAGGAGCTATACCAGGAAGAATAATTTATGCAATGAAAGAAGCTGGATATAAAAATTCAGTATGTCTTTTAGATGAGGTTGATAAACTATCTAGAGATTATAAAGGTAATGTGGAAGATGCATTATTGGAAGTATTAGATAGCGAACAAAATAAAACTTTTAGAGACCATTATTTAGAATTAGATTTCGATTTATCTAAAGTATTATTTATAACTACAGCCAATACTCTAGATACAATTTCACGACCACTTTTAGATAGAATGGAAATAATAGAAGTATCAGGATACACTTCAGAGGAAAAATATAATATAGGAAAAAGATATCTTTTACCTAAAATAAAAAAAGAATATTCTATAGATGATGAAAGCATATCTATAACAGACAATGCTATAAGAATTATTGTAGAAAACTATACAAGGGAATCTGGAGTAAGAAATCTTGAGAGAAAGATGGCTACAGTTATAAGAAAAGCCATAACTGAAATAGTACAACAAGATAAATCAAAGATAATTATTAATGCAACCATGGTAAAGAAGTATTTAGGACCAGAGATATATACTTATGAGAATTTAAAGGAAGAGGATAGAATTGGAGTTGTAACTGGGCTAGCTTGGACAGGATATGGTGGGGATACCTTACCAGTAGAAGTAACAGTAATGGAAGGTGATGGAAAGTTACAGTTAACAGGACAGTTAGGAGATGTAATGAAAGAATCTGCTAAGGCTGGCTACAGCTATATAAGAGCTAATTGTAGTAAATATGGTATTGATCAGGATTTCTATAAGAAAAAGGATATTCATATTCATATACCTGAAGGTGCTATTCCTAAAGATGGTCCATCAGCAGGGGTCACTATGATTACTGCTATGGTTTCGGCATTAGGGGGAAAAAAAGTTAGCTATAGAGTCGCAATGACTGGAGAAATAACATTAACAGGTAGAGTACTTCCAATTGGAGGTCTTAAGGAGAAAAGTTTAGCGGCATATAGAATGGGGATAAAAACTATTATTATTCCTAAGGATAATGAGAGGGATCTTAAAAAAATTCCTAAAGATGTAAAAAGCAATATTGAATTTATTGCAGTAGAGAAAGTAGAAGATGTATTAAAAAATGCACTTATCTGATGGCTACGCACACTACATTACTCTAGGTTAAATTTGTGGTTTTTTTAGGTGCGAATAGGTCCCTAGATAAGTACTTCTAAGCTTCAATTTGAAGAGCTATATGAATATAAAACTGTATTTGAAGCGAAGAATTACTTGATTGGAGAGATGAAAAATGGAAATTAAACAAGCAGAATTTAAGATATCAGCAGTAAAACCAGAGCAATACCCCACGGATAATAGGATAGAAATTGCATTTGTAGGAAGATCTAATGTGGGAAAATCCTCACTTATTAATACTTTAACCAATAGAAGAAAGTTAGTTAAGGTTAGTGGTACACCAGGGAAAACTAGGCTTATTAATTTTTTTACAATAAATAATGAATTTTATTTTGTAGATTTACCTGGATATGGATATGCTAAGGTATCTAAAAGTGAAAAGGCAAATTGGGGAAAAATGATGGAAATGTACCTAATTAATAGACCCCAGTTGAAAAAAGTGGCACTATTAGTAGATTGTAGACATAAGCCAACTGGTGATGATATATTAATGTATGACTGGATAAAACATTATGGATATGAAGTAATTGTGGTGGCAACTAAAAAGGATAAACTTACTAAGAACGAGCTTCAAAAAAGTGTTAAAGTTATAAGAGAAACCCTAAAGCTTTCAAAAGAAGATAATATAGTTTTCTTTTCATCCCTTAAAAAAGAAGGTAAAGAAGAACTGTTGGAAGAGATGTTTAAAGGTATAGAGATAATTTAAATTTAAAAATCTAAGGAATTTTATTATAAATTCCTTAGATTTTTTTGTGCCAATTTTATCGTATATACATATGATGTAATATAACTTAAATATTTAAAACCTAAGAAAATTTAAAAAAATCACAGTGTCAAAATGAATATGTAATCATACTATGTAATATACAAAAGAGTATAAAAAATTGATATAAGGAGGAAATCAAATGGAAAACTATTCAAACTTATTAAACTTACTAGGTAGTATGAATACCTCTAGTGAAGATGGAGCTGCACCACTTTCATCATCATGTTCAGGAGGTAGGAATAGAATATTAATATGGGTATTCCTAATTATAATATTCTGTTGTTGTGGAAGAGGCTCTGGAGGCTTTGGAGGCTTCGGAGGATTTGGAAACCGTTGCTTTGGAAATAACTTTGGAAGAGGCGGATGTGGAGGCGGATGTGGATGTGGATGCGGATGCGGAGATGATTGCTGCTGCTGCTGTGGTAAACGTAAGAAAAGTGAAGAAGTTCTTTGTGTACAAATAGATCCATGTTGCTTAAGTAACATTTGTGGAAATAATTTTGGCCCTGGATTTGGTGGCGGATTTGGCGGCGGATTTGGCTCTGGATGTGGATTTGGTGGATGCTGGTGGATCATTATATTTATAATTTTTGCATTAAATAGAAAGAGCTGCTAAAAACTAAAAGCTAAATTAATCAATAACTTAAGAAATATGAATTGATAAATACTGCATCGAAATTAAAAAGCTAAGAAAATATATAGAAAAATGGAGGATATAAACATGTGTGGATGTGGAAACAATAGATGTGGAAATTTTGGATTTGGAAATTTTGGATTTGGAAATACAGGATGTTTTCAGCCATGTACAGCATTGCTAGTAATACTAATATTATCTAATCAAGGATTATTAGATGGTGGAAAAGAATCCAGAAATGCACTGACCCTATTATTCTTATTCTGGTTATGCGGATGTAGGGGAGGATTTAATAACAACTTCTTACCACAAAATAGCCGTTGCTGTGACAATAGGGGTGGAAGCAATTGCGGATGTAATTGTGGATGCTGTTGCAAATGCAAATGCAAATGTAAGTGCAAAGAAGAAAAATGCAAATGTAGAAATATAAAAGTTTGCTGCAGCTAAAATAAAATTATAACTAAAGATATTAAGTAATTAAGCTAAAACAATAAGTTGGGAGGATATAAACATGTGTGGATTTGGAAACAATGGATTCGGGAATACAGGATGTTTTCAACCATGTATAATTCTTTTGATAATAGTTATATTTAAGAATTTAAATTTGTTAGATACAGAATGTAATCCAAATGCAAAAACTGCGCTAACATTATTATTCTTATTTTTGATATGTGGGTGTAATAGATTTGGAAGAAACTTCATATCACCTTTCAATCAAGGATGTAATAGATGTTGTTGCTAATAATAAAATAATTTCATAACAACAGAAGATAAGAGAGCTTAAGTAAACCATTGCCCAATATTAGGGGGGTTTAAAGAAAGATAAGAACTTTAGCAGTCCATGTCAATCATGGATTGCTTTTTTAAAAGTTATATGTATGGAGAGGTGGTTAGATGAGCAAACATAGACATAGAAGAAGACAGAGGGAAATGGAGGATCAATCACAATTTAATGGTAATATGAATCAAATGCAAGGACCTAATAACATGCAAAATATGAATCAAATGCAAGGTCCGAATAACATGCAGAATATGAATCAAATGGGAAATATGAATCAAATGGGAAATATGAATCCAATGGGTAACATGAATCCACTAGCTAACATGTTAGGAGGTATGGGAGGAGGGTTAGATGGAATTTTAGGACTGCTATCATCTCTAGGACTTGGCAGTGGGGGAAATGGAAGTTCAAATAACCCTAATGACATGCTATCATTATTATCCTCTTTATTAGGAGGGAATACTCAAGGAAGTAGCAATGGATCAGGATTTAATATTAATGATTTATTAAAAACATTACAAGGGAATAATGGAAATAATACAAGTAAGAATAATGTTGAAAATACGAAATCACCATTTAAAGAGGAAGATGTAAGAGAGTTCCAAAAAATACTTAATGGTATTTTGAACGATAGAGAAAACAATCAGAATAATAATAGGAATTCTAAGGAGGAAGAAAATTTAGAAAATATATTGGCTAATTTAGATTTTAATGCAATACTGAATAACATGAATAATATAGATTTTAGCAATATAGATTTTAATAATTTAGACATAGGGAATTTAATAAACAGTGATGTTTTTGATGAAGAAGTTGAGATTAAAGATGTAGATGAAGATAATATAATAGAAGAGAACATATTTAATAGAAATGGTAAATTAACTGAAGAAGAATTGAGGGATTTAGTTGGCATTTTAGTTAGATTAATTGATCCCAAAAAAATCAAGCTATTAGAGAGATTTTTAAAGAAATAAAGTTTTAAAAAAATATCTTTATATTAAAAAAGAATCCTATTAGAAAGATATAATTAGCATAGCTATAATATATGTTTAATAGGGCTTCTTTTACTTTAATAATTAAATTTTTATTTTTAAAGTGGTGTATAAAAATTTAGAAGTGGTCAATAATAATAACGTAATGGGAGTTAAAATCTCCATAACCACTAAACATGTTTAGTGGAAACCCCCCATCCCCCTTGGGACCGTAAGGTCCCATTTTTTATGAAATTGAATATAAGTACTAATAATACTTTAAAGAGGTTACTTTATATTTAAAAGAAGCATCATTAGTCTTAGTTAAGATTATGTCGAAAACTAAATTTTTAGTAATTGATGTATTTGAAATTTCTGTAGACCTAAAGCTCAAAATCCAATTAACTTGATGAGAATCTCCCTTACTATTAGTACTTAAATCTTTAAAGAATCCATCCTGGAATTTAAAAGAAGACTTTTGATTAGATAGTTTATATAGACTTTCAATATGGGTTCCACTTAGGGAATGATGAAAATATTCAGGGACTATAAGATTATTATTTGGAAAGTTCTCTATAAGATCAATGAAGTAGCTTATAGAGTTAAATCCTAAATAATTATTATCATTAGTAGTTTTAAATTCACGTAAAGTTTCATTAGAAAATATATAATTTTTCATATCGATTTTTCCATTCAGCAGATTGCCTGAAATAATTATAGGAGTTCTGTTATTTGACATATCAGTGATTCCTAGTATGTTATTTTCATTACAAAAAACATCTTTATAGCTATCACCATTCCAATAGAACATATGCTGAATATTCTTGTTATGGAAAGAGCTTTGAATAAATATCTCTTTATGATTGTCTCTTGATACATCAAATGTGGTTATACGTGAGGGCCAATAGGGTAAGAATTCACCTAATGTTTCAAGAGAATGATTATAGTTTAGGCTATGGCTAACACTTTCGTTTAGATTAATTTCAACTAATAGTTTTTCCTTATTATTTTTTACAAATATAGAATCTTTTTTTCCGTCCCCATTTAAATCGTCTTTAATTATATTATCATTAGCTATTACACTAAAAACTTCCATTGAAGGATTAGAGTGAAATGAAGTAAATAATGTGAAAAAACAAATTCCTGTGAGTATAGTAAAAAGTATATAATAAATTTTATTATTTTTAGGATTAAATCCACTCATAATATAATCACCTCACTAAATTATATGTAGTAATGAATAGATAAATTATAAAAAATAAAATAAAAGTGTTAAAGAAAAAATATCTTTAACACTTTTATATGCGAATATTTAATTTTCTATAGCTTTGCTTTCTGCCTTGCACCTTGGACAAATACCATAAAAATATATTTGATTAGAAAGGACAGAATAATCTGTATAATCCTTTACTGAATCATTTAAAGCATCAAATTTAATACTTTCTATATCGTCTACCTTAGAGCAAAGTATACAGCTAATATGCGGGTGAGCATTAGGTTTTCCATCATATCTGAAATTACCCTCACCTACATTTATTTCTTGTATCAAATTTACATCTACTAATACCTTTAAGGTTTTATAAACAGTAGCAAGACTCATAGTTGGATAATCCTCATGAAGAGCCTTATATATAGTTTCAGCAGATGGATGCTCACAAGTAGATTTAAGGTACTTATATACAGCTATACGTTGCGGAGTTAATTTTAACTTTTTTTCTTTAAATACTTGTGTAAAGTTACTATCCATATTTATACCTCTAAATCTTAGATTATTTTTTATTACAATACCTTTATTATTAATTATTATATAATAAAAATTATCCGTTGTCAAAGATTTTTATGTAGTAATTAATAAATTAATAAAATTTATTAATTTAATTAAAGGATTTTAAGCAAATACTGAGATGGATTTCATATATTAGTAATATAGGAGAGGAGGAGAAGTGCATTGAAAAAAATCTATGTGCTAGATACCAACGTTATACTTTACTCGTCAGGAGCTATATTATCTTTTGGTGATAATGATGTAGTTATACCAGAAGTAGTATTAGAGGAGCTTGATGACTTTAAAAAAGACAAAACAGAATTAGGGGTTAATGCTCGACAAGCATCAAGAATTATTGATGGGTTAAGAAAAAAAGGCAACTTAAAGGATGGGGTATCTCTTCCTGGTGGAGGGAATTTAAGAGTAGAAACAAATCACTACGATACTGATATGCCGCCAATCTGGGATAAAAGTAAAGCTGATAATAGAATTTTGCAGGTATGTAAAGCTTTAAAAGATAAAGGAGAAGAAGTTATATTAATAACTAAAGATACTTTTGAAAGAATAAAAGCAGATATTGTTAATATTAGAAGTGAAGATTTTTATGAGAAGGTAGTGCCAGAAAATAGTGACCAATATACTGGAAGAATTGAAGTTTATGTTTCTGCTGATAAAATATCTGAATTTTATAGCCAGAAAGTTTTATCAAAAGAGGATTTACTAAGTTATGATGAAGAGAAAGATGAATATTTTGCACCAGAACTATTTATTAATGAATTTGTTACCCTAATAGCTCTAGAAAATCCTAAACAGACAGCATTAGGGCGTTTTGATGGTAAGAATGTAGTACCACTTTACTATCGTGATACAAAGCCTTTAGGATTAAGTACTAGAAATGCAGGTCAGAGATTTATGTTAGAGTGTTTATGTACTAATGCCGCTAGAGCACCATTAGCACTTATTAAAGGTCCAGCTGGTACAGCGAAAACGTTATTTTCTTTAGCTGTTGGACTTCAAAGGATACTTGAAGAGAATGACGGTCAGTATAGAAGGATTTTAGTTTGTCGACCTAATGTAACTATGGATGAGGAAATAGGATTTTTACCGGGAACAGAAGAGGAAAAAATAGCACCTTTTATGAGACCAATATTTGATAATTTAGAGATACTAGTAGATTCAGATGAAAAGGAAAGATATAAAAATGAAGGGGAGCTTCAAGATAAAATTAAAGAGATATTTGATAGACGAATCATAACCACAGAAGCCATTGCCTATTTAAGAGGAAGATCCATAGTAAAATGTTGGGTAATAATAGATGAAGCTCAAAATTTAACACCAAAGCAAATAAAGGCTATAACTACAAGAGTTGGTAATGGAACTAAGTTGATATTAATAGGAGATCCAGAGCAAATAGATCATCCGTTTATGGATTCTAGATCTAATGGATTATGCTATGCTTCAGAAAAAATGAAAGGAAGTAATCTTTGTTACCAGGTTACCTTGAAATATGATGAGTGTGAGAGGTCGCCATTGGCTTATGAAGCATCACAAAGACTTTAACTTAAAAAGGCTCTAGGGCCTTTTTAAAATTTAATTAATTTAGTATTTAAAAATTTATGAAATATGATATACTAGGAGTAATATTGGAGGGGGAATGAAGTTTTGGACTTTCAAGAAAAGTTATTAGCAAAAATATTACTAATACCAGCAATACTAATAGCGTTTACTTTTAGACAATATGCCCAAGCTAGAGTTGCGGTGAAACTAGGAGATGAGACGCCAAGAATTCAAGGAAGACTTACATTAAATCCACTGAATCATATAGACCCTATTGGATTTATTATGATCCTATTTGTAGGGTTTGGGTGGGCTAAACCCATAGAAACAGATCCTAGGGCTTTTAAAAATTATTATAAAGATGATTTAAAGGTTAACTTAGTGGGAATGTTAACTAGTTTATTTATTGGCTTTATAGCATCTTTGTTACTTATGGTAATAATAAGATTTTTCCCGGGAAATAGTGATTTGAGTATTATTATAGCTACAATTGTTAAGAACATTGCAACTTTAAACTGTATATGGTTTTTCTTATGGTTATTACCTATACCAGGTTTTGATGGTTTTAATATAATAAAAGATTTATTTCCAGAAAAGTTTTATAAGTACGCGACAAAAATATATCAATATCAATTTGTTATATTTTTAATATTAATATTGCCTATAATAGGAGGAACTTCTATATTAACTTGGATTGTTGGAGTTCCAGGAAGCTTATTATATAATTTATTTCTAACAATAGCTAAATTTTTGATTTTATAATTAGCAATAACATTTATTAAGGAGAAAAATATATGCGCTTAAGAAAAAAACATTGGGCTAGGCCTGAGATGGAAGCCAGTGATATAGTAGTGTTAGATCAGTATGACCACTGTGGAAAATGGAACGAAGAGTTTGGAAATAAAAATCCTATACATTTAGAACTAGGATGTGGAATGGGTGGACATATAGCTACTAGAGGAAAAAAACATAGAAATATAAATTTTATAGGAATAGATCTAAAGGATGAAGTACTTGTATATGCATTAAGAAAAGTAAAGGATGCTTTTAAGGAAGAAAGTATATTAGATAAAAATATCAATATTAGATTAATGCCACTAAATATTATGCTGATAGAGAACGTATTTTCACAAGATGAAATAAGCAAAATTTATATAAATTTTTGTAATCCTTGGCCTAAGGAAAGGCATAATAAGAGAAGGCTTACATATACAAAATTTTTAAAGGACTATAAAAATTTCTTAAAAATAGACGGAGAAATATGGTTCAAGACAGATAATAAAGAACTTTTTGAAGATTCCATAGGATACTTTAAAGAAAGTGGTTTTGAAATAGAATTTTTAACTTATGATTTACATAATAGTGGTTTTAAAGATAATGTAGTTACAGAGTATGAAGCAAAATTTACTACACTGGGAATGAAAACTATGTTTCTTGCAGCCAAATTAAAGGAAAGATAATTATTTAGCATATATTACTAAGTGCTTTTTATATAAAAAGTTTTAAAACTATAACAAAGGGGGAAATTATAGATGGATTTTAGAAGTTTACCAAAGATTGAATTACATTGTCACTTAGATGGTAGTTTAAGGGCTGAAACAATAATAGATATAGCAAAAGAAGAAAATATTTCACTACCAACTTATTGCGTAGAAGATATGAAAGAATTAATTGCAGCACCCATAGATTGTCATTCATTAGTAGATTATTTAAGTCGTTTTAAAATTCCAGTACAAGTTTTACAAAGTAAAGCAAGCTTAAAAAGAGTTGCTTATGAATTAATGGAAGATGCCGCTAAAGAAAACGTTAAATATATAGAAATAAGATTTGCTCCACCGCTTCATGTGGAAAGAGGGTTAACTTTAGAAGAAGTAATAGCAAGTGTTCTAGATGGAATAAAGAAAGGTGAAGAGGAATTTAATATAAAAGGAAACTTAATACTCTCTTGCTTAAAACATATGGGAGTAGAAAGTGTTTTTCAAGTAGTAGAGGCAGGAAAAATATTTTTAGGAAAAGGGGTAGTGGCAATAGACCTTTGTGGAGCTGAAGATAAAGGCTTTGCTCAGGATTTTATTGAGCCTATAGCTCTTGCTAGAGAATATGGCTACAGAGTAACTATTCATGCAGGAGAGACTGGATTTGGGGAAAATGTATATGATGCAATAGAACTTCTTAAGGCTGAAAGAATTGGTCATGGAGTATCAATAAAGGATTACAAAGTGGCTTATGACTTAGTTAAGGAAAAAGGTGTATTTTTAGAAATGTGTCCTACTAGTAATCTACAGACAAAAATAATTGATACCTTTGAGAATCATCCAATATATAAATATCACAAAGATGGAATAAAAATTGGATTTAATACTGACAATAGAACAGTATCTCAAACTAATATGACTAATGAATATGAAAACATATATAATTTTAACGAAATTACAAGAATGGATTATAAAGAAATATACTATAATTCAGTTGAGGCTTCATTTTTAGAAGAGGCAGATAAATTAGCTCTAAAACAACTATTTAAATAATCAATAATTATTGATATATAAGAACTTAATATTTAAGCAAACAATGGCCTTTTATTATAATCTTTATGTGGTTATAGTAAGAGGCTATTATTTACTTAATAGAAGAAATAATAAGTGGTCAACAGCTTTTCAATTTTATATTTAACACATAATTTTTTTAAATAAGTTTTTAATTTTATTATATTTAAATTGCTTTCTTCAAAGAGTATATTAAAGTTTCTCTTCTCTTTTATAGTACAATGAGGGTTTAATATCACCCATAGTTCTTTTATACTATCTTTGAAAGAGGCTTCATTATAAGGCAAGGATAAAGCAGTTTCAATAAGCTTATATAATTCTATTATGGAACCATAGTGTCTTGATAAAATTTCACATTGATTATACAAATCTATATTTTTTTCTAATACTAAGTATTTATATTTGTTCCATACCTCATGTTTTAAAGAAAGTTTATTTTCATATTTAATCAAATTTGTTGCTTTAATGGCTGAAAGCTCCTTATCCTTTATTTCTAGCATCATATCAGCATTATATGGTTGTAAAAAATTATACCACCAAAGAAATATTTCAGAATTTATAAAGATAGCATGTGCACCACTTCTTTTTGAAGTATCTTCGTCAGAATAGTGAATTTTCATATTGCCATCTTCCTTTTTCCAAGTAGCTTTCACGTTGTTCATCAATACATTTAAAGAAAGTGAACTTCTGTTAATTTCATGGTGTAAGTTATCAAAAACACAAGGAATGGTTATTTGTTTGCATATGGATAAAACTTCTTCTACGTTATAATTTTTTTCGTCATTTTCTAATATTAATCTTTTTTTTGCAGACATAGACAATCTGTTAAAGTTTGAGATAAATCTTTCTATAGATGCAAATTTATCTTCATATACACCACCAACATGCAAGACTATTTTATGAGTATAATCAATATTAAGGCTATCTAGAAATCTGCAATGATACTCTATATCAGATATAGCTCTAGTAACTACATTATTTTTTGGCGAATTTAATACAGAATATTGCCCAGGGTGCATAGATACTCTAATATTGTTAGTCACAATATATTTACCAATTTCATATAGTTTATCTTTAAAATGAATCCACCATTTAATATTATTGATTTCATGGCTTCCAAAAGGAATTATATCAGAACTAATTCTAAACATATATATTTCATGCTCATAATTCCAATGAAGAATTTTATATAGATCATCTAAGTTTTCTTCTACTATGTTATAAAATTTTTCCTCATTAAAATTTTTCATAATAAAGCTTCTAGATGTCCTATAAGGAATAGTAACAGGAGTACATGCATATCCTATTTTGCGTTGCATAAAAAATTTCCTCCTATATAAAGTTAAATTTACTTACTCTATTATTATTTTCGAATTTATATGGAATATACTAATAGAAAATGAAAATTCCAATACATTCCATACATTAAAATTCTCATAGAGAAGAAAATAATATAAAATATATTATAAGGAGAAATTATATGGAAAAGCAAAATAAAGAAAATCAATCTACGCAAAAGGGAAAAAGAAGACATAAATTAAAAGATCATCAAGACAATAGAGGCACAAAGCAAAATAAAAATGAGTATAGTGATTTTCAAGGAAATCCAATAGAGTAGAATAAAATAAGTTTAGATGATTTCAAAATCATCTAAACTTATTCAATAAATTACTTATTTAATTTTGTGAGAACTATTAACTATAATGGTGATAATAAGTATTATAATTGAAGTTAGGGCAATAGTTCCACCAGGTGCGCAGTTTAAAAAATATGAGCCAATCAATCCAACCATGATATCTAAAAATCCAAAGAGCATGGAAAGCATTAAGGTAGATTTAAATCCTTTTTTAAATTGAAGAGCTGTTGCAACTGGAAGAGCAATCATTGAAGACATTACTAATATACCCATAATTCTTATGGATACAGATATAGTAGCTCCAACCATAAGTGAAAAGATATAATTTATCAATTTAACATTAATTCCACATATTTTAGCACCTTCTTCATTAAAGGTAATATAGAGTAGCTTATCATATAGAAAAAATAAAACTATTAAAGATAATAAGCTTAAAATAACCATAATTAAAAGGTCACTTTTGGTTACTGTTAGAATACTACCAAATAAGAAACTATTTACACTAGTAGAAGTTTTACCGCTACTAATAAGAGTGATGCCCACACCTACACTGAAAGTTAGTATTATTGAGAGTATTAGTTCAGAATATTTATTATAATAAGTTCTTAAGTATTCAATAGTAAAGGCACATACAGTGGTAAATATAAAAGCACATATTATAGGATTTATTCCTATAACTAAACCTAGAGCCACTCCAGCAAAAGAAGAATGAGCAAGAGTATCGCCAATCATTGCATGTCTTCTTAAAACTAAAAAAACTCCTACCATAGGACAAAGAATAGAAATAAGAATACCAGCAGCAAAAGCATTTTTCATAAATTCATATTGAAGCATAATTTCCACCTATCTTTTACAAGTAGTACAAATAGTATTTAAGTACTCTTGTGTAGTATATAAACTACCTGAATTATTTTCCATTTTTAATATATGAGTAGCGTTATCTAAGCATTTATCTAAATCATGCTCTACAGATAGAATAGTGACGTTATTATTTAAGTTCAGTTTTTTTAGAGTTTCGTATACATCACTTATACTTGCTGCATCTAGAGCTGTAGAGGGCTCATCCAATATTAGAAGATCACTATTCATTAAAAGAGCTCTTGCAATAAATATTTTTTGTTGCTGCCCTCCAGACAAATTACCTATAAGGAAATCTTTATAACTTAGCATGTCAACCTTTTTCAAAGCCTTGTCAATAACATCAACTTCCTTTATTTTTAGAACCTTTCTATGAGTATTTAGAATTTCACCAACGGTTATTGGAAAAGAGGAATTAAAGGTATCATTTTTTTGTGGTACATAGGATACATAATTAGCATCAATATGTATAGACCCTTTTTGTGGAGTTAATAGATTTAATATTAATTTTATTAATGTAGTTTTACAACTACCATTTGAGCCTATTATGTTTACATAGCTTCCTTTAGGGATATGTATACTTAAATCTTCTATAATAAAATTTTTTGAATTATCATAGGAAAAAAATATATTATTAACTTTGATCATGAATAAATCTCCTTTCGACTACATGTAAGTATTGCCAAAAATTACAAATTTTATAATTACAAATTAAAATAATTATGTGAATAATAATTATTTAATGTGACAATATGTAAATATGAGTATATAATTAATTATAGCTAATTGCGAATTATTTGCAACATAAAAGAAAAAGTTTTTAAGGAGGAAAAGATGAAAAAAATAATTTCTATATTATTAAGTGTATTTTTATCAATAACATTGGTAGCTTGTGGTGATAGTAAAGAGGGGAAGTCTATTGAGAGTAATGGAAAGATTAATTTAGTAACTTCATTTTATGGAATGAAGGCGTTAGCAGAGGAAATAGGTGGAGATAAGGTAGATATATATAATATAACTCCTGAAGGAAGTGAACCTCATGACTTCGAGCCAAAGGCAAAGGATATAAAGCTTATTGAGAATGGTGATATATTTATATATAATGGAGCTGGAATGGAACATTGGGTTGAAAAAACTCTAAAGACTATAACTAATAAAGATTTAATTATGGTAGAAGCTAGTAAAAATGTAGAACTTATTGAAGGAGAGGGTGGAAAGCAAGATCCTCATACATGGCTTGGACTAACTAGTTCTAAAATAGAAGCTAATAACATAAAAAATGCATTGATAGAAAAGGATGCCACCAATAAAGAATACTATGAAAAAAATTATAATAAGTTTATTGAAAAAATAGAATCAATAGAGAAGGATTATAGTGAAAAATATAAAGAATTAAAAAATAGAGATTTCATAACTGGACATGAAACCTTTGGATATCTATGTAACGACTTAGGTATTGTTCAAAACAGTATAGAGGGACTGTTTGCTGAAGGGGAACCCTCTCCAAAACAATTAGAAGAACTAATAAATTATTGTAAGAAAAATAATGTAAAAACTATATTTGTAGAGGAATTAATAAGCCCTGAGTTATCTGATACTTTGGCAAGAGAAATTGATGGAAGTACTGTAAAGATATATACTCTTCATAGTAGCGAGGATAATAAATCTTTTAGTGAAGCATTAAGATATAATGTGGAAACTATATATGAAGTATTAAGCAAAATGTAGTAAAGGAGTAATTATGGGAAAGAAAATCAGTACTTGTGAGTGTAATAAAGATTATGAAAATTTTACTAAGTCTTTAAAAGTGTCTATAGGGGAAGAAAGTGTTATAACCCAGAATAAGTGTATAGGAGCTTGCAATAGTTGCGGATATAAATATATAGCAAGGGTTGATGGTAAACTTATAGAAAGAGAAGACATGGAAGAAGAAATTGAATTAATTAAAAAAGAAATAAAAAGTTAGACTTAGGTCTAATTTTTTATTTCTTTTTTATATATCACTATTGATAATATACTCACTACTGATATATAATATTATATATCAGTAGTGAGTATAGGAGAGATGATTATGAAAAAAATTGCATTAATAACTGATAGTGCTAGCGATATATCAAAAGAACTACAGGAAAAATATAATATATTTGTACTGCCATTTAAGATAATATATAGAGATAAAGAATATACTGACGGAGTGGATATAGATTCTGAATTTTTATATGAAACTATGGAAACGGGATCACCAACTACATCACTTCCATCTATGCAAGACATGGAGATTTTATTTGAAAAACTTATAAACGAAGGATATACTGAAGCTTTAGTTGTTACTTTGTCTTCAAACTTATCCGGAGTTAACAATGCAGTACAGCTTGTTAGTGAAAGTCATCCAGAAATAAAGTGTTATGTATATGATTCATTATCGATATCTTATGGAGAGACAGTGCCACTAGTAGAAGCTGCGAAAATGATTGACAAAGGATGTTCCTTGGAAGAGGTAATAAAAAAACTTCCTAAGATAAGTGAAAACATTGAAATATTCTTTGTTATAGGAACTTTAGAATATTTAATTAGAGGTGGAAGAATAGGTAAAGTAGCAGGAACTATAGCTCAGTTTTTACACTTGAAACCTATTGTTTCTGTTGGAAGAGATGGAGTTTATTATACTCATAGTAAGGCTAGAGGAAGAAAACAGTCCCTAAATAAAATTTATGATATAGGTATTGAGAAACTTAATAAAGCAAAACATGATATTTATATAGTTCCTGGAAAAGCTGAGGAAGAAGCTAAAGCTCTTGCAGAAAAATTTAAGCAACATAAAAATGCAAATAATGTAATTTGTAGTGATAATATAAGTGTTGTTTCAGGAGTTCATACTGGTCCAGGTTTTATTGGAGTACTTTTCTATAATATAGAGTAATCTATGAGTAAAGACGAACTTAAAGCTATAAAAGAAGAAGAAAAAAGGCTATATGAAGATTATAAGAAAAAATTAAATGAACTTAGAAAAGTACAGAATGAAAATGAAGCTGTTGGACAGGTGTTTACAAAGGGATTACTACCAATATATGTGCTTTATATACTTAGCTTAGGACCTACAAATGGAAATTATATATCTCATCAAATAGGAGAAAGAACTAATGGATTATGGATACCTAGTACAGGTGGAATATATCCAATATTAAAAAAAATGGAAAAAGAAGGGATTATTGAAGGGGTTTGGGATGACTCGAAAAAGAGAGTGCAGAAAATTTATTCAATTACTGAAAAAGGATTAGAGGAATTTCACCATAAAAAACTACTTCTTAAAGAGAAAATTGAAGAAGCTTTGGAAGTTTTTAAAATTATATATGAAGATTTATACTAACAAAAGCCATTTAGGAGATTTCTCTTAAATGGCTTTTAAATTTAGAGGAGAAAAACATAAAATTGCAATAGTTGAATTATTGTGAAAATTAGAATAATATATACTTAGGCACAATGAAATTTTTTATATATATGAAAATTTATGGATGTAATAGGGGGACAATAATGAGAAAAATTAAAGGATTGTTGAAGTACGCTAAAATTTATAAGAAAAGATACTTTATAGGTATAGCTTTCCTTATATTGGTAGATTTTTTGCAGCTAATACCACCTAAAATTATAGGGTTCTTAACAGATAGCTTATCTCAAGGCATAGCAGATAAAAATACACTGATATATTCGGTTATATATATATTAGTTATTGCTACAGCTATAGCCTTTGGACGATTTATGTGGAGAATTTACATAAACGGTACCTCGAGAATGGTTGAATATGATATAAGAAGTAAATTCTTTAATCATTTACAACAGGTATCTACAGATTTCTATAATGAGAAAAAGACTGGAGATTTGATGGCTTTAGCAACTAATGACTTAAATGCAGTAAGGATGGCATTGGGTCCAGGAATAATCATGTTTTTTGATGCAATTGTATTAACTATAGCAACACTTACAATAATGTTAACAATCAATATGAAATTAACATTATTAGCATTAATACCGCTACCATTTGTGGCCATTATATCACAAAAATTTGGTAAAAAAATTCATAAAAAATTTATGAAAGTTCAGAATTGCTTTTCAAAACTTACAGATGTGGTACAGGAGAATTTCTCAGGAATAAGGATAGTAAAATCCTTCGTCCAAGAGGAAAAAGAATATGAGAAATTCATTGAAGAAAATGAAAATAATTTTAAGGCAAATATGGACTTTATAAGAATTTGGGGAGTGTTTTCTCCACTGATAGAATTTATTGCTTCTTTAAGTTTTGTTATTCTAGTGGTTATAGGAGGAACCTTTGTTATCTTAGGAAATATATCCTTGGGTGATTTTGTTACTTTCAATATGTATTTAGGAAATCTTGTATGGCCTATGATGGCTATAGGATGGGTTATCAATAATCTTCAAAGAGGATTTGCATCCTTGGAAAGGATAGAAGAAGTTTTAAATATAAAGCCTGAAATCTATGATAAAGATATAAGTTTAACATCTTCTCTTAATGGAGATATAGTTATTAAAGATTTAAGCTTTATTTATAAAAATACTAAAGTTCCAGCGCTCAAAAATATAAATCTTTCTATAAAAAAAGGACAAACCTTAGGTATTGTTGGAAAAACAGGAAGTAGCAAAAGTACGTTAATAAGTCTGTTGGTAAGACTGTATAATGTGGAAAATGGGAAGATATTTATAAATGAAACTGATATTAATAAAATCCCACTTAAAAACTTGCGTCATAATATAGGATTTGTATCCCAAGATCCATTTCTATTTTCAACTACTTTAAGTGAGAATATAAACTTAGCCTTCGATGATATTAACATGGAAAAGATTTACGAAGCTACTCAAATGGCAGATATATATGATAATATAATAGATTTTCCAAATGGCTTTGAAACTATTGTGGGAGAGCGAGGAACTACTCTTTCTGGAGGTCAGAAGCAGAGATGCTCTATTGCAAGAGCCCTAATAAAAGATCCCGAAATACTGATTTTAGATGATTGCTTATCAGCGGTAGATGCTAAAACAGAGGTAAAGATATTAGAAAATTTAAAACAGCTTATGAAGAATAAAACATCTATAATAATATCCCATAGAATATCAGCGGTTAAGGATGCAGATAACATTATTGTTTTAGATGAAGGAAGTATTGTAGATGAGGGAAATCATGAGCAGTTAAAAAATAAAGAGGGAATCTATAAGGAAATATATGAAAAGCAACAAATAGAGCAAGAAATATTAGAAGCTGGGGAGGTGTAGTAGATGGAGAATAATCATCTTGAAGAAGAGATATTAGATAAGCAATATGATTCGGTACTTATGAAAAGGCTTTTAAAATTTGCAAAACCATATAAAGGGTTAATTTTATTGGTTATTATAATAATGTTTGTAGTAGTATGTATGGATTTATATGTGCCATTTCTTGTTAAGAATGTTATAGATAATAACATAAATCCATCGAAAGGGGTTTATAGCATCGTTGAAACACCTCAAGAAAAGGGGGTAGAATTAGCTTCAAATAAATATGTAATAAGGGGAAAAGAAAATCTAGGAACAAGAGCAACTATAATATATGATGAAAATAATATACCTTTTGTTGTAGAAGGAATCACAGAGGAAAATAGGCCTTATAAATTAGAAGGAGATACATTTACTCAAGATAATAATAGTTACAAGGCACACAAAATAAGTATAGAGGATATAAAAATATTAAGGAATGAGGATTTAAGGTCTATTAAAGTTAGTGCAGTTATATTACTTGGAATAGGAATACTAACCTTTATTTTAAATTATATTCAGATATTTATACTACAATATACAGGTCAAAAAATAATATTTAATATTAGGGCAACTATATTTAGACATGTGGAAGAACTTTCTCTTTCTTTCTATGATAAAAATCCTGTAGGAAGATTAGTTACTAGAGTTACTAATGATGTAGAAACCTTAAATGAAATGTATACCTCTGTACTTATATATCTGATTAAAGATTTTTTCTTAGTAGTTGGAATAGTGATTGCCATGTTTATACTTAATGTGAAGATGGCCATAGTTTCAATAATAACTTTACCATTAGTTATTGCATTGACCTTCATATTTAGAAAATATGACAGGGAAGCCTATAGGAAGGTTAGAGCTAGGATATCTAGAATCAACTCTTCATTATCTGAAAATATAACTGGTATGAAGACAGTACAGATATACGGGGTAGAAGAAAAAAAATATAAGGAATTTGATAAGATTAATACATCCTATTCAGATGCAGCCATGGAACAAATTAGAGTCTTTGCTATATTTAGACCTGTAATGGATATGGTATATCAATTGGCGTTAGCTATACTTATATGGGTAGGAGGAAGTGCTGTATTAAATCTAACTATCGAACTAGGAGTACTATACGCTTTTATTAGCTATATAATGAAATTATTTCAACCTATATTTGACCTTTCAGAGAAATTTGATATACTTCAATCTTCAATGGCCTCATCAGAAAGAATATTTATGCTCTTAGATAATGACAACTCTATTAAAAATCCTAAGGAACCTAAACATATAGGTAGGGCAAAGGGTGAAATAGAATTCAAAAATGTATGGTTCGCTTATAATGATGAGGATTGGGTTTTAAAGGATGTAAGTTTTAAAATTAATGTAGGAGAAACTATGGCTTTTGTAGGCGCTACAGGAGCAGGTAAAACTTCTATAATTAGTTTAATTACTAGACTATACGATATTCAAAAGGGAGAAATATTAATTGATGGAGTAAACATTAAATCTATGGCTCAAGAAGAGTTGAGGAAAAATGTAGCTACAGTACTTCAAGATGTATTCTTATTTGCGGGTGATATAAAAGGTAATGTCAGGCTAAATAATGAAAATATTAGTGATGACGATGTTATAAAAGCTTGCGAATACGTGAATGCTAATGTGTTTATTGATAAATTACCTGATGGGTATGGTTCTAAAGTCAATGAGAGAGGAACCACATTTTCTCAAGGGGAGAGACAACTTATTGCTTTTGCTAGAGCACTGGCCTTTAATCCCCCAATATTAGTTTTAGATGAGGCTACTTCTAATATTGATACTGAAACAGAAAGTTTAATTCAAGATGCCTTAGATAAATTGACAAAAGGAAGGACTACAATTGTAGTAGCCCATAGGTTATCAACTATAAAGAATGCTAATAAAATTATAGTTATGCATAAGGGTAGAGTAAGAGAAATTGGTAACCATAGTGAATTATTAGCTAAGGGTGGATTATATAGCAATTTATACAAACTTCAATATGCAGAGAAATAAAAAAGTGCTAGTGCCTTAATGGTACTAGCATTAATTAATTTAATTTAAATTAAGTTTATTTATGGGGGAACATTCAAACTATAACATTATAGTAATGAATGCATATTGCAAAATTAAACTTTAAGGTAGGTTATACCATCAAGTGGTATTAGAGCTTGTGGGGAAGGGTCATTACCAGCTAAGCCCACAAGGTATATAGTATAATATTTATCACCTTTTAGTGATATATTAGGAACATATAGAATTGGAATACCAGTATCAGCTAACTCTATTGATATATTATATCTACCTGGATCTAATTCAATATAGTCAGTTATATCTAGAAAATTTAAACCTCTATATAGTATAGGGCCATCTGGTATAGCAATATCTACACCAGGTATATTTTCTATAAATTGAGCTACTCTAACTTTAGCCTTACCTTTAGTAGGAGAACTTAGTGGTGTCTCAACAGCAGGGACTAAAATTAAATTACCGTCAATATCCTTTACTGCTGCAACTGTAATTACTGTTTTAGGAGGAACAAATAGATCTTCATCAAATAGAAGGTTTGAAGTATCACCAGTTTTATATATCTTTATATTGTAGGTTGAGGAAGGTACTTCAAAATAATCGGTGAATGCTCTATATTCTAAATCAGTAATTGTAGGTCTATCATTAATATAAATATCTACATTAGGAGTTCTAGGTGCAGCATGAAGAATTCTAATAAATGAATTCATATTTTCTGCATTAGCTTCAACGTCTTCTTTTCTCATAGCATTATGTTTTGAAAAATAATTAGGATACATTTTAACCTCACGAAGAAATGCTTCTAGAATTAATATATGTAACTTTAAAGGAATGGTTACAAAAAAAGCATAGAATAAAAAAATAATCTATGCCTTGAAATTTACTAAAACATGTCTTTTTTAACTAAATAAACCACTGCAACCATTGTTATAAGAAAAACCACAGTAGTAACAATGGTAAATCCATTGTTTTCCAAAGAAAATGGGATGTCAGTTACATTCATTCCAAACATACCAGATATTAAGGTTGGAATAGCTAAGACTATAGTTACAGAGGTTAAATACTTCATAACTTGGTTTTGATTATTAGAAATTATTGAAGCAAAAACATTCATAGTGCCGTTTAATACATCGCTATATATACTACACATTTCAATAGCTTGTCTATTTTCAATAATAACATCCTCTAAAATGTCTCTATCTTCATCATATTTAGTTAGTATTTCTAGTTTAAGAAGCTTTTCCAAGGTAAGCTCATTAGATTTTAAGGAAGTTGAAAAATAAACTAAGGATTTTTGAAGTGCAAATAGTTGTATAAGTTCTCTATTTTTTAAGGATTTATATAAAGTTTTCTCAACTAGAAGACTTTTTTTATTTATTTGTCTTAAATAAAGTAAATAATAGTTAGATACTCTATAGAGTATTTGAAGCATAAATCTTACCTTTTTAAAAGTAAAGAAAGAAGGGATTCTCTCCTTGTTAAAATCTGCTAGTATACCACTGTTTTTTAAACAAACTGTAAGTATAACCTGTGCATTGCTGATTATTGCTAAGGGATATGTATCATAGGTTAAAGAGTTGTCATCTACATCTGTAAAAGGAATGTCGAGGATGACTAAAGTACAATCATCTTCTATTTCAATTCTAGATCCTTCTTCTTCATCGAGAGCAGCATGAATAAAATCTTTTGGAATATTTAATTTTTGGCTTAGTAGAAGTATTTCTTCATCAGAAGGAGCTACTAGATTTATCCAACAACCACTTTCTATATCTTCTATAGTGTGTAAAACACCATTTAATTCACTCTTATATATAGAAATCATATTTTCACCTCTTCTAAAATGTTAGGATGCATATTCTAAATCTCAATAATATACATAACATATATTTTAGCACTATAATGTAATTTGACAACATAAACATAATATATAAAAGTAAATTTATTTATAAATATAGATTTAACATGTAATAAATAATTATTAATCATAATATAAGTTATGATATAATAATTAAGTGGTATGTAATTATGGAGGGGTCTTATGACATTAGGTGAACTGTTTATAATAGCCTTGGCTGTTTCTTTGGACGCTTTTGGAGTAGCTTTATGTATAGGATTAAATGGGGAGGTAAATTTCAGAAAAAAAACAATTTTTGCAATTTCATTTGGCTTTTTTCAATTTTTATTTTCTCTAATAGGTGGTATAGGAGGAAAAATATTTATTGAAAGAGTCGTAGCAGTTCCATCTATAATTGGTGGAATGGTCATAGCTATAGTTGGAGTATTAATGATTAAAGAAGGTATGGAATGTAAGAATGATAATTTGATTCTAAACCCTAAAATGTACTGTATACTGGGGATTTCCGTTAGTATTGATGCAATAGTTGTGGGATTTGTTACTTTATCAGCACTAAGAAGCATGGTAATATTAACTACATATACAGTAATCATAGGTATTGTCACTCTGGTAATGAGTATAGTAGCCTTTATAATTTCTAAATATTTAGTTAGAATAGAAGTTATAGGGAAGTATGCGGATTATATTGGAGGAATAATATTGATATTATTTGGACTTAAAATGATTTTTTTCTAAAGAAAGGATGAGTAAACTATGGAAACATTAAGAGAACTAAAAAGTTATGAAGTATTTAATTTTTTTAAAGAAATGAATAAGATTCCAAGAGGTTCAGGTAATGAAAAGGCTATTAGTGATTGGTTGGTAAAGTTTGCAAAAGAAAGAAACTTAGATGTAATTCAAGATCATGCAATGAATATAATTATTAAAAAACCAGGAACAAAAGGGTATGAAGGTTCACCAACAATTATTTTACAAGGACATATGGATATGGTTTGTGAAAAGAATACAGGAACAGTGCATGACTTTGAAAAAGATCCTATTGAGTTTATAGTTGATGGAGATTTTATAAAAGCTAATGGAACTACACTAGGTGCAGATAATGGAATTGCAGTAGCTTTTGGTTTAGCTATACTTGATTCTAGTGAAATTGCGCATCCACCAATAGAACTTTTAGTGACAACAGAAGAAGAAACAGGTATGGGTGGAGCAACTGCATTAAATCCAGAACATTTGAATGGAAGAATATTAATTAATATAGATTCTGAAGAAGAGGGAGTGCTTTTAGTAAGCTGTGCTGGTGGAGTAAAAGCTAAGATCTCTATTCCAGTAGAATATGAAGAAATTGATGATAACTATTCTACAATGGTAGTAAAGATTAGAGGGCTAAAAGGTGGTCACTCTGGTATGGAGATAAATAAAGAAAGAGGAAACTCAAATAAACTTATGGGAAGATTCTTAATGGATCTTGACTCAGTGGTAGATTTTAAATTATTATCATTAAATGGTGGAGCTAAGATGAATGCTATTCCTAGAGAAGCAGATGCCATTATAGCAGTTAGGACAGATGAATTGTCAAAAGTTCAAGAGAAAATTAATCAATGGAGTTCAATATTTAAGAATGAATTACAAGGTGTTGATGATAGCCTAGTATTAAGCTGTGAAAAAATTGATGCTTCCAATAAGGTATTTAGCGGAGAAAGTAAAACAGCAGTACTAAGAACTTTATTTATGATGCCTAACGGAGTTCAAACTATGAGTATGTCTATAGATGGACTTGTTCAAAGTTCTACTAATGTTGGGGTTGTTATTACAAAACAAGATAGCGTTGAATTTGACAATGCAATTAGAAGTTCTGTAAAATCTTTAAAGAAAGCTATAGTAGATCAGATGACTGTTCTTGCACAACTTTTAGGTGGTAGCATTGAGTTTGAAGCAGACTATCCTGAATGGCAATATAATCCAAACTCTAAGATTAGAGAAATATTTGAAAAAGCATATGAAAAGACTTTTAGTAAAAAAGCCGAAATTTCAGCAATCCATGCTGGACTTGAATGTGGTTTACTAAGTGATAAGTTTAATGGGGCAATAGATCAAATATCTTTTGGACCAAATATCTATGATGTTCATACTCCAGATGAGCATGTAAGTATTTCATCTGTAGATAGAATGTACAAATATTTACTTGAAGTATTAAAATCAATAAAATAGAATCTAAAATAAAAAATCTCCGGTAATTTGGAGATTTTTTATTTGTACATTATATCAAATTAAGGTATACTAAAAATTAGAAAAATATAAAACTTTAAAAAGCTAATTAATCTGTGATGATTTAGATTTTACTTATTGAACACATCATCTATGTGGTATATGTTTTTAATTTTCCATATGCTTTTAGAATTTTTTTCTAAATGTATGTCATATCTAATAGTTTTATAGGGAGGATGGCTATCTATACCAGTTACTTCCACTATACAGAAGGTATTATCTGAAAATTTGATTTCATACTTATCTAAAGAATAGAGTTTATTTTTATTAAATAAACCGGTAGTAGTATAATTTTTTACTGCATAATCCAAATCTGTATAATTCATATTCTTATACCGATTTATGGAGATATAAATACATAACGTTATTAAAAATAGTGATATAAAAAATACATTGAATATAGAAAGAGATTTTCTTTTTATATATTTATTTTTTTTGTAAATGAATTTATACATAATTAAATCATCACCTTAAGATAAATTACAATATATAAATTATAAAATAAAATGGAACAAATGTCAATATTTTACATTAGGAGAGTGGAGCAATGGAATTTTCTTCAATTGTATTAATGGAAGTAGATAAGCAGAAGCATTTCATAAAAGAGTTAGGAAGTTACGAAATTGGCCAGGGTGCAGAAAATATAAGAAAATTTTTTTGTCAGGGTGAAGAAGTAACTGTTTATTTCGATACTAATAAAGAGGTTGAAGATTGGGAATTTACTGCCATATATGACTTCTTTAATGAAGAGGACTTTAGTAATAACGGATTTACTATTGAACCCTATGATGAAGAATATAATCCAACATGGATAGTTAAATTCCAATATCATGAGGATCATGAGGTGGTAAAAGAAAAGATTAATAGATTATGTTCACTTATAACTTTAAATATGAAAGTAGTTTTTGACAAAATAAAAGATAAACAATCGGATTATAATTAAAGGATATTAACATCCGAGGGGGGAACTATGCGATTAGAATACATTAGTAAAGTAAAAGAAAATGATGTGTTGGGAAAAAATGTATATACTAATGATGGAAAGATATTATTGCGAGCTGGCGTAAAACTTTCGGACTTATATATAAAGAGACTAAATGAATTAGGTGTATATTATGTATATTTAGAAGATGTCAGATTGGATGATGTAGAGGTAGAAGATGAGAAATTGACTTTACTAAAACAACAGACTATGCAAAGTTTAAGAGAAATTTCAAGAGGTGTAGGTATTGTTGAAAGTAGTAAAAGGTATTTACAAACAGTGGATGAGTTAATAGATTATATTGTGGAAATTAATGATGTAAATAAGAGCTTGACGGATATACGAACTCATGATAATTATACATTTATACATAGTGTTAACACTGGAGTTATGGCTGTATTCTTTGGAATGACTTTGGGAATGAAGAGACAAAGCCTTACAGAGTTAGCAATAGGTGGAATGCTTCATGATATAGGAAAGATAAAGATAGCTACTAGTGTCATAAATAAAGAAGGCCCCCTTACGGATGAAGAGTTTAATGAAATGAGGAAGCATCCTATTTATGGGAGGAAACTTCTTGAAAAAAATGTTAATATACCATCTACATCTATTTTAGCTATAGAACAACATCATGAAAAGATAAATGGAAAAGGTTATCCTTATGGATTACGAGGAGAAGAAATCAGTACATTTGGGAAGATAACTGGAATTTGTGATGTTTATGACGCAGTAAATAGTAATAGAAGTTATAGAAAAAAGTTTAATCCTAATGAGGCATATGAGCTTATATTGTCAGGGTGTGGTATAGACTTTGATAATAAGTTAGTAAATATTTTTAGAAATACTTTTTCGGTGTATAGCTTGGGATCTTGTGTAAAGCTTTCAAATGGGGTAGAAGGATATGTTATCAGGCAAAATTCTAGGTTTCCAGATAGACCAGTGATAAGAGTACTTTATGATCATGAAACAAGAAAGCCTACAAAATTTTATGAAATTGACCTATTGAAGCATCTTAATTTAATTGTTCAAGAGGTAATATAAAGAATTATAACTAATATATAGCTTAGAAATGCACCTAAACTTAAATTATATGTTGGTGCATCTTTTTTATTCAGCGAAAGTTACATATATTAATAACAAAGGGATGGGGTATGAACATGAAAATTTCAAATATAAAAGTTACCATTACTGAAAAAGATTTATATAGTATAGTTTCAGAGGTACTTGATAAGTATATAAAAATACCAGGTATAGCTATAAATAAAATACTTATAGATGAATACATTAGTGTAAGTGGAGTTTATAAAAACAAGATAACCATACCTTTTGAATTAGGGATATCTATAAAAGGAGTAAAGAGCAATGTCTTATATTTAACTATCGAAAAGATTAATGTTAAAAAGATAAGAATAATAAATTCGATTACTAACATGATAATAAAAGTCATGACTAAGCAGTTTGAAGAATTTGGAATAGATATGTGTAAGAAAATTATTAGTATAGACTTTTATAAATTATGCCCTATAATTCCGTGGGTAGATTTTGTAATTAAGGATTTGAAGCTCATATCTTATGGTTTAGAAGCAGAAGTAAGTGATTTCAATTTTATTAATGAAGAAAACACACTAGAAAAAAATGAGCATAGTAAAATTTCAAACCCTGTTAAGAGAATAGAGATTCCTAAAACATCAGAAAATAGCAGAGCTAGTAATGCTAGATATAATTATAGAAATTTTAGAGGAGACTTTAAATACAGATTTCCTAAAAAATATGAATGTATGTATGATTACGTAGTGTTAATACCAGATATAATAGCATTATTATTGAGATTATTTAGGGATAAGAAGGTTACAAAGGAAACAAAATTTAATATATCTATAGCATTAGCATATCTATTCTTTCCATTAGATATTTTCCCTGATAGCATACCATTTATTGGACAAATTGATGATATAGCGGTTACTTTTTTTATGCTACAAAAAATATTATGTGATATCCCAGAGGAAATTATTTTAGAGAATTGGGAAGGTGAAGAGAATATAATAGTAATTGTTAAAGAGGCTATAGGGTTTTTGAATGATAAATTTAGAGTAAATGAAATTAAAAAAATAGCAGATATAGTTAGAATATCTTTAAAAAAGTCTTATAATTTTTTTGTAGAGTAACATATAAGGAGAGTATTATGGCAAAAAAATATTATGCAATAAAAAAAGGTTATGATTTTAATAATAATATTGTAATGGAAAATGTTATAGTTGAAAGCTGGGCTCAGTGTTTAAGTTATGTGAAGGGAGCTAGTGGAGCAGTTTATAAGAGTTTCTTATCTAAAGAGGAAGCTGAAGAATATTTAAATACCTCTAGTAACTTAAAAAAAGGTGAACACAAACATCCATTAGATGTACCACACATATATGTAGATGGTAGCTATAATGCTCGTGAAAATTTATTTGGATATGGCTTAGTAGTGGTTTATCAGGACGTTATTATTTATGTAGAATATGGCGGAGATGAAAATCATAAGGAATCTAACCAAAGACAAGTTCAAGGTGAATTAAACGCATCTATTGCTGCCATGAAATTTGCTGTTGAAAATAAGTTTAAGGAAATTGTTATTTTATATGATTATGAGGGAGTATGTAGTCATGCTACTGGAGCTTGGGAAAGAAAAAATAAATTATCTGAAAGCTATTATGAACAGGTACAAGAATTTAAAAATCAGAGAGGCTTAAACGTAATATTTGTTAAGGTAGACAGTCATACAGGAGATTTATATAACGATATGGCAGATGAATTATCTAAGGTTGGTGCTAAAGTATCATTAGAATATGTTGTAGATAAAGCCATTAATGGAAAAAAGATAAAAATAAAAGATTGTTTAGTTAAAGAGCATTTACAGTCCATACTGAAGATGAGTACAGAAAATCTTGAGATACAGCAAAAAGAAGAAATCTATGGTTGTGAAGATAATGATAGATATTTAAACCTCATCAAGGAATTAAAGAGTCTACATAATTTTGAACTAAGGCAGAAGATTAAAAATATAGAAGATGAAGAAAAAGATAACTTTCTAGTACATCTTATAGACAATTATCTATAAGATTGAAGAATAATAATAAATTAATTGCACATCATATAAGTAAGTAAATGAAGGGATGTGTACTATATGAAAATATTATTCAAATTGGTTACAGTTGGAACTATGGTAGCTGTTGCAGCAAACTATGTAATGCCTATGCTTGATAAAAAAACTAAAAGAAAAATGAAAAGAAGAATGAAGGATATGCAGCATATGGCAGGAGATGTGATAAATAAAGCAGTTACTTCATTAAAATAGCTAGAGGAAACTCTAGCTATTTTAATTTCTAATATTAGAAAAATTAAATTTGTCTAAAAAACTATATAACATTTTGTTTATTTTGACAGTTTATGATACAATATACAATATAAATAAACTTTTAATGAAATATTAAATATAGAGAAGAGGATGGGTTTTATGAAGATTTTATCTTTGGGGGAAAAGATAAAGGAGAGACGTAGGGAGCTAGATATGACGCTTAAAAACTTAGCTGGAGATAGAATTACTGCTGGCCAAATAAGTTTGATCGAGTCAGGAAAATCAAATCCTAGTATGGATCTTTTAGAATATTTAGCCAATACTTTAAATGTATCTGTAGAATATCTTATGGAAACAGAGGAAACTCAAGCAAACAAAATTTGTTTATACTATGAGAAGCTATCTCAAATAAATATTCTTAGAGATGAGTTAGCAGACGCAGAGAAACATATTAATATGTCAATGGAGTACATAGAGAAATACAATTTAGAAAATAGAAGAGCTAAATATATGTATTTAAAAGCATTGATTCATGAGAAAAAAGAAGAATACAGCTTAGCTGAAGAACTACTTTTATCATCCAATGTAATTTATATGAAAAATGAGAATTATGAAGAAGTAATAAATATACTTATTCTTTTAGGCAAAATATCATTAAATCTAAATGCATATAATTCAGCTTACAGTTATTTTCAACAGGCTGAGAAAGTATTCAATGAAGAAAATATATTTGATGAACTCTTAATTGGAGAAATTTATTTTTACATAAGTTTATCTTTATATAGATTGGGACTTAATGATAAATCTTTAGAGTATGTTAAATTTGTTGAAGAGAAAGTGAGATTGTTAAAAAATACTCATGATTACTCAACATGCTTTATGAATATAGCTAATGATCATTTTCAATCAGGGAAAATGCAAGATGCTATTAAGTTTATGAAAACAGGATTAAAGTTATATGAAGTGAAAGAGAATAATAGAAAGTATTCAAAAATACAAAATGATATCGGCTTCTTATATTCCGAATATGGAGATATTGACAAATCTTTTGAGCATTTAGAAGAAGCAAGGTGTATAAGAGAAAGAGACGAAGAGGGTCTATTAGAGACTTTGATAAATATTTGTTATAATTATATAAAAACTAAAGATAATGACAATGCTAGAAAAACCTTAGAGATTATAAAACAATGTTTGCAAAACATTAATCATGTAGATGGAAAAGATTTTTGTAATTATTATTTGCTAAAATATAAAGTAGAAATTTTAGAAAATAAGTATGATGAAGCAGAAAAAACTTTAGTGGAAACTTTAAGTTATGCAGAAAAAATGGGATATAAAAGACAAAGTGTTAAGTTGGCAATAACTTTAGGAAAATTCCTCATGGATATAGGAAGAGAGCAGGAGGCATCTAAATACTTAAATACAAGTATTAAGATTTTATATGATATGGACAAATTGTCTGACTTTTAATAAAGAGGGGTATAATTATGGAGATATTATCGACGGGAGAAAAGATTAAAAGAATAAGGGTATATAAAGGAATGACGCTTAAAGATATTTGTGAAGATAAGATTTCTGTATCGAAAATGAGCTGCATTGAAAATAATAAAGTGGTAGCAGAAGAATGGATTTTGGAATTAGTGGCAAAAAAATTAGATTTAGATATAGAATATCTTAAGTATGGGGTAAAAGAGCAGATAGAAAGTAATATAAGTGATTTTTCTCAAGGCAAAAATATAAATATAGAAGATATTCTTTATAATATAGATTATGCAGATAAATATAAATATTATAATTTAAGTTGTAAATTATTTCAGATATTGTTTAAACTATATCTTTCAAAGGGGAATAAAGAAAAACTCAGCAATATAATTCCAAGATATTATAATTCGTGCCAAAAATCTAAAGATGAGCTTTTATATATAGAATACTATATGGATATAGCAAGATATCTATGTATTAATAAGGAGTATTTACAAGCATGTAGTTATTTTGCAACTGTAAGAAGAAAGTTAGAGGAAATTGATAAAAAACAATCTGATGAATACATAAAAGCTATTTATGATCAATGTGCTTCTTATTTTATGGGGAAAGAAATTAGTAAGGCTTGTAATATGATACCAGATTTAATTGAAGTGCTTGAATTTGAACAATCAGATTCTACTAAAGCAGAGATATGTAAGATTATTGCACTAGTAAGTATATATTTAGATAAAGAGAGATTTTATGAATATAAAGATAAAGCTCTTTCTTTATATGGTGAAAATACCCATGAAAAGAGCAAAGCGCATTATAATTTTGGAGCATCCATGTTAGAAAATGGAATGATAGAAGATGGATTAAAATATATAAATATAGCGATTGAAGAATATCCAAAGGACGATAATGACAAATTGTGTAAATTTTACATAAATATAATTAAGACTCTTATAGAATATGACCAATTAATCCAAGCAGAGTCTTTATCAGAAATAACAATAGATTTAGCAATAGAGATTGATAAGGTTTCTTATATCGATAAGGCGTATTATTATAAAGCATTACTTTTAGAAAAGCAAAATAAATTTATTTTGGCAGAAACATACATTAATCTTTCTTTGGATGCACTTGTGAAATATGGAAGTAGAGATGAGATTATTAAAAGATATTTAAGAATTGGAAATATGTATTATAAATTAGGCGAATTAAAGGATTCTATTAGATACTTTGACCTTGCTATAAAAGAAGAGAAAGAATTTTATATGTAATATAACTTAAAACTCTAGAGATTTATCTCTAGAGTTTTAAATTTATTTTAATGATATTAATTAAGTTTAAATTTGCGAGTATTTATTGATGATATAATTTTTTGCTTTAAGTTCTAAGGTATCATCTAAAGGTGTCAGTGATATATCAGAGTATTTAGTATTTAAAGCTAATGAAATTAGCCTATCTGCTAATTCGGGATTCTTAGATAAAAGGCTTCCATGAAAATAAGTACAGAATGTATTTTTGTATATACATCCTTCTTTTCCATCTTCTCCATTGTTACCATAACCATGTTTTATCATTCCTAAAGGTTTTAAGTCGCCAGTAAAAGTTTTACCAGAATGATTTTCAAAGCCAACATAGGTTTCCCTAAAATCTTCATTATATATGACACAATTGCCTATGAATCTTTTTTCGCATCCTTCGGTATAGATATCTAATATGCCTAATCCATCTAACTTTTCTCCTGTAGCAGTTGTATAGCTTTTTCCAAGTAATTGATATCCACCACAGATACTGAGAAATACTTTATTATTCTCTATATATTCAGTAATACTTTCTTTTTTTGTTTCAAGAATATCTTTAGAAACTATGGACTGCTCATAATCTTGACCACCACCAAAAAATACAATATCATAATCATCTTTAATAAAATCATTATCAATGGAAACATTAATTAAATTAACTTTAATGCCTCTATTTTCAGCTCTATGTTTAAGAATAAGAATATTTCCTATATCCCCATATACGTTTAACAAATCAGGATATAAATGACAAATATTTAGTTCCATACTATTACCACCTTACCAAATTTTATTGATATACCCTTTGCTATGAAGTAATTTTCTTAAATGCAACATAGCAGTATAGGTCACCAAAATATAAGTTGTATCTTCTTTAGAGTTAATTATGCTATTAATAAGAGTATCGTCATCTTCACATAATATAAATTTATTTGTATGTAAATTTGCAACCTTTAATCTTACTGCCATATCATAAAGTCTAATTCCGCCTATGATAATATCATTTGTATTTAAGGTGGTCAAACTTTCAAAATCAACATCCCAAATCCAAGAAACATCAGTACCATCAGCATAGTTATCATTAAGCATTAAAGCTAAATTAATAGGTTTATTATCTAAAAGTATAGTATTAACAGCTTGATTATATCCAGCAGGATTTTTTACTAATATAATTTTTACTTCTTTTCCATTAATATCTAAAATCTCTTGCCTTCCAAAACTACTTTTTTGATTTGATAATGAATTTATAATGCTATTTTTATTGATGTCTAGTTCACTTGCTACAGCAATAGCACATAAAGCATTATAAATGTTATATTCTCCAGCTTGACTAATAATATATTCTGTATCATTAATTAAAACCTCAGATCCAGAAGAAGTTAAATTTATTATTTTATTAACAGAATATTTAAGTTCAGGTCTTTTATAATCGCAGCCTTCGCAGTAATATTTACCAAGATGATTATAAGTTATAAAGTCGTAACTATAGGGAGTTTTGCAAAATTTACAAAATTTACTATCTGCATTTACATTTAAAACAACATTATCTTTTATAGGTACATTAAACCCATAATAAATAGATGAATTAGTGCAAGGCATTTTGCCTAATAAAGATTCATCACCATTGAGTATTAAAGTAGTATTAGGAGTTTTTTGAATTCCTTCTAGTATTTTATTATAAGTAGTATGTACTTCACCATATCTGTCTAATTGATCCCTGAATAAGTTTGTAACAGTAATTATATTAGGTTTTAACGAACTTGTAATAATTTGAAGATATGCTTCATCCACTTCAATAACAGCATACTTTTTTTTACGTCTCCCAGTAAATTTATAGTTGTCAATAAAGCAAGCCACTATTCCAGTATTCATATTAGCGCCAGTATTATTTGTAATTACGTCTTTTTCATCTTTTTTTAGCATGTTATATATCATGCTTGTGGTTGTAGTCTTTCCATTGGTTCCAGTAACTAGTACTACAGAATAATTTTTAGAAATAGTTGATAATATATTTTTATCTATAGCTAAAGCTATTTTACCAGGAAAATTAGATCCACCTTTGAAAAAGGCTTTAGATAAATTTAATACTATTTTTGAGGTTATTATAGAAATAAAAGAATTAATTTTAATTTTGAACACATCCTTTAAAAATACTTATCTAATTGAAGATTAGATTTAACATCAAGTTTATATTATAACATATGAAAGAATTAATGGCACTAATTTCATTTATATTAAATAAGAAGCTACACATATATATAAATGCTGTAAGAAAGTAAAATAGGTAAGGTATGATAAGAGTTATATTACTATGAAATTATTTCCTTTTACTATAAAATTATAGGTGAATTTTTAAAATAAAGATGGATAGTTGAGATAAATTTAATTATATGAATTAATTAGAATAGAATCATATAATAAATAAAAACAATATATGTGCTACACTAAATATGATGATGAATAATTTTGAATATTATATTGCAATTTCACTTTCATATAGGGAATTTATATATAAATAATAAAATTTTTCTTGCATTTTTCTTAATATGTAGTATCATAATATTGTAGATATCTTAATATATTATTAAAAATGAGAATAAATAATATTGGATAATTGAGCTGGGGGTAGAGAAATGAGCTTAGATTTAAATTATTTAAAGATTAATACAACAAATGAGGTGTACAGAAACTTAAATAGTGCAGCACTTATATCGCATGCATTAAAAAGATCAGAAGGTACGTTGGCCGATAGTGGAGCATTAGTAGTCCAAACCGGAAAATATACAGGAAGATCACCTAAGGATAGATTTATTGTTAAGCAGAAAAACATAGAAGATCTAATAAATTGGGGAGACGTTAATTTACCTATTGATGAAGAGGTTTTCAATAACTTGTATGCAAAGGTTACAAAATATCTTTCAGATAAAGAATTGTTTGTTTTTGATGGGTATGTAGGAGCTATGAAAGAATACAAAATGAATATAAGAGTTATAAATGAATATGCTTCAGAGGCACTTATGTCAACACAATTATTTAGAAGGTTTAAAGAAGAAGAATTAAAAGGCTTTGAACCAGAATTTAATGTGATAGTTGCACCAGGATTTAAAGCTAATGGAAAAGAAGATGGCGTAAATTCAGAGGCATTTATAATAATAAATTTTGATAAAAAAATTGTTCTTATTGGGGGAACTCAATATTCAGGAGAAATAAAAAAATCAATATTCTCTATAATGAACTTTTTATTGCCGATAAAGGGAGTATTCCCAATGCATTGTTCAGCTAATATAGGAGAGAATGGAGATACTGCTGTATTTTTTGGCTTGTCAGGAACAGGAAAGACTACATTATCTGCTGATCCAGATAGAAAATTAATTGGTGATGATGAACATGGTTGGTGTGATACGGGAGTATTTAACTTTGAAGGTGGATGTTATGCAAAAACTATAAATTTAGATAGAGAAAAAGAGAAGCAAATATATGATGCATTGAAATTTGGTGCCCTTTTAGAAAATGTAATATTAGATAAAAATAACAAACCTATATTTGAAGATGGATCACTAACAGAAAATACTAGAGGTGCATATCCAGTGGAATATATTGAAAATGCGGAATTAGGTGGAATTGGTGGACATCCTAATACTATTATTTTCTTAACTGCGGACGCATTTGGTGTAATTCCTCCAATATCTAAACTTACAAAGGAAAGTGCTATGTATCACTTTATGTCAGGATACACAAGTAAGCTAGCAGGCACAGAAAGAGGTATTACGGAGCCAAAAGCTACATTCTCTGCTTGTTTTGGTGAACCATTTATGTTAATGAAACCAGCAGTTTATGCTAAGTTGTTGGGTGAGAAAATTTTAAAACATAATACAGAGGTATATTTAGTAAACACTGGATGGTCAGGTGGAGAATATGGTGTTGGAAAACGAATGAATCTAACATATACAAGAGCCATGGTTAAAGCTGCCATAGAGGGTCAATTAAGAAATGCTGAATTTGAAAAAGATAATAAATTTAATATGCTTATGCCTAAGAGTGTTCCAGGAGTGCCAAGTGAAATTTTAAATCCAAGAAATACTTGGGCAAATAAAGAAGCTTATGATGTTAAATCTGCAGAACTTATTAGACAGTTTAATATTAACTTTAAAAAGTTTAAAGAAGTAACTTCAGATATATTAGATGCCGCTCCAAGAGAGTAGAATATAACGTTAGGAATAGTAAAGGACTATGTCAAAATAATAATTTTGACATAGTCCTCTTATTTCCTTAATTTATTATAATTTGCATATAAAGCTTAATTTATATATAATTACATAAGAATAGTTTGTAAATTTGAATAATATCAAGGAGAGATGGAATGTGAAAAAATCTAAAGTGTTTAGTGTTCTTATAGGTATTATTATATTAGTAGTGGCAGTATACTTATTTATGAATAATAGAGGAGAAGTTTCAATAAATGAAGATTTAAATGTAGTAGTGGAGAAATGGGAAAATATATATGAAGGTAATAATATTCATTTTTACTACATAGATTCTAGTAAACCTGAAATTAAGAATCTAAAAAATAAATATGAATTTGATAGAATGACAAATAAAGCTGAGGATGAAATATCAAAAACTATGATCTTATCTGGTTGGTTAAATAGTAGAAGTAAACCTAAAGTATCGGCTATGGATAGTAAAAAAGCTGCAGAAGAGATTATTTTACAATTAGAAACTAATGAAGTTATTTCTCAAAAGGACTACAATTCAGTATTGGAAGAGGCTTTGGCGACTATAGGAATCATCAGTAGAAGTGGTGAATTAAGAGGTGAAAATGTTTATGGTATCATCGAGATATGGAGTGAAAGATATAATAAATGGGTGGCTATAGATGGTATGAATGAAAGCTATTTTACTATTGATGATGTACCATTATCGGCGGTGGAATTAGTTGAATGTAATATATCTAAGGTTATATTGCCAAATGGCGAAAATAAAATTAAGAATAAAAGTAAATATTTTAAAGAATTAAGCAAAAGTATTAAAGCTTATACAATAAAGATAGATAATAGTAAATATACAGATATGAAGAGTAATTCTAATATAACATATGTTAAGGATATACAATTTACTCAGTTGGAAACTAAGGAAGGATATATTCAACCTACGATTTTTGTCAATAAATCAAATGTATTTGAATTAAATCCAACAGTGTCATATAAAAATGAGGAAACGGATACTATGCCTACACTTATATTTGCTAAAAGAAACATAAAAGAAGATGGGGATAATTATAAAAAGTTTTCCATTGGAGCATTTCAAAATAGTATTATGATTGATGAATTTTATTTAAGTATAAATGATGAACCATATATTAAAGTAGAAACCTATTATGATATAGCTTTACAAGGCGGTAATAATGTTATTAAATTATCTTTAGACGGAAAAAATGCAGTAAGAACAGTAGAAATTAAAAAGAAATAAGAAAGAGGTATTTATACATGGATTTTATCTTATTATTTAAAGCAATAATAATAGCAATAGTAGAAGGCGTAACGGAATTCATTCCAGTATCATCCACTGGACATATGATTATAGTTGGAGATTTAATTAATTTCACTGGAGACTTTGCAAAATTATTTCAAATTGTTATTCAACTAGGTGCAATACTAGCCATAGTAGTTTTATATAAAGAGAAGTTATTTGGATCCATAGGAGGATTTTTTAAAGGAAAGCAGACATCAATTAGATTTTGGGTTAATATAGTTATTGCTTGTATACCAGCCGCTGTTTTAGGTTTTGCACTTGAGGATATGATAGACAAATATCTGTTCAACACTAGTACTGTAACCCTTGCTTTAATAGTTGGCGGGATATTGATGATAGTAGCAGAAAAGACCTTTAGAAATAAAACTATAACTAGAGATATAGATGACATGACTATTGGTCAAGCTTTTAGAGTTGGAATTTTTCAATGTTTAGCAATGTGGCCAGGAATGTCAAGATCTGCATCTACTATAATAGGTGGATGGGTAAATGGGTTATCTACAGTAGTTGCTACTGAGTTTTCATTCTTTCTTGCCATACCTGTAATGGTAGGAGCTTCAGGAATAAAGTTAATAAAGTATGACAATCCTTTAAGTGGTGGAGAAATAATAGTTCTAATAGTTGGATTTATTGTAGCATTTTTATCAGCGCTTGTATGTGTTGAAAAATTTATTGGATATCTAAAGAAAAAACCAATGAAAAATTTTGCTTATTATAGAATTGTTTTAGGTGTAGTATTATTTGTTTTAGCATTAACAGGAATAATAACAGTATAGAAGTATAATTTTTAAACAATATAGTATTTAAAAAAGGTTATTTTAGGATGTTATTCTAAATAACCTTTTTTAAATTAAATATTAAAAAATTAATGGTAGAGTTTAGCTAGCATGTATAAGGAATAATATAATAATTTCTATAGAAAATTATAATTAGTATAGTAAAACTTTATTAAGTAAAATCATTGTAGTATATTAATTAACCATGGGAGAATATTAAATGCTACAAATTAACCAATTATGATCATAATTGAAATTTTCAGAAATTACACATTAATTTGACATATTACATAAAGAATTTTATAATGACCTTAATCATATTTCTATTAGATTGTTAGATGGAGGGTATATATGAAGGAAATTAAGCGCTATTTAGAAACAAGAGAAGGAGAATATAGTTTTTATTTTGAAGACTTAAAAAGTGGGTATACTTACGGATTTAATGAAAAGAATCAGATGCCAGCGGCTGGATGCATTAAAGTGCCTATAGCTATGGCTGCAATGAAAGAAGTAGAGAATGGTAATATATCATTGAGTGAGTTAGTTGAAATAACTGAAGATGATAAGGCTTCAGGTTTTTTTGGAATTATTAGTGAATTTACAAATAAAAAGTATTCTATAAAAGAGCTAATAGTAGCTATGTTAATTCAAAGTGATAATACAGCGGCATGCAAAATTATCAAAATTATAGGAATGAATAAGATAAATGATCTAATTCAAAATATAGGACTTAAATCTACAATGGTTAAAAAATATCCATCTAATATTAAACTAGAGGATGAAAACGAAAACATAACAACAAGTTACGATTTGGCCAAAGCTTTAAAATTGTTAAGAAACGAAGAAGTACTAACAAAAGAAAATAGTGAATTTATTTTACAAGTACTACGAAAACAGCAACCCACTTCAAAAATACCATTTTATTTACCTAAAGAGATTCAAGTGAAAGCAGCCAATAAAATAGGGATGTTAGATAATTTAGAAAATGAGATGGTGCTTGTAAGTACAAAAAAAGGAGATTTTGTATTTACTGTGATGGCTAATAAATTACCGTCAAATGTATATGGAGTTACTACAATATCAAAATCTGGGAAGATGATGTATGATATGATCGATAAAGATTGGAATTAATAAATATTAAAATAAGGTGAAATCTTACGATTTCACCTTATTTTAATACAATGATGATTTTTTAGGGATTTAACCAATGTTAAGGGTGTTGTTGTAATAATTAAGATTAATAAAATAACAACTGTACCTGATGTATCCATATGTGAAAAGAAGAAAAAAAAGTAGAATTACTTTAAAAAGGACACTTAATTTAACTTAATGGAATATATACTAATGTGGACATGCAATACCTATGGTAAGATAAGTCTTGTCGCTGAGAGGTGATAACGAAGCAGCAAAAACGAGTTGAAAAACTTGAAAAAAGTTGTTGACAAAGAAGAAATTCTTTGATAGAATAGTAAAAGTCGTCACTAATAAGTGATGGTGAAATGGTCTTTGAAAATTAAACAGAGAAGAAGGTAAAACCA